>CP119313.1:0-673622 GCA_029202485.1 Candidatus Pedobacter colombiensis | reverse complement strand
GCTAAAATGGCAATTTATAGATTTAGAATAAGTTTCGAAGATTTCGATGAAGTAATAAGGGAAATAGATATCAAATCCACCCAAACATTTGAAGATTTACATAAAGCAGTACATCGCTCAACCGGATACTCTGCCGAAAAATCCTCATCATTTTTTGTAAGCACAGATAACTGGATAAAAGGTGATGAAATTGCCTATCTACCATCCCAACGCAAAATAGACAGAGGAGTAGCCTTAATGGAAGCTGCTAAACTAAATAAATTTATTGAAGACCCGCACCAGAAATTTTATTATATCTACAACTTCGACCGTCCATTTGATTTTCATGTAGAACTCATTAAGATCATTCTTGATCCGGATCCGAATATCGAATACCCATTCTTAGTAAAAAGTATAGGAGAAGCACCTAAAATTATTGAAAAGGATAACTTTGGAGCTGTTGCAATATCAGCTGCACCTGCATCTTCGGACTTTGATTTCTTAAATGAAATGGATTTTGTACCTGAAGATACTGAAGAGCTTGAAGCGATGGGTGGCAGAGGTATCAATGCAGAAGAAAAGTCTGATGATGTAGACGAAGATGAAGAATCTGACGATGCAGATGAATTTTCAGACAATGATGGCTATGAAGACGAAGAATATGATAACAAAGAGGACTACTAATGCCCAGCATGGCATTAAATAAAACATTAATTGTAATTGTTGGTCCAACCGGAATAGGAAAAACTGCACTGGCCATTGCTTTGGCCAAGCATTTTTCTACTGAAATTATATCTGCCGATTCCAGACAATTTTTTAAAGAAATGGAAATTGGTACAGCTAAGCCCTCAACTGAGGAGTTGGCTGCAGCCCCACATCACTTTATCAACTCCCACAGTATAAAGAACCTATTTAGTACCGGTGATTTCGAAGTACAAGCCATGGAATTGATAACTAAATTGTTTGAAAAGCATAAACTTTTGATCATGGTTGGCGGTTCAGGTCTATATATAGATGCGGTATGTAACGGACTGGACGACCTTCCGCAAACAGATATGAACATCAGGGAACAACTAAATCAACGATTGGAAAATGAAGGTCTGGAAGCTATAAAAAAACAGCTCAGCGGGTATGATCCCGAATACTATAACAAAGTAGACCAGGCCAACCCTCAGCGCATGATAAGAGGCTTGGAATTTTACCTATCTACAGGTACAAAACTATCAGCTCATCTTACCAACAGAAAAAAGACAAGACCTTTCAATATCATCAAAATAGGTATGAATATGGATCGTACAGAACTCTATAACCGAATAAATCAACGTGTAGATAAAATGATGGAGGCCGGTTTATTAGATGAAGTAAAAGGTCTGCAACCTTTCAGAAAATACAATGCGCTAAATACTGTAGGTTACTCAGAATTATTCGCTTACCTGGATGGAGAAATCACGTTAAAAGAAGCAGTCGATCAAATCAAGCAGAATACAAGACGCTTCGCGAAACGTCAGCTCACCTGGTTTAGAAGAGATGACAGCACTACCTGGTTTGAACCTGGACAGGATAATGCCGTCATCAATTATATCAGTCAAAAAACAGGCTAAGCCTGCGCCGTTGGTCCCCCAAAGTTCATAGGAAAGCCCGGAGGCTCCTCTTGAGTCTTGATGCGTCCATTTACAGCTTCATACTTTTCAATATTATCCTGCATTGCAGCTACCAGTCGCTTAGCATGCTCAGGCGTCAATATAATCCTTGATTTTACTCTAGCTTTAGGCACACCAGGCATAACCCGGATAAAATCCAATACAAACTCTGTATTTGAATGCGTTATAATAGCCAGATTGGAAAATATCCCTTCTGCGATTTCTTCAGAAAGCTCAATATTTAGTTGGTTGTCGTTGTTTTGTTCTTCCATAAAACAAACTTAGATAAAATTTTAGATTGAGTAGCCAAAAAAAATCCCCCAACTTAAAAGAAGGGGGATTTTAGAAAAATGTATTTAAATATTAAGCATCGATTTCTTCTTGTTTCGAAGCTAGTAATTTATCATATTCTTCCTGAGAACCTACAATGATACGCTCGTATCCACGTACACCAGTACCTGAAGGGATCAAGTGTCCAACAATAACGTTTTCTTTCAATCCAAGCATGCTATCACGTTTACCGGCAATAGCTGCCTCATTTAATACTTTTGTAGTTTCCTGGAACGATGCCGCCGAGATGAACGATTTCGTACCTAATGAAGCACGCGTAATACCTTGCAGCATTGAACTAGCTGTTGCAGGTCTTGCATCACGAACTTCAATTTGTTTCAAGTCTTTACGTTTCAATTGAGAATTCTCGTCTCTTAATTTACGTAACGAGATGATCTGACCAGGTTTAACAGTGTTTGAATCACCAGCCTCAACTACAACTTTTTTGTCATAGATCTCATCGTTCTCGATCATGAAGTCCCAACGATCTGCAGAGTTGTTCTCTAAGAAACTAGTATCTCCTGGATCTTCGATATGAACCTTTTGCATCATTTGGTGAACAATTACCTCAAAGTGCTTATCGTTGATTTTCACACCTTGCAAACGATAAACCTCCTGGATACCATTTACTAAGTACTCTTGTACAGCTGCCGGACCTTTAATAGCCAGAATATCTGCAGGAGAGATCGAACCATCTGATAAAGGCATACCTGCTTTTACAAAGTCATTATCCTGAACCAGGATGTGTTTAGACAATGGAACCAGATATTTTTTAACTTCACCATCTTTAGATTCGATAGTCATCTCACGATTACCACGTTTCACGCCACCTAAAGTTACCACACCATCAATCTCTGTTACTACAGCAGGGTTAGATGGGTTACGTGCTTCGAAAAGCTCAGTTACACGTGGTAAACCACCCGTAATATCCCTTGTTTTTCCAGTTGCACGAGGTATCTTAACTAAGATCTGACCTGTTTGAACCATATCACCTTCATCAATTGCAATGTGGGCACCAACCGGGATGTTGTATCCTCTGATCAATTCACCTTTTTTGTCAACGATTCTTACAGAAGGGTTTTTAGTTTTATCACGAGTATCTATAATTACTTTCTCACGGTGACCTGTTTGTTCATCTGATTCTTCACGGAAAGTTACCCCCTCAATGATAGCTTCAAATTCAATCTTACCGGCAAACTCCGAGATAATAACCGCGTTGTATGGATCCCATGAACAAATCCTATCACCTTTAGTGATTTTAGCTCCATCCTCAACATATAAGAATGAACCATAAGGAATGTTGTTGGTCATGATCACTTTGCCAGTACCTGGCTCAACAATCTTGAACTCACCTGAACGACCCAATACAATTTGTGTATCACCATCTTCAGTTTTGGTAGCAACAGTACGAACGTTTTCAAATTCAATCACACCATCAAATTTAGCTGTGATCTGAGATTCTGCAGCAATGTTCGATGCAGTACCCCCAACGTGGAATGTACGTAGTGTTAACTGTGTACCCGGCTCACCGATTGACTGTGCAGCAATTACACCAACAGCCTCACCTTTTTGAACACGTTTACCAGTTGCCAGGTTACGTCCATAGCATAATGCACAAACTCCTCTTTTGTTTTCGCAGGTTAATACCGAACGAATTTCAATGCCTTCTAATGGAGACTCTTCAATTGTTTTTGCAATCTCTTCAGTGATATCCTGTCCGGCACCAACCAATAGGTTTCCGTCTAAAGGATTAAACACATCATGTAGAGAAATACGACCTAAAATTCTGTCAAATAATGGCTCAACAATGTCTTCATTATCTTTCAGTGCAGTAGTATACATACCTCTCAATGTACCGCAATCCTCAGAATTAACGATCATATCCTGTGCCACATCATGTAAACGACGTGTCAAGTAACCCGCATCAGCTGTTTTTAACGCCGTATCCGCCAAACCTTTACGAGCACCGTGGGTAGAGATAAAGTACTCTAATACCGACAATCCTTCTTTAAAGTTTGATAAGATCGGGTTTTCAATAATCTCGCCACCTGAACCTGATTTCTGAGGCTTAGCCATCAAACCACGCATACCGCATAGCTGACGAATCTGCTCTTTCGAACCACGGGCTCCAGAGTCCAACATCATATATACTGAGTTGAAACCTTGGTTATCGCTCGATAACTGATTCATCACGAATGATGTCAATCTGTTATTGATACGAGTCCAGATATCGATAATTTGGTTGTAACGCTCGTTGTTGGTAATGAAACCCATGTTATAGTTATTCCTTACCTCTTCAACTTCTGCCGAAGCCTGCTCTAATAGCGCTTGCTTCTCAACAGGGATGTTTACATCCTGTAAGTTAAATGATAAACCACCGCGGAATGCCATTTGGAAACCTAATTCCTTAATGTCATCAAGGAATCTTGATGCACGTGCCATACCAGTGATTTTAACAACTTCACCAATGATATCTCTTAAAGATTTCTTGGTTAATAGTTCGTTGATATAACCTACTTCTTCCGGTACCATTTGATTAAACAATACACGACCAACAGTAGTTTCCATCAATTTATTAGCGATCGTACCATCTTCTAATTTAACATTTACCTTAACTTTGATAAATGCGTGAAGATCAATACGTTTTTCATTATAAGCAATGATTACCTCTTCCGGAGAATAGAAAGAGAAATCTTGTCCTTTAACTACACGTTTTTCATCTGTTCTACGGCCTTTAGTAATGTAATAAAGACCCAAAACCATATCCTGAGAAGGTACAGTAATAGGCGTACCATTTGCAGGGTTCAAGATGTTATGCGCTGCAAGCATTAATACCTGCGCTTCAAGGATTGCGGCGTGCCCTAATGGTAAATGTACTGCCATCTGGTCACCGTCAAAATCCGCGTTAAAAGCCGTACACACTAGAGGGTGTAACTGAATTGCTTTACCTTCAACCAATTTAGGTTGGAACGACTGGATACCTAATCTGTGCAACGTAGGCGCACGGTTTAGTAATACAGGGTGTCCCTTTAAAACATTCTCAAGAATATCCCAAACTAATGGATCTTTCCTGTCTACAATTTTCTTTGCAGATTTTACTGTTTTAACAATACCTCTTTCTATCATCTTACGGATGATAAATGGTTTGAATAGCTCAGCAGCCATATCCTTAGGTAAACCGCACTCGTGTAATTTAAGGTTTGGACCTACAACAATTACCGAACGTGCCGAGTAATCCACACGTTTACCTAATAAGTTCTGACGGAAACGACCTTGTTTACCTTTCAAGATATCAGAAAGGGATTTCAAAGCACGGTTACCTTCAGTTTTTACAGCATTTACTTTACGTGAGTTATCAAATAACGAATCTACAGCTTCCTGTAACATACGTTTTTCGTTACGTAAAATTACCTCTGGAGCTTTGATCTCGATCAAACGCTTCAAACGGTTATTACGGATAATCACACGACGGTACAAATCATTTAGATCTGAAGTCGCAAAACGACCACCTTCCAAAGGAACCAAAGGACGTAATTCTGGTGGAATAACCGGAACAATCTTGATGATCATCCACTCAGGGTTATTCTCAATACGTGATCTTGATCCACGGAAAGCCTCAACAACCTGCAAGCGTTTTAATGCTTCGTTTTTACGTTGTTGTGAAGTCTCGTTAGCAGCCTGGTGACGTAAGTTATAAGATAAAGTATCTAAGTCAATACGCTTTAATAAGTCTTCTAATGCTTCAGCACCCATTTTAGCGATGAATTTATTAGGATCTTTATCATCCAGGTATTGGTTTTCTTTAGGTAACTTATCAAGAATATCTAAATACTCTTCTTCAGTTAAGAAATCCATAAACTGAATACCTTCTTCAGCCATAAAGCCTGGCTGAATTACTACATAACGTTCGTAGTAAATGATCAGGTCAAGTCTTTTTGTTGGTAAGCCTAATAAGTATCCAATTTTATTTGGTAATGAACGGAAATACCAGATATGCGCTACAGGAACCACCAGGTTGATGTGTCCCATACGTTCTCTACGAACTTTCTTTTCCGTTACCTCAACACCACAACGGTCACAAACAATACCTTTATAACGGATACGTTTATATTTACCGCAATGACATTCGTAATCTTTTACCGGACCAAAAATACGCTCGCAAAACAAACCATCACGTTCAGGTTTGTAAGTACGATAATTGATAGTCTCAGGTTTTAACACCTCACCACTAGAGCGCTCTAAAATAGCCTCAGGCGATGCCAAACTAATGGTAATCGAGGTGAAATTGCTTTTTAATTTATTATCCTTTTTGTAAGACATAGCTCTTTTGTTTGAAAGTTGAAAAATTTAAAAAGTTGGGATGCTTTCAGAAAAGCCTTTGAGACATCCCAACAAAATAACTTTCAACATTAGTCTAACGTAATATCTAAACCTAATCCACGTAACTCATGTACCAATACGTTAAACGATTCCGGTACACCAGGAGTAGGAAGGTTCTCGCCTTTTACAATTGCCTCATAAGTTTTGGCCCTACCGATAACATCATCCGACTTAACAGTTAATATCTCTTGTAGGATATTGGCAGCACCAAATGCCTCCAATGCCCAAACCTCCATCTCACCAAAACGCTGACCACCGAATTGGGCTTTACCACCCAATGGTTGTTGTGTGATCAATGAGTATGGTCCAATTGAACGGGCGTGCATCTTATCATCAACCATGTGTCCTAATTTCAACATATAGATAATACCTACAGTTGTTGGCTGGTCAAATTTCTCACCCGTTAAACCATTATGTAAATAAGTTCTACCTGAAGCAGGTACACCAGCTTTAGCAATCCACTCTTCTACCTCGTCATGTTTAGCACCATCAAAAATCGGAGTTGCAAATTTAACACCCAATTCTTTACCAGCCCATGCCAATACAGTTTCATAGATCTGGCCCAGGTTCATACGTGAAGGTACACCCAATGGGTTCAACACGATATCAACAGGAGTTCCGTCTTCAAGGAATGGCATATCTTCATCACGTACAATACGGGCTACAATACCCTTATTACCGTGACGACCAGCCATCTTATCACCCACTTTTAATTTACGTTTTTTAGCTACATAAACTTTAGCCATTTGTACAATACCTGATGGCAATTCATCACCAACACTGATGGCAAATTTATCACGTTTGTAAGCACCTAGCTCTTCGTTAACACGAATACCATAGTTATGAAGCAATAACTTGATCTGATCATTTTTATCATCATCAGTAGTCCATTTGTATGGATTGATGTGTGCATATTCAAGATCAGATAAACTTTTCTGCGTAAACTTAGCACCCTTAGGGAACAACAGTTCTTTATAAACGTTGTATACACCTTGAGATGTTTTACCATTCACAATTTGGAATAGTTTATCTACCAGTTCGTTTTTCAAGTTTAAAACAGCAAGATCATATCTCTTGTCTAATTTCTCTATTGCCGATTTTTCTTCAGCTTTAGTAGTTTTCTTAGCTCTTGAGAATAATTTAGTGTCAATTACTACCCCTCTGATAGATGGTGGAGTTTTCAAAGATGCATCTTTCACATCTCCTGCTTTATCACCAAATATCGCACGTAATAATTTCTCTTCCGGCGAAGGATCAGACTCTCCCTTAGGAGTGATCTTACCAATAAGGATGTCACCCTCTTTAACCTCAGCACCAATACGGATAATACCGTTTTCATCTAAATCTTTAGTAGCTTCTTCAGAAACGTTAGGGATATCTGGTGTCAATTCCTCTTCCCCACGTTTTGTATCACGTACTTCCAATTCAAACTCTTCAATGTGTAAAGAAGTAAAGATATCTTCACGAACAATACGCTCGCTAATTACGATCGCATCCTCAAAGTTATACCCTTGCCAAGGCATGAAAGCAACTTTTAAGTTTCTTCCCAATGCCAATTCACCATTTTCAGTAGCATACCCTTCACAAAGTACTTGTCCTTTAACAACTTTCTGACCCTTCTTAACAATCGGTTTTAAGTTGATACAAGTATTCTGGTTGGTTTTCTTGAATTTGATTAATTTATAAGTTTTGCTATCACCTTCGAAAGAAACTAAACGATCGCTGTCGTTTCTAACATATTTAATAGTGATCTCATTAGCATCTACATATTCAACTACACCATCGCCTTCAGCATTGATCAGTGTTCTCGAATCGCGAGCTACGCGACCTTCCAAACCTGTACCAACAATCGGAGCCTCAGGACGCAACAAAGGTACGGCCTGACGTTGCATGTTCGACCCCATCAAAGCCCTGTTCGCATCATCATGCTCAAGGAAAGGAATCAACGATGCAGCGATCGAAGTAATCTGATTAGGTGCCACGTCCATTAAGTCTAATTTCTCAGGCTCAATAACCGGGAAGTCACCCTCATAACGTGCCTTTACACGTGATGTAGTGAAATTACCTTTATCATCATAAGAGGCATTTGCCTGAGCAATCGTTTTACCATCTTCATCTTCAGCAGATAAATAGATAACCGGTTCGTCCATGACAACAATACCATCCTCTACTTTTTTATATGGAGTTTCAATGAAACCTAAGTTGTTGATCTTCGCGTGTACACAAAGAGAAGAAATCAAACCAATGTTTGGTCCCTCTGGTGTTTCAATCGTACACAAACGACCGTAGTGCGTATAGTGAACGTCACGAACCTCGAAACCTGCACGCTCACGTGACAAACCACCTGGACCTAAGGCTGACAAACGACGCTTGTGCGTAATCTCCGCCAAAGGATTCGTCTGGTCCATGAACTGTGATAACTGGTTTGTACCAAAGAATGAATTAATAACCGACGATAAAGTACGGGCATTAATCAAATCAGTTGGTGTGAAAACCTCATTGTCACGTATGTTCATGCGCTCACGGATGGTACGAGCCATACGTGCCAAACCAACACCAAATTGAGCGTATAATTGCTCACCTACTGTACGAACACGACGATTCGACAAGTGATCAATATCATCCACCTCTTCTTTAGAGTTGATCAGTTTAATCAAATATTTAACAATAGCAATAATATCCGCTTTTGTTAAAACCTTTACATGATCAGGAGTATCCATTTTCAACTTACGGTTGATACGGTATCTACCCACATCACCTAAGTCATAACGTTTATCAGAGAAGAACAAACGTTCGATAATACCTCTTGCAGTTTCCTCATCAGGTGGTTCTGCATTACGCAAAGCACGATAGATGTTTTCAACAGCCTCTTTTTCAGAGTTAGAAGTATCCTTTTGTAAAGTATTATATATAATGGTATAATCAGCCTGGCTTGCACCATCATCTTTAGACAAGATGATCGTTTTAACACCAGCATCAATGATCATATCAATATGGTCGTCTTCTAAAACTGTATCCCTGTCCAGGATCACTTCATTACGATCAATAGAAACTACCTCGCCAGTATCTTCATCCACAAAATCCTCTACCCATTTCCTCAATACTCTTGCAGCAAGTTTACGTCCGATATATTTCTTCAAACCTGATTTGCTAACCTTAACCTCATCAGCAAGATCAAACAATTCAAGAATGTCTTTATCAGAATCGTAACCGATAGCACGCAATAACGTGGTAACAGGGAATTTCTTCTTACGGTCGATATAAGCATACATAACGTTATTTACGTCAGTAGCAAACTCAATCCAAGAACCTTTGAAAGGAATTACACGAGCAGAATACAACTTAGTTCCGTTAGTGTGACGGCTTTGGCCGAAGAACACTCCAGGAGACCTGTGTAACTGTGAAACAATTACACGCTCTGCACCGTTAATCACAAACGTACCTTTAGGAGTCATATAAGGTATGGTTCCTAAATACACATCTTGAATGATGGTTTCAAAATCTTCGTGTTCTGCATCATTACACGAAAGCTTTAATTTAGCTTTCAATGGAACACTATAAGTTAACCCACGGTCAATACACTCAGGTATATCATAACGCGGTGGGTCAATAAAATAATCCAGGAATTCTAAAACAAAAATGTTTCTTGAATCTGTGATTGGAAAATTTTCAGCAAACACCTTAAATAAACCTTCTGTGTGACGGTTATCTGAAGTAGTTTCGATCTGAAAAAATTCTCTGAATGATTGCAACTGCACATCTAGAAAATCCGGGTAATCTATGATATGCTTACTACGTGCAAAATTTACTCTTTGGTCGACTTTATTTGCCAATGGACTAAAGTTAATTTAGTTTAAGAATAAACTATTTGTTTGGTTTGCCGCTAAACAATTTCATCAACCAAACTAAATGAAATGTTTATAAACAGGTATAGACTCCGACTATACAGTCGGAGTCTATGTTTAATTTATATTAAAATTAAGTGATTACTTAATTTCAACTACAGCTCCAGCTTCTTCTAATTGAGTTTTCAAAGCAGCAGCTTCGTCTTTAGAAACACCAGCTTTCAATTCTTTCGGTGCACCATCAACTAAGTCTTTAGCTTCTTTCAAACCTAAACCAGTTAAGTCTTTTACCAATTTAACAACTGCTAATTTCTGACCACCAGCTTCTTTCAATATTACATCAAAAGTAGATTTCTCTTCAGCTGCAGGAGCAGCATCACCAGCAGGACCTGCAATTGCAACTGCAGCAGCAGCTGGTTCAATACCGTACTCGTCTTTTAAGATTTGAGCTAATTCGTTAACTTCTTTAACTGTTAAGTTTACCAATTGCTCAGCAAACGCTTTTAAATCTGCCATTTTTATAGATTTTTAAAAATTTACGTAAAAATAATTTGTTTAATATGAACTTTTAAGGTGTTCTTAACCTTCTCTTTCTTGAAGAGTTTTAACAATTCCTGCAATTTTGTTACCGCCAGACTGTAATGCCGATATAACGTTTTTAGCTGGTGATTGTAATAATCCAATGATATCTCCAATAAGCTCTTCTCTTGATTTCAAGCTTACTAAAGTATCTAATTGGTTATCACCAATAAATACTGTTGAATCGATATATGCAGCTTTAAGCTGAGGTTTATCAGATCCTTTTCTCAGGGCTTTGATCAGCTTAGCTGGACCGTTACCTACTGTTGAGAATAATAATGCTGATTGACCTTTAAGCGCAACAAAGATTTCTGATGCATCGCCTTCTAATCCTTCAATCGCTTTTCTGATCAAAGTGTTTTTAGCAACTTGCATTTCAATCCCGCTTTCAAAACATTTGCGACGGATACTGTTTACTTTCTCAACAGATAAGCTTGATGTATCGGCAATATAAAAATTACCGTATTCCTGCATCTTCACTTGAAGAGCCGAAACGACTTCGTGTTTTTCTTCTCTGTTCATAATTAGATCCCCGCTACTGATTTAGTTTCGATTGCAATTCCAGGACTCATAGTTGAAGAAACATGAATGCTCTTAAAATAAGTTCCTTTTGCAGCAGATGGTTTTAACTTAGAAATTACTTGAAGAACTTCTAAAGCATTTTCATATATTTTCTCTGCTGGGAATGATACTTTTCCTACTGAAGCGTGTATAATACCACTTTTGTCAACTTTAAAATCAATCTTACCGCCTTTTACATCAGTAACTGCTTTACCAACTTCGTTAGTTACAGTACCTGATTTAGGGTTTGGCATAAGGTTACGTGGACCTAAAACGCGGCCCAGTTTACCTACCTTTGCCATACAAGCAGGAGTAGTGATAATAATGTCAACATCAGTCCATCCACCTTCAATCTTGGCTACATATTCGTCTAAACCTACAAAATCTGCACCTGCCGCTTTAGCCTCTTCTTCCTTATCAGGAGTACAAAGAACTAATACACGTACAGTTTTACCTGTACCGTGTGGTAAAGTAGCAATACCACGTACCATTTGATTGGCTTTACGTGGATCTACACCTAATGCTACATCGATATCAACCGATGCATCAAATTTAGTTGTAGTAATCTCTTTTACCAAAGCAGCCGCATCCTTTAAAGAATACGTTTTACCAGATTCTAGTTTAGCATGTGCCTTTTTTTGATTTTTTGTTAATTTAGCCACTGTTGTAAACTGTTTTTTGTTAATTAATTTGTCCAAGGTGCATCACCGCTAACGGTGATTCCCATACTGCGTGCTGTACCGGCAACCATACTCATTGCCGATTCGATAGTAAATGCATTTAAATCAGTCATTTTATCTTCAGCAATTGACTTAACCTGATCCCAAGTCACCGAACCAACTTTCTTACGGTTGGGCTCAGCAGAACCACTCGTTAATTTAGTAGCATCCTTTAATTGGATAGCAACTGGAGGGGTTTTGATGATAAATTCGAAAGACTTGTCAGCATAAACAGTAATTACGACTGGTAATACTTTACCGGGCTTATCTTGGGTACGAGCATTGAATTGCTTGCAAAATTCCATAATGTTCACCCCCTTAGCACCTAACGCAGGTCCTACTGGTGGCGATGGATTTGCGGCTCCACCCTTGATTTGTAACTTAACAAGCGCACTGACTTCTTTTGCCATTTTCTGTTTTGTTAATTTGTAATACTCAATGTTATTATGTTGGAAGCATGTAACATTTAAGATCTTGATATTGTTTTAAATAGTTAAAACTATTCTTTCTCTACCTGCATATAGTTAAGCTCCAATGGAGTCTTTCTTCCGAAAATCTTAACCATAACTTTTAATTTCTTCTTCTCTTCGTTAACCTCTTCAATAACGCCAGTAAAACCATTGAATGGTCCATCCATAACTTTAACGTTCTCGCCTACATAATAAGCAACGTTCATGGTTTCGCCTTGCTGGCTCATCTCATCAACTTTACCTAAAATACGGTTAACTTCTGCCTGACGCATAGGAACCGGATTTCCACCCTTATCCCCTAAAAAACCAATCACACTATTAATATTCTTAATAATGTGTTCTAATTCTCCATCTAAAATAGCCTCGATCAAAACATAGCCCGGGTAATAATTGCGTTCCTTCGCAATCTTTTTACCATCCTTCATCTGATAGTATTTCTCCATTGGGATCAATACCTGTGGTACCAAATGAGAAAATCCTAAACGACTAATTTCAGAATCGATATACTGTTTTACTTTTTTTTCTTTACCGCTAACAGCTCTAACCACATACCATTTCAACTGATCTTCCATTGAGCTATATTAATTAGAAAGTGATTTATAAAAAGTATCTAAAACAAAAGTAGATCCCTTATCCATTGCAAATACAACACATGCAATGATTAATGAAGCTACCAAAACCAATACTGCTGAATTTTGCAATTCACCCCATGTAGGCCAGGTAACCTTATGGGTCATTTCCTCGTAGGATTCTTTAATAAATTGAACTACTTTAGCCATAATTATCTTTTTGCACGGGAACAAGGATTCGAACCCTGATCAAAGGTTTTGGAGACCTCTATTCTACCATTGAACTATTCCCGTGTATATTTAATTCTTATCTAAGAATTAGTGCTTCTTTTAGAACAAAGTACTTAGGCTATAAAGCCCAAGTACTTTGCTTTATGATCTGCTTATCTCTTAAAGAGCTAAGTGATTATTTTAAAATTTCAGTTACCTGACCAGCACCTACTGTTCTACCACCCTCACGGATTGCGAAACGTAGACCTTTTTCCATTGCGATTGCGTTGATCAATTTAACTGTAATTGTAACGTTATCACCTGGCATAACCATTTCAGTTCCTTCAGCTAGTGAGATCTCACCAGTTACGTCTGTGGTACGGAAATAGAATTGTGGACGGTATTTGTTAAAGAATGGAGTGTGACGTCCACCTTCTGCTTTTGACAATACATAGATCTCAGCTTTGAAATCAGTGTGAGGATTTACCGAACCTGGTTTACAGATAACCATACCACGGCGGATATCAGTTTTCTCAATACCACGTAACAATAAACCTACGTTATCACCAGCTTCACCATAATCAAGGATCTTACGGAACATCTCAACACCTGTTACAGTTGATTTAAGATTTTCTGCACCCATACCCAAGATCTCAACTGGATCACCAGAGTTGATTACACCACGCTCAATACGACCAGTTGCAACAGTACCACGACCAGTGATCGAGAATACGTCCTCAACAGGCATTAAGAATGGAAGATCAGTTAAACGTGGAGGAATTGGAATGTAGCTATCAACAGCATCCATTAATTCCATGATTTTAGCTACCCATTTTGGATCTCCGTTCAAGCCACCAAGAGCTGAACCTTGAATAACAGGGATATCATCACCAGGGAATTCATAGAATGATAACAATTCACGAATTTCCATCTCTACTAATTCTAATAACTCAGGATCATCAACCATATCCACTTTATTCATGAATACAACCAATGAAGGTACACCTACCTGACGAGCCAATAGAATGTGCTCACGAGTTTGTGGCATCGGACCATCTGTAGCAGCTACAACGATGATAGCTCCATCCATTTGCGCAGCACCAGTAACCATGTTTTTCACATAATCCGCGTGACCTGGACAGTCAACGTGTGCATAGTGACGGTTAGCTGTTGAATATTCAACGTGTGCTGTATTAATAGTGATACCTCTTTCTTTTTCCTCTGGAGCAGAGTCAATAGAATCAAATGAACGCGCCTCAGATAAACCAGCATCAGATAACACTTTAGTGATAGCTGCTGTTAAGGTTGTTTTACCGTGGTCAACGTGACCGATTGTGCCGATGTTTAAGTGCGGCTTGCTGCGGTCAAACTTTTCTTTTGCCATGTTTTTATACTTATTAGTAGGTTAACTTTTTATTTATTATTTGTTTTGATACTATTTCAACACGAAAAACCTTGTTCAGCTGCTCTACAACAGATTAACAAAGCATCTCTTTTTTGAGCCAAAGATGGGACTTGAACCCACGACCTCTTCCTTACCAAGGAAGTGCTCTACCGCTGAGCTACTTCGGCTTTTAATCTTAGCCTGCATTTATTTTAACCAGAAACAAAGGTTAAACTTTCACTGCCTGCAGACTGCCCAGCTTTTTTCCAATTTGAGCGGAAGACGAGGTTCGAACTCGCGACCTATAGCTTGGAAGGCTATCGCTCTACCAACTGAGCTACTTCCGCTTCTTTATTGTGGGGGGAGAAGGATTCGAACCTTCGAAGTCTTGCGACAACAGAGTTACAGTCTGTCCCATTTGGCCACTCTGGTATCCCCCCGCTTTTAATCACTGCATATCACTACACACTTCTTAAAAGAGCCTCCTATCGGAATCGAACCAATGACCTACTGATTACAAGTCAGTTGCTCTACCAGCTGAGCTAAGGAGGCTTATACAATGCATTACTTATAAATCAAGCAATGTTTTCTACAATATTAATCTTTCACAGAACACCCCTCTTTCTTACTGGGCCAACGCCCTCTCTGAATGGGAATGCAAATCTACAAGAATTTTAATACGATGCAAAATTATTTTCAAAAAAAAATTGGCAGAAGTAAATCTGCCAATTTCATATCAAAAAGCTAAAAAATATGTATCTAATAATCAGATACTTCATTCGCATTCAAAAGAACCTTGTGTTCGCTCAACTTAATTCTCGTCTTATCTTTATGTTTAGTAATTTGCTTTCTTAATGATTCAATTGCTAAATCCGTCGCCTCTTCAAAGGATTTACATTGCTCTTTTGCAAACATTGTCCCCCCCGGTACGATCAACTTAACCTCACTTATCTTATTCGCCTCATCGTCTACATTTTCTAATTTTAAATAAACTTCCCCACTAATGATCTGATCAAAAAACTGATCTAGTTTATCGACTTTTCTCTGGATAAAATCTAACAACTTCTGGTCTGCGTTGAAATGGATCGATTGAACTGTGATTTTCATATTTTCCTCCTTTTTTATGCCTTTGGATGGGCCTGTTTATATATTGTTTTTAATCTCTCTACTGAATTATGCGTATAAACCTGCGTAGCAGCTAAACTGGCATGTCCTAGCAACTCCTTGATCGCATTTAAATCGGCGCCCCTGTTCAACAAACTCGTAGCATAAGAATGTCGTAACACGTGCGGGCTTTTCTTATCTTGGGTGGATACATAAGTTAAATATCGCTGAACAATCCTCCTGATAAATTCAGGGTAAGCTTCAGCTCCTTTATTAGTAACGATTAAGCCCAATGTTTTGTTATCAAACTTTTGTAATGTTTTAAGCGCTACATAATTTTTCAACTGCTCAGCAAGTATTTTACTAATAGGAATGATCCGCTCCTTACTCCTTTTACCCATTACCCTGATCGTTGAATCATAAAAATTGATATCCTCCTCTTTCAGCGACAGCAATTCAGCCAAGCGCATCCCTGTACCAAAAAAAGTCTCGATAATCAATCTGTCCCTTACCGAAGGAAAACTATCATCAAAGAACTCTTCCGAATCCAGCAGCAAGTCTAACTTTGCATCATCTATAAACACCGGTAGTTTTTTAGGCACTTTAGGCGCCTTAACCAAAGCCATAGGGCTTGCTGGTATTAAATCCTGACGCAATAGAAATTTATAAAAACTACGAAGTGTAGACAACTTCCTGCCTACTGAATTCTCTCCAACCTTATTGTCCATCAGGTACACCATAAAATCTCTTATATGCACATGCTTAACCTCCGCCAATGGCATGTCGAATGTTTTTCCTATAAAATCTTCAAACTGAAGCAGATCTGTTTGGTAAGACTGGATGGTATGTGAAGAATATCTCTTCTCGTGCTGCAGATAGGTTAAAAATTGCTCAACAGTCATAGAAACTTTTGTATTGCTCGTTTAAGTGAATATACAAAAGATTAGTATAACAACGACCTTTTTTAACACAAAAAAAACGTCACCGGGTTTCGATGACGTTTTAATATGATATTAAACCTTCAGAACTAGATTGTTCCTTCAAGTTGCATATTTTGTTTATAAATAGCGTGTTTCACTAGTGTACGACGAGCTACAGATTTTTTCTCATAAGCTTGGCGGCTACGCAATTCTCTCAAAACTCCTGTTTTTTCAAACTTCTTTTTGAAACGTTTTAACGCCTTATCCAATGATTCGCCGTCTTTAATATTAATAATGATCATAACGTAAAATACCTCCTCTCGTTGTTTTTAGGACTGCAAAGATAGAGCTTTCATTTGATAATCAAAACAATATATCATATTTAATTATTAATATACTCAAACCTAACTGGTTATTTAGTTATATTTATGATCAAAACTTATATCTATGAAATCTAAAAAAACACTATTCATCGTCCTTGCCATCTTAATCATTGCCCTTGGTGGCTATTTTTATTACAATTACTATTTTGTATTCGGAGAAGGTGTTAAAGCCGGACAACTTAATTATGTAGTTAAAAAGGGATATTTATTCAAAACATACGAAGGCAAACTGATCCAGACCGGATTCCGCACCGGACAGCCCGGCGCTATACAGTCGAATGAATTTGAATTTTCGGTGAGTAATAAGGATCTTGCAGAGAAAATGATGCTAAACAGTGGAAAAACTTTCGAACTGCATTATACAGAATATGTAAAAAGTTTGCCATGGAGAGGTTATAGCCCGTTTGTGGTAGATCAGATCATCTCCATAAAATAATAAATCCGGGTATCTTTCGATACACCGGATTTACCAGTTTTATAATTGGTTAGCATATTCGTCTTAAATAGGACTTTAGTCTTTCAGCACTTCCCGTGCAATGACTATTTTCTGAATTTCGGAGGTCCCCTCTCCTATTGTGCATAATTTGCTATCGCGATAGAACTTCTCAACTGGAAAATCTTTAGTATAGCCATAGCCACCAAAAATCTGTACAGCTTCAGTAGCACACCTTACACAAACCTCTGAAGCAAAATATTTGGCCATTGCCGACTCTTTTGTCATAGGTAAACCACGATTCTTTAAATCGGCAGCCTGCCTGATCAACAAATCAGCAGCTTCAATTTCTGTGGCCATATCGGCGAGTTTAAAACTTATCCCCTGAAAGCTAGCTATCGGTTGTCCAAACTGATGACGCTCTTTGGAATAGGCAACAGCCGCCTCATAGGCACCCTTAGCGATACCAAGAGCCAATGCGGCAATAGAAATCCTTCCACCGTCCAACACCTTCATAGCTTGTTTAAACCCTTCTCCTACATTTCCTAAAAGGTTCTCTTTCGGAACGCGACAATTGTCAAATATCATCTCTGTAGTTTCCGAAGCCCTCATGCCTAATTTATTCTCTTTTTTACCGGCCGAAAAACCAGGTGTACCGCGTTCAACAACAATCGCAGAAATACCTTTAGCTTCCCCTTTTTCACCGGTACGGACCATTACAACTGCAACATCGCCACTTTTACCATGTGTGATCCAGTTTTTAGCTCCGTTAATTACATATTCATCCCCATCTAATGTAGCCGTGGTCATCATCCGCAAAGCGTCCGATCCAGTATTGGCTTCAGTTAAACCCCAGGCCCCTATCCATTCGGCAGTAGCCAGCTTAGGCAACCATTTTTGTTTTTGGGCCTCATTTCCAAAAGCCAGAATATGTCCGGTACATAAAGAATTATGCGCGGCAACAGATAAACCTATAGAACCACAAACTTTTGCGACTTCTACAATTACATCCACATATTCCTGGTAACCAAAACCAGATCCACCATAAATTTCCGGGACAAGAACACCCATCAAACCCAGTTCACCCAATTGTTTAAAAACTTCAACAGGAAAATATTGCGATTCATCCCATTCCATCAATTTTGGTTTGATATTTTTCTCGGCAAAATCTTTCACCATACCCCTGATCATCTCTTGATTTTCTGAGATACTAAAGTTGAATCCCACAGAATTATCCATCGTTTCTAACATATTTGATTGTTTGAATTTGAGCAATGATAAACAAATAAAACTACAGCATCACCAGTTAAAAATTCGCCAAAAGATAGAACGAAATGGTATTTAGTTCATTAACCTTACCCTATCATTTTAGACAAACGAATAAGGTCAAAAGTTTTTTTTATTATTTTTTTTCAAAATGCGCCATTCAGCAGCCAAGAGCTAAAGAAAACAATAAATCCGCCAAATTTTAATATGATGCAAGTGCAAAGATTTGCTCACTATAGGGCGCTAGTCTGACTCTTCCGTTCAAGAAATCCAAAGCAATAATAAAAGAATAACCTGCAACTTCGGCGCCCAGCTGCATCACCAATTTAGATGCGGCAACAACGGTTCCACCAGTGGCCAGTAAGTCATCATGGATCAAAACTTTTTGCCCGGCAATTAGCGCATCCTCATGCAGCTCTATAGTTGCCGTCCCATACTCAAGTTCATACGACTGCTGCACTGTTTTATAGGGCAGCTTACCCGCCTTCCTGATTGGCACAAAAGGAACATTTAAAAGTTGGGCCAACGCCGGACCAAATAAAAACCCCCGACTTTCGATACCCGCAACTACATCAATACCCACACTTTTAAGCTGCTCGGCCAGTGCACTGGTGATCTCCAGACACAATTGAGGCTCTTTTAATATTGGAGTGATATCTTTAAAAACGATTCCTGCTTTCGGAAAATCATTTACATCGCGTACTGTTGATTTTATTTTTGATTCGATCATGGTTAAAATTCAAGATAAGCAGCTAAACGGTTAATCGTTTCCTGATTTAAAATAGCTACTTTATTTAAGTCTGCAATATTACTATAATTTCCATGCTGTTTCCTATATTGTATCAGCGCATTTACTTGTTTATATCTGATATACGGGTGATTTTTAAAATCAGCCAGTTCAGCAGTATTCACATTTATCTTTTTTAGTTTACTAACATCAATTACGACCTGATCTTTAATCTCCTCGTACTTTACCGAATCCAGGCCAAATACTTCCATCAACTGCTCCTTTTTATAAAAACCTCCAATCCTTTCTCTATATTTAATGATGCGATTGGCAAACGTCATCCCAATTCCTTTTATTTGATCAAGTTCAGTAGTATCTGCGCCATTAACTTCAATAATAACAGGTGCAGACTTTATCGGCACTCGTTTGGTATATACTTTTGCAGTAAGCACTAAACTGCTTTCTAAATCATTTCCAATCCTGATATATGGTTCCAACCGCTCATACATCTGTTCGCTTATGGTGTACATTTTGCGCAAATCTGAATGCTTTCTAAACTTACCACCTTTCACCCTATATTTTAAAATAGCCTCAGCCTGTTTAGCTGACAAACCAAGTTTTACCCATTCTGCCACACTAATGGTATTCGGATCAAAAGTAAATAAGCTAGCTCTCCTTTTAACGGTCCGCGGTTCAGCATGATGTTCCTTTCTATTGTTGAGCTTTTTCTTTTCTAACAAGGCTAATTCTAAAACAGCTTGCACTTCACCTTCAGTTACTTGCTCCTCCTGTTTTATTAAACCATATATATAAGGAAAGCTCATTATTAGCCCAATTAAGACCACAAGCGTCATTAAGCCATTAAATTCCCTCTTAGTAAACCCAAAATAAACCGCTAACCATTTCTTCATCAGCTAATTTAATCAAGTCATTTAGAATTAACCAACTTATACTTTAAGAAATAATATATCGAATTAATCATCCAAGATCTATTGGAGTTTTGCTAAGTCCTTTATGGGGCCAGAGCCTCGGCCAGCCCCTCCAACATCCCAGCACTGCCCTGGCAAGCCCCCCACAACTAAGGAGCTTCAACCGCTTTACAAAAACCGCTTTGAATACTACTACACCACTAGTAAACAGCTTATATTTCTAGCTTGTAACGTGCTTTAAAAATATTAATCTTATTTTTGAATTTGCTTTACAATTCATTAATCCAATTTTAAATGAAGATTATTACTACTAAAGAGTTTGCAAAGGCCACAAAGATAGATAAGTTAGGTGTACCGGGTTTAGCGGCTTTACTTATGGAGATGATGAAACTAAATGACATCAACAAAGTTTTTTCTCAAAATGAACACTTTAACGGTCTCGAATTTGTCGACAAAATACTAGAAACTATAGGCGTAAGTATCGATTTTGATGAAGACGACCTTAAAAGCATACCTAAAAAAGGCGGTTTTATAGCCATAGCCAACCATCCTTATGGTGGTATTGAAGGCCTTGCACTTGTGAAATTGTTATGTACTGTAAGGCCAGAGGCTAAAGTGATGGTTAACTTCATCCTTAAAAAAATCCCTAACCTTAGCGAGTTCTTTGTAGCGGTAAATCCTTTCGAAAACGTTCAACATACCTCCAGCATAAGCGGTCTAAAAGCAACGTTCGACCTTCTGCAAAGTGGAACCCCCATTGGAATCTTCCCTGCCGGTGAGGTTTCTACCTTTAGTTTGGATAAACAAGAAATTACCGACCGCATATGGCACCCTGTAGTGGGTAAATTGATAGCCAGAGCAAAAGTACCAGTTGTACCAATTTATTTCCATGGCAACAATGGGGTATTGTTTAACATTCTAAGTTTTATTCATCCGACACTCAGAACGGCTAAGTTGCCATCAGAATTTCTAAACAAACAAGGTCTTAAAATAAAGGTCAGGATAGGTAAGCCGATCAATATCGAAGATATCTCTTACCGGAATAACACCAATAAACTGCTCGACTTTTTACGTGCCCGCACTTATGCGTTGGGTACCGGACTGGAAGAGGAGAAAAAATTGTTTAACCCGATTAACCTTTTCAAGATAAAGAAAAAGCCGGAGCCTGTTATCGCAGAGACAGACCGTAACTTAATTGTGGAAGAGATTGAGGAACTTGAAGGCTTTAGGGTATGGCAGGAAAAAAATTATGAGGTGTACATTGCACCAACAGTAGCCATCCCAAATGTGCTGAGAGAAATTGGCCGTTTAAGAGAGATCACTTTTAGAGAAGTTGGTGAAGGTACCAACAAAAAGATCGACCTAGATAATTACGACATCTATTACAATCACTTGTTTATATGGGATAAGGAACTACAAAATATCGTGGGTGCCTACCGTATAGGCAAGGGTGACGAGATATTAAATACAATGGGTCGCAGAGGTTTTTACCTTTCGGAACTGTTTAAAATTAAGGAGCCTTTTTACCCTTTGCTTAGAAAAGGTATAGAACTTGGTCGTTCATGGATCAGAAAAGAATATCAACAAAAACCATTGCCTTTATTTTTGTTGTGGAAGGGCATTTTAAAATACTTGTTAGACAATCCACAATACAGATATATGTTTGGGCCGGTAAGCATCAGCAACAACTTCTCTAAGTTTTCAAAATCCTTAATTGTTGATTACATCACCAAAAACCATTTCGATTATGAACTGGCACATTATGTAAAGCCTAAAAACAAGTTTAAGGCAGACCTGTCCGCCATTGATAAAGACCTGTTGATAGAAAGTAGTGAATCCTTAAAAGATCTGGACAGCTTGATTTCGGACATTGAAAATTCACACATTAAGATTCCTGTATTGCTAAGACAATATATGAACCTGAATGCAAAAATCATTTGCTTCAATATAGATCCTAAGTTTTCTGATTGTCTGGATGGCTTTCTAGTGGTTGATATGCAAAATATCCCAGCTGAAATGCTAGAGAAGGTTGGAAAAAATTTTTAAAACAAAAAGCCACGACATCCATCGTGGCTTTTTGTTATCAACTAAACCTAAACTTTATAAATACTAACCAAATATTTATGTCACAAAAGTAAGGTCGTGATGTTAAGACGTTGTTAATTATCAATTATGATAAAGTCATTTAAACCAACATTGGCATCAATACTGCTAATGATTAAATCAAACTAATCCATTTAACGATATGCATTCAAAGGCTTTTCTAAAAAACAATATCAAGCTATTTTTACTTCTGATCTGTTTTTTAGCCACCCTTCAACATACTTTCGCTCAAAAAAACTCCAATCCCCAAACAAAAAAGAGCAAACATCTCGCTACAGAAACAGAAATCCCACTGTTGGTTAACAAAGTACAAAGCTATTCCCTAACGGTGGACAAGAATAGTTTTATGCTAAAAAAGAGCTTTGATTTTAGTACCATTGAAAATACACTAACCGGCTTAGAACAAGGCGTTAAAACCTTTAAATTGAAGTTTGAACAGCAAGGTCAAAAAATGAACCTACGTAGTTTAAACAGTGCGGTTATCCTGTTGAAAGAACAATCAGACAATTTAACCGTAAATAAAAATGTACTCAGCGACTATAGCGACCAGCTCACAAAGAACAATGTAGAGGTTAAAAAATTACTCAGCGACCCCGACCTTAATGTCATCATACCAGATTCTATACTAAATGATCAACTGACCTCCCTATTATCCAAAGCCAGGTCTTTGGACACGCTACAAAGGCAAATGCTGTCTAAAGTAAACTTGCTCAAGAATAGGTTGTCCATAAACATGCTCCAGTTAAATGACCTTTCTTCAGACATGACCTATCTATCTATTTCCAAAAAGATAAATATGTTTTCTAAAGAAGAGCCGGCACTTTTTAACCTCAAATCCACACAATACCCACAAAGTTTTACCGAAACTATCGCCAACGCCTTTCAGCGCTCGGCAAGGATCATCAGTATTTATCTAGCCGGTAAAATTCATATTGTTGCCTTGTCATTCCTCGTTTTCATTTTTACCACCGTTTGGATATTGTCAAATATCAGGCGGATAAAAAAGCAGTCAGACCCATCAAGTGTACTACAGCAAGTAAACTTTTTAAAGCGTAGCGTATTGGTAGGATCTTTAATGGCGCTGTTTACCTATGCTCCGTTATTCTTTGGCAATCCAACCATGTCTCTACTGCATGCAATGGAAGCGTTGCGCTTAATTTGTCTGTTCTTTCTATTATGGCCATTTCTTACCAAAAGCTCCAAAGTACTCTGGATCGGACTTACCATCCTCTGGAGCTGCTATGCAGTTGACGATATATTACTCGACACCTCATTTGGTGAACGCTGGGCATTGCTTATTATGGGTCTTTCGCTCAGCTTCCTTTGCCTAAAAATGATTCGCCAAAACAAACCTTTCTTTATTAACATAGAAGAATCACCAGCAACAAAGGCATTACTTATTTTCACCCTAACTCAGGTCTTGCTATCCGTACTGTTTAACCTGTCGGGTATGCTCACACTGTCGAAAATACTTGGGGTAAGTGCCATACAAACCCTTCTATTGGGAATTACGTTAAAGGTTTTTTGTACCATGATACTCGAAGCGATCTATCTGCAAACTGAAGCTTACCAGGACAGTCGATTCTCTGATTTTATCAATTATAAAGAGCTTCAACATCGTTTTCAACGGAATTTATGGATTATCGCCTGTGTGATCTGGACCCTCGGATTGATCCGTAACCTAACCTTATATGATTTGATGATTAGATTGGGTTCCGACTTCTTCTATGCCCAACGAAGCATTGGCAGTTACCAGTTCACATTTGCCAGCATCGCCATCTTCTTTTGCATCATTTGGATATCTTCTTTAATCTCAGGTTTCATCAGCTTCTTCTTTGGACATGAGAAAGCAAGTTCAGGAGGTAAACGCAGCGGCTTAAATTCGATGATGCTGCTTGTCCGTTTGTCCATCTGGACGGTTGGGTTTTTAGTTGCCATTGCAGCTGCAGGTATTCCGATTGATAAATTATCTATCATGCTCGGTGCCTTAGGTGTAGGTATCGGTTTTGGCTTGCAGAACATCGTAAACAACCTTGTTTCGGGTATAATACTTGCTTTTGAACGACCTATACAAATTGGCGATCAAATTGAAATCGGCAATAAAGCCGGAACTGTTAAGGAAATTGGCGTACGTTCGAGCAAAATTCGCAGTGCGGATGGTGCAGACATTATAGTCCCCAATGGAGATCTACTTTCGCAACACCTGATCAACTGGACCATGCAGGACCGTAGTAAAAGGGTTGAATTTTTAATTGGTGTACATTATAATACCGATCTGGATGAAGCTAAAGCGTTAATTGCAGCAAAGCTAAAACAGAATAAAGATATTCTCCAAACTCCTGCACCAGCAATCATAGTGCAAGAATTTGGAGAATATGCAGTCAGCATTAAAGTTCTATTTTGGGTGGCAGATCTTGCCCTTGCAGGATCTATGCGGTCGGCAGCAATGATAGACACCAAAAAAGTATTGACTGATGCGGGGATCCAACTACACAGATCCGACCATTGAGTTTGGGGTTAGGTTTTGTAGTTGAGGGGTTGCTCCATGAGCTTCCCCACTAGATCATGCAGTGCAATATCTACAGCGGCCTTGGCTAAAGTAAACACATGATTAAAGTTGAGCGCGTAAGGTTTTATTTCAAAAAGTCTCTTCTATTGTTCATGGTTTAGTGGTTGTATATAATTCGTGTTGATCTATGCGTGTAATTTGTGGTGTTCCGATCCCGTTGAGCATACGCCTTGCTCCGACTAGTGTAGGCACCTGCGCATCTGCATAATCTGGTGCAGATGGCACTAAACTATTGATTCTGACCATACCGGCTGCCTGAATAAATTTTCCATCTTCCATATAAATCGCCGTATGTGTAACCCGTGGATTTACAGACTTGCCTTTTGCAGCTGCAAAAAAAAGTAAATCTCCTGCCTTTAAATTTTTAAGGCATTTGTCCAAACTCACTGTATCTCCTTCATAAATATCCACAGACTCGCCAATCAGCGCTTGCTGCGAAGCATCCCTTGGCAAAATGATCCCATTTAGGAAAAAGCAGGTCTTGGTAAAACCACTACAGTCTACTCCTTTCATGGAAGTGCCACCCCAGATGTAAGGTGTACCAATCAGTGTTTTGGCAGTAGCCAGAATCTGTGCGGCATCAGGATTAGGCCTTGAAACCCATTTTTTATAATTTTCGGCTGCTTTTACAAGGATATAGGCTATACGCCCATCAGGATAAGCCACTTTATAAAATCCACTTTCTTTGCCTATCAATTTCAGCAAATCTCCTTTCACCAAATCAGATACCCTTTGCGATTTCATATCCGATTTGCTGTAGGCAGTACCATAATCAGCTGTATACATTAATTTATCTGCTTGTTGCCAAGCTTCAAAGCCAGCTTTGTCCATCACAGCCAACGCATCTGTCTCTACCCAGGAGATGTACCGATCTGGCGACCTAACCAAGGAGTAGCCTTTTTCTCTTTTTAAAATTTGAACTGGAGTACCCATGAGCATCTGCGTAACCATTTCGGCCGGATGTGAAGGATGTTTTCTGTTATTTGCTACAGATAAACGCACTACACCATAGACCTGACCTTGTAAATCTGCAGCTGGCAGCAGGTTGGTAATGATAGAAATCATTAAACCTTCTCTTTTTAAGGCTGCTGTCAAAGCTGCTGCTCCTGTTGGCAAAGTAGTCTCCAATTTCAGTGCCGGAACATCATCTCCGGTAATTTCAAAATTGAAAACATCCGTTCTCTGATCTGGGGCTTCAATTTTTGCTACCCGCTCAACAATAGCCTTAATTTTATGAACCAACATGGTATCCAAAACTACAGAAGCCTGCATTTCGAGAGAAAAGAATAGGAGTAAAGAGAGTAAACAGCAGGCTTTCGATTGTACAGCAGTCATTTTAAACAAATTAAGGCGATGTTATGAAAAGTACGATAAGGATCAATATCTTAACCCAATTTTCTTACAAATAAAATGCAATAACCAAATTGGGCCGATTAACAAGAACTTGACATCTTCTAAAAATGAGGGCTTTTTTCCTTCAATTTTGTGACCTACGAATTGTCCTATCCAGGCAATCACAAAAATCACAGCACAAACCAGCCAAAGCGCAGGGCCACCTGCGGCTTCTACTTTCTCCAGCTGTACAATAAAAAAAGACATCGCAAAAATGAGTAGCAACATGAGGTAAGACATCACTGGCGACAAACGATAATAATAATATATAGAAAATGCGATCAGGAAAGAGGCCCAATTTATAAAACCATTGTACTTTCCTAAAAACTCCAGATGAGGAAATGGGATAGCCCATACCAAACCAACTAAGCTAAAGACAATTAATGGTACACAGATCCAGTGAATAAGTTCATTCGTACTGTTTTGATGACTTTCTGCATATTTATCAAAAAGAACATCTATCGGTCTCTTAGGTTCTCCCTTATTCACTTTATTTTGCTCCTTCTTCATGTCTACATTTATTTACCGTGTAAAAATAAAAAAAGCGATAGAATAATCTATCGCTTTCCCTAAATATAACAACGTTGTTGCTGTTTATTTCGCAAATGAAACTGATCTGGTTTCCCTGATCACGGTTACTTTAATCTGTCCCGGATAAGTCATTTCAGTTTGTATACGGTTAGAGATATCTGCAGCTAATAGTTCAGCCTGCTGATCTGTTACTCTTTCACTCTCTACTACTACACGTAGTTCTCTACCCGCCTGTATGGCAAAAGTTTTTTCTACACCAGGGTATGAAAGCGCTAGCTCTTCTAATTCTTTTAAGCGTTTGATATAGCTTTCAACAACTTCACGACGGGCTCCTGGGCGGGCACCTGATATCGCATCACAAGCTTGTACAATTGGTGAGATCATCGAAGTCATTTCTATCTCATCATGGTGAGCACCGATGGCGTTACAAATTTCCGGATGCTCTTTATATTTTTCAGCCAGCTGCATACCTAAAATTGCGTGCGGCAATTCAGGATTATCATCAGGTACTTTACCTATATCATGTAATAGCCCGGCACGCTTTGCCATTTTAGCATTCAAGCCTAATTCTGCAGCCATTGTAGCACAGAAGTTGGCTACCTCACGCGAGTGATGCAATAAGTTCTGGCCATAAGAAGAACGGTAACGCATACGTCCAACCATTCTGATCAGTTCTGGGTGTAGGCCATGGATACCAAGGTCTATTACAGTACGCTCACCGATCTCTACAATTTCGTCTTCGATCTGTTTCTTGGTTTTAGCAACCACCTCTTCAATACGCGCTGGGTGAATCCTTCCATCTGTTACCAAACGGTGTAAAGCCAAACGCGCAATTTCTCTTCTTACCGGATCAAAGCCTGATAATATAATGGCTTCCGGAGTATCATCTACGATGATCTCAATACCTGTTGCTGCTTCCAGCGCACGGATGTTACGTCCTTCACGACCAATTACACGGCCCTTTATTTCATCACTTTCTATATGAAAGATGGAAACCGTATTTTCAATGGCAGCTTCTACAGCAGTACGCTGTATAGTTTGAATCACTACTTTTTTAGCTTCTTTAGTTGCAGTAAGCTTAGCTTCATCCACAATATCCTTTACCTGGATCATGGCTTGAGTACGAGCTTCCTGCTTCATGCTTTCTACCAATTGGTTTTTTGCTTCATCAGCACTTAAGCCGGCAATAGTTTCCAATTGTTTAACATGTTGATTTTTTAAAACATCTACTTCTTCTTGTTTCTTTACAGCAAGTTCAGTTTGTTTCTCCAGGTTCTTTTTATGGTTATCAATTTCCTGTTCCTTACGGTTGAAATTCTCTAAGCGCTGGTTGATGCTTTGTTCCTTTTGTTTAATTGCATTTTCACGCTGGTTGATCTGGTTGTTTTTATTATTTACTTCCTGCTCATGCTCAGATTTCAATTGCAAAAACTTTTCTTTTGCTTCCAGTAACCTGTCTTTTTTCAAGATCTCAGCTTTGCTCTCTGCATCCTTAAGCATCTTTTTCACTTTGGTCTGGGCCGCAATCTCCTGCGTTTTTAGCAGGTTTCTTAGCAGGAACCTCCCAACCAGAACGCCGATTGCAAGGCCGGCCAGTACATATCCTATTATTCCTAATATTTCCATTCTCTATTTGTATTTATTGTTTAATCAGATACAATCCTTTTGATCGTTATCAATCCCACCGGGATGTTAATCCTATCTGATTACTTATATTTTATTTTGAGCAGCTCTTCATTTCTGTTTAACATGCCCATATTCGTTTCAAAAAAAAACCGCAACTAAATTTAATAAGTCCCAAGTTTTAAAAACCTCAACTAATTATAATTAGGATTTAAGTCATTTTCAGGTACATAAATGTAAATGAAATACACCCTCTTAATCCTATAAATATTGAAGTGTTAAGTTTTAAAAATAGTGAAACTCAAAAACGTAGCTGCGGCTATATCTTCGTGCTAATCTTAACTTATGTAAAGAACGTACTTATTTTGAAAAAAATCCGTTTAATAAACTATCCAATTCCTCCACCTTCTCGGCAACTGCAGTATCCTGATTCTGGACTTTATTCTCTACCCTCAATACTGCCGTTGCATAGTGCAGTACTGCCATAGAGAGCAAATCCTGCTTATCTCTAACCGCATAATTTTCCTGATAGTCCTTTATGCGCTCATTAATAATCTTGGCTGCCCGCCTTACAATTTCTTCCTCTTCAGTATTTACCTTTAAAGGGTAGATACGATCGGAAATAGTTATTTTTATCGAGATTTCTCCCATTTCTTAGCTTTGTTTCACTTTTCAGGTATTCCTTATTTTTTAAGCAATACTACACACTTGTCTATTTCACGCACAAAATCGTTAATTTTTTGCTTTATATCAAGTGTCTTTTCACTTGTACCTTCAATACTTTTCGCCAATTTCAAAACCCTTAGCTTTTCTTCCAGGTCTGCATTCTTGTTTTTTGAAGTATCAAGCGCAACTTTTATCGATTCATTTTCCAGCTTTAGCAGCTCATTTTCTTCTTGTAATGCACCACAAAGCTCTATTAAACGAGCAGTTTTCTGCAATACGGAGGTTAATTGATCTGCAACTGATGACATGAATAGTATTTTTTATTTCTTATTTTCTAATTTCTGCTTTTACTGTTTGTGCTAAGTTATGAATAATCTTTTGCATAACGGCATCAATTTGCTTATCGGTTAAGGTTTGCTCCTCATCCTGTATCGTAAAGTTCAAAGCATAAGACTTTTTACCCTCAGGTAATTTATCGCCTACATACACATCAAATACCTGTATATTTTTAATCAGCTTCTTCTCTGCCTTAAAGGCAACAGTTTTCAAAGCCTCAAAAGTTATATCAGTATCAACCAACATAGACAAATCTCTTCTTACAGCAGGGTATTTAGGAACTTCTTTATTGATAATTTTGTTCTTTCTTACCATATCAAGCAACAATGCCCAATCAAAGTCTGCATAATAAACATCTTTATCCACATCAGCTTTCTTTTTATCGGCTGCTGTTGCAGCACCAAAGCTTACAATTACTTTATCACCTCTAAAATATTTCAATCCAAAAGCAAAGCTTTCATCTTTGATCTCATCAGATTGATAGCTGGTAATCCCCAATCGACCTACAATTGCATCAACTACAGCTTTTAGATGATAAAAGCTAACCGGCACTTGTTTTTGATTCCATTGCTCTGCCTGGTTACTGCCCGAAAGCACGACCAATAAACGCGGACGCTCAACATACTTCTCGTTAATCAGGTGATAGGTTTTACCAAACTCATAAAACTTGATATCAGAAGTCTTTCTGTTTTGGTTATAGGCAACGCTTTCCAAAGCAGGCATTAATAGCTCCTGACGCATTACATTCAAGTCAGAACTCAATGGATTTAAGATCTGAACTGCTTCCGCTGGATTTTTTGAATAGGCACCTTTGGTTAATGAGTTGCACCAGATCTCTAAATAGCCATTAGCAGTAAGCATATCAGCAATCACATGCTGTGTTTGTTCTTTATCAGGTTTTGAACTGTACGATAAAGATGCATTTATTTTACTTGGAATCTCGATATTGTTATAACCATAAATCCTCAATACTTCCTCAGTAATGTCGCACTCACGTGTTACATCCACTTTAAAAGCAGGCACCTTTAAGCTCAGCCCTTCAGTAGTTTCTGCGGTAACAGCAATACCCAAGGCAACAATGATGGCTTTAATCTCTTCAGTGGCAATTTCAGCACCAATTAACCCATTGATATTTTGATATTTTACTTCAACATCAAAAGCCTGTACCGGATTAGGATAGATATCAGAAACCTGCGAAGCAATCTTTCCGCCGCCAAGCTCTGCAATCAATAAGGCTGCACGCTTTAAAGCAGTAACAGTCATATCAGGATCGGTACCACGTTCAAATCTGAAGGAAGCATCTGTTTTCAATCCATGTCTTTTCGAAGTTTTACGTACAGATACGGCATTAAAGTAGGCACTTTCCAAAAATATATTAGTCGTTGTCTCACTTACCCCAGAGTTTTTACCGCCAAATACGCCGGCAATACACATAGGTGCTTCTGCATTGCAAATCATCAGATCTTCTGAAGAAAGTTTACGCTCCACACCATCAAGTGTTACAAAAGGTGTTCCTTCTGCACATTTCTTAACATATACTTGTCCACCTTTAATCTGATCTGCATCAAAAGCATGAAGTGGCACACCAAGATCATGCAGTACATAATTGGTAATGTCTACAATATTGTTAATCGGCCTGATGCCTATCACTTTCAATTTATCTTGTAACCAGTCTGGAGAGGCCTTAACCGTAACACCACTAATGGTAACACTGCTGTATCTTGGGCAGGCGACGGTGTCCTCTACTTTCACATCTATCAGCAGACTTTCGTTATCTGTTTTAAAACCTGAAACATCAGGCATCTGTATATTGGTACGGAAATAAGCGGCTAAATCTCTCGCCACACCTAAATGCGATGCTGCATCTGCCCTATTTGGGGTAAGGCCAATTTCAAAAAGATAATCATCTTCCAAATTGAAATAAGCTTTTGCAGTTGTCCCCACTACGGTATCTTCAGGCAGTACCATAATCCCGTCATGAGACACACCCAAACCGATCTCATCTTCGGCACAAATCATCCCTTCAGATGCTTCTCCTCTTATTTTTGATTTATTAATTTTGAAAGGCTCGCCTTCATTCGGATAAACCGTAGTACCTACAGTTGCAACCACAACTTTTTGTCCCTGGGCTACATTTGGTGCGCCACAAACAATCTGCAAAGGTTCCCCAGTACCAACGTCTACAGTTGTTACGTGCAAACGATCAGCATTAGGGTGCTGCACGCAACTCAATACATGACCTATAACTAATCCTTCCAAGCCACCTGCAACAGGCTGAACCGTTTCCAGGCTTTCAACCTCCAAACCTATATTGGTTAATATTAAAGAAAGCTCCTGTGGTGTTTTATCTGTCTGAATGAACTGTTTTAGCCAATTGTATGATATCTTCATTTTTATTCTATAAAACGCAAAGATATTATTTAATGCTGAAAGGAGAAAGCTAAGGAATTAAATTAAACCCTCGTCGCCGAAACTAAAAAATACTTTATCTGTTACAATCAGATGATCCAGCACATGCAGATCAAGCACCCTCCCGGCCTCAACCATTTTTTTGGTAATATTTATATCCTGTTGACTTGGTTTTAAACTCCCTGAAGGATGATTATGGGCCAGGATTACATAAGCTGCATTGTGTTCCAGCGCAGTCTTAAAAATAATCTTTGGGTCGGCCACAGTACCTGCCATCCCACCTTTACTAATCAACTGTTTACCAATTAAATAATTGGCTTGATTTAGTATCAATATCCAAAATTCCTCATGATTCAGATCAGCAAAAACCGGCAGCAACACAGCAAATGCATCTGCTGATGTTACGATCTTAACCAGGTTACGACTGGCAGTTTCCTTTCTTCTCCTCCCAAGTTCCAAAGCCGCCACTATAGCAACAGCTTTAGCTTCACCTATCCCCTTAAACTTCGAAAGATCTTTTACAGACACTTTTCCAAGCGCATCCAGATCATTGTTATAAAACCCAAGGATGCGTTTACTTAGGTCTACCGCAGTTTCGTCCTTATTGCCGGAACCAATTAAAATAGCGATCAACTCTGCATCTGTAAGATACCTCCGACCATTCAACAATAGTTTTTCGCGGGGCCTGTCAGCTTCCGCCCACATTTTTATTCCTATTTTTTCCTGGTATCGGTTCATCTTTACAAATTCAGTTTTTGAACAAAAAAAAACGGGATATGCAATGCATATCCCGTCTATAATATTGTAAAGCTATTGTTATTTTAAGCCATTAACAAATTTAGTCAGCTTAGATTTGTTGTTAGCTGCTTTGTTTTTATGAATAACATTCTTTTTGGCTAAACGATCTAGCATAGAAATTACTTTAGGAAGTAATTCTAATCCAGTTTTTTTATCTTCAGCGCCACGCAATCTTTTGATAAACGTACGAGTTGTTTTTGCCTGGTATCTGTTACGTAAACGTTTAGTTGCGTTTGCTCTAATTCTTTTTAATGAAGATTTATGATTTGCCATTTTTTGTTATTAAAGTATTTTATAGTTAGAGCAAAGCTCTGTTATTCTTTCTGTTTTTCGGACTGCAAATATAGAATTAATGTTTTTAAAATACAAAAGCATTGTATAAATATTTTTTGGTTAATTGCTTTTTGTCCAATTATTTCAATTAACCAAGTATAATTCCTTTAGGCCTTAAACTCGTATTTAATGATAAAACCCTGTTAAGACGAAAATAGCTGCAACTATTTGACATTAAAGAAGTTTTATATATTTTTACACATAAACCATCAAAAAAGCTCAATCTATCTTGTTTTAGATTTCAAACTCTTAAAACCATAACATCATGAAACATTTACAACTTTTATTAATTCTACTATTTGCAGTGCTACAAACACGCAGTCAAATTAAAGTTGAAAAGGCAAAAGAAATTGAAGTTTACAAAGGACGATCGCTTGAAGCAGACAACAACATTAAAACCAAACCTACTGTTGTTGAACAAAAATCTGACCTAAGCTTCTTTACACGTAAATGGCGAACAGGAGTAACCAATGCTTTTTATACGACTCAAACCGGTGGATATACCTATTTACACATCAGCGCTAATGCTCAAACCAAGCCACTATACATCAATGCCGACGGAACCTATTACTGGGAAGCCTATGGTGAAAAACGTAAAGGCTACTGGCAAAAAACAGACGACAAAGATTACCCTATTGTTCTTAAAAACTCCATAGAGGGCAAGAATTGGTATGTATGCCAGAATGAAAAGAATGGCATTTATATCTGGGATAAAAATGCCATAAGCTATACTGGTGTTCCTCTATAAATACCTTTTCCCTACCAAATTCCAATCTACCGTATTCCACCAGTTGGCAATATAATCCGGACGTCTATTCTGATATTTAAGGTAATAAGCATGTTCCCACACATCTAGCCCCAACAAAGGCACTCCTTTTACTTCTGCATTGTCAAACAAAGGGTTGTCCTGATTGGCCGTCGAACATATCTTTAAAGTCCCATTATCATTTACCAGCCATGCCCATCCAGATCCAAAACGTGCTGCTGCAGCAGCGGAAAATTGTTCTTTAAATTTATCAACAGAACCAAATGCTTTAATAATTGCATCTTTTAATTTTCCTTGAGGTTCAGTTGAAGCACCTGGTTTTAAAGTCGCAAAAAAGAAATTGTGATTCCATACCCCGCCCCCATTGTTACGTGCTTTGGCCGAAAGCTTTGAAGCATTATTAAAAAACTCGATTTCTGTGGTATAGGGTATGTTTTCAGCCACAATTGCATCGTTTGCATTTTTAACATAAGCGGCAAGGTGCTTTGTATAATGAATCTCCATCGTAAGCGCATCAATATTTGGCTCCAGCGCATTGTACTCATATTTTAAGGGAAGCTGTACAAACTTCAACGGGGCAAGACCGATATTTCTTTCACCAGTTACAGCAGCGGCCAATGCAGCACCTCCATTTAACAAAACTGGGGAACCTACAGCAGCCACCAATGAGGCAGTTAACGTAGTTTTAATAAAATCTCTGCGGGTGTTTGTTTCCATGATTATGGTATTTATAGGTTTTAAACAAAAAATGAAGGGAAAGCAAAATATACTCTCCAATGAAAGTAACTTATTTCACCCCAAAATGTTCTTTAATCCTATTATTTTTACAAAGGCCGAACATTTATAGATGGTAGTGATAATTTTTTATCTTTGAGCACGAATAAAGGGGCTTATTATAGCTTTATTGCAAAAAAACATCACACTAACTGAAAAACGTCATGAAGAAGCGCATCGCCATATTTGCCTCAGGATCAGGATCAAATGCTCAAAAAATAATGGAGCATTTTAAACGAAGTACGGAAGTTGAAATCGCTTTGGTGCTGACCAACAATCCTGACGCGTATGTTTTACAGCGGGCCGACAACTTCGAAATCCCTTCTCATGTGTTTGACAGGCATGAATTTTATCAGACCGACAACATTATCGACTTATTAAAAAACCTGGAAATAGATCTGATTGTACTTGCAGGATTTTTATGGCTGATCCCTAAAAACCTCATTGCCGAATACCCTGGCCGCATTGTTAATATCCACCCTGCCATTTTACCTAAATTTGGTGGTAAGGGTATGTATGGCGACCATGTACACCATGCTGTAATGGAAGCCAAAGAAACCGAAGGAGGCATCACCATTCATTATGTAAATGAGCATTACGATGAAGGCGAATACATTTACCAGGCTAAATACCGCATAGAAAAAGATGACAACCTGGAGATGATTAAATTCAAAGGTCAGCAATTAGAACACCTACATTATCCAAGAGTGGTAGAGAGTATTTTGAAAAAGATAAAAAAATAAAAACCTCTCCTCTTAGTACGACACTGTATAGCTATAATAGAACGAGACAACACTCAATATGCGCTCGGTGTAAATCCGCAATGAGTCCGCCATGAGTCCGCGGTGAGTCCACCTTTTTCCAGTAAAAAGGCGGACTCACCGCGCTCTAATTGCATTAGGAAGGCGGAGTTACCATAAACTATTATTAAACCTATATTAATCCTAAAAAAACCGGATCCAAATCTGCTATTTATAAACACCTTTATAAACAATCATCTAACACATCAAACCTAGTTTACGACACTATAAATAAGCATTTGACATTAAAGGAAAAACAGGTAACTTTGCGGCTCAAAATTTTTCTCCAATGAGTCAATCTATAAAGATCAAAAACGCTTTAATTTCAGTTTATTATAAGGATGGTTTAGAGCCATTAGTTCGTTTACTTGCCCAGCAAGGTGTGCAATTATTCTCTACCGGAGGTACTGAACAATTTATTAAAGATCTGAATATTCCCGTTACGGCTGTTGAAGACCTTACAGGTTATCCTTCAATTTTAGGAGGAAGAGTAAAAACATTACACCCTAAAGTTTTCGGTGGCATTTTAAACCGCAGGGCTCTTGGATCAGATCAGGAGCAGATTGCACAATATGAAATTCCTGAAATAGATTTAGTAATTGTTGACTTATATCCTTTCGAGGAAACCGTTAAAGCCGGTGGTTCTGAATCAGACATTATCGAAAAAATAGATATCGGTGGTATTTCCCTAATCAGAGCTGCTGCAAAAAACTTTAATGATGTAGTGATTCTAGCTTCTAAGGATGATTACTCAACTTTACAACAACAGTTGGAAGCACAAAATGGAGAAACAACTTTAGCTCAACGTAAAGCTTTTGCTAAAAAAGCGTTCCACACTTCTTCTCATTACGATACTGCAATCTTCAATTATTTCAATAACGAAGAGCCACTTAATGTATTTAAACATAGTATCAACCAGGCGCAAACATTAAGATATGGTGAAAACCCACACCAGCAAGGTGTATTTTATGGTGATCTGGATGCCATGTTCACTAAATTAAATGGTAAAGAGCTTTCTTACAACAACCTTGTTGATGTTGATGCTGCAGTTGCCTTAATTGATGAGTTTGAAGCACCAACCTTTGCGATATTAAAACATACCAATGCTTGTGGTGTAGCTTCAAAAGCAACCATTTTAGAAGCATGGAATGTAGCACTTGCCTGCGACCCGGTTTCAGCATTTGGCGGTGTACTGATCGCCAACAGAGAAATTGATCTGGCTACAGCTACTGAGATCAATAAACTTTTCTTTGAAGTTTTGATCGCTCCTTCATATCAACCGGAAGCTGTTGAACTTTTCCGCGCTAAAAAGAACAGAGTAATTTTACAACGTAACGAAGTTGAACTGAGCAAAAAACAGTTTAAAACTTTATTAAACGGTGTAATTGAACAAGATAAAGATTTAATTATCGAGGGTCCTGAGCAAATGATTGCCGTAACAGAAAAAGTACCTACTACACAAGAGTTACAAGACCTTTATTTTGCCAATAAAATTGTAAAGCACACTAAATCAAACACTATTGTTTTTGTTAAAAATGATCAGTTATTGTCAAGTGGTGTGGGTCAGACCTCAAGAGTTGATGCTTTAAAGCAAGCGATTGTTAAGGCTGATGCTTTTAACTTCGACTTAAAAGGTTCGGTTATGGCATCTGATGCATTTTTCCCTTTCCCTGACTGCGTAGAGATTGCTGCCGAAGCAGGCATTACGGCTGTCCTACAACCGGGTGGATCGATTAAAGATGCGGATTCGATAAATATGGCTAATGAAAAAGGAATTGCCATGGTTACTACTGGTGTTAGACATTTTAAACACTAATTTATTTATCCTCGAATACAATAAAAAGCTGTAGTTTTACATTAATATAGTACATAGAATTATTAATACTTAAATTATCACCTATAGATGGGTCTATTTAATTGGTTTACACAGGAGGTTGCTATCGATTTAGGCACGGCAAACACCTTAATTATACATAATGACAAAGTAGTAGTTGATGAACCTTCAATCGTTGCTTTTGACAGACAAACAAATAAAATTATTGCTATTGGGAGACAGGCCATGCAAATGGAAGGTAAAACCCATGATAATATTCGTACCGTAAGACCCTTGAAAGATGGTGTAATTGCAGACTTTAATGCTGCTGAAGCCATGATTAAAGGAATGATTCGTATGCTGAATGGCGGTAAAGGATGGATGTTCCCTTCATTAAGAATGGTCATCTGTATTCCTTCAGGAATTACTGAGGTTGAAAAACGTGCAGTAAGGGACTCGGCTGAAATTGCCGGTGCTAAAGAGGTATACCTGATCCATGAGCCAATGGCTGCTGCAGTAGGTATTGGTATTGATGTGGAAGAGCCTATGGGTAATATGATTATTGATATCGGTGGTGGTACGACCGAAATTGCAGTAATTGCATTGTCAGGTATTGTTTGTGATCAGTCTATCCGCGTTGCCGGAGATAACTTTGACTCTGATATTGTAAACTACATCCGCCGTCAGCATAACATCATGATTGGTGACCGTACAGCTGAAAAGATTAAAATTGAAGTTGGCGCGGCATTACCGGAATTAACTGATCCTCCTGCAGATTTTGCAGTTCAAGGAAGAGACTTGATGACGGGCGTACCTAAACAGATCACAGTGTCTTATACCGAAATTGCGCATTGCCTGGATAAATCTATCTCAAAAATCGAAGAGGCGATTCTTAAAGCTTTAGAGATCACTCCTCCGGAGTTATCTGCAGACATTTATCAAACCGGTATTTATTTAACAGGTGGAGGTGCTTTACTTCGTGGACTGGATAAACGTGTAGCAGCCAAAACCAAACTTCCTGTCCATGTGGCCGAAGATCCACTTCGTGCTGTTGTACGTGGAACTGGTATCGCCTTAAAAAATATTGGCGGCTTTAAATTTTTAATGCAATAATTAAATGAATAACAGCTCAATGAAGGTTTCTAAGTCAAACTAGAAACCTTCATTATATATCTCCCTGAATATGCGTAACCTTTGGATTTTCATAAACAGATATAACGCATTTTTCTTATTCATTATTTTTTTTACAATTGGGGTTATCTTAACTGTAAAAAACAATGCCTATCAGCGCAGTGTAACGGTAAACTCTACCAATAAAGTGGTTGGCGAAGTTTACCAGAATCTGAATGTACTAAAGAAATATCTTAATCTGGGATCTGTAAATGACAGCCTTGCTGTTGAAAACGCCAAGCTAAAAACAGAACTGCTTGCACTTAAAAATATTGATAGTGCTAAGAAAATTGTAGTTAAAGACTCACTTAATAAACCGCAGTATACTTATTTATCTGCCCGGGTAATCAAAAACTCGATTACGTTACGCAACAATGTCATCACGATTAATAAGGGCTCCGCAGATGGGATTGCCCCTGATATGCCTGTAATCTCCCCAGGCAAAGGCGTTGTTGGCTTTGTGATGGATGTTTCTGAACACCTGGCTACCATCCGCTCTTTATTGCACAAAGACACTAAGATTAGTGTGAGTATTAAAAAGAGCGATGCTCTGGGATCTTTGGTATGGGGTGTTGGCAACTCAGACTACACAAAAGCTTTTGTTAAAGAGATTCCAAATCACTTTAAGATTAATCTTAAAGATACCATCGTTACTTCAGGATTTTCATCTTTCCCTCCGGGTATTCCTGTAGGACTTGTAACCAATACCGGTGTAGCTACCGGCGACAACTTCATGTCTATAGAAATAAAACTTTTCAATGATTTCAGTACCTTACAATATGTGTACGTTATTCTTGATAAATATGCCACAGAACAAAAAGAATTAGAAGCAAAGTTGCCACATGAATAGCAGATTAGCATTAGTAAATATAGTCAGGTGGTTTGTCCTACTCTTAATTCAAATCCTTTTACTAAGGAATTTGAGTTTCTATAATATGGCTACCCCTTTTGTGTATATCATCTTCCTCTTACTTCTTCCGTTTAACACACCCAATATACTGCTGTATCTCATTGCTTTTGTTACCGGATTAACGCTGGATGCTTTTTACGATACACTCGGCGTACATACTGCAGCCTGTGTGGCTCTGGCCTTTGTAAGGATTTTATTTATTTCCGTAACCATGAACCGTGATGGTTTTGATGAGCCCGAACCGACATTGGGTAATATGGGTTTTAAGTGGTTTATCATCTACGCCTTTTTATGTACCATGGCACACCATCTGGTACTTTTCTTTTTAGAAACTTTTAGATTGGCAGAGTTTTCCTATACCTTGCTGAGGTGCTTTTTTAGCATTATATTTACCTTGTTTACTGTTGTATTGATAGAATTTATATTCTATAATAGAAAAATGCGCTAATGGATAATCTGTTTAATCGGAAATATATTATACAGGGGTTATTCATTCTTATTGGCTTAATTTTACTTGGAACACTTTTTTACATTCAGGTAGCGACCGATAAATACTTCATTTCTGCAGAGAGTAATGTGTTGCGTAAGATCTATACTTTCCCTGCTCGAGGTGTTATTTTTGATCGCAATGAAAAGCCATTAGCTCAAAATGAAGCTGTGTACGACCTGATGGTTATTCCCAATCAGGTAAAAGCCTTTGATACTGCAGCCCTTTGTCGAATTATAGACATCGACAAGGAACGCTTTACACGAAACTTCAATAAAGCGACCATTCAATCAAGGTACCAGCCAAGTATTTTTGAGCGTCAATTGTCTATACAGGTTTATGCAACCTTATCGGAGCAACTGTCTCGCTTTCCCGGCTTTTTTGTACAAAGCAGAACCATCAGACATTACCCCGATAGTATAGCTGCCCATTTTCTGGGCTACATTAAAGAGGTATCCCCTACCGATATCAAAAACTCGGACGGTTATTACCGTCCGGGTGATTATATTGGTAAATCAGGTGTGGAAAAATCTTACGAAACTTTATTAAGAGGTGAAAGAGGTGTAGTAAATATGCTTTATGATGCCCGAAACGTCCCTAAGGGAAGTTATGCCGAAGGTAGATTTGATACAGCAGCTGTTTCCGGAGACCAGTTAATTTCATCATTGGACTTAAAATTACAAAAACTTGGAGAGGAATTGATGTCGAATAAGGTGGGCAGTATTGTTGCAATAGAACCAGCATCAGGAGAAATTCTCGCTTTTGTAAGCAGCCCAAGTTACGATCCAAATTTAATGGTTGGTAGAAACCAGGGGAATAATTATATGGACTTATTGACAACCCCAAATCGTCCACTTAATATCAGACCAATTCAAGGTTACTATTCGCCAGGCTCGTCCTTTAAACCTTTAGATGCACTAATTGGGCTTCAGGAAGGTGTAATTGACCCAAACACAACATTTAATTGTCCGGGCTACTTCCGTGTTGGAAACCATACTGTAAAATGTGAACACGTAGACGGCAATATCTCCTTGCGAAGAGGTTTAGCCAGATCTTGTAATACTTATGCTTGTCATGTTTTTCAACAACTACTTACCCAACGTAAATTTCCAAACCAGCGCGTAGCTTATGATGATTGGCAAAAGAAGGTTAGAAAATTTGGGCTTGGAGGAAAATTAGGAATAGACCTCCCTTCAGAGCGTGAGGGCAGGCTATATGATGCAGCTTATTATTCGGGAAAATACAGCAAATATTGGAATTATGGTACCGTAATTTCCCTGGCCATTGGACAAGGTGAGATGGATGCAACCCCGTTACAGATGGCCAACATCATGGCTATCATTGCCAATCGTGGCTATTATATCAAGCCCCACCTGGTAAAAGCGATTGGTAAGAACAAAGTAATCAAAAAGGAATACGTTAAAAAGAATTACGTTGATGTGGAAGCCCGCCACTTTGAGCCTGTAATTGATGGAATGCAGGATGCTGTAAATGCGCCTTGGGGAACAGCAATCCAGTCAAGGATAGATGGTATTCTGATGTGCGGTAAAACCGGTACGGTACAAAATCCACGTGGTAAAAATCACTCGGTATTTATTGGCTTTGCACCAAGAGACAATCCTAAAATTGCTATTGCAGTAATTGTAGAGAATGCGGGTTTTGGTAGTCAATATGCTGCACCTATAGCCAGTTACATTACCGAACAATATTTAAGAGGCCAATTACCTAAAAACAAGCTTGCTCAGGTAGAATGGATGAAGAAACAGGTGATTTTGCCGGAACCGCCTAAGCCTAAAGTTAAGCCAAAAGCAAAGGATGCAGATTCAGTCACAACTCCTACACCTTCTACAGCTCAGGTTACCACAAATAACACAACAGCAACAAGCACACCTATTCAGACTACAAAATGATCAATCAGCAAAGCAGCAACAGGTTCTTCTTTAACGTTGACTGGATTAGCATCCTCATCTACGTTGCATTGTGTACCATTGGCGTTGTAAATATTTATGCTTCTGTATATACCGGTTCAGAATCCGCTGTCTTTAACTTCACTACCAATTATGGTAAACAGCTTATTTTTGTCATAACAGGTCTGATATTGGGCTTATCTATATTGTTGCTGGATGCCAAGTTTTTCAGCATCTTTTCTCCCATCATTTATGGGATTACGATGTTTCTATTGGTAGTAGTGCTGGTTGTTGGACGTAATGTTGGCGGAAATCAGGCATGGATCCCTTTGGGAACCTTTCGTTTACAGCCCTCTGAACTCGCTAAATTTGGGACCGCACTTTTACTGGCAAGATACATCAGTTCTTTTAACCCAAAGCTAAATACTTTAAAACCGGTATTAATTGCTGCAGTAATCGTCGTTATCCCGATGTGCCTGATCATGTTACAGCCTGATGCGGGTTCAATGCTTGTGTTTCTGTCCTTTATGTTCCCACTATACCGGGAAGGGTTACCAGGTTATTTACTCGGTATATTTTGGGGGATGGTAGTTTTATTTATCCTTAACCTTTTTCTTGCTCCATGGGTATTGATATCGTCTATCCTGGCACTTAGTGGATTGTTTATCTATTTTAACAAGAAAAAGCAGCAAAGGATGATTATGATTGGCGTCATTACCCTTGCATCCATTGGCTACCTCTTCATCGCCAAAATCATGTTCGAAGATATACTACGTCCACACCAGCGTACCCGTATTGAATTGATCCTTGGTCTTAAAACCGATCCTAAAGGAGCCGGATACAATGTTAACCAGTCCAAAATAGCCATTGGTTCAGGTCAACTTACCGGTCGTGGCTTTTTAGAGGGTACACAAACGAAATATGGTTATGTACCGGAACAGAGTACAGATTTCATATTTTCTACAATTGGAGAAGAATGGGGATTTACAGGATGCTTTATTGTGATTGCTTTGTACCTATTTTTACTCCTCAGGGTCATCAACTTAGCCGAGCGACAGCGATCTTCATTCTCAAGGGTTTATGGCTACTGTGTGGCTTGCATCATCTTCTTCCACGTATTTATCAATATAGGGATGACCATTGGGATTATACCGGTGATAGGTATCCCATTGCCCTTTATCAGCTACGGTGGATCTTCATTATGGAGCTTTACAGTATTGTTGTTTATCTTCCTTAAGCTAGACTCAAACCGGATGGGCTTTATTTAGCCGGAAAACGTTGATTTAACAATTCATAAAACTGATCAACAGTAGCTTGCTTCGAGGCCCAGTTATTTTTCACTGCATAGTTCTGCTGTAAAAAGCTATCAACAGTTTTAAAATCAGGCATTTTATTGATCACATCGATGGCTTCAGCATATGCAAGATTGTAACCGTTAAATAGATCTTTGATATAAAGTAGCTTCTGATTTAGGTTTATAGCCTGTTTTAAATCCGTTATACCAGTTTTATTACTTTCTTCATTCAGACTTGCCGAAAAGGCACCTTTTCCTCCCAGCATATCATTTAATGTGGGTCTGGGCTGATTTACTTCCGGTTCTTTTACAACTTGTGGAGCTTCTTCAGCTTTATCAATTACAGGTATAGCAACAGGCTGTACAATGATCTTTTCCTCAACCTTTTCAACTATCGGCTCCTGCACAGGGATACTTTTTTCTTCTTCTGGAGCTACTTTTTCAGTCGACTGCTGTTGCAACTGACTATCTCTTAACCTTTGCTTTTCAGCAATAATCTCCTCTTCCTGTTTACTTAAAGGTCTATCGAAAATTGTACTCACAGGTTGCTCTTCAAACTCAAACTTATCCGTTAAAGGCTCATCATTTAGTAGAAATTCAAATTTTAAAGGTTCACGCGCTTCTTCTACCTCTTCATTTGCCTCAACATATTCAGCTTCCAGTTCTTCAAGTGTTTTTTCTTTAGCTATTTCAGGCACTTGAATAATTTCAGGTTCCTTTGTTATAACCTCAGAGATTGTTACAACCTCAGGGATGACCGGGGTTTGATCTTCGGCCCGCTCCGGTATTGCTTTTATAGCTTTATTGCTATTTATTTTTCTTACAATCTGAACATGATCAGATAAAAAGTTTGCATTTGCCAGAAAGAGCTCCAATTCTAACTCATTGAGTTGGCTAGGATTTTGAGCTAAAAACTCATACTGATCCTGAAGCTCATTTAGTATATGTCCTACTTTTTTAAAAATATCCTCTTGGTTCATCATAATGTAATAACGGAAGAATTGATGTTTTATGTTGGTAACTTGACGCTCAAAAGTACTACAAAATTCTGATATTAGCAGGCTCTTAAATCCTATTAAGCATGTTATTCAGCGAACAAAATTACAGACGAGGAGAGTATTGCGGCAGTATTGAGGTAATTTGCGGCTCTATGTTTTCGGGCAAAACCGAAGAATTATTAAGAAGACTAAAGCGTGCGCAGATCGCGAAGTTAAAGATCGAAATCTTCAAACCAAAAACCGATACCCGCTACGATGAAACCGCTGTAGTTTCACATGATCTGAATTCAATTGAGTCCACTCCTGTGGAAACGTCAACCGCAATCTTACTCTTAAAACCGGATACTCAGGTTGTGGGTATTGATGAAGCTCAGTTTTTTGATGATAACCTATCAGAAGTTTGTAATCAGCTTGCCCAAAAAGGGATAAGAGTAATTATTGCCGGTTTGGATATGGATTATATGGGCAAGCCTTTTGGACCTGTACCTGCATTAATGGCCATTGCCGAGCTAGTCACAAAGGTAAATGCAGTATGCGTTCGTTGTGGAAGTCCGGCCGTATACTCCTACCGTACTGCCGCCAGCGAAAGTAGGGTACTATTGGGAGAAAAAGACAGTTATGAGCCGAGATGCAGACATTGTTATCATCTGGGCGATATTGATTAAGATTAAACAGCCTGATCATATTAGTGCCATAGATCTCTTTATATTGGCTTATGATGTTAAAATTCCCGTCCTTTGCAGGTTAAGCAAATGAGATGAATATTTTTATTGAAAAAAAGGACATTAAAGAGGTTTACGAAACAGCGATTATACAACAAACAGCATTTTGGTCGGAAGTAAAAACCAAGCAAGGCCTGCAATCAAAAGCATTTAATTTTAAAGTTGAAGATGGCAACATTTACAACAACGCCTTAAAAAACTCCTATACACACGCAGATTTCCTTGTCCTGTTACAACCGTTAGACAATGAGCATTCCGTTGCTTATGTACCTTACGGTCCTGAAATAGAACCTAATGAGGAGTATCAAGGCAAATTTCTTGAAGAACTTTCTGAATCTCTCCGTTCTTACCTACCATCAAAATGTATTTTGATCAGATACGATCTGGCCTGGCAATCCCATTGGGCTAAAGAAAGTGACAGCTTTGATCAATCAGGAAATTGGACTGGTCCGCCTGAGAAGAAATACCAGGAATTCCGTTTTAACTTTAATACCACTAACTGGAATCTAAAAAAAGCCAACTCCGATATACTCCCCTCTAACACCATATTTTTGGATCTCCAGCGCGATAACGACATCATGCTTGACGCTATGAAGCCAAAAACCAGATACAATATCAATCTGTCGTTTAGGAAAGGGATCAATGTTAAAAAAGTAGGTATGGAAAACCTGCATATATGGTATGCACTATATCAGGAAACTGCGCTTAGAAACAGAATCCATATTAATGACATTAACTACTTTAAAACAGTATTAACTGCACGTGCTGAAAACACTGCCTCACCTGCGGATGTTGAATTGCTTCTTGCCGATCTGGACGGGGTTCCACTGGCGGCAATGTTTCTGGTAATATCCGGTAATAGAGGAACTTATCTTTATGGCGCCTCATCTTCTACAAACCGGAATTACATGGCTACTTATGCACTGCAATGGGAGGCTATGAAAATCGCCAAAGAACGCGGTTGTATAGAGTATGACCTGTTTGGTGTGGCGCCACGACCAGATCCTTCGCACCCCCTTTACGGTTTATACAAATTTAAAACCGGATTTGGCGGACAATTATACCATAGAATGGGTTGCTGGGATTATCCTTTGGACGATGAGCAGTATAACAGATTTATTGCTACGGAGATGCATAGTCAGGGTTATCATCTTTAGAAACAGTATACTTTGTTTTATTAACCGTTCGGGCAATTTTTACAGCGTTTTCCCGTCAGGTACTTTTCACAGCATTCCTTTTTCTTTTTATCCTTTTTTTTCTTTTTATCTTTTTTCTTTGACATGGCCTCTAGGATAATCAATAAACAAAAAAAGGTACATACTGTTTTGCTTTTCGCATAAGTATGTACCTTATATAGATACTTCCCGGAAAACCGGCAATGTTGGTATTTAATCCTCGCTATAGGTGATTTGACCAACATGTTTGTCGATCTGCCATCTGCCGGTCCCCTCTTCACCAATTATGTCAAATAACTCAACCGCTCTTCTGGCTTTATATTCTTCTTCTCTTTGTTCTTTAAAGAACCAGTTTAAAAATTCGATAGTAACAAAATCCTGCTCCTTATAGCAACGGGCAGCAATGTTCTTGATCGACTGTGTTACGCTAATCTCCTGCTCCAGGGCTTCTTCAAAAACCTCACGGAATGAATTATACTCTGCTTTAATATGAGTAATTTCCGGAGAAACTGCGTTACCTCCCATATCTAAAACATACTTAAAGAATTTCAATTGATGCAACCTCTCTTCTTCTGCCTGTGCAAAGAAATAATTTGCAGAAAAATCATAACCGTTTCTATTACACCATGAAGCCATAGATAAATAAATTGCTGATGAATGTGCTTCTTTTTTTATTTGCTGGTTTATAAGTGTCTCCACATCTGATGAGAGTAAACACTTAACACGCATAATGTCTTTCATATATTGTATGTATTAAGTTCCTGTTTTCTAATACAAAAATACGGCTAACTATCCACAATAGTTAAAATAAGGTTAATATGGAAAGAATCTAATTCCAGCGTAATCAGCTGATTATACGGTGCAGACGGTCGTAGATGATGTGGTTAAGCTCCAGCATCACAAATGTACCTTGTAGCAATTCCTTTAAAGCAATGATCTCAATTAAGGATAAAACATAGCAATGATCACAAGCACAAATGAAAAGGATCTCTACATCAGGAGACTTTGTATTATTGAGCAACAAATCCTCGATATCAATCTGGTAAACAGCTTTCTTTAACTTTAGGATATTGCGATAATCAAAACGGGCGAGTTTCCCTGCAAAATCAATATACCAGCAATTTTCCTGATCAGACTGATAGATTGCACCTGCCTTAGTGCTAAACACCTCAACAAAATCGACTGAAGACTGAATGGTTAAATTTTGCATTAATAAATATTGATTGATACAAAGGTGATTATTATTTAGATTTATTCCAAATCAAGAGAAGATATTTTATAATTTTTATTTAGCGGTTACAATAAGATATCCCTATCAACTATTTCGCCGGTATGACTTCATCTCAATCTTATAATCATTCTAAATAAAAGAAAAGTACTTTAGCACTCATAAAATTACATTGTATTTATAATGCAAGAACTAACTTTACAAAATTATGGCTTAGGGTTTGATAACATCGTTTATGTATGATACACAACCCTTTGCATTTAAGCACCGCTACTAAGATAATTATGATATTAAGCCTTATTCATGGAGAACAAAGCTGAAAATCCATCCATACCTAACGCAGAAGTTAAAGCCCCGGGCAAATTGGCACGTATGTTTTTAACTTTATATGATGTTTATAAATTCATAACCCGATTTTTTAAAGAGGGTTTTCTACCTCCCTACGAGGCAAGAGAACTGTTTCGCCAGTGTTATGAAATTGGTTACCGTTCGGCCTTGCTTATTTCTACTACAGGATTTATTACCGGAGTCGTATTTACCAAACAATCGCGTCCGTCATTATCAGAGTTTGGAGCGACTTCCTGGCTTCCTTCACTGGTTGGAATTGCCTTGTTAAGAACGCTAGCTCCTTTGCTTACAGGGCTTATTGCAGCCGGAAAAGTAGGGTCCAGCATAGGTGCAGAATTGGGTTCTATGCGAGTTACTGAACAAATAGATGCAATGGAAGTTTCGGCAACAAATCCATTTAAATTTTTAGTTTCTACCCGCGTGATGGCAGCTACCATTACCATCCCTATCCTTACATTTTATACGGCTATGGTTGGAATGCTAGGGGCATTGCTTAATGTATCCATGAGCGAAGGCACAAGTGCACGCGCCTTTTTTCAATCTTCATTAGAGCAGATCACCTTTCTTGATATTACCGCCTCAACCATTAAAGCAATTCTTTTTGGGTTTACCATCGGAATGGTTGGCTGTTACCAGGGCTATAATTCATCAAAGGGAACAGAAGGTGTGGGTAAGGCCGCAAACTCTGCCGTAGTTATTGCCATGTTTCTTATTTTTATTGAAGAAGTGGTTTCAGTACAATTTTTTGGCCTATTTAGAAGCTAATTTTAACAATGGAAGAAAAACCAACATTTAAAAGCAGCGAAAAAGTAATAGAGATCAAAGGATTATATAAGTCTTTTGGAAATTACCATGTGCTTAAGGGCGTTGATCTTGAGCTGCACAAAGGTGAAAACCTTGTTGTTCTGGGAAAATCGGGTACCGGTAAATCTGTACTCATCAAAATCATAGTAGGCTTACTTACGCCTGGTGCAGGTGAGGTGAAAGTTTTGAACCAGTACGTTGATCAGATTACCTATAAGCAACTCTTGGCTTTAAGGCTAAAAGTAGGCTTCTCGTTTCAGAATAGCGCGTTATATGATAGTATGACGGTAAGGCAAAACCTTGAATTTCCATTGGTAAGGAATCAAAGAAACCTAAGCAAGGCAGAGGTTAACCTCGCTGTTGAGGAAATGCTAGATGCCGTAGGCTTATTGCAAACAATTAATCAAATGCCTTCTGAATTATCAGGTGGACAAAGAAAAAGGATCGGTATTGCACGTACACTTATCCTGCGTCCGGAAATCATGCTTTATGATGAACCGACAGCAGGTTTGGATCCGATCACCTGTCTGGAAATTAATAGCCTGATCAATCAGGTTCAGGAAAGGTTCCATACCAGTTCCATTGTAATTACCCATGATCTTACCTGTGCCAAAGCTGTTGGCAACAGAGTCGCTATGCTTTTAGACGGACAATTCCAGCGTCTTGGAACATTTGAAGAAGTATTTAACACAAACGATAAAAGGGTTAAACCTTTTTACGATTATAATTTTATTCAGTAAAAAAATATGCAAGTAACAGACAACCGTAAACAGATAACAGTAGGTGTATTTATACTCATTGGCTTAGTCATATTCGTTTTAGGGGTATTCACTTTAGGAAGCCAAAGAAAAGCATTTGTAAAAAGCTTTTCTGTAAATGCTGTTTTCAATGATATACAAGGTTTAAAAGCCGGAAACAATGTTTGGTTTTCGGGAGTTAAAATCGGTACCATCAAAAAAATCCAGTTCTATGGCATCTCGCAGGTTCAGGTATTTATGAATATTGAAGAGGACGCCCACAAATACATCCATAAAAATGCATCAGCAGGTATCAGCTCTGATGGATTGATTGGAAATAAAATTATTGTCATTACAGGTGGTAGTCCGAAATTCCCTTTTGTAGAAGATGGTGATCAGTTGCAGGTAGCCAATACACTATCTACTGATGATATTATGAAAACTTTCCAGGTCAACAATAAAAACCTGGTTGATGTGACTTCAGACTTTAAAGTATTAGCCAGCAATCTTGTTGAAGGAAAGGGCGCCGTAGGTGCTTTACTTACTGATGAGCAAATCGCTAAGAACTTTAAAGCTATTGTAGAAAATCTTAAAACCACAACTGAGTCGACAAACAGAATGGCGGAACAAATGAATACGTTTAGCAAAACCTTGAATACCAAAGGTGGCTTAGCGGATAAATTAATGACTGATACTGCCGTGTTTGCCCAACTTCAACAGGCAGTACATGAGCTGCAGAAAACTGCACAATCCGCTTCGGCAATGACTGAAAACCTGAATAAGGCAACGTCTAAGTTTAATAAGACAGATAACGCAGTGGGTTTATTGATCAACGATCAAAATACTGCAGATCAGGTTAAAGTTATCATGCACAATATGGAAACAAGTAGCAAGAAACTGGATGAGAACCTGGAAGCCCTTCAACACAATTTCTTGCTAAGAGGATTTTTTAAGAAGAAAGCGAAAGCTGCTGCTGAGGCTCAAAAATAACCATTCTCATCAAAGACTGGAATCTTTTGCCTGAAGAAGGCAAAATTTCCTAGGTCTTTTCTGAGAAGGTAATTTTTGTCTGAAAGCATGATGCCTAAGCGGGAATACCATAGCAAGCAGGATAACAATTAAGCTTTGCAGACCCTTAGTTGATTACGGTAAATTCCTTTTTCAATCTGATGTCTTCTGATGAATTGCCAATCATGACCCGAAATTTACCGGGCTCAACTGTCCAATTCATGTTTTTATCTAGCAGTGCTAAATCGTCAGGGTGTAGGACAAATTTTACGGTCTTGGTTTCTCCAGGAGCAAGACTTACTCTTTCAAACCCTCTAAGCACTGACTCATAAGTTGTTACGCTACTCACCACATCTTTAAGGTACAATTGTACGACTTCATCGCCCTTGCGTGCTCCGGTATTTTTTACATCAACACTGATTTGGATGTCTGCTTGGTGGTGGATTTCATTTTGACTTAGCTGTAAGTTATTGAACTCAAAAGTAGTATAGCTTAATCCATATCCAAAAGGATATAAAGCTCCTAACACGCGAGTTTTACCATTTCCATTGGGATCATCATTTTTACCCTGTCCCGCTTGAGAACCCGGTTTAAAAGGGAAGTTCAGCTCAATCTGACCAATGGATTTTGGATAGGTCATAGTTAGTTTACCGCCAGGATTATTTTCACCAAACAAGGTTTCTGCAACCACTTTCCCTGCCGATGGTCCCGGGAATCCAGCTTGAAGGATTGCTGGTAAATAACGGTTTTCCCAGTTAATCGTCAGAGGACGACCATTTACCATCACCATTACGATAGGTTTTCCAGTTGCATGTAAAGCCTGCAACAATAGCAACTGACGACCCGGTAGGTTTAAACTCGTCCGTGATTTACTTTCGCCAACCTGACCGTCTGTTTCACCTACTACTGCAATTACAATGTCTGACATTTTTGCATCAGCAACTGCTTTATCGATCTGCGCCTTTTCTTCTGCTGTAAGGTCTGTAGGGATAATCTCACTTTCAGGCCATTTGGCATCAATCACATCGCATCCTTTACTATAATTTACTTTTGCAGTTTTGCCTACAAAAGCTTTAATTCCTTCCAGAATAGAGGTAATAGGATTATTAGATGGTCCGTACCTACTTGTCGTGTAATCTACTTCCGTTGCCAATGGCCCGGTAACCAATATATTTTTGTATTTGTTAACATCAAGGGGCAACAGGTTCTTTTCATTTTTAAGTAAAACCATTGACTCTCTGTTTAACTGTACAGCCAGTTCTTCATCGGCTTTGGTGTGTACCTTTTTATCGGAAGATGCAGGGTCTTTTACATAAGGATCGTCAAACAAACCCAATTTAAATTTCACTCTTAGTACATCACCAACGCGTTCATCCAACGTCTTCATGGATATAGAACCTTCTTTAACCAGCTCCCTTAGTGGAAGTATAAAATTCTCGGGCATGGTAAAGTGCGTACGCACATTCAATCCAGCCTGGATAGACTGTCTCACGGCCTCTTTGTAATCTTCAGCAACATGATGTTTACCCGAAAGAAATTCTACAGCCTCGCTATCCGAAACCACATAACCATCAAAGCCAAATTGTTTACGCAAAAGCTCGGTCAGGAAGTAATAACTTCCCGTTATTGGTTCTCCATTCCAATCGTTATAGCTACTCATGATCCCCATTGGCTTGGCTTCCTGTATCACCCTTCTAAATGGATAAAGAAACATCTCGTGCATTTCTCTTGGAGCCACATGTGGGTCAGTACGTGCCTGACCATCCCGTCCGCCTTTAGGCACACTATATACAGCATAATGCTTTAATGTAGCAGCGGTCCCCTGGTCCTGAATCCCTAATGTCATTTGCTTGCCCAACTCTGCAATCAGGAATGGATCTTCAGCATAACATTCCACTACCCTGCCCCAACGTTGATCTCTAGCCACATCAAGTATTGGTGCATACACATTGGTATAGCCTAAAGCTCTGGCTTCTCGACCTACAATACTTCCTGCCTGATACACCAGTTTTTTATTCCATGTGCTGCCAATATTTACGGGAGCAGGAAAAGGAGTAGCCCTATCGTGGCACAAGCCATGAATCCCTTCATTACTAAAATCTACAGGAATGCCCAAACGCGTTTCCTCCACAAACCATTTTTGTACGGTATTGATGGCATTGGCATGTTTGCTAAAAGGGAAAGAATATTCTGTTACAGCCTTTTTATTATATGGGAGACTGTTTAACTCCTCATCTATATTTGCAATACCATCTTTCCAGATCTTTGTTTTCCATTCGGCAGTTGGCATTTCATCTTTCAATACCCTACCATAGCCATATAATGTGGCTGTCTGACAAGTTTTTTCGTCAACGGTCATCTGACTTAATAAGTCTTTTACCCGGGCATCAATAGGTTTTGAAGGATCTTCAAAAACATCCATTTTCCCATTTTTATTAAAATCTACCCAACCTTTATGGTAGATATTTTTGTTCTGAGCAATAGCGGAATCCGCTAAAAACACCAATGCAATAAATGCAAGCGGTTTGTATTTCATCATGTATTAAAAAATTATGGCAAGTATTAGCGGTCCTAAATTACTTTTTTAAGCCAATCATAAATTGGCTAAATACTCAGGTATTTTTACATTATACTAAGTTGAACAGATGGTTCGTAGATTTATTTACCTATTAAAATCAGGTCAATGTACCAATACCCGGCAAGCACATCACCTACAGGAGACGGATAAGTTCTAAATACCTTTTCTCCAATGGTAAAGTTTATAGGCTTTTTAAATATAGGCCCATCAAAGACAAAAGTATGGAACTCCCCATTCTCCCCACATGGATCTATACCTGGCGGCAGATCTGCAATGAAACTATCATCAATTACTCTTCCACAAAAATCCTCGAGACCTTCTTTAGCACACACAACAATTGTTTTATATCCGAGGCCAATAAATTCCTTTAAAATTTCTGTAGTTTCTCTTTGCCAAAGTGGAAAAACAGCTTTCATGCCAATTTCCGCCAACTTAGCCTCCCTGTAAGCTTTTAAATCTTCCAGAAATATATCCCCAAATATAGAATGTGTAATGCCCTCCGATTTAAGCTGCATCAAATGTCTGTGCATATATTCCTCATAAACCTTCATCTCTGGTGATTCGGGCAAACGAATTTGATACAATGGAATGCCTATACTTTTGGCCTGAGCGATTAACAAGCTTTCCCTTACACCGTGCATACTTACCCGGTTATAGGCTTCATTAACTGTAGTCAATAAATAACGAACATCGAAACTTTTATCTTGTAGAATATGATGCAAGGCCAGGGTACTATCCTTGCCACCACTCCAATTAAATACACTAATTTGTTTATTCATTGCTTTAATTAACACCTAATACCTTGCTAAGATAACATTAGCCCTAAAAATACCCATAAAAAAAGGTGGCCAAACATTTAGACATGTCTGGCCACCTTGCTTTAGATTAAAATTACCTTCTCCGAAAGCGCCTAGGAAATTTTGTCCTTTTTCAGGGCAAAAGATCCAGCGATTGAGGAGAATGGTTATTTTAACCCTTTAATTTGTTGTATCTCAACAACGCCTCTAAGAAATAATAATCTGCATAAATTAAAGGCACGTCAATTTCAGATTTATGAGGAAGACTACCTACAGAATGCTTTAAGATAAACCCAGAGTTTGTCCCAGGTTTAGCTAGATACTGATCACCCGACAATGATTTCAACATCAGCTCAGCCTGAGTAAAGTATTTTTTACCATCCTTAGCGAAAGTACTCAACTCCAATAACCCTGATGCAACAAGCGATCCCGCCGAAGCATCGCGAGGGATGTAGGATAATTTATTGGCATTATAGTCAAAGTCAGGGTTATAACCTTTTTGCTCGGCGTTAAAATCCCAGTAAGGAATTTTATCCTTTGGCAAATTAGGATGGTTGATGTAAAAATCTGCAGCTTTTTCTGCTGCTTCTAAAAAGCGTTTGTCTTTTGTCTCTCTGTACATCATGGTGAAACCATAGATGGCCCATCCCTGTCCTCTAGCCCATGTTGAATTATCTGCATAACCTTGATTGGTTTGCTGGTGTAACACTGTACCATCTGGAGCGTAGTCTACCACGTGATAAGTACTAAAATCAGGTCTAAAATGATTCTTCATTGTGTTTAAAGCGTGACTTATTGCCACATCCTTATACTTAGGATTACCGGTTAATTTAGAAACATAGCAAAGCATTTCCAGATTCATCATGTTGTCGATGATTACCGGATATTGCCACATGGTCTTTTTATCCCATGACATTTTAGGGTTCCATGATTTTATCAAGCCCACTTTAGGGTCAAATCTGGTCAATGCAGACTCTGCCGATTGGATCAAGATCTTATGATATAGTTCTATTTTTTTGGGGTCTTTTTCAAACCTTAAAGCATTACCATAAGAACAGTACATCACAAAGCCTACATCATGGTGCTGTGTTAAAAATTGTGCTTGTTCAAGGGCCTCAGTCCACTTCGTAGCCGCAGCTTTCCACTCTGGCTTCTTCGTATATTCATAGATATACCATAAGCCTCCCGGAAAAAAGCCTTGTGTCCAGTCCCAAATATCTGTTGTTTTTACCGACCCATCTGTGTTGGTCGTACGTGGGAATTGGGTCAAATCCTTAGACGTTTTAAGCATTTGGCTATATTGTTTTTCGGCAACAGTAAAATCTTTTTTAATCAATTCTGTTTTTGGCGAGAGCAATAAGAATGATGATGCAGTCACAGAAACTGCTAATGCTGATGCCAGCAACAGGTTGCGTCTTTTCATTTTAAGATTGGTTAATTTCATTTGTGTGTTTTTGAATATAAAAGATTTCTAAAAAGGTTAAATAACATCTACTTTAAAAACGTATACAGGTATTCCTGCAGGCAATTTTTTAGGCATTTCAATGTATAAATGATTGCTTTCCTGTTTCCATGCAATACGGTCTTTAGCACCCAAAAGCTGTATAGACTTAATGGACTCCGCTCCTGCTTTCAAGCTTTTAACCATTAAATTGGGAGCAGTCCAACTGCGCGCATAAACGTAAATGCTCCGATCTTTTTTTGTAAAGTATATATCCGGACTAGTGGTTTTAGCCGTATTGTCATTATCTGTATCCACCAATCCGGAGGCGTTTTTTTGCTTTTCATCTGTTGCTGCAGAAACTACCTCATTAGTAACCGTCCAGGGTTGTGTACCATAAATTGCTTCCTGATTTACCTTCATCCATTGCCCTATGCTTTGCAGATTTTGAATACTCTGTTCAGGAAACTCACCGGCCCCATCAGGATTTACATTTAACAAGAAGTTCCCGCCCTTACCCACAATCTCAACAAGTTGCCTGATCAATAATTCCGGAGATTTCCAGGCTTTATCATAACGGTTATAACTCCACTTACCACTCATGGTAATACAAGCTTCCCAAGGTTTCGACAGCTTTGTAGCTGAAATTTGCTGCTCCGAGACTAGATAATCACCCAGTCCATTACCTATGCGGCTGTTAATAATGCAGTTTGGTTGAAGCCCCCGAATAAACTGTTCCAGTTCCAGACTTTCAGATTTACTGATCAGCTCAGGGGTATCAAACCAAATGATACCGATCGGACCATAGTTACTTAAAAGCTCTTTAATCTGTGGTTTTACTTTTCGTTCAAAATACCTGGCAAATACCTTTCCATCTTCATTTGGAAAATCCCAGGTATTACTTCTCCCAGCTTTTTCGGGCCAGTTTGTTGGAACATCAGGATCTTCCCAATCGCGGCCCAGCGAATAATATAGACCTAGTCTTAATCCATATTTTTTACATGCAGCAGCAAGTTCCTTTATTGGATCTCTATGCCACTTTGTAGTCTTTCCAATGTTATAGTCACTGGCCTTAGAGTCGTACATGGCATACCCGTCATGATGTTTACTTGTAAACACCACGTATTTCATCCCAGCATCTTTAGCACGCTTAACCCAGGCATCGGCATTAAACTTAACAGGATTAAAATCGTCCGCTATTTTAGCGTATTCCTTAACAGGAATACGCTCGTATAACATAAAATGTTCATTCCCCTTTGATGGTTTTCCTTTCCATTCCCCAGCAGTGACAGAATAAAGTCCCCAATGCACGAACATGCCAAATTTAGCATCCTTCCACCATTTCATATCCGCCCCTGGTCCGCGAACCTCTTGAGCAGCTAAGGAACCACCTAAGAAAATCAGTATTAAAATACCTTTTAGTACCTTCTGCATTTATCTTTTTAAATTAAGGTTTAGTTACCTTTATTGACAGTGCTTTCACTACAGTAGCAGAACCATTAACGACATTATTTGAGGCTACAAAAGTTGGTTCGGACTGAGTTACTGATGGGTATTTATATAGATATTTTTCCAATTTAGCGGAGATAGATTTAAGGCCTACTCCAACATCCGGACTAACTTTCTTTAAGTTAATTGGTCCCATGATTGCCCATGCTTCTGTTGGAGCTGTTGCCGCTCCTACAGTTGCGGCACCAGTAATGACTAAGCTGGTACCTGCAGTAAATACCCAAGGATATTTATTCATGTTTTTCGTTTCATCATAAGAAACCCACCAACCTGGACTATAAGTAATCGCACTGTAATTTTTAATTTCTGTATTTGGCGCGCCCAGATTCCCTATCGTATAAATTGACTCATCTGCTAGCTTATTTGTAAGTGTTAATAATGTAATGGTCCATTTATTTTGAATCGTTCCTGCAGTAGCTACATATTTAAACGCGATGTATACTGGCTTACCTAAGTTTGCAAAGGAAGATAGATTGATATCTCCTGAGGTGGTTGCTGCTCCGGTCGACAAAGTTGCCTGATCAGTAATATCTGACCATTGTGCATTTGCAATGTTAGCATTCGTAATAACCGTATCTCTAATTGTTGTACCAGGTTTTAATGCAATCCCCTTAAAATCAGAAGACACCATTAATGACAGAGAATTTGGCTGCATTCCATTAGCCCTTAACGAAGTAAACTGCAAAACAGGCGTTCCATCCGCAGATGTTCTATCTTTATTAATATACTGTCGACTAATTTCCCCGGAATAAAATGTAATCACGTCAGGGTTGCCCTTGAAAACAAAATTCAAAGAATCTGAAGTAGTGTAAGTATTGCTAATCACACCGTTGGTTTTGGATGCGGTAACATCAAAATTAAGCGATTTTACTTCTATTTCTTTACTACAGCTTGCAAAAGTGAATGCAATTGCTGTAACTATTATATATCTATTGATCATAAATAAGTTCTTTTATTGGTTAATGGCTCTTATACAATTACCAGCCCGAATTTTGTGTCATGTTTTTATTTACAGATATTTCTGATGAAGGAATTGGGTATAGCAAATTTCGCTCAGTGATACTTGATCCTGCTAATCCACCATAAGAAGTTGCACCAGCATTGGCTTTCATATCTAAACCTAAATCATTCATCGTTTTCACCCATTTCCCCCAACGAATCAAATCCGGCCTTCTCAAAGTCTCGTAACAAAGTTCTCTTGCGCGCTCATCTTCTATTGCCTGCTGAAAGTCATCCAATGCTGCAAAATCTACCACAGAGGTTGCAATTGTAGCGGTAGCGGTTGCTCTTGCTCCTGCATAAGTAAAGACCGCCCCTGTTACCGCAGCAGATGAAGCTCCACTTGCTTGTGTAGGAGCGGTAGCTGTTGAGGTCCCTGCTGTTGTAACAGTATACAAATTACTGCCATTAAAGACTTGTGTTCCTACTACGTAGATAGTGCTGGCCGTCCAGGCCGAACCAATAGTAACCGTTGGTGCACTTGTATAACCTTTTCCCGGTTTTGTTAAAGCTAATGCGGTCACCTTCGCTGTCGAAGCCGTAGCTGAATAAACAACTAATGCCTCTCCTGCCGCATCCGCACCTCCGCCACCAGTAATGGTCACTGGAATGTTATTTACACCTGCTGTTAGATAACCAGTGTTACCAGCGGTGGCTAAAGTTAAACCACTTACTACAGATATCGAGGTAACGGGCGTTTGAGGATTCAAACCAAAACCGCGTCTTCTAACCTGGTTTAACGCCTCATAAGCAAGTGGAGTTGCACCATTAACATGGAATTCTGCTTCCGCTAACATGAGTAACACATCAGAATACCTTAAAACAGGGAAATTTATAGGTGTAATATTTTTTCCTTTAACCGCAGAAATTTCATATTCTCTTCTCCATTTGCCTGCATTACGACCATATAGATTGGATGCTGTGAAATAGTTCTTATAAACTGTATTTGTGACCGTATTGAATCCATAGGTATAAGGACCAATGGCCCAATCCCTTCTTAAATCACCAGCAGAATAAGAATTGTATAGCTTAGCTGTAGTATTAATAAATCCATAGCTGTAGCCTATTGTGGCTACTATATTGTCAGCTGTAGCGACAATACCATTTGTATTTCCCAAACGATTTGCATTACCATAGCCATCAGATCCATTCCCCTTATTTTCAACTTCCCACATACTCTCCTTCACATCATAACGATCCTGATGTGCATTGATAAATACCTGGCTATAACTTGAGTTCAAACTATGCAATCCTGAATCTTTTACCTTTGTAGCCCATTTCAGTGCTTCAGCATATTTACTTTGATCTTTTAAAGGAAAACCAGCCATTGTTAAGCAAACTCTGGCTAAAATACCTTCAACGACTGTTTTTGAAACTCTTCCACTAAACCCAAGCTGATCAGATGTATACACCTTACCTTCAGCCAACTCCATATCTGCAAGTATTTGCGCATACACTTGTTTTGCAGGTGTCCTGGTTACAAATACATCAGTAACTGATGGCGTAGGTTCTGTTTTTAATGGCACGTCTCCAAAGTTACTTACCAACAAGAAGTGGTAATATGCACGCATAAAATAAGCTTCACCTAATATTGCATCACGTTTTGTTTCATCTAGTGAAGCTACATTGATGTTTTTGATGAGAATATTTGCTCTTTCAATACCTTGATATAGCTGAGTCCAGAAACTATTCAACTCCGCATTTGTGTAATCAAAGTTATAAACCATAACACCGGTCGTCTGTCCGCTCCTGGCATAAAAGCCTTCATCTGTTGCCGCACCCAATTGGTCGAACATATTGTCACCATATATTCCGGCGGTCCCTAAAGGTTGATACACACCAGCAAGTGCACTTATCAATTTAGATTCCGTATTGTAATATTCCTTCTCTGTTAATGAATCAGTTGGTACTGTATTTAAAAACTTCTTACACGAGCTAAGTCCAAGACCGATCAATATTGCTATTATGAATATGTTTTTCATAAACTACTTTTTTTAAAATTAAAAACTCAGATTAGCGCCAAAAGCAATTGTCCTGCCGCGGGGATAAGCACTATAATCAAATCCTGCGGTTAATGCTGAAGCATAACTATTTACTTCTGGGTCAAGGCCAGTATATTTTGTGAAAGTGTATAAGTTCTGACCTGACACGTAAACTCTCAAGGACTGAACCTTCACCTTTTTCAACAAATTAGCTGGTATGTTGTATCCAAAGGATACTGTTTTTATCCTTAGGTACGAACCATCTTCTACGGTACGAGAAGAGTAACCTCCACCAAAAAATCCATTTACCCTATAATTGGGTGCATTTTGATTATCAGGCGACCACCTATCATTATAACTGGCGAACTGTTGCAAGTATGTTTTGTTTAAGCCATTTCCTTCAAACACCATCCTGTTCGTATTTTGTATATCATTACCATAAGACCATTGTAAGAACACATTCAAGTCAAAGTTTTTATAGCTGAAGTTATTCCCAAAACCGCCAATATGTACAGGCAAACCATTTCCTATTATAGTATAGTCCGATGCATTTACAACACCATCGTTATTCAGATCTTTATACTTAATATCACCGGGCTGTATCAGTGCACGAGCATTTCCGTTTGTAGGAACATTATCTTTCAAGAGATAAGCTCCACCACTCGTAACAGTGAAGTCACTGTACTGGTAGTTACCATCCCATACAAACCCATACATATCTCCTAAAGGCCTTCCTATTTTTGCTATATAAGCAGGGGTATTCTGATAATTATTATCCCATCTTACAGCCGTAGTAATGGCCTCCTGATTTTCTGCAAGAGCCAGGACTTTATTACGATTAAATGAGATATTAAAACTACTGGTCCATTTAAAATTTTTCTGGTCAATATTAACCGTATTAAACGCAAACTCCAGTCCTTGATTTTGTACTTTTCCAATATTTTTAAATGCCCTATTGTAACCTGAAGATGTGGGAATATCAGCTGCCAGCAAAAGATCTTTTGTAATTTTCCGATAGGCATCAACCGTAAGGTTTATCCGGTTCTTAAAAAATGAGATATCTAAGCCCGCATTATACTGGTCAGTTGTTTCCCATTTTAGATCCTTATTACCGATGAAGTAATACCTGGTATCATTAATATTGTAACCTGGTATCACAGATGAAACATAGGTATCATTAAATGAATAAGATAGTGTTACCGGCAATGCTGAGGTAGACAGGTAAGAAAAATCCCCTACCCGATTGTTTCCAGTCTGACCATAACTTAATCTCAACTTACCGTCAGAAATGACAGAAATATTTTTAGCCCAGTCCTCCTGTTTAAATCTCCATGCAAATGCCGTTGCTGGAAAATAAGACCAGTGATGCTCTTCACTAAACTTAGATGATCCATCTGCACGATAAGAGACTTCTGCATAATATTTAGACTTATAATTATACTTTATACGCCCCAAAAATGACGCTGCCGTCCACAAAGAACTTACAGCCCTGGTATAGGCAGGATTTGATATCCCTTCATCCAATCCACTTAAGCCCAAAGATTCATTCGGTAAGAAATTAGAGCCAAAGCCATAAGCACTGGATGTATTCCCCTGTTGGGTAAAACCAGCTAAGACGTTCAGATTATGGATCTTATTATAGGTTTTATTCCAGGTTAATGTATTCTCATTAGCCCAATTAAACGACTTAGTTGTAAGAATACTACCGTTTACACCATTGGTCATTCCAGGATTCGTTTTGGGATTACCATAGTAAGACAGAGAGTTATTAAATGATTCGGCTACTATCGTATTGTCTGTTAAAACCCCAGTTGCACGAAATTTCAAAGTAGGAGAAAGTGTCAGTTCAGCATACGTGTTCGCACTAATGTTTCTCGTTATGTTATCCCTGATTAAGTTCTTCTGATTGAGCAGTGGATTATATTTATAATCATTAGTATTGTTAGTGGTTTCATCTATAGGCACTGTTTCCGAAAGCGACGAAGTAGGACTAGAACCCCATACACTATATAAGATATTAGTTGTGCCGCTATTTGTAGATGCCCCTACACTATTACCTGATTGTTTAAGATAAGAGTAGTTGGCATTAATACCAACCTTAAGGTATTTACTTAATGTTTGATCAAGTGTAATCCTTCCCTGGTAACGTTTGTAACTGGTATTAATAATCGTACCATCCTGTTGATTTGCAGAGCCTGAAATTGAATACAATGTTTGTTGACTACCACCCCTTATCGCAAGGTTATAATCCTGTAAACTTCCGGTTTGAAAGAATGGTGACTGCCAATCTGTAGCTGCTACATTTTTGTAATCTTCTAGTGTTTTACCCGGTCTGGTTAAGAAATAATAAGTTGGTGTAGGATTTGCCGCAGTTCCAATGGCAGGATCACGTTCTAACTGATATTTCACAAAGTCGTAGCTACTCATCAGATCCATTCTTTTATTATTATTTGTAAAACTCTGGGTTGTACTAAGCGTAATAACGGGATTGCCTGTTTTACCTTTTTTTGTGGTGATCATAATTACCCCATTAGCCCCACGAGCTCCATATATTGCAGTTGCTGCAGCATCCTTTAATACATCCATAGATTCTATATCTTGTGGATTGATCACATTGTTATTAGCCCCTTCTATTGGAAATCCATCTATAACATACAAGGGTGAATTATCCTGAGTAATAGAATTGGCTCCCCTTATTACAATGCTTACTTGCGATCCAGGTTGACCATCTGAGGAAGTAACCTGCACACCAGCAACTCTTCCTGCCAGCGCCTCGTCAAATGAACGAACCGGAGCATTTAGCATATCCTTCATGTTTACCTGACCTACCGAACTCACCAAATCCGCTTTCTTAGATGTACCATATCCAATCACCACTACGTCGCTCAGCGTTTTGCTATCTTCGGCCAGAATTACGTTAACCGTTGATCTATCGCCAACAATAATCTCTTTCTGTAAATAACCAATATAAGTAAAAACGAGTGTTGCATTTCCTGTCTTAGGAATCATAATCGAGAACTTTCCATCCTGAGCAGTTGACGCTCCCACTTTACTCCCTTTAACCAGCACACTTACGCCTATCAGGGGAATCCCGCTTCCTTGTTCTGTTACCTTACCATCTACCTTTCTTGTTTGTTGGGCAGATGCTGTAATGGCAAAAAACAGGCACATAAAAATCATGTAAATTTTTCTCATACTTCAATAAGTTTAAATTTGGTATACTCCGTTGTAACCCTGGGATTACTTCAATCAAATTTGAGCATCAATAGAATAAAAAAAGGGGCACTAATTAATTTAAAAGAGGGTAATAATTAGTTAACATAGCTGTTTTAACCCTTTATTACCCTCAATTTCAATTTACTTAAGCGTTACCGTTGAACCGGCAAATGCTTGCTGAGGGAAACTAACCGGGTAATCCGTTGTCCTTCCATCCTTAATATTTGTAATGCTAATCATAGCATTTGTTTCTTTTTGTAAGGGGTCTGCAACAGAAATCACCATCTTACTATTCAGATCTTTAATTAACAACACACAGGCCTTATCCGACTTAATGGTATAATCTGATGTTTTCAATACACCCGGCTCATAAAAAACAGCTTGCAACATATTTAATTGCTCATTACTTACTGCCTGTACTTGTGCTGTATTGGATAGAATCTTAATGCCAGATTTGTTAAAATTAGTTAAAGGTGTAGTATTCTTAATACCCGGTAAAACGACATAAGCATATTTTGCGCCTTCGGGTTTTACACCGTGATTAATCCATAACTTAAAAACACTACCGGAAAGCTCTCCCTTTGGATGAGCTTTATTGATGCGGGACCAGCTACCTTTTTGGATATTTGTACTCAAACTCACATCAGCAGCTTCTGGAAATACATAACCAATCCCATCGTGTAACATCCAGTTTTGTTGATCATTTTTAAACACCTCCATTTTCCCTTTCCCAAACTTGCCTTTTATAGCAGAACCTAGCACATCACCATTTAACCAGCTTTGGTTAATTGTAGTCACAATCGGCTCTGGTGTATTACTATGAATATCTGCCCCCAAACATACAATTTCCTGATCAAAAAAGAACCATGCCTTTTTTGCAGAAAGACTATCGTAGTTCAATGCATAAGTGCTCGCACCATACACACCATCCGAAACACCACCAGCAAATGCATTGCTTCCATCTTCCCCCCAGAATCTGGAAGTAAGGCGATCCTCCTGATAATCTCTGGTCGTTGTTCCCGGAATCTTGTCCCATTCCCAAATCGGCATAATGTTGTAGTATTCCGGTCCCCGAACCTGAATATTGGTTGCTCCGTCTGACAGGTACCTACCAAATAAATTCTCATTATTACCCGACTCACTGCGCTTAGTCCTGTTACTTACCATTCTTACGTTAAAAGAATAGCCCGGTCTAAGGTGCATCACATAGTCCCCAATCCAGAATTGTTTATGTAGTGGTTCAATCTTATAATCGGGTGCCTCAGTGCTATCAGTACGTGCAATTGCACTTTTCCACTCGTCGGCATGCATCGGATCAACCATAGCAGCAATAACCAACCTGTTTTTCTCCCCATTCTTTCTTAAAATGTTAGGTCTGCTCACCCCACGGCCCTCAACATTAAAATCCATATAACTACCCCTAATAGCTTTTAAGTAAGTCTCACGGTAATACTTGGAAAACATCTGTAATTTCTCTTTATTGATTGCATACGGCGTTCCCTGCACATAATTAATCATTTTCAACACCCCAGTAATAAATACCGCGCCATAACTTGATATTTGTAACTGCGGACCATGCTGCAAATAAGAATAATCATACTGCAAACCCTCTTTGTAGTGAACAAACTTAATCGGATCAAATAGTTCAGCAGTTGAAGTAGCCAATAAAGCTTCATTATTGGTAAGCAAAGCCCTATAAAAATAATGCAGAGCGATATCTGTCTTATTGGCTCCTGTTTGTTTTTCAGGATCTCCACGCTTCATTCTTTCAATTAACAAAGCCTCTAAATCAGCAGGTATTCTGTTTTCGCCATTGCGGAGCAGAATCAGTATTTCGCCTAAAGCCTGAGGGGTAGCAATTTCATTATGCCACCAGTTGCTACTTTTCGGATCCTGATCGTACCAATACTTAAGTGCACGGGTAATGGCATCATATGCCTGATCGCTGCTATAATAACGGCTATCTTTTGTTATATATGCCTGAGCAAGGCTTTCTAACCTTAATAAATGCTCACCTGGCTGCCAATTGGTAATCGTTGTAACTTTATAATCAATATCCTTCCAGCTTCCATTAGCCTGCAAGGTAGCCAGGTTCTTTTCTGCGGCTTTATCTATAAATCGTAGTGGCTTTTTAAGATCCAATACAATTCTTTGCATAATTAATCCGGCAGCATCACCAGACTGTGCCATTGTTAATCTCGGTATCAGCATACTCAAGACCAGTGCAGTTATTAACAATATTCTCTTCATTGAGCTATAAATTTAGTTGGTTTATTTTGTTAAGGATACATTCTTTCCATCTCACGACCTGTAGTTTCCATGCGGTGTTTCATGATCTGGTTCTGATCTCCATAAGGGCTGGTCCAATGTGGGGTATCCAGGCCTTTTTCCCATTGGGCAAGTTTAGCCAACATTTCTTTTATCTTAGCCGGGTATTTAGCGGCCAAATTGGTAGTTTCAGAAATATCTTTGTTCAGATCGAACAACAACACATTATCCTTTACACGGATCAGTTTCCAGTTGTTTTCTCTCATGGCCGCAGCAACTCCTCTTCTCCAGTAAAGAGCCTCGTGCGGAGATTTCTTATCCCGTCCACTTAAGTATGGCAATAAATTTACCCCATCTAGTTTCTTACTACCCTTCTGTTTACCATTACCCGCAGCAATTGATGTGGGTAATATATCCAATGCACTTACAGGAAGGCTATAGGTTTTATTTTCAGCAATATGTCCGGGCCATTTCATCATCATTGCTACGCGGATACCACCTTCCCATTTTGATCCTTTCATTCCCCTCAATGGTCCGTTGTCAGATGAATTTACCGTAGCGCCACCATTGTCATTCACAAAGATGATTAGGGTATTCTTATCCAGATTATACTGTTTGATGGTAGCCAATACACGGCCCACACCATCATCCAAAGAAGTCATCATTGCTGCATAAGCTCTCCTACCAGTATCAGGAATAGCTGCGTAACGTTCCATCAAATCTTTCTTTGCATTCATCGGTGTATGAACAGCATTATAGGCCAGATACATGAAAAAGGGTTTATCCTTATTCTCCGCGATAAAGCTGGTTGCCTTATCCGTAAACATATCCGTTAGATAAGTGATCTTACTTTCCGGAACAATCTCATTATTGTTATACAAAGCATGTTCGTTAGTCCGTTTGCCCTTGTAGGCAAAGAAATCTCTATGTCCGCCGGTAAAACCATAAAATTCATCAAAGCCACGTTTTAGGGGAAAATGCTTTGGCTCATCCCCCTGATGCCACTTACCGATGGCGATGGTTTTATAACCATTGGCTTGCATCTCATTACCAATCGTTTGCTCAGAAGGATCCATACCTACATCAGTAATTTTATACCCTGGGGCAACTAAATCAGAAGTATTGTGTTCAAAACCAAAACGCTGCTGATAGCGGCCTGTTAAAATACCTGCTCTGGAAGGTGCACATACCGAGGCTGACACATATGCATCAGTAAAACGAATCCCCTGACGGGCTATAGCATCAATATTTGGTGTTGGAATTTGTTTACCTCCGTAACACCCAAAGTCAACATACCCTGCATCATCACTAACAATAACAATAACATTGGGCTTGTTTGATATCTTACTTTGTGCCCCTGCAGTACTTACTGAAAATATGACCAGTAAAGCACATAAGATCGTATTCTTCATTTTATATTCTCCTTTTACTTTCTTTTAAACAATTCAATTTTTGAAGCTACCCCGTCTGCGCATTTTACACTAACCATTGTATTCCCATCAGACTGCAAGGTTACCTTCAAATCATCTTTACCTGTTTTCACTTCCCAGTTGCCTTTTATCAACAGTTCTACAATTGATGGTTTAGCCGGTGAACGGTACCATTTACGGGAGTAAATGCTCACTTCTTTTCTTTTACCATCCGCCGTTAGCGGACTATCATCAGGCCCTTCATAAAAGGCAAGATCAGGATCGGTAACCGACATAGACAACTGCTTTTCCTTTTGTTGGTACATTAGCAAGCATGGTCTGTTATTACCCATTAGTAAAGAATCCGAGAGTTTGTTGTTACTTCCAAAAACAGCGAGTGCGGTAATCTGTTGTGGAGCATACCATACAATATGCGCAGCACTATCCTTTTGCAAGACTTTGTATAAAGGTTTAGTGCTTTCCTGCGACAAAGCTAAAGTTTCCAGCGCTTGTTTATTCGTTTTTATCAACATAGCATACTCGTACCCAGCGTTTATAGGTGCATTTCCATGTTGCAAGATCAACTTAGCAAAGTTACCGGTAGTTTTACGGCTATCCTTTTGATCACGAGAAACCTGCGTTGCTTTCGTTAACAACGTATTTCCTGCATTTGGAATATAATAACCAATATTTCGGTTGTCAATAATCGTTAAGGACTTTCCAGCTTCTCCCTTTTTTGTGTATGGAAATGAATTTACTGCTGCACCATTTATAGTGAGCACATCAGTTGAATCTTTCAAATAATTTTGGAATAATGTAGTTTCTGTAGGATAGGCAGCTATGGTATTTTGAATGCCGGAGCCCAAACTTACCACCAGGTTATCAAACATAAACCATGATTTAATAGCCCTAAAACTACCCATATCATATTTATCATGACCATGCAGTTTCATGGCAAACATACCCTGTTTATTAAATGTTGTACCACCTGCAAAACGCTCGTCCGAGATCAGCATTTCTTCTATTCCACTATAATCATCAGCATTGATAATGTTTGCTCTCAACTTATTTAGAGGCAGATGCAAGGTTGTGGTCCCCGGAATGTTGTTCCAGTCCCAACCCTCATCTTTAAAATTGCTGCCATCATCAGCTTTAGTATCCGGATACAGTACTTCCAGCTGTCCATAGGCAATATATCGACCGTACATATTTGCACCTGGATATGATTCATTACTAATAAAATACCGATTATGACTGCGTATAGTGAGCAACCAATCCTGACGACGGTGTATATCAAACAAACCATAATTAAGGTTCCAGTGACCATTGGTATAACCTATGGGTTTGATCTGGCTATTTTTAAAAACCGCAGTCCATTTATTCTGCTTACTTCCGTTTAGTTTAAGGTATATTGATGCCATTAGCGTATCTGTTTTTGAGCTCCCATCAGGCGTTCCGGCCATAGCCATATAAGCATAAGGGACATCTGGAATACGCCAGTTTCCTGTCGGATGACGACCAGACACACTAATTGGCCATTTATAAGGATTGGTATAATAGTGGATCATTAACAAACTATTTCGTAAACTTTCATGGGCATACTGCTCAACCCTAAATGAAGTTCCGCTAAGTGCATATACGATTGGCGCAATACCGGTATAACCACCAATACCATAAGCCGGGTAAAGATTACCATGATGAAAAACTGCTCCATCAGGTTTAAAAGCCCCCTCAATAGTGTGATCAGGTTCTATATTTTTAGATAGCCAGTTCGAGAAACTATGCAGGTACTGTAGTTTTTTTGGAGAATCATCCATTATTAAAATAGCCGACAGCATGCTCTCCAGTAGGGTATTGAATACGTCAATATTAGAAGCCGGCAATTGATCAGGGAGTTGTAAAGTACGCCCCAATCCGCTAAACCAGGCCATACTTTTAAATGTACGGTCTAGCTTATTATGCTTTTTAATAACATCTTTCATCAGCAAACAGGCCGGATAGTAGCCTCCAAGGTTATAACCATGATGATGCAATGCACCCATACCACTACCAAAAGCCCAACCTTGATCTTCAAGATGATCAAGCAAGTCCATAAAAATCTGCTCCATTCTTTGTTTATCTGCAATTTCCGGAGAAGTATGGTAAGCCTGAGCAACCTGTAACATCAATTGCGTATAGGCTTTTATACCTGATAAGCGGTTGGCTTCTTTCACGCCCTCGTCTGGCGACAAAGACACCAACTCTACATCATTCATAGAATAAACTGGTCTCCCTGTTATTCGATCACCATTCCTGCTGATGTTCCAATAGCTAAAGGCCTTTTCAATATTTTGCAGTGTATTTTTTCCGGGATTTTTTTCTGAAGGAAGTATCTGTTCCTTAAACCTTTGACTGATCTGATCCAGATCAACCCGATCAACCTCCCCTAATTTTGCTTGCAATGGCAGGTACTGGGGCGTTTTATTAAACAAATACAATGAGGTCCAATGGGCATTCGCAGCTTTATCTGCATCCGGATTGATAAAAGGCAATTGCTCATCTCGCATTGGTGAGCGTGGATTGATGGTTACATCATACATCAACTGATCAATAAACAAGCTCCCCTTTTTGATAGTTGCAGGTGCAGCTATAGTCAACAGATCCATGTCCGCCTGAGGCCTGCCCACCATATCTCTGTGATACATTACCCAAGCCGTTCGCCACCCTTTAAAATTAAGTTTAAAATCAAAGCTACAGGCTGTTTTGTCATTAGTTCCAAATTTAAATACCAACCTATCATTTACAGGTGTTTCATTATATATCCATACTACAAAGGTGCTTCTTGGATTTGCCGCAACAGCTTTGAAAGCAGAGTTCTGAATTTTCAATACACTTTTCCCGGCAGTTATCCAGTCCCACTTTATGGCCTCTTCACCTAATTTAAAGTGGTCAGTGGTAATAGATAACCTGCCATTAATGGTGCTCCAATTATTTGGTACGCTATTTTCACAAATGTCGGTTTGTATTTGTGCATAGCTGCCTATAGATTGACAGCAAACAAATAAAAAAAAGAAAAACAAACGGCTCATATTTGGTCTTTTCTGAAATAGTGGTTCATACAAGATTCAAATATTCATTTTAATCTGTCTAAAAAAGGCGACAAATCAGTTCAAAAGGGGGGTCTAATCTGTTTTTTGATGATAGTCTGATGGGGCTACCCCAAATTGTTTACGAAACTCTTTACTAAAATACTTTCTATCATTAAAACCAACAGAGTAAGCGACTTCAGCAATATTCAATTTATTTTCAGACAATAGCTGGGCTGCCCTTTTTAATCGCTGAGATTTGATAAAATCTGTGATAGATAAACCCGTGATGGCTTTGATCTTTTTGTACAGTACAGTCTGACTCATCCCAATATTATCAACCAGGCTACCTACATTAAAATCAGGATCTTCCATATTCTCCTCAATTAAAAGCATCAGCCTATTTAAAAACTTCTCCTCAGGTGATTCGGTTTCAAGCTTCCTTGGGGTCAGCATCACCTGACGCATGTATTTCTGCTTAAGCTCTTCGCGCCCCTGTAAAATATTACGTACACTCAGTTCCAAAACCTGAATACTGAAAGGTTTAGTAATGTAAATGTTAGCTCCAGCCTCTAATCCATTAACCTGGTGTAGCTGTGATGCCATGGCGGTAAGCATGATTACCGGGATGTGATTGGTTCTTTCTTCCTTTTTTAATCTGATACAAAGTTCCAGGCCGTTCAACTCAGGCATCGTCACATCACTAACAATCACGTCAGGAACATGCGTTATGGCTATTTCCCAGCCCTCTAATCCATTAACTGCTTCCAGAATGTGATAAGTATTCTGCAACGATTGTACAATAAATCCTCTTAATTCGTCATTATCCTCTACAACCAGAATGGTATATTTTTTCTCTCCGGCTACAGACTCCCTTTCCTCATCAGCTTCGGCTACCGTTGATATAGAAATGTCGCCAACAGCCTTCATAACCACATCCGGGTTCAGCATTTCGTCGTCAGTAAAATGAGCTCTGCCCAGTAAAATGGCAACAGTCAAACTCGTTCCACCGTCTTTTCCATTGATAGCAGGCACGCTGGAAACCGAGATCTCTCCTTTATGCAGATCTACAATATTTTTAACCAATGCCAAACCAATCCCCCAACCTTCGGCTGTAACAGCATCCGATTTCACCTGATAAAAATTGGTAAATATCTTTTCTTGTGCTGCTGCAGGGATACCTATACCGGTATCAGCAATCACCACCTTTACCTGCTCCTTTTCCAAACGAACAGAAAAGCTTATTTTACCCCCATCAGGGGTATATTTAAACGCATTGGAAAGGATGTTATAAAACACTTTCTCCATCTGGCTGACATCAAAATATACCGGGATTTGCGGTTCAGTACAGCTAAAGCTATAATCTATATTTTTAATCTCGGCCAAACTCTTGTAAGCATCATAAATGTTGCGACAAAAGGCAACCAGCTCATGCTCCGAAACCTGCAATTTGGCATGTCCTGTTTCGATCTTCCTAAAGTCCAGCAATTCACTAATCAACCGCAGCAACCTGTCTGTATTCCTCTTAATCCCTACCAACTGTTGGTTAACTGTATTGTTTTCCTTGGTTAGTTTGATTAGCTTTTCAAGTGGTGCAAAGATCAAGGTAAGTGGTGTACGGATTTCGTGAGATATCCGGGTAAAGAAATCGAGCTTCATCTGGTAGAGCTCCTGCTGCCGCTCGTTGTTCAGATGTTCATAATACAACTCCGATTCCAGTCTCTGTTGTCTACGGGTAAAGCGCAATACGAAATAAAGTAGTACAGTACCTGCAATAAAATAGAGCAGGTATGCCCACCAGGTACGCCATACCGGGGGTAAAATACGAATCTCCAGACTGGCTGGCTTATCGTTCCAAAGGCCATCATTATTACTCCCCTTTACTAAAAACCTATACTTACCGGATGGCAGGTTGGTATAGGTTGCTGATGGAATGCTTACATAATTCCAGTCCTTTTCAAAGCCTTCCAACTTATAGGCATACTTGTTACGCTGTGGCTGTATGTAGCTTAATGCCAAGAAATCAATGGTAAAAATATTCTGCCCTGCCGAAAATGTAATCTCTTTGGTGAAGCTAATGTCCTCTTTTAACAAATGATCCGGGCCATTGATAGCGACCGGTTTGTTAAATAATTTTAAACCGGAAAATACAACTTTCGGCACATAAGTATTCTCCTTAATATCACGGGGTGTAAAAGTCACTAATCCATTGTAACTACCAAAATAAAGCTTTCCACTTTTATCCTTGTAAGCCGAGTTAAAATTGAATTCATTAGCCGGTAAGCCGTCCGTAATGTTATAGTTTTTAAAGAACTTCCGTTGCTTATCAAACTTAGTCAAGCCACGGTCTGTACTCAACCACAAGTTCCCCTCATTATCCTCTAAAATATCAATAATATTATCACTAGCCATACCGTCTGCTTTGGTATAGGTAGTAAAAGAATTGGTTTTAGGATGAAAAAGACTAAGTCCACCTCGCAAAGATCCTATCCAAATATTATGCAAATGATCCTCTTTGACACAATTAATCTGACTGGATCTCAGACTATCCTTATCCTTACTTTTAAAGAAATGCTTAAACTGCGAGCTTTGATAGTTAAGTAAATTAAGTCCTCTAGGCGTACCTACCCATAAGTTTTTCTTTGAATCGGTATAAGCTAAACGAATGTAACTACTGCTTAACCGAGGTTTTGAGCCTGGAAGATCACTAATCACCGAAAAGCGCTCCAGTTGCGGATCAAATACATTTAATCCTTTTGATGAGGTCCCAATCAATAAACGTCCCTCAGCATCTTCAGCAATACTACTCACATAACCATAGCTTAAAGAATTGGGATTATCAGCATCATGAGTATAGTGTTTGAACTTTCCCGTAACGGGATTAAAAAGCTCAAGTCCACCCTGAAACAAGCCTACCCAAATCCGGTTCTTACTATCTTTAAATATAGCCTTAATGGTATTGTTACCTAAGCTACCCGGATCACGTGGATCATTCACATACTTTTTAAATTCGCCGGTTTTGGTATTGAAATAATTAAGTCCCTGCCCTTCGGTACCAATCCACAGGTTTTCTTTTTCATCTCCGGCAATCACACTTATAATATCGCTACTAATGCTATTCCGATATTTACTGTATTTATATACCATGAAAGGAATGGTATTGCTGTGTGTTACATTTACGCCGCCAAACATAGTGCCTACCCATACAGAACCTTGGTTGTCTTCGTAAATATCTTTAATAGAGTTATCACTTAAGCTCTTACGGTTATCCGAATCGTGCTTAAAGCTGGTAAATCGAAAGGTATGAGGGTCTAAAATATTCAGCCCGTTCATGGTAGCAACCCATAGCTCACCCTTTTTACTTACTGTTATTTTACGGACAATATTGTTACTTATACCATAGGTATCGGCAAGACTATATTTAAAACGAAGAAAAGACTGTGTTTCCGGCACAAAGAGATTTAATCCATCATTGTCTGTTCCTATCCATATTCTTCCTTGTTTATCCTCAGCGATGGTTCTTATAAAATTTCCACTTATGCTCCTATGATCCGTAGGATTGTTACGAAATGTAGTAAATGTGTATTTGCCATTTTTTAAGCTCATCCGGGTCAGCCCTTCTGTAGTACCTATCCAAATACCACCTTTACTATCTTCAAAAACTGCATATATAGAATTTCCTGCGAGCCCATCTTTTTGAAAAAACTTTTTAAACTTCCTCGAAGCAGCATTCTCCAACATACTTAAACCCAGATTGGTACCAAACCAGACTCTTCCTTTGCTATCGGCAAACATTGATAGTACAATCTTGTCACTGATGCTATTCGGATCTTTAAGATCATAAGGGATGCGTTCAAAAGCATCTTTCTCGGGGATATACCTATTCAATCCGTTTTGAGTACCGATCCATAAGTTTTGCTTTTTATCTTCTAAAAGTGCATAGATGTAATCTTCGGAGCTGATTGTTGAAGGATCACCAGGATCTGAATGATAAATTTTAACCCCTCTTCCATCATAACGGTTCAGACAATCACGGGTACCAAACCACATGTATCCCCTGCTGTCTTTGCAGATAGATAATACTGTACTTTGAGACAGTCCATTGGTTACCGATAGATGATCAAAGGATAATTGGGCAAATGAGCGCATGAAAAAGCAGCTGAGCATTACGGTTAATAATACTCGCATGGCTATTTTATGAAGGTTAATAGGTTTAGTCATTTCCGCTTTAAAGATACAAAATAAACCACTCTGCCCGAAGGCCGGCATTTAACTAGCTCCTCAGCCTTTACACAAAAGATATATTTTGTGTTGACTATCAAATAATACCTTAATAGTATGCGAAATTAGCATATCTGCTTAATCAGTTGAAAGGAATTAAAAAATAGTATAATTTAGATAAGGAGATTTTTCTTTGGAAACCAAAACATATACATGAAAACCTTATCAATTGGTCTGCTTTTATTTTACTTTTTATTACAAATTTCAACCGTTTCAGCTCAAAGTGAAGCCAGGGAAGCCGTTCAGGAGATACTCGGCCGAATGAACAAGTCTGCCGAGACTAATGCAATGGAAAAGATCTACCTGCATATGGATAAACCTTATTATGCACCTGGCGATACCTTATGGCTTAAAACCTATTTATTCGACGCTGGTTATTTATCGCCTGCAAAAAAAAGTGGGATTGTCTATGTAGAAATTGCGGACGACCGGAATCAGGTGGTCAAACGAATTATGATTTCTATCTTTATGGGGCTTGGAATAGGCAATATTCCACTTATCAGAGATGATTTTCAACAAGGAGCTTATACCATTCGCGCATACAGCAATTGGATGCGAAATTTTGATGAGCATTATATATTCAAGAAACAGTTTTATATTGGTTCACCAGATGCCCAGGACTTACTCATCAATTCAAAAATAGCGGCCAGCCCTGCTGTAGGAAAAGCTCGAGCAGTTATTGACTTGCAACTTAAAACAATAGACTTACAACCACTAGCTTCAACAGATCTTCAGCTTAAAGTTACCGAAGGTACCAAAGTATGGTATAAAGATAACCTGAAAACATCGGTAAACGGCAGTGTGGATTTTAATTTTAGCATCCCGGAAAAGGCTAATGCCAATCAGTTAACACTTTCCGTTCAACCGCTAAAAAACAATGCCCACACGGCCGAATACAGAATTCCAATCCTCTATAATGGAGATGATCTTGTTGATTTACAATTCCTGCCAGAAAGCGGTTCATTAATTGGCGGTATTGATTCTAAAGTGGCATTTAAAGCAATTACAGAAAATGGAAAAGGGAAACCAGTTTCAGGCGAAATATTCAACAGCAAGCAAGAAGTCGTAGCTTCTTTTGTAAGTAACCAGCTTGGTATCGGAAAAGTGAACTTGCATACTCAGGTAGGTGAAATCTATACAGCTAAAATTAAGTTCTCCAATGGAACTTACTCTAAATCATATCCCCTGCCTGCCGTAAAACCCTCAGGATTGGTGCTTAGTGTGACTAATGGTTTCAATAAAGATTCTTTAGACGTTACAGTTAACCTAAGTCCCGATTTATTAAGTATCAACAAAATTTACTTTTTAATAGGTCAGTCTAACGGAATTCCAAACTATGGTGCTGTATTTAAGATGAGCAAACCACAATACACTACTAAAGTAAGTAAATCAGTCTTTCCTACTGGTGTATCACGGCTTACCTTACTCAATAGCACCAGGCAAGTTGTAAGTGAACGCATTGTTTTCATCGACCATAATGATTATCTACGCGTTAAACTGACTCCAAATAAACAATCCTACACAAAAAGAGATAGTGTAGGTTTCGACATTGTGGTAACCGATAAATCCGGAGCTCCGGTTAGTGGCAGTTTTTCCATTGCAGTAACAGATGATGCACAAGTAAAAAGCGATAGTCTGGATCGTTCTTTAAAATCAGATATTTTCTTGACTTCCAATTTAAAGAGCAAAGTAGAAAGTCCAGGATATTATTTCCCTGCAGTTACAACAGAGAAAGTATGGACAGATCTAGACAACCTCTTACTGGTTCAAGGATGGGTAAATTATGATTGGGATAGCATATTTGGTACGCAAAAACCTATGCAAATCTCCGCTGAAAAGAGTTTCTCCATAAATGGCAGGGTACTCAATTTCTTTAACAAACCCGTAAACAACTCCAAAGTAATTCTCCTTTCTAAAAAACCATCATTTGTTCGGGATACCGTCACAAATCAGGAAGGTAAATTCAATTTCACTAGAATTTTCCCTATTGATACCGCTGTTTATCTCATTCAAAGCAGAAATAAAAATGGGAAGAGTTTCAATGTGGGCATAGAGATTAATGAATTCAAACCACCGCTGTTAAATCCGATTAAAGATCGAATCATCCCCTGGTATTTAAACATTGACAGCGGTCAAATGAATATGGTGAGTAAGACAATTACTTACCATAATGAATATGAGAAAGTAGTGAACCCCAATATGCTTAAAGAAGTAAAAATAAAAGGCATTAAATTTATCAGAGATTCTAAAAATCTAAATGAAGACGGCGGTTCAGACTTCGCCCTAAACGAACAGGAGTTACAAAAAGCCGGTAAAACAACTCTTGGAGATCTACTTTGGAAAAACATTAAAGGATTTAGTCTTGGCTATGGTAAGCAACGTAATCTATATTTTATCTATAGTCAACGTGTCCATCTGATTATTGACGGGGTAGATATAGACTTTTCAAAACCAGAAGGAGGCATAGAGGAATACAAGGAGTATTTTCAATACTTCCTGGATTATTATACTGCCGAGGATATTAAGGGAATCGAAGTCATGAATTCTGCAAAATACGTGAGCAATTATGCACAAGCTTTTATGAATCCAATGGCGGAACTCGCTTATAATTCTTTTATAGAGGTTACTACATACGGTGGCCAGGGACCTTATTTAAAGAAAACAACCGGTGTATTTCTTTATAAACCTATGGTGTTTAGTTCCAATGTCCAATTCTATTCACCAAAATATAACATGAAAAATAATGATGGAGGTTTTGATATTCGCTCAACCATTTACTGGGCACCAAACATAGTTACAGATAAGAATGGAAAAGGAACATTCTCCTTTTACACTGCAGATAAACCAGGGGCTTATACTTTAAAACTCGAAGGGTCAAATATGAGCGGGGGCATCGGAAGTATGGAGCAAAAGCTATGGGTCAGATGATACTGCAATGCCCCCATAAAGTTAGACACTTTATGGGGGCATTGCAGTAATCGGCTAGCCCTGTTTTCTGAAAATAAGATATTTCTTAATCTGTACACTACTTCACCCGCAAAATCATTTATGGTAGCTACTTCAAAAAGCTTTAAATCATTAATTTAAACCGTTAAGATACTTATCAATGATTTGAGTAAAATTTTTCATACGATCTAAACTCGCATCCGGACGAGGGGGGTGTGCTGTAATTAACATTCCATCTTTATCAATGATTAATTGTTGTGGAGCACTATAAAAATCATAATGTTTTATAATTGGATGTCCCAATCCTAGTCCATTCGTATATAAATTAATTGTACCTGGAGAAGTATACTTGCCCGTTAAGATACTTGTTAACCATGTCTTTTTGTCGCTGTCGGAAGAGATGGTTAAAAAGACAATATTTTTATTGTTTTCGTACTTTTTAATGATCGTTTCCATAGTCTTATTTAATATCTCACAATACGCACATCCGGTGAACCAAAAATCTACAACGACTAATTTACCTTTATAATCACTTAATTTACGAATATGACCTGATGTATCTTGTAGTTCAAATGGAAAGACTTCATTTTGTTTCTTTTGCCAGGCTATCAATGTTTTTTTATAAGCAGGGTCAGTTATGGATTTCATCACTAATCCTAAACTCGATTGAATTTCAGCTGAAAAAAAACGATTCAATTTACTGATACATATCATGAGTAATTGATCTCTTAAGGCACCCTGATATTTTTGTTGTAGAACATCATACATCCCTACAAATGAATCTCCAGTCACAGCATCCTTAGCGTACAACCGCTGTATGTTCCATTCTTTTTCAAAGATATATTCTGGATAATAGGCAGAATGAGGTATAAAATTTGAATCAACAGTCAATTCCAGTTCCTGATCAGCACGCATTTTATTTAAATTTCTAAACGCAGTCAATGCAGCTTCATCACGACCATACACTAATAAGTTAGTTTTTTCAGTTAATCCCCATAAACCAGCGTTGCCAATCGCATCTAAGTAAATTCTATTGTATATCGATTCACTAAATTCACCCTTATAGCTTTCCAATAACTTTAAACGTAATTTTGTCATTAAACTTAATTCCTCAGCATTTAATTTAAATGCTTTATCATAGTCTTTAGCATTTTCTAGTCTAATCCATCTATTCCGTACAGCTTTTGATCCCCCTTCAATATTATAAATATCGAATTGGCAGTTTAATTTTTCTGCGCCTTTTCCAGAAAAAAGAAGATACCCTTTCTCTCCAACATCCATAGTAACATCATCACCATTTTCAAACAAGTAATATTCTGCTGCGCGGTGAGGCCTCGATGGAAAGGTCAATGGCAGTAAAGTACCTAGCCCAATTCTATTATTCACCTCATTTACAAGCCAAAACGAAGCATAAGTTAATACTGAAGCAGACTTCACATTTACATTGAATCTTCTTTTTGAATCCAATAAAACAGTGATCACTTCCCCTCCCAGCAAATTTTTCAGCGGATCGTAGAGCTTGATCTGGATACTTTTGTTCTTAAAATAGTTCACTATAGTGGAATCGACCGTACCTTTAATGTTAAAACTATAGCTTTGCGCTTTCAATGAGCTGATCATGAAAACAATTGCGATGAGCAGTAAAAATTTTTTATAGTGATGCATATGTAGGTTGTAAAGTCCCAATTAAGGGCTTTTGGTTAACGGTTCTATTTTTACAATTATATTTAGCTTAGGGTTTAACTTATTATTATATAAATATGGACTTAAACAAATCCAGACAAGAACCGCTTCAGCCTGTAAAAATTGCTACTAAATATTATTCAGAATGTCAATACGCCCTATCTCGGGACCTTACTAAGATACTTATCAATGATTTGAGTAAAATTTTTCATAGCCTCTAAACTCATATCTGGACGAAGGGGGTGTGCTGTAATTAACATGCCATCTTTATCAATGATTAATTGTTGTGGAGCACTATAAAAACCATAATGTTTTATAATTGGGTGTCCCAATCCTAGTCCATTCGTATATAAATTAATTGTACCTGGAGAGGTATACAAGCCCGTTGAGACACTTGTTAACCATCTCTTTTTGTCGCTGTCAGATGAAATGGTTAAAAAGACAATATTTTTATTGTTTTCGTACTTTTTAATGATCGTTTCCATCGTCTTATTTAATATCTCACAATACCCACATCCGGTGAACCAAAAATCAACAATGACCAATTTACCTTTATAATCACTTAATTTACGAATGTTACCTGCTGTATCTTGTAGTTCGAATGGAAAGACTTCATTTTGTTTCTTTTGCCAGGCGATCAGTGTTTTTTTATAAGCAGGGTCAGTTATGGATTTCATCACTAATCCTAAACTCGATTGAATTTCAGCTGAAAAATAACGATTCAATTTACTGATACATATCATTAGTAATTGATCTCTTAAGGCACCGTGATATTTTTGTTGTAAAACATCATACATCACTACAAATGAATCTCCAGTAACTGCTTCCTTAGCGCGTAACCGCTGTATGTTCCATTCTTTTTCAAAGATATACGCTGGATAATATGCAGAATGAGGTATAAAATTTGAATCAACAGTCAATTCTAGCTCTTGATCAGCACGCATTTTATTTAAATTTCTTAACGCGGACAATGCAGCTTCATTACGAGCATATAATACTAAGCCACTTTTTTCACTTAATCCCCATAAACGAGCGTTGCCAATCGCATCTAAGTAAATTCTATTGTATATCGATTCACTAAATTCACCCTTATAGCTTTCCAATAACTTTAAACGTAATTTTATCATTAAACTTACCTCCTCAGCATTTAATTTAAATGCTTTATCATAGTCTTTAGCATTTATTAGTTTACCCCATCTCTTCACTATACCTTTTGATCCCCCTTCAATATTATAAATATCGAATTGGCAGTTTAATTTTTCTGCGCCTTTTCCAGAAAAAAGAAGATACCCCTGCTCTCCAACATCCACAGTAATATCATCACCATTTTCAAACAAGTAATATTCTTTTGCGTCGTGAAGCCTCGCTGGAAAGGTCAATGGCAGCGAGACACCTAGCGCATTTTTGTTATTCCCTTCATTTACAAGCTCAAATGAAGCATAAGTTAATGCTGAAGCAGACTTCACATTTATATTGAATCTTCTTTTTGAATCCAATAAAACAGTGATCACTTCCCCTCCCAGCAAATTTTTCGCCGGATCGTAGAGCTTAATCTGAATACTTTTGTTATTAAAATAGTTAACTATAGTGGAATCGAGCTTACCTTTAATGTTAAAACTATAGCTTTGCGCTTTCAATGAGCTGATCATGAAAACAATTGCGATGAGCAGTAAAAATTTTTTATAGTGATGCATATATAGGTTTGTATTTATTTTCATAATAAATGGTAATTAAATAGTAAATGGTAATTAATGCTATTAAAAATAGTTCACAACAAATATCCCAAAGGCATTTACCCCTGTGGTTGTCCCAACCAGCCCTTTAATGATCAGGGCTACATTTTTAAAGTAAAGTGAGCGCTATGTTATAGCGTATCACTTTACTTTGTTTTATAGGAATGAATTCAACGAGCTTTAAATCATAATTTTAAACCGTTAAGGTACTTATCAATGATTTGAGTAAAATTTTTCATATAATCTACACCCCCATCTGGGCGAGGGGGGTGTGCTGTAATTAACATTCCATCTTTATCAATGATTAATTGTTGTGGAGCACTATAAAAACCATAATGTTTTATAATTGGGTGTCCCAACCCTAGTCCATTCGTATATAAATTAATTGTACCTGGAGAGGTATACAAGCCCGTTGAGACACTTTTTAACCATGTCTTTTTGTCGCTGTCAGATGAGATGGTTAAAAAGACAATATTTTTATTGTTTTCGTACTTTTTAATGATCGTTTCCATAGTCTTATTTAATTCCTCACAATGCCCACATCCTGAGAACCAAAAATCTACAATGACCAATTTACCTTTATAATCACTTAATTTACGAATATTACCTGATGCATCTTGTAGTTCAAATGGAAAGACTTCATTTTGTTTCTTTTGCCAGGCGATCAATGTTTTTTTATAAGCAGGGTCAGTTATGGATTTCATCACTAATCCTAAACTCGATTGAATTTCAGCTGAAAAAAAACGATTCAATTTACTGATACATATCATTAGTAATTGATCTCTTAAGGCACCCTGATATTTTTGTTGTAAAACATCAATACATCACTACAAATGAATCTCCAGTAACTACATCCTTAGCGCGCAACCGCTGTATGTTCCATTCTTTTTCAAAGATATATTCTGGATAATATGCAGAATGAGGTATAAAATTTGAATCAACAGGCAGTTCTAGTTCTTGAGCAGAACGAATTTTATTTAAATTTCTTAACGCGGACAATGCAGCTTCATCACGACCCCATGCTATTAAGTAAGTCTTTTCAATTAATCCCCATAAACGAGCGTTGCCAATCGCATCTAAGTAAATTCTATTGTATATCGATTCACTAAATTCACCCTTATAGCTTTCCAATAACTTTAAACGTAATTTTGTCATTAAACTTAAATCATCATCATTTAATTTAAATGCTTTATCATTGTCTTTAGCATTTATTAGTTCAATATATCTAAGCAGTACACCTTTTGATCCCCCTTCAATATTATAAATATCGAATTGGCAGTTTAATTTTTGTGCGCCTTTTCCAGAAAAACTAAGATACCCATTCGGCCAAACATCCATAGTAATATCATCACCATTTTCAAACAAGTAATATTCATTTGTGCGGTGATTCCTCGCTGGAAAGGTCAATGGCACTATGTTACCTAGCTCCATTTTGTTATTCCCGTCATTTACAACCCAAAATGAAGCATAAGTTAATGCTGAAGCAGACTTCACATTTATATTGAATCTTCTTTTTGAATCCAATAAAACAGTGATCACTTCCCCTCCCAGCAAATTTTTCACCGGATCGTAGAGCTTTATCTGGATACTTTTGTTCTTAAAATAGTTCACTATACTGGAATCGACCGTACCTTTAATGTTAAAACTATAGCTTTGCGCTTTCAATGAGCTGATCATGAAAACAATTGCAATGAGCAGTAAAAATTTTTTATTTTTCATAATAAATGGTCATTAATTCTATTAAAAATAGTTCGCAACAAATATCCCAAAGGCATTTACCCCCTGTGCTTGTCCCAACCAGCCCTTTAATGATCAGCGCTACATTTTTAAAGTAAAGTGATACGCTATGTTATAGCGTATCACTTTACTTTGTTTTATATGAATGAATTCAACGCGCTTCAAATCATTAATTTAAACCCTTAAGATACTTATCAATGATTTGAGTAAATTTTTTCATATAATCTACCCCCCCATCTGGACGAGGGGGGTGTGCTGTAATTAACATTCCATCTTTATCAATGATTAATTGTTGTGGAGCACTATAAAAACCATAATGTTTTATAATTGGGTGTCCCAATCCTAGTCCATTCGTATATAAATTAATTGTACCTGGAGAGGTATACAAGCCCGTTGAGATACTTGTTAACCATCTCTTTTTGTCGCTGTCAGATGAGATGGTTAAAAAGACGATATTTTTATTGTTTTCGTACTTTTTAATGATCGTTTCCATCGTCTTATTTAATATCTCACAAAAGCCACATCCGCTGAACCAAAAATCTACGATGACTAATTTACCTTTATAATCACTTAATTTACGAATATGACCCGCTGTATCTTGTAGTTCAAATGGAAAAACTTCATTTTGTTTCTTTTGCCAGGCGATCAATGTTTTTTTATAAGCAGGGTCAGTTATGGATTTCATAACTAATCCTAAACTCGATTGAATTTCAGCTGAAAAGAAACGATTCAATTTACTGATACATATCATTAGTAATTGATCTCTTAAGGCACCCTGATATTTTTGTCGTAAAACATCATACATCACTACAAATGAATCTCCAGTAGCTGCTTCCTTAGCGCGCAACCGCTGTATGTTCCATTCTTTTTCAAAGATATATTCTGGATAATATGCAGAATGAGGTATAAAATTCGAATCAACAGGCAATTCTAGTTCTTGAGCAGAACGAATTTTATTTAAATTTCTTAACGCGGACAATGCAGCTTCATCACGACCCAATCCTATTAAATTAGTCCTTTCAATTAATCCCCATAAACGAGCGTTGCCAATCGCATCTAAGTAAATTCTATTGTATATCGATTCACTAAATTCACCCTTATAGCTTTCCAATAGCTTTAAACGTAATTTTGTCATTAAACTTAAATCATCATCATTTAATTTAAATGCTTTATCATTGTCTTTAGCATTTATTAGTTCAATATATCTACGCAGTACACCTTTTGATCCCCCTTCAATATTATAAATATCGAATTGGCAGTTTAATTTTTGTGAGCCTTTTCCAGAAAAACTAAGATACCCATTCGGCCAAACATCCATAGTAATATCATCACCATTTTCAAACAAGTAATATTCTTTTGTGCGGTGAAGCCTTGCTGGAAAGGTCAATGGCAGCGAAACACCTAGCATATATTTGTTATTCCCTTCATTTACAAGCTCAAATGAAGCATAAGTTAATGCTGAGGCAGACTTCACATTTATATTGAATCTTCTTTTTGAATCCAATAAAACAGTGATCTCTTCCTCTCCCAGCAAATTTTTTACCGGATCGTAGAGCTTGATCAGGATACTTTTATTCTTAAATAAGTCAACTATAGTGGAATCGACAGTACCTTTAATGTTAAAGCTATAGCTTTGCGCTTTCAATGAGCTGATCATGAAAACAATTGCAATGAGCAGTAAAAATTTTTTATTTTTCATAATAAATGGTAATTAATGTTATTAAAAATAGTTCACAACAAATATCCCAAAGGCATTTACCCCTGTGCTTGTCCCAACCAGCCCTTTAATGATCAGGGCTACATTTTTAAATCTATTGGTAACCGTAGCATTAAAGGTATAGCTGAATAGCAGGGCATCGGAACTTGCATCTCTTACTTCAAAAATGTAAGGCGTTGTTGCCGTTGCTTTATTGGTATACCTGTTCCAATTACTGATCCCCTTGTAGGCCAAATTATCCACTTCATTGACCGCGTTATTTTTAATTTTAATTTTAACAGCCGGGCTATTGGGTGATAAGTTTACAAAGCGTACGTTGGTCACAAAATTTGCTGAGGCGGGGGTAGTTACATCAGTTTTAATAAAAGGAAAATCAACCTCCTTCAGCAACATGCTCTCTACCTTTGCTGCGGTCCCGGAAATGTATAGGGTATAAAACCCAGATTCCATATGATGGCTTTCGTTAAACAACAATTTTGTGGTATCCGCAGTGGGTACAGCAATCAATGCTTTATAGCCCAGTTCTGCATAATAAAATCGATTGGCACCATAAAGCACCTGATCTGTAGTTTTAGCGAAACTATAAGCTTTTCCTGCAGGATTTACTTTTAGCCCCCCAAGATCTACCGCTGCGTTAATCACATTTATTGAGCTGCTGGTTTTAAAAACCTCAGCATCCTTTTTACATGCAGCAAAACACACTGCAAATACTAATATCCAGGCATTTTTCATTTTTCGTAGCTTTAATTGTATCTATCAAATAATCCTTTTACGGTATAAGCTTTGCCGCCATCTACTTGATCTGTAAATAACAAGACCAGTGCCTTTCCATCCTCAGACAGGGTCCAAATGTCATTCGTATTGCGCAGTACCCGATCAGGTTTATTGGTGTAGAATAAACGAATGTTTTTAGTTGCACTTTTACGATCTGCTGAGATTTTAAAACTTAGCCTGGCTTTAGTGGTATCCGATACCATAACTTCCGATGGCTTTCCATCTAAAGCATATTTTTGTGGCTGCGTATTTGCCGTGATTTTTCCTTCAGCATAGCTGATCACCTGACTTACAAAAACAGAATCCCGACTTGTTTTCACAATTAAGCCCTTAGGGAAAACAAAGGCCGGATAACTTTCGAGGTTACTTTTTTGAGCGTTATAAATCCAGACCCCTGTGAGATCAGGACTTGCTTGCTGCTGTGCCTTCGCTAATAGTCCAGTGAGCAGCAAAACTACCGTTAAGGCGCTTAGTTTATTGATTTTTTTTAGGTACATCTTATTGATTTTTAGTATATATTTTTTTATCTAACGTTTTGCGCTACTCCACTGAGTGCCACTTCATCGTCTGGGATGGGCAGTACATATCTTGGACTATTGGGTTCCAACGTAAATATTTGATCGTTTAATTTTCTGGTGATGGTAATATTCCGCCCCTCCACATTTAACCTTTTCAAATCTGTCCATCTGATACCGCGAAATACAAGTTCTTTCCTACGTTCAATCAAGACTTTATCGAGCGCAATTTCAGGCGTATTGGCGGTCAGGTTTTCATAAGGTTTGGATGGACTGGTTGCCTTTGGATCCCATCGTTTTATACCCAATTGATTCAAATAACTCATGGATTGTAGCGTTTCGCCTCGTCTGGCCAGACATTCGGCCTTAATTAAATAAATTTCATCTGTGGCTAATCCTGAAAAAAGCGCGCTATTACCAGTGTATAGACTTCTAATATTGTAATTACCTAAAGTATTTTTCTGAAAATAGATGGGTAGTCTTAAGTCCGAGGGATTATATAGATTGATCAGTTCGGGAACGATTCCATAAGTTGTTCTTAAACCAACGCCAAGCTCAAAATAATCAGGATATTGATAGGTAAAATAAATTACCTCTTCACTATTAAAGGATAATGCGGCATTAACTGTTTTACTAATTAGATTGTAATCTGTCAATGTTGAATACAAGGACAAGGTCTTATCTGCATAGGCCTCTGCCTCCGTAAATTTACCCATACTTAAGTATACTCTTGCCAGTAAAGCAAAAGCTGCCACTTTAGAGGGACGTGATCTTTTATTGGAAATGATGTCCTGTTGCAACAAGTCCCCAGACGCTTTTGCATCTAAAATGATTTGGTTATAGCATTGTTCAAGCGTGCCTCGCTGAAGAATTTCGTCAATATTAGCATTTAATTTCAAGGGAACGCCCAAATCTTGCGATGCGGTTAATGGATCATAGGCTTTTGAAAAAATACTAACTAAATTATAATAAGTATAAGCTCTTGCAAATAGTGCCCGTCCTTTAAGGATCTGCTTCTCATTGTCGTTGCTGATATCCTGGGTAGCCAATATATCCAGCACCGTATTGGCATAGTAAATTGTACTATAAGGTCTTCTCCAATCACCTACTTGAGTCACTCCGGCATATATGTCCTTTTGCCAAACGGATGCAGTTCTGGTTACAGGAGAATATGTTGACTGCCATGCCTGTAAACTGGAAAAAAAATACTCATCAGCAGATACATGCCCTATATTAGGGGTCACATTCATCACACCTGTATTATCTAAAATTAATTGGAGATCATTTGCTGATTTTGGTACGATGATACGACTATCAGGTTTCAGATCCAGTTTTTTTTTACAGCCTAGCAATGCGAAAATTCCTAGAATAATCATCATCTTTTTCATATATATAGCTATCATGATTTTAACTTATAAAGTAAGGTTAATGCCAAGGGAACCACTAAAAGGCTGAGGTGAACTATTAGATGACAAATCGGGATCTATATGAAATCTATTTTGTCTCCATAAAACACCCAGGTTTTGGCCATAAAAAAATACATTAGCGCTTTTAAATGGTAATTTGTTAAAATTATGCTTAGCTAAATTATAACTCAACCTAAAATCCTGTAATCTAATGTGATCCCCCTTTTCAACAAGATCTTCTGAATAATTAAAGAACTGATCCAGACCAGCAACCCCGGGATAATTTAGCGCTGGAATATGTGTCAAAAGTTCGTCACCGGGTTTTTGCCAACGCTGATTGTAGTCTGTTAAGTTATAGTTCAACCCCGATGCAGAGCCATAATTACTGCCAGTAAAAACACCTACTCTTCTAAAATAATAGTCAAATTTGTAAATGATATTGAAGGTCAATTCAAAGTTTTTATAATTAAAAGTATTGATTAGACTACCAAAATATTTTGGAGTAGCTGAACCATGAAATATCAATTGACTGGGATCAAGCAGACTGTTAATTTTACCATAATCTTTACTCACCGCTCCATTCAAATAACCTTGCGGTGCACCAGCAGCATCCAATCCGGCAGAGGGGAAGCTAAAAATTGCATTGTAAGGATAGCCCACTAAAGGATTTTGACCGTTGTAGATGAGTATACCCGCATTTGACCTTTGTTTTACATCATATTTGGTCACCCTATCGGTATTAAAATTGAATAAAAATGTACTCGTCCAAAGCAGTGCCCCGGTTAAATTCCGACTATTCAACTGTACATCAATTCCTTTTGTTTGTAGGCTAGGGCCATTACCTCTAAATTGGAAAATGCCAGATTGCATGGCAATGGGGTTATTCCCAATTAAATCGAAAGCATTTTTTTGATAAAAATCAATATTTCCAGTAACAATCCTATGCTTAAAGCTGAAGTCGAATCCTAAATTCCAGGTTTTCACGCGCTCCCATCTTAAAGAGGGGTTAGGTGGATTTACGAGCTCGGCATATATATCACCATTGATATTTGGTGAATTTGGTGAAGAAACTGCTGCAGTGGAGTAAGCGGATACCGTTTTATCCACATTACCATTATAGCCATAAGTTAAACGAAGTTTCAATGCTGGTAACCATTCCAGATGATAAAATTTTTCTCTATCCAGGATCCATGCCAGGCCTGTTGACCACAAAGGGACACCTTTTTGATTCGTTTTTACGCCAAAGATATTAGATTCGTCCCTTCTTGCGCTTCCAGACACCATGTACCGGCCTTTATAACCATATGAAGCATTGATATAGTAGGATTGATTGATATCTATGCCTCTTGTTAAACTGGGTGCTGTATTAATAGACCCAGCGCCTTGCCCATAATAAAGCGGATATAGTTTTAAAGGATCTATAGTCCCATTTGCATTGGTTAATGTTTCAGCATCATAACCATAATAGGCCTGACCAGCTACATTTGAACGGCTGTCACTTCCTTCATAGCCGAGTATAGCAGTGATTTCATGATCATTTGCTATTATTTTGTGATAATTTAATTGGGACCGAAAGGATTGTGATTTGAGCACATTGTTACTTTTACTCAAAAGACCTCCCAGTGGGATCACCCGGTTCAAGTTATTTCCAGAAATTGAAGAATATAGGTTAATTAAATTTCTGGCAGCGTAGCTATCCACCCCACTAAGCGTTTCAGTATTGGTATATTCATTCAAACTCATATAATTGGTACTCATGGACAAACCCGCTATAATTTTAAAATTTGCACCGACTTTTAGTCGATATTGATCTACTATGGCCTCCTGGTTGGGAAATAATTCATCAAGGGGACGAAAATGCCAATCTAATAATTTGCCATTGCCTGCGGTATCTACATACGACATCCGATAATCTTTAACTACAGCTAATGAATTCCCATTTTCATCAACCAGGCGATCGTAAGGCGTATAAGGCGTATAAGGAACTGTATTCGTATGGGTTTTAATTGAGGCAATATTCACATCTCCTGATAATTCTAATCGATTGTTAAATAAACCATAGGTATTGTTAAGATTTAAGGTGAGCCGCTCATTATGAGCAGACACACTGCTTTCCAGATTCTTATTGTATCCTCCGGACATGTAATACCTATAATTTTCTGTTCCACCACTTAAATTGAGTTGATATTGTTGCTGTACCCTGGGTCTATACATATACCGGTTTAGATCGGCTCTGATGTCGTAACTTTTCAAAGCATCAATTTTAGCCGCCGAATCTGCACTGGTAATTTTATTATTTAACCTTTGATTAAAGATCTCCACCCCTGCTGACACTACATTATATGGGTTACTAAAATTGTAGGTAAAAAGACCTTGGGAAAAAAGGTATTGTTCCAAATCAATAAATTGAGCAGCGGACAATTGAGCTGGGTAATACAAATCTTGCTTATCCGTTATCGTTAAGGTAGAGGAGGCTTCAATTTTAAGTTTTTGATTGTTATGCCCGCTTTTTGTGGTAATCACAATCACCCCGTTTCCAGATCTACTGCCCCAAATAGAAGAGGCTGCAGCATCTTTCAAAATATTAATATCCTCTACATCAGCTGGATTAATTTGATCAATTGTACCATCATAAGGAAAACCGTTGACAACGATTAAGGGTTCGGCCCCTGCAAATATAGTACTCCGACCATGTATAGAAATTTTAGGGTTGTTGCTGGCTTCACCTGAATAACCACGCGTAAACAAGAGCCCACTCGTTACCCCATCCAACCGATCTAGAATATTGGTAGAAACACTACGGTTTATCGTTTTATTGTCGATGGTGGTAAAACTTCCCGTAGCCCGCTCCTTAGGAATATCTTGATAACCCGTACTTACAATTTGTACTTCATCCAGCTTATCACTGCTCGATAGTAATTTTATAGAATTAGAGGCTTCAGCAGCTTTGATTTCTTTAGTTTCATACCCCACAAAGGAAATCACCAGAATCGCTTTATCATCAACTTTTTTCAAGGTAAACTCCCCCTTATTATCCGTCAGTACAGCCCTGGTCGTTCCTTTGACTTTTACAATGGCCCCCACCAATGGTGCATTATTTTCATCAAGCACACGGCCAGAAACATCAATTCCCGCAAAAAGGCCGCTAAGCTTATCAAAAAGACTTTTTTCTGCTGGTTTGATGATGACATTTTTTTCGTCTATGGTAAATACAAACTGTTCATCAGCACATATTGTTTGAAGAACTACGATTAAATCCTTTTCCTTAAAATCGACATTAATCCGCTGAGTAGCCTTTACTTTTTCGGGTGCATATAGTACATTATAACCTGTTTGTATAGAAATTTCTTTGAAAACTTCACGAAGTGTTACTCCTTTTTTTGCATACGAAATTTTTTGTCCAAAACTACTGGCAGATACCTGTAGTAGACTACTGATTAATATAAGTATGACAAGATTAACTCGCATAATTAGTATTCGTTTATCAATTTTTGCAACTCCAAAAAATGCAGAGTTCACAATCTTAAATATTTTCGGCAGGAGCCAATACAGGCAACTACCTAATTTAAAAGTATTTTTTTTCATACCTTTAGTTAGTTTTGAGTTATTACATGAAATGGTTCAACAATTATTTATCCCGGTAATTTTATCGGGAATGGGTTAACTCAAGATAATGCTGGGTAGTGCGTCGAACCACTACTCAGTTTTTTCTGTCTCCCCAGAAATCTTTCGATCTCTTATTCTTTTTGTAGTAAAAATCTAGTCATTTAGTTTAGTGTTTAATTAGGTTTGTGTTGATCTATTTATTGGGTGCTTTAATGTTTTATTACAATAATTTTACGACAATCTATTTTAAATCTGGCTGCTCCTGTTTGCGTGATTGCATTCAATATTCCTGCAATATTTCCATAACGTGATACAGAGCCATCCAATAGTTTACGCCTTAAGCTTTCATCTTCGTACTCCACCTCTACATTATACCAGCGCGAAATTTGGCGCATCACAGTTTCCATATTAGCATTATTAAAAGTAAACAGACCATTTTTCCATGCAATTGCATCGGCAATATTGACTTCTTTTACTTTCATTTGATTATATCCACTTACAGTTGACTGTTCCCCAGGCTTAAGAACAATAACGGATTCAACCTCACTACCAACTCTCCCCTTGGGTATCCCTCCTGATTCATGAGGGGACTTAACTGTTCTAACTTTTACTGAGCCCTCTAATAGCGTTGTCATCACCCCTCCCTCATCCTGATAGGCGTTTATATTAAAATGCGTGCCCAACACCTCTATTTCCTGCTTATCTGTGGTAACAATGAAAGGATGTTTTTTATCTTTAGCTACCTCAAAGTATGCCTCGCCACTAAGAGCAACCTTACGAACAGCACCACGCTCATTAAGCGCCATACTATAAGATATACTCGAAGCAGCATTGAGCCATACTTTTGTTCCATCGGGTAGTGTAATTTGATATTTTCCTCCTTTCGGGGTTGCTAATGTTATATTCTTATCTCCTCCTGGCTCAGCAGGAGTATCCTTTATTGGGAGCTGCTTACCAGAGGTTAAAACTGCTGTACCGTCATCATAACTCAATTTATCTAAGTCAATCACTACCCCATTTTTCGCATCACTTAAGGCTATCTTTTTGCCATTGGCAAGTGTTAGCGTTGCCGCATTTTTACCTGCAACGATATCAAGGCTATCAGACAGTTTATCATCTGATAAGTTATGATGTGCATAAAACACTGCCCCAAGCCCTACAACTAAAATAATTGATACTGCTACTGCAACTTTCCTCCATAATTGCAAACGTTTCGCTTCTTGTGGCACCTCTGATATTTTAACAATCTTTAAGTCGTTAACTAGTCGTGAGTACAACTTTTCAGTATATGCTGCTGAAATTGGAAAATCTGTTGGAAGTGAATTCCAATCATTATCCAATACTTCATGCATTTCCTCAGTTATACCATTTTGACGGATATAAGCTAAAAGCTGATCATATTCGTCTTTGCTGATCTGATGATCTGCATAAAGCTGCAATAGATACTGAAAATGCTTAACGTTTGTGGTTTCCATATTGCTTATTGTATTCCATCAGTAATGCTGATTTACTTGTAATACACCGCAAAATGAAACAGGGAGTAGTGAGATATGAAAATAATTAATGTTTATACAAATAAAACATAAAAAACCAAAGTAAACCATAAGCATCAAAATGGATGCGTAACGATTTTAAAGCTTCTGCACTGTGCTTTTTTACGGTTTCTTTAGAGATTTGAAGTTCATCTGCAATTTCCTTGTGAGATAAGCCCTCATACCTACTCATTCTAAAAACCAATTGCTGCTGTTTGGGTAATTGCTGTAATGCTTTTTCTGTAAACACTTCTAGCTCTGCTAAATTCAGCGCATCTTCAGTGCTATGACTAATGTCCAGATAATTAGCCCATAAGGCATCGGCTGCTGCTTTTAACCTGGCTGCTTCGCGAATTCTGTTCAAACACAATCTTTTGCAAATCGTGTACAACAATGATCCTATTGGATATTGAATATCAATATTTTGCCTATTACTCCAAAAGCTAAGTAAAGTATCATGAACAACCTCTTCAGCCTGCTCCCTACAATTCAGGTATCGTAAGCTAAAATGAAACAACTTTTTATGCCAGCTATCAAACACTTGTTTAAAAGCGGCTTGACTATCCTGTTTTAACAAGGTAGTTAATTCTTGATCAGTATGTATTTTATAAGCATTCATGTATCCCATTTTTTATTAATAAATAATTAAAAACTTGCAACCCATAAAAGCAATCCCGGATGAATATCAACAATAAATTAATTAGTTACCAATAAAAAGTAGAAATTGATAATTTTTAATTATTTATTGGGTAACACAATATCTAACGCTTATTAAACGCTCTACTGAAAACCAGTTAAGCTTATTTATTTTTAAGACGTGTCTCCAATTCCTCAATATATTTACGTTGCGTCATCAACAACTCTTCCTTATTATCAATCACCTGCTTTTGCAATTCGATTTTATCTGTAAGCAAACGCAGAGAATCTTCCTGTACTTTTTTTTCAGCTTCTAAAAGTGCTTTTAATGGTTCGAGTGTGTGATAATACTCCAAGAGGTTTTCTTGTAGTAGTCCTGATAGCTTAATTAACCTAGAAGGATATATATCGTCAAGCTTCAGCACTTTGTCAAAAGCCGATTCAGATAGACCGATATAAGCGGCAGCATCTTTATTTAAAATGTTTTTACTTCTAAGCCTTAACCTCAGATACTCACCTATTGAATCACTCATATACAAATTTTCTTAAAGCTTATGAATAATACACATAGTTAAGGCTCCAAAATTAGGGTGTTTATCTATCAATATTTGGAAGTTGTCGATTTAATAATTACATTCGCTTATGATTAAAAGTATGACAAGCAGTTAGATAAGGTTAATGTCTAGTTAATTTTTTTTAAGAGTCTTGCGGCAAACTTTCTGAAGCCGTTAACGCAAGACAGCAGTTAACCCATAATCTATGTGTAGATATGCTATATTTGTATATCGAGATAGATTTGGGGTCTGCTGTAATTCCGTGTTAACGTAAGGCTTCAGAAACTTTAATTGCCACGGTTGGCAGATCCCAAATGTATCAATCTCCAGCACCCAAGACTCATTTAAACTGTCACCAATTAAATGAGATCAATATGGAACTACAAATTTTATCACAAAAAGAAGATCATGCGATTTACTTTAGAGAGTTTATCCATCAGCTTGTCCAAAAGTTCAAGCCTCTTCAAATCTTTAGCTTTTTTAAAAACAGTTACACCCAAGGTGATCAGGGCTGTTTTAAAGAAAAAGCCGCAACCTTTCATTGTAATTATTGCTTGCTGCTAATTACTGATAGTAACACACGAATTGAACATGAGATACAGGATTTTACAAATGGAAATTACAAACAGGTACAATTACAATCCTCAGTCACGGGAAAGAAACCATTGAGGAAGCTATTATGGCTAATAATCGCTTTTTTATTACGGTTTGCAGCACGGCTACATTAATTTATAGCCATAATGGAATGACAACTTTTGATTTCCCCAATCGTTTTATTCCAACTGAGGCAGCTATAAAAGCAAGAGCACATTTCAACCACAGAATGATATTAGCAGATGGTTTCTTAACCGGAGCACACGAGTGCATCATTACTGAACAGCATAATGTATGTGTATTTATGCTGCATCAAGTTGTAGAACAAACCTGTATTGCGCTGATCAGGGTGCATCTGGCCTATAGATCAGATATTCATAATTTACACCGCCTTTTAAGGCTGTGCTGCTGCTTTTCTGATGCCCCCATTAAAATGTTCCTATCTGGCAGCCCTGATGACGAAAGGCTTTTTGAAATATTACTTAAAAGTTATTCGGCAGCGAGATACAAAGATACTTTTAACGTTTCCGAAGATGACTCTTGGCTTTTATATAATAAGGTTACAGAGTTTGTAGCACTTGCCAAAGTAATGTGTGAAGAGAATATAGCACAATTAGCGCAACAGGCCATGCGATATAATGAATTTGTTAACCCAGCCAGTGTCTCCAATTAGCAAGACAGTCATAATCCATTAAAAAAGGCCTTTTTCTTATGAAAGAAGGCCTTTTTTCGGAAGTGGTATGGGCCGGGATCGAACCGGCGACACATGGATTTTCAGTCCATTGCTCTACCGACTGAGCTACCGTACCATCTTATTTAAACATGATTTCGTAATCATGTTCCCCTCGGTTGGGATTGCAAATGTAATACCTTTTCTGTTAACAACATATGCTAACGAGCGAAATAATCTTTAATCGCTCGTTCTCACATAATTAATTTTTAAAAACACTACACTTCACTGCTCAAAAGGTTAAAGTCTTTCATCATTCCAGAAATTACTTTTTCATGAATTTGGAGCTCAACAGCTAACTGCTCCCACTGTGTCGATTCCTAAAAAAGCTATACACCGAAACCCATCTGCTTAGTATAAAAGTCCAACTATAGTCCAAGTATACAGCAACAAAATTCTAACTTTTAATGGCAAAACATGGAATCTTACTACTGTTCCAATTCTTTCAATTTGAAATTTTCTAAAACGTTATCCAAACCTTTTCTTATTTCAGATAAAAGATCACACTACAGTGCGGAAAATATTTATAATGAAGGGTATGGGAATGATGACTAGTAAAAACAGCTAACAAACCACTAACTTAAAAGATTATTGAACTCGAAAAGTACACTTCGCCCAAAAAGATTGCAAAACCTGTGTTGTGTGCTCTTATTAATAAGCTCCTGTAAGTCTCACTCCTTCATCAGCTGAAGAACTTCCGTCAATAATCAATTTCACATTAGATCCATCAACGTTGCAAGAATAAATATGGGCTTTGCCTTTGTTGTCATATACTTGAAAAATTAATAATAATCCGTCGGGGCTTAATTCAACATTGTCACCAAGAGTTAAGTTAGTTGGAAGTGAAATATTAATTTTTTTCTGGTTGGTTCCGTCGTAGTTTGCTGACCAAAATTCATTGGATGATGAATTTGAGGGTCTTTTTGTGTATATTATTTTGTTTAATCGTGATGAATTACTTGTAGAGCTTACAGATAGTGTTCCGTCGCTTGTTACGCTAAGTCCATTACCAACTATAATACCACCCAATTTTGAAGTTGATGCAGGAGAAAGGGTGTAAATGTTTGATTGTGCACTTACCTCTTTTTTACAGCTTATTTGGAATAAAAGCATGGAAACAGAAAATAATAATAATACGGCAGAGCTTAATAACAGTTTTTTCATTTAAATATTTTTTTGCCTACTCTTTCAATATGCAGTTTTCGGCTACGCTGGTGTGTCCCGTTAGGGGGCGGAATGTCGGATTTATTTGCTTGTCGAGACCGTTCATTCAATGCTGTGTCCGCTAATAGCACACAACTCCCAAATATATAAATGTATGTTGAATTTTAAAAGTGTAGAATACTGCATGTGAATTCTATCAATTAGGTATTTATGTTTTGTTGTGATGCGTTTACGAGTAGAATTTCAGGTAAAGCATACTCACAAAGCGCAAGTTTGTTACTACATATTTTAGCTAGTATTACTATTTTATTGATGATAATCGGGACTACAATGATAAGTGGTTGGATGGCAATGATTTCTCTTCACTTTTTAGTTTACATAAAAAAACAGTAAATGCTTAGGTAAACGAATAGCAAAAAAGAAATGTATAAATTTATATATCTGAAACAGTAGTTATTGAAAAACTAGAACCAGAGATGGTGAGGATTTTATCTAAAACTTTTAATGCGGCTAGGCAAATGTGTTTGGAATAATAATAGCACTAATGTGTTAAGTTAAAAAAAATCAGTCATTAATCAAATTACTGTATCAGCTACAAAATAGCCGTGTAAAAGGACTAAATATATAAAAGTTGCAGGGCTTATTTCATACGATATAATTAAAAAATTTGCACAAATTCGGAGTGTATATTTTGAAAAAAGTGAGATATTTCATTCATTTATATCATAGCATTTGCAGCTATTCTCTATTAAAAAAAAGGTGCGTTATTCGGGGAGTCGAATTTCAAAACCATCCATATACTGCCTAATCGCTAATTTTTGTATTAGGTTCGAATCCCAGCGGGGATCACAGAGAATAGTAACGAAACCACATAAAACCATGCAAATAAAATGATTGGGTGATTTTTCTGTTTTTAGCCCGAACCCCAAAATATGCATTAAATCGGATCAATGCCATAAATTCTTAAAGGAAACGAAGCATAAGCTTCCAAACACTGCTTTCTTTTAATTTTGATTACCACTTTATCTTTTCACATTCTATTTCAGCAATCTGCTCACCCTCAGTAGGAAGATATGGCATGTATTTAGTAGCAAACAATATTGGGTGATTGCATTGAGTTAATACATATACTATCCTCTATTTATATTTAAACTGCTATTATACTGCTATTATACTAGTAAAGCAGTAGCATACCAGTATAATAGCAGTACAAGACCAGTAGGAGACCAGTATATATTATACACCAATACAGTTCACTTGACACTCCCGTTTAATGGTGTTCGTTTGAGTATTGCTTTTCCTTTTTGAATGATAAATATAGGCGCAACCACAGGAAACTGTATATTTAAAATCAAAAAAACATATTCTCTCCCCAGCATTTGGCATTGATCCCCTATAGTTAACGCCACGCCCGGCGCACGCAAAAAAGGCCCAATTTCGTGTGAAATTGAGCCTTTTTGCAGTGGTATGGGCCGGGATCGAACCGGCGACACATGGATTTTCAGTCCATTGCTCTACCGACTGAGCTACCGTACCATCTTATTTAAACATGATTTCATAATCATGTCCCCCTCGGTTGGGAGTGCAAATGTAGTGTCTTTTTTTGAAAAGCAAAATCTTTTTTAAAAATAATACGATTTTATTTAAATCTGATCTAAATTTTCAACTTTATGCATGCATAATAATCTGTTTTAAACGAAATACTTTAACTTAGCCTCACGATAAGAGATATTCAAATGGTGTCACAAATCCTATTCATAGCCATCACACTGGCTGCAATAGCCCTATTTAGCTATAACGTAAAGAAAGTTATCCGCAACATTCGCTTCGGAAGAGCCGTAGACCGGTCAGACCAACCTCAAAAAAGGCTAATGACCATGCTCAAAGTTGCATTCGGACAAACGAAAATGTTTTTCCGTCCCATTCCGGCCTTCCTACACCTCATTGTATATGCAGGCTTCGTAATCATCAATCTCGAAGTATTAGAGATCATGATCGACGGAATCTTTGGTACACACCGTGTATTTGGAGGCTTGGGTATCTTTTATGATGTCCTTATAGGCTCATTTGAATTTCTTGCCTTAGGCGTATGGCTAGCCTGTGCCATCTTCTTAATCAGAAGAAACATCATCAAACTAAAAAGATTTAGTGGCGTTGAAATGAAAAGCTGGCCAAGATCAGATGCCAACTATATCCTGATCTCTGAAATCTTATTGATGACGGCCTTCTTGTTCTTGAATGCAGCAGACTCCAAATTGCAGGCTATGGGCGCAAGTCATTACATTATTGCCGGTGCATTTCCGGTAAGCCAATTTCTGCATAATCTTTTACCAAATACAGAAGCTGGCCTGATTGTAATAGAAAGGACCTGCTGGTGGTTCCATATTGTAGGCATATTTGCTTTCTTAAATTACCTACCCTACTCTAAGCATTTCCACATCATATTTGCCTTTCCAAATACTTATTTCTCTAACCTGGAACCAAAAGGTGAGTTTACAAATATGCAAAGTGTAACCAATGAAGTAAAAGCGATGCTAGATCCTTCATTTACACCTCCCGAAGCCGCGCCAGGTCGCTTCGGAGCAAAAGATGTAAACGATTTAACCTGGGTTAATCTCATGAACGCCTATACCTGTACAGAGTGTGGAAGATGTACTTCCGTTTGTCCGGCCAATATTACCGGAAAACTATTGTCACCACGTAAAATCATGATGGATACCCGCGATAGAATGGAAGAAGTGGGCAGAAGTCTGGACAAAGGTGGCAAGGGGCTTGACGATGGTAAATCTTTAATTGACGATTATATCAGCAGAGAAGAAATATGGGCTTGTACCAGCTGCAATGCCTGCACACAAGCTTGTCCAATCAATATCGACCCTCTGGCTATTATTACCGACTTGAGAAGATACGCAGTAATGGAAGAATCACAATCTCCTGCAAGTATCAATGCTATGTTGGGTAACATTGAAAATAACGGAGCACCATGGAAATATTCTCCAGCCGACAGATTTAATTGGGCTAAGGAGGATTAGGGAACCAAGAGCAAGGAACCAAGAGCAAAGATTAAAGATTTAAAGAAATAGCTTAAAAATCAATATATGAGCGCACAACTAAATTTTGAAGTGCCGACAATGGCAGAAATGATAGCCAAAGGCGAAGAACCTGAAATTTTATTTTGGGTAGGCTGCGCTGGTAGCTATGATGAAAGAGCACAAAAAACCACACGTGACATCTGCAAAATATTACATCATGTTGGTTTAAAATATGCTGTACTTGGTACAGAAGAAAGCTGTACTGGTGATCCGGCCAAGCGAGCAGGAAATGAATTCCTGTTTCAAATGCAGGCTATGACCAACATAGAAGTACTCAATGGCTACAACATCAAAAAAATCGTTACTGGTTGTCCACACTGTTTCAACACCATAAAAAATGAATATCCGGGATTAGGTGGCAATTACGATGTAATACACCACACCCAACTCATACAGCAACTTATTGACGAGGGCAAGCTTAAAGCTGAGGGCGGAGAGAGTTTTAAAGGTAAAAAGATTACTTATCATGACCCATGTTACTTAGGCCGTGGAAACGATGTATATGAAGCTCCAAGAAAAGCGTTAGAAGCACTGGATGCACAGCTCGTAGAAATGAAACGCTGTAAAACCAACGGACTATGCTGCGGGGCTGGTGGTGCACAGATGTTTAAAGAACCTGAAAAAGGAAACAAAGACATCAACATTGAAAGAATTGAAGAAGCCCTTGAAACCCAACCACAGGTGATTGCTGCATCATGCCCTTTTTGCATGACCATGCTTAGCGATGGGGTAAAGATGAAAGATCAGGATCAGAATGTAAAGGTTTTAGACATTGCTGAAATCACAGCCAGAGCCAATGGATTGTAATCATCTTTTTATAGCCTCCTTAAACTCCGGCAGCAACGGAAATTGCTACTATGTTGGCAACAGCAAAGAAGCTATACTTGTTGATGCCGGGATATCGTGCAGGGAGACAGAGAAAAGAATGCTAAGACTAGGCCTTTCCATGCAAAAGGTAAAGGCCATATTTATTTCACACGAACACACAGACCACATTAAAGGCCTGGCTAACCTCGCTGCGAAATATAATTTACCCATCTATATCAATCCTGGCACTTTAGCAGGCTGCAGGTTTAACCTCAGGGAAGACTTAATCAGGCAGTTACACTACGACACTCAGGTACAAATAGGCGGCCTTCAGGTTACGGGGTTTCCTAAAATACATGATGCTTCGGAACCTTACAGCTTTGTCATTACCTGTGGTAAAACCAAAGTTGGCGTATTTACTGATATAGGAGCAACCTGCGAACAGCTCACCTACCACTTTCAACAATGCCATGCCGCATTTCTAGAAGCCAATTACGATGATGAACTGCTGCAAAAAAGTGCCTACCCGTACTTTTTAAAAAAACGCATCAGCGGAGGAAGAGGTCACCTGTCCAACAAGCAGGCACTGGAACTCTTTACAAGCCATAAACCGGCGTTCATGACACACCTGCTATTGGCTCACCTTTCTAAAGACAACAATTGTCCGGAACTGGTGTCCGATTTATTTACACAGCATGCAAATGGTACAGAAATTATTGTAGCCTCCAGATATGAAGAAACAAAGGTTTACACTATTTTTGAGCCAGAGCCTGCAGTTGTGCATTCATCTTAACCAGGCGCTCCGAAAGATCTAAAAGATCCTGGGGTTCTACATTTTTTAAGGGAATAACCATGTAGGTTGCCATGCTATCCACATCCCCCTCCTTTTTATCATTGTAAGTTTGTACGATTACGTTTTCACCTTTAGTGCGCAAATAAAGCTGCCCATTCTTATCAGTTCCATAATAGTCCAGATCCTTAAATTTAACCAGGTTGAAGGAAAAATATTCGACCTTACCACTTAAATAATAACGCTTGTACCTACAAAACCCTGTGTTGGTAACATTTAATTCATAACGTTTAATCTGCTCCCCGCTATGCTCATTATCATGATGCTCCGAGAGCTTCTTCTGGATATAAACCAGCTCTTCATCCAGAACAGTATGTGCAGTAAAAGCCATTAATATTAGGCTCAGCGATAGAATGAGGGACATTTTTAAGCTTAATGTAAACTTATTCATCACGTTAATATTTTAGCTCCAACAAATTAAATAATTTATTAAATTTGGACTATGAGTTTTTCTCCACAATCTAAAGTTTGGATCTACCAAAGTAACCGTGCATTTACAAATGACGAGGTATCCGCTATACAGCAAAAGCTGGATGACTTTACTTCGCAATGGAAAGCCCATGGTCATCAGCTAAAAGCGGCTGCGCAAATTCTACATCAGTTTTTTATTGTTTTTATTGTCGACGAGGCTTCAGCTGGGGTTACCGGATGTTCTATAGATGCTTCAGTAAGAATAATTAAAGAGATTGAACAAACTTATAATGTTGACCTGTTCGACAGGTTTAACATTGCCTATAAAATAGATAACAAGGTTATTGTAACCAATAAAGAAGATTTTGAGACACTGGTAAACATTAAAACTGTTGGACCAAAAACCATCGTCTTCAATAACCTTGTACAAACTTTAGAAGAGTTTGACAACAAATGGGAAACTCCTTTTGAGCAAAGCTGGCACAGCAAAGTTTTCGCACATTTGCTGTAACCAACCTTTATTTTAAGCTAAATTGATCTCCTTCTGTATATAAACTAAAGCGAAGATCGTCCATTTTAATCAATTGCTTTCCATTCGTTTTCAGGTTAACAGGATCTGAAATTTTCAATACCTGGCTTACTCCTGCAATGGTTACCTTTTTACCGTGTACAATAATAGCTGTCCCCTCATCAATTCCTATGCATTGATATCCGGGATAAGCATTAAGTGCAGAAATCAATCGGTTAAACCTGCTCCGTTTCAAAAAGTGTTGATCAATAATCACAGAATCCAGCAAGCCCATCCCCTCTTCAAACTCTATATTTTTTGTCCACAACTTATTAAATGTCTCTTTATAAGCTGTATCTAACAACTGCTTCCCTGTTATCATATGTTTGCTCATTACAGCAGCGCCGGCGCTGGTGCCAGCGATTGTAGCACCATTTCTATATGCTTTATGGATAGCAGCATAAACCGGAGTATTTAAAACAGCCTTCATAAACCGAGTCTGATCTCCACCGGTAATGAATATCAATTTAGCCCTTGTTAAAGAATCCAGCCATTTTTGATTATTAACTGTTGAAGCATCAAAATTCAAATACCCCACAGTATTCTTCGAAGCCGCATTGAGTTGTTTTTTAATGGCCTCATAAGAAGCCTCCGGCTCGCCACTCGACATAGGCAGAACAATAATATAATCCTTTGCACCCATGCCAGCAGTTTTAATAAGCGACTGGATCAATGCCGGTGATCGATCTCCACCCCCAATAATAAACAAACTCCCTTTTTGTGCCATTGCAGGAATAGCGACAGCAAACACCAGGGCAAAAAACAAAATCTTAACACCAACTTTATTTGACATCTTACCAGGCTATTTATAAATTAACACCTCAATTTTACCATCTGCTGTAACTGTGCCTCTGTACATACCCTCTGTATTAAAAGGCATAGCAACATGACCATTTTTATCCAGCGCAATTAAGCCACCATCGCCCCCCATTTTACCTACTTTATCTAGAACAGCTTTTGAAGCATCTGCAACAGACATCTTCTTATATTCCATCATCGCTGAGATATCGTGTGCCACTACATTGCGGATATAAAACTCACCCCAGCCGGTACAAGAAATACCTGCAGTCTGATTGTTGGCATAAGTTCCGGCTCCAATGATTGGCGAGTCACCTACCCTTCCATATTTTTTATTCGTCATACCACCAGTTGAAGTTCCGGCAGCCAGATTGCCAGCTTTATCGAGGGCCACAGCACCAACAGTACCGAACTTATAATCCCTATTGATGGTACCCAATTTCATCGACTTCTTATTGCCGTGGTCCAATACAGCCTTAGTAGAATCTTCTTTAATCGCTTTCTGTAATCCTTCCCATCGCTCCTTAGTGTAGAAATAAGACGGGTCAACAATCGTTAAGCCTGCTTGCTTTGCAAAAGCTTCTGCCCCGGGACCAACCATCATCACATGTTCAGACTTTTCCATTACCGACCTTGCAGCAGAGATAGGATTTTTAATAGTAGTCACCCCGGCAACAGCCCCAGCCATAAGGGTTTTACCATCCATGATAGAAGCATCCATTTCATTTCTGCCATCATGAGTAAAAACAGCACCTTTACCTGCATTAAATAAGGGCGAATCTTCCATGATGTGGATAGTAGCTTCAACTGCATCTAAACTGGTTTTCCCTGCCTTTAAAGCATTGTATCCTGTTTGCAAAGCCAATGTTAAAGCCGTACGATAAGCGGCCTCCTTTTCTGCACTCATGTTTGCTCGGGTAATCGTCCCCGCACCACCATGAATAACCAAAATATACTTTTCTTCTTTCTTTTGCGCATTTACTGTTGTTACAGATAAACAAAGCAGCAAAGCGACTATAGCTTTCAAATTCTTTTTCATATTATAAACATCAATTATTGGAGCACTTTCATCAGCTGTCCATTATCCACACTCCACCAGTACCAACTGCCACCAGCAGCATCCGCTACATTAAAATTAGCCAAATTAAAATTACCATTACCAAGCTCAGACGCTTGAATTTCATATACAGGTATTGCTTTGTTATCCCGTTTCCAAATTACAGGCTTACCGGATACAAATTGTTCGGGCAACTTAGTCTCAACCGGAAGTATAAAATAGGCCTTACTTCTCCCCATCACTACTGCTTTTCCGTCTTTGTCTATACAAACCGCAGTTTTCTCATCCGCTGCAATTCCTTTGGCCAGCACATTCCAGTCTTTATAAATCCGGCCGAGAAATGCAACGCTTCTACCTTCCCGATTACGGGTCAGATAATGCTGATCAGTAATCACATTTTGCAAATACGGGGCATGTAAAAAATCATTGTTATAGAGATTAATGTTATTTCCATAGGGATTTGCCAAAGCTTCATCAGAAACAACACTTCCGTTTTCGCCGCTAAAGTAAAAACCACCAAGTATAGCACAACCGGCGCTGGTTCCCCCCAAAGGAGCTTTCTTTTCATTCAAAAGATAATTCAAAGCTGCTTCCGTCTTAGTTCCCTTCCAGTATTTCATGTAGTCTGATTGATCCCCACCTGCAATAAATACCATTTCCGCATTACGTATGATGTAGGCTACGACATCATCATTTGCCAATTCTCTACTGTTGATTAATAGCGTTTCAACAGAATTTACATTACCCAGCCCCTTGATATAAGGGTTGTAAGCATCGGTTCCACTTGCGCGAAGAACCACTACATCACCTCCACCACTCCTTTCAATCATCCACTTAAATGCTTCATCAACGTCAGTTCCGCCACCCATCAGCACCATCCCTCCTTTAACCGGTGTAACTACATTCGCCGTATCCCCGACAATACCAATAGAACCTGGACGATTGGGATTAGGCCCTCCGGTTACAGGAGGCTTAACTGGGCCTTCCGGACCACTGGTACCTGATTTACCACATCCGACAGTGGCAATAAAAAAAGTAAATATGATGGTGAAAACGGTGTACTTCATAACTAATAATGTGGATTCTGAATTGCATTTTTATTTACAGACATTTCCGTTGCCGGAATAGGCAAAGCATACTGTGCTTGCGAAGGCGTCAAAGTAAGTGCACTACCTGCACCAGCAGCATCTGCGGCTAATCTTACGATGTCCATTTTCCTTCTTCTTAAATCGAAGAAACGATGCCCCTCCAATGCCAGTTCTTTAAACCTTTCATCGTAAACTGCAGTGATTAACGCAGACTTATTAGCAAAATTAGCATTAACGTAACCGTCAATTCGGGCTCCACGTAAGGCATTAATATCAGCAGCAGCATCGCCAGTCGACTCTGCCCTTGCTTCTGCCCTAATCAGGTACATTTCTCCAACTCTAAACTGTTTCACATCTGCCAAACCGGGTGCTGTTGAGGTACCTCCAATATATTTATTAACCAAATATTTAGATTTTGTCCCTGTACGGGTAGCATCAAATTTAACATAGGCTGGGTAGCGAATATCGTTTGCCTGATCAAATGCAGCAATTAACTTAAATGAAGGCGCATACAAAACATAACTACCTGATTGTCGGAAAAAGAAATCTCCGGTTCTGGAATCTCCAACAACACGTTTCAATTTCCAAATCACCTCACTATCATTAGCGTCCGTCCATAACCCAGGAAACTGAACTTTAGTAGCAAGCGGAACTGCATTAATTACTTCTGTAGCATAAGCTGCAGCATCGCCCCAGTTTTTTTCATATAAAGCTACACGAGCCTGAATGGCAGAAATAGCCAACCTTGTCATTCTGGTCTTATCTGTAAAAGTAACTGGGATTAAAGCTTTTGCAGCAATAAGATCAGCTTTAGCCTTTGCGATCACCACCTCAAAATTATCCCTTGCAGGGTAAATAATTGCAGATTTTTCCATGTAGGTTACACCCAATGCGCCATTTTCATAAGCTGCAGCATAGGCCCTTAACAATTCAAAATGCAAGTATGCACGTAAACCAAGCAATTCACCACGATAACGATCCGCAAGCACAATATCAGTACCTGTAAAAACCAACTTATCCATAGCTTCCAAAACTCTATTCACCCGATCAATCGCCTGATAATTGGTGTAATAAAGTCCAGTTACAGATCCATTTGATCCTGTGTACAGCCACCTAAAGGCATCAGAATTACCTACAGTGTTTTCTGCAGGGTAGGTTGCCTCATCCGAAACAATTGCACTATAGCTTAGTGTCGAATAATCTATCGGCGCATAAGCACCAATAACGCCCAGGTTAATATCCGTAATATTTCTAAACGCATACTCTGGGAGTATCATATCAGTCGGTTTGAAATCTAATTTGGTACAAGATGTCGTAAATATCACCATTACAAAAAGCATGGCAGATTTTTGATATATTTTATTAATCATGGCGGTCATTATTAAAAGTTAACATTAAAACCGAAGGTATAAGTTCTGGTATTGGGATATTGGAACCTTCCATACACTGAATTATTTTCAGGATCCAAACCTCTCCAACTTGTCCAGGTATATAAATTTTCGCCCTGAACAAAAACCTTAAAGCCCTTGATGAACTTAGTTTTATCTAAAATGCTTTTTGGAAGCGAGTAGCCCAGGACTACGTTTCTTAACCTTAAATAAGAAGCATCTTGAATATCCTTAGAAGTAAAGTTTCTAGGAATATCATATCGTTGAAGGATCGCCTGATCGCCCGAATCTCCCGGCTTTTTCCAGCGGTTCTCTAACATCCTAACCGACTGATTACTGGTTGCATAACGTTGATTTTCATTATAAAGATCCTCATTGTTCCAACGCATCACATTCGATACAAAAGAGAACAATGCCGATGCACTGAACCCTTTATAACTTAAAGAAGTATTAAAGCCACCCGTAAAAGTTGGAAAGAAGCTTCCCGACTTAGTTGTACTTTGCGTATTTACATTATAATCTGTAGTAATTGTTCCATCAAGATTATAATACTGTGCTTCTCCGGTTTGCGGCTTCACCCCCGCCCATTCTGGCGCATAGTAAGTACCATAAGGCAAGCCTACCTTTATAATCCGAGTATCCCCATCTGGAAAATTATCGACAACATCGCTTACACGCAGGATCTTATTTTTATTGTATCCCGCATTTGCACCAATAGTCCAGGTAAAATCTTTCGTTTTAACAACATCGCCACTAATGTCGAATTCAACACCCCTATTCCGCATTTCTCCCGAGCTTAATGGCAATATTTCAAAACCGGCTACAGCTGATGGTGGCTGATTGATAAACATGTTGTAGGTAGTTTTATTGTAGTAATCAGCACTTAAACGTAACCTGTTGGTACTAAACAAATTTAAATCGAAACCAGTATTAAATGTTTTCACATATTCCCAGTCGTAGTCTATATTTCCCGCTAGCCCAGCACGTATCCCGGTATTACCACCATAAGTTGTATTACCGTAAGAAGCCTGGTAATTAAAACTTCCTTTAAAAGGACTAGCTGTTGTACCATAACTTGCTCTAACCCTTAAATCCGAAACCATCTCTACGTCTTTTAAAAAATCTTCTCGTTTAGCATTCCAGTTGGCGCCAATAGAATAAAATCCTTTCCAATGATTTTTGGGCACCACCGTAGTAGAGCCATCGTAACGATAACTTCCCGTAAGTGTATATTTACTATCAAAAGTATATCGGGCAACTCCCATAAATGAAATTAATGCATTTCTGTCCTTGCTCCCACCTAATGAAGGCAAAAAGACAGTACTAACATTCACACCGGCAGGGGTCTCAGGCAAACGCCCATCAATACCAAACCCAGTATAACCGAAAGATTTATAATTGTTGTATAAATATTCGTAAAAACCAGAAACCTCTAAATCATGAACGCTATTGAATGTTTTGGCATAGGTTAAACCTGTTGTGGTCACGATATTAAAATTCCTGCGGCTGGTTTCATCCAATCGCCCCTTTCCACCAAGGGTATTGCTGTTAGATCTCGAACCATAATAAGAATCCGGATTAATAAAGGCTTCGTCAGATGAGTTTCTATAATCAATCCCCAACCTTGTCGTTGCCTTTAAGGAAGCTAAAATCTGATAAGCAAAAGACATCCCAACAATAGATTTAAACTGATCAGTTTTATTACTCGAGTTTAACAACCTTTCTAAGGCCAGCGTACCTTCACGTTGATCCAATATGTTGTATTTAGCTTGTCCACTGATTCCCGGATGTACCAATGTACCATCAGAAGCATAAGGATATTCATAGGGCAATGCATAATATACAGCCGACATTGGTGTTCCTGCACTGGTACTACCGTCTCCATCTATAAAACTAGATTGAGAATAACCTAAAGATAGATTTACGCTTCCACTAAATTTATCATCATGAAAATCTAAATTGCTTCTCAAAGCATAACGCTCCAAACCAGTACGCTTTGCAACTCCATCCTGCTTGTAATAATTTAGAGAGTTGTAAAAACGGATCTTATCATTTCCACCGCTCACACTTACCTGCTGTTCCTGAAATTTCCCCTTTCTAAAAAATATATCACGCCAGTCTGTATTGATATGTCTTAAACTATCCAGTACAAAATCCGCGCGTGCACGCGTTGCCGCCGTCCCCGCTGCATAACTAGGATTATTTGGAGAATAAGTCCATCCCGGACCAATATTTCGGCCTATTTGCATTCCAATTTCTTCCTCAAAGCGCAAACGTTGATCGGTATTCATCATCACAAAATTAGGTCTGCTCAGGTTAGAAAAACCATATTGCGAAACATAGTTTATCGCAACTTTACCCGCTTTACCCTTTTTAGTTGTATAGACAATTACACCATTTGATCCTCTCGAACCATATAGCGCAGTAGCAGAAGCGTCTTTTAAAACTGTAGCCGACTCAATATCCTCTGGATTAATCGTTTGGAAATATCCAGCCTCAATTGGCACACCATCCAAAATCATCAGTGGGCTTTGAGAACCATTAATACTACTAAGCCCCCTTATAACAATTGCTGCGCTTTGGCCAGGCTGTCCAGATGATGAAATCACACTCATTCCTGGTACCCGTCCCTGTAAAATCTGATCTAAGGTTAGCCCAGGAACCTGATTGATCTTGTCTGCCGTAACCAATGTAGTGGCACTGGCAGATTGATCCTTTTTATAATTGGTGTAACCTGTTACTACTACCTCTTGAAGTCCGCGGCTATCCGCTTTTAGCGTAACATTAATTACAGTTTTATTCCCAACAGTAACAACTTGCTTTAAAAAACCTACGGATGAAAACTCAAGACTTGCAGTTGCATCAGGAACCCTGATGGTAAATGCACCATTGCCATCCGTTGCAGTGGCAACCGATAAACCGGAAACCTTCACAGAAACACCTGGCAAATTCATTCCATCCTCATCAGTTACCTTTCCTTTCACTATAATATCTCTTCTTTCCTGCATAGCAGAAGGATATATAATCACCAGATTACTTTCTTTTAATGTATAAGTAAGTACCGTCTCTTTCAGTAAAGACCGCATAGTTTCATCAAGTGAAGCATCATTCACATTTAGTGTGATCCTTTTGTCATTTGACAAGGTATTATGACTGTACACAAATCGGTATTCCGTTTGTTTTTCAATCTCTTTAAGCAGGCTTTTGATACTAGCCTGGCTCGCATTAATGCTTATTTTTTGCTGTGCAAAGCTCCCAGCAGATACCTGCATACACATCATAAGCACAATAAAACCAGTAAGCTTAATTCTTAAGAGTAAGTCACTGGTTATCGAACACTTACCCAAATGTTCTAGAAGTAGAGTTTTTCTCATATTGTTTGGTTTAAGGCGGTTTATAGTTGTTTAGTTTAATTGATCTTTATTTACTGATAATGATCTTATCCTGTTCCATTTTGAAAGTAAATGGATAAGATAACTGGAGCGCCTCTAATGTTTTCATTAAGGTCTCATTTTCAAAAATGCCCGAATAGCGATAATCCTTTACTTTGTCATCCGTAATCAGAATTTCAATACCATACCAATTCTGAAGTTTGCTAACAATGACAGATAATGGCTGGTTATCAATATCCAGACGGGTCTTAACCCATTTCAATTCAACAGGCGGCTGGTCAGGGCGCCTATTTTTAAGAGATGAAACGACAAAATGTGATTTAGGGTTATTGTCAGCAACCAGATCCGTTACCTTGGTACTGATTAGCTTCTGATTGGGTTTTAGTATCACAGAATATCCCGCATATTGCTTTGAGTTAACCTGTACACTTCCTTTAATCAATGAAGTTTCCATAGCCGGAGACCCCGGGTATGCTTTTACATTAAAAGTTGTACCCAATACCCTTACTTCATCAAAAGGAGTATGTACCGTAAATGGCCTTGAAGCATCATGCTTCACATCGAAAAAGGCTTCGCCATTAAGCCAAAGTTCTCGCTTATCTGTATTAAATCGCTTTAGTACCTTAATAGAGCTCTCTCTTGCCAGTGTAATTATAGTCCCGTCTTCCAACACCACAGTTTTCCTTGCTGCACCACCCGAATTAACAACCAGCATAGCTTGTTGTTCTGTATCTATTGGTAAACGTGGAATAGAAGATTGGTTGCGGATAAAGTAAAATGAAATCAAAATGGCTACGGCAGCAGCAACGCCACCGATATATTTATAAAGTTTTGTTCGCTTAGGCTTAACAACGCTCAAATCATTACCTGAAGCATTATCAAACGATAAATTACGCTGGAATACCTCATGTTGTTTAATCCCGGACCGCAACTGTTTTAGCTGTTCAATGCGACTGCCCTGATTTAAGCTTAACAAACAAACTATTTTTTTTGCATATTCAATATCTTCCAAACGCCCCGGATGTTGGGCAATCCATTCATTCCAGGAAAGTTGTTCAGCCAAACTAGCTCCAAGACAATATTGCTGAAAAGACTCGCTGCAAACTAAGTCTTCAACCAAAAAATTCTCATTAGGAAACTGCATAATAGTGGTTTTTATTATACAGACAGAAAAAGCACAAGCTTTTCCTAAGGAAATAACAATTATTTTATATTAATTTTATTTTAACAGCCTTTTTAGTGTTTTAATTGCATCGTAAATGGTATTATATGCTGTTTTTACCGTTTGAGAAGTCCTTTCTGCGATTTGTTCGTAAGTTAAACCCTCAAAAAACTTTAGTTGGATCAATTCCATTTGTCTAGGTGTAAGTTGTTTAATGGCTAGCCTCAGTTTACCTTTCAATTCATCATCCTGTTGTAGTCTGATCATGATTTCTTCATAAGATAGTTCAGCCCATTCTTCTTCAGCCCCCATCTTATTCATCGCTGTATTCATCTTATCAACATAAGCCAACTGATCCAGGATACACCTTTTTAAAGCAGTCATAAGGTAAGATTTTACATGATCAACGGGGGTTAAACGCGCTCTTTTATCCCATAAATTTAGAAAGATCTGATTTACGCAGTCCTTTACCAACTCATCATCAGCACTAATCTTCAATCCGAAACGGATGAGGTGGAAGTACATATTATTGTACAGTTCAAACAACGCCTGCTTATCTCCAAGGCGCATTTGTTCCCAATAATAGCTATCATCTTCCTCAATCAGCATAATCAGCGCTGAATATATGAATTATTTTAAGGGAACTTATACTCAGTATTAAAAATCTAACGGCCCCAATCTCTTCATGTTTTTCATAATCAGATACTGGCGGTGTTTGATGTAGCGTGTTGGATTTCTTGGCGTCCATCTTCTTGGATTTGGGAAACAAGCAGCAATCAAAGCAGCCTGAGAACGACTCAATTTGGAACACGATTTACCAAAATAAGCTTGTGAGGCCGCTTCGGCACCATAAATACCATCCCCCATCTCAATTACATTCAGGTAAACCTCAAGTATCCGTTCCTTACTCCATAACATTTCTATCAGGAGGGTAAAATAAGCTTCAAAACCTTTTCTAACCCAGGAACGTCCAGGCCATAAAAACACATTCTTTGCCGTTTGTTGTGAAATAGTACTACCACCTTTTACTTTTTCGCCCTTTTTATTCGTCTTAAAAGCCTGCTCTATTGCCTTAACATCAAAACCAATATGCTTTAAAAACAGCTGATCTTCTGCCGAGACAGCGGCACGCTTCATGTTATCGGATATATCATCAAAATCTACCCATTTCTTCTCCATTTTTGATGGTTTTCCTTCGCTCTTGCGTTCTATATTCCGCAATACCATCAATAAGGTGATAGGTGGATTAACGAATCGGTAAATTAACACCCACAATACACTAACCAATAAAAACCAAAGGAAAAGCCTGGTCGCTATCGAAGATATTTTTTTTGTAAATGATTGTTTTGATTTACTGTTCGAACGTTTCTTTTGTGCCATCAGTCAAAGATAATAAAAACATTAATTTCAACTTACAACCAATTCTATCAAATGAAAGAATTAAATAAATTACTTAAATTTACTGCATCATGAAATTTACAGCATCCAGACTATCAGAAGGCAACAAGGTATTTCCAACGGAAATTCACCTGGAAGAAAACAGTATAGAAATCAAATCACCAGGCTTATTTAGCGGAGATTCGAAATATCTGAACTATGAAGACATTACTTCTATTGAAGTAGATTCACCTATGATTGGCTTCTCTACTTTAAGGTTATTTTTAACCGGAAATAAAATTGAGGTCAGTGGCTTTTCTAAAAGTGACATCAAACAAATCCGTCAGATCATTGAGGAAGCCAAAAACAGAAGGAGAAAATAAAATTAAAAGCGCATAAAAAAAGCTTCCTGAAATTCAGGAAGCTTTTTTTATATCGAATAAGTAAGATTACTCAGCTACAACTTCGAAAGAAACTTTAACTTTCACTTCTTTGTGTAAGTTTAAGTTGGCAACATATTCACCAACAAATTTAGGTTCAGTTTCGAAAGTAATACGGCGACGATCAACATCAAAACCTTTTTGTTTCAATGCGTCAGCAATCATAATGGTATTTACAGCACCAAAAATCTTACCTGTTTCACCAGCTTTAGCACCGATAGACAATTTAACATCAGCTAAACGCTCAGCAATGCCTTCAGCATCTTTCTTAATTTTATCTTGTTTAAAAGCAGCTTGCTTTAAGTTTTCCGCTAATATTTTTTTAGCTGAAGGAGTAGCCAAAGCACCAAATCCTTGAGGGATTAAGTAATTACGACCATATCCTGGCTTTACATTAACGATATCATCTTTCTCCCCTAGGGATTTGATATCTTGTTTTAAAATGATTTCCATCTCTCAGCTCCTATTTTAATTGGTCAGCAACAAAAGGTAACAAACCAATGTGACGTGCACGTTTTACCGCTTGAGCCACTTTACGTTGAAATTTCAATGAAGTACCGGTTAAACGGCGAGGTAATAATTTACCTTGATCATTGATGAATTTTAACAAGAAGTTTGCGTCTTTGTAATCAATATATTTAATCCCGTTTTTTCTGAAACGGCAATATTTTTTTCTGTTATCGTCCACTTTTGGAGCAGTAACATATTGTATTTGATCTTTAGCCATTATCCTGCAACCTCCTCTTTCTTAGGTTTTTTGTTAAAAGCACCACTGCGTTTCTTCTCATTATAAGCAACCGCATGACGGTCTAATCTAATGGTAAGGAAACGTAGCACACGCTCATCACGCTTAAGCTCCAATTCCAATTTACTAATTAATTCACCAGAAGATTTGTACTCTGTAAGGTGGAAGAATCCGCTTGCTTTTTTCTCAATCGGATACGCTAATTTTCTCAAACCCCAATTGTCCTCTTGAACAATTTCGGCTCCGCTGTCAGCGATGATTTTGCTGAATTTGGCAATTGCCTCTTTCGCAACTTCTTCTGACAACAACGGGGTTAGAACGATAACAGTTTCGTACTGATTCATTGTTATTTTGTTTATTTTTTAATTAATCCGCTCTTAATGCGGGATGCAAAAATAGTAATAATTTTCTATTAATCAAACACATAATAAAAAGATTAATATTTACCAAACAGATAGTTAAATCCAATTTTTACCCGCTGCATATTCACATTAAAATAGCTATAACTAGTGATTGCCGTGGGTGGTACAAAACCGGCAGCAATTTCAAATCTTTTATTGATCACCACTCCAGTCTTAAGCTGTGCAGCAAAATAAAATTTCTTGAAATCCATCTGAATATAAGGATCGTATACCCGATCCTCTGGAGTTACGCTCAGATAGTATTTATTATTGCTAGTAGACGTAAAATTAAATCCAAGTCCAATTCCCACAAAAGCCTTTGTCTTCACCGTATTATAAAAATTATAAATAACCTGAGGCATAATTTCAAAACTAAAATTATCAAAAGAATGCAGTGCATACATATCTGGCTGCCTCGATGTTGAAAATACTGAAAGTTCATTTTTATTGGTTAATAAAGAAAGTTCAGCACGAATGATCATCTTTCCAATATCAGGATTTATAAGAAAATCCATCCCTGTAGTCAACATAGGGGAATAAGATGTTTTTGACTTCGTGCCGGGGTCAGCCAGACGATGGCTTCCAGTGTAACTTGCATTACTTATATTTAATCCGGCACCGGCAAAAAAGCGCATGCTTTTAGACTTTGCTTTAACCAGTTTTTCATCATTGATAACCGAAACCACTTTTAAAAGATTTTTTTCCTTATATGGCAGACGCAGCAATTTGCCTTCGTCAATTGCGGAGCCAAACTTTCTCGCTTCTGCAGCTATTTGCCTAACATATTTAACATCTGCAATGATTTCGCCCTGCTTAACAGGGTCTAAATACAAATTATTTAATAGCTCTACCGGCTCATTAATATCTTTATCCTGAATGTAAAAACGAGATTTAAGCACATCTACATAAGAAAATAAGGTCATGTTTTTACCCGCTTGCAAAAGCCTTAAAAAAACAGTTAATCGTTGGCTTGTCATATCCGCCCCTACACTAAGTGATGCGGGGTCTATTCGACTCATACTAACGCTAACTGTATGACGCTGATAGGTACAAACACCATCAATACCATAACCGGCACAATCTGCCAGCCCATAAACCTTTACCTCCCCCTTAGGTTCGATAACAAAATTGATAGTAACAGGATTAAACCTACGTTCCTTATAATCAATGTAGCCTTTTACAGTATCTTTTGAATTGGTTAGGATATAACCTTTTTGAAAATTGGCTTGCGAAAATCCAAGAACAGGCAAGGTACAAAACAATAGAAATAGAAAGCGTCTCATAAATAAAAATGTTAATTTTAACAAAAATAACATTTCTCACAAATAAAACAAAAAAAAAGAGGCAACCCTTTCGAGACCACCTCTTCAAAGTATAAAAACTAATTACTTATCGCATTTGAACCACTTTGCTAAACTCTTGATTGTCAGATTTAATCAAAAAAATTAAATCACCCAAACCTACTTTAGATACGTTAAACCTTTTTATCACTGTTGCCTCCCCCTCAAAAACTTCATTATACAATTGATCATTGTATTCGTTTAAAATCCGAAGTTCGATTGGTCCCTTAGCAGCGTTTTCCAGGTTTAGCGTTATCGTGTTATTTTCCTTGGTTAAAACCGGCTTAAACTTTTCAATAATTACAGGATTAGACACTAAAGTTTTACCTTGCTCAATCAAAATCTTATATTCAGTTACTTTCGATTCTGTTGCCATTTTAAATGTATAACTTCCATCCGGGAAAGAACTTAAGTCATAAGTTTTGGTCGAAGCGCCTTTTGCTTTGATTCTTTTCTCATATACAAGTTCATTTTCACCCCCATAAATAGAAACATCTACATTTTGCGCCTCATCAATATAAAAAGTAACTAATTTTTCATCTACACTCTTAACTTTTAATACAAACGAGCCCTCACTTGCATACAAACTAGCAGAAAACAATAGTGAAACTGCTATTAAACTGATTTTTAGTAATTTTTTCATGATAAATATTGTTTAAAAGGTTAACAATTATTTTATACCCCAAAATTACTCCCCCTTTCAATTAAAACTTTATTGCATATTCTCCGATATCTATGCTATATTAACAGCTTGTAAGTTCTTTTGAGACAAAAAAGCAACAAACATGATTTTTAAGTATTTTTGATTTGCAAAATATGAAGAATATAAAGCCAGGATTTGAAGTTATTGAACCCTCTTTTGGAAGTTCGTTTTACTATTCAAAATATATAGAAAATCTGAACAATAAAGCTCATGTTTGGCATTATCACCCCGAAATTGAGATGGTTTTTGTAAATGGGGGATCAGGAAAGCGACAAATTGGAAGCCATATATCTTATTATACTGAGGGTGATCTCATCTTGATTGGTAGTAATTTACCTCATTGTGGCTTCACCGATACCAATACCGGAAATAAAAACGAAACCGTTATTCAAATGAAACCTGATTTTCTTGGAGCCGATTTCTTAGCTCTCCAGGAAACAAGATACATGTCCGACTTATTTAATAAGGCAAAAGGTGGTATTGCTTTTGGACAAAAAACAAAAGATGCTGTAGGTGATAAAATTGAAATAATGGATGAACAAGAGCCTTTTGAAAGACTTTTAACCTTATTAAACGTTTTAAAAGAACTGGAGCACGCTACAGATTATAAAATTTTAAATGCAGCTGGGTTTTCAATGGAAATGCAAATCCAGGACAATGACAGAATTAATATGGTCTTTAATTATGTTAAAGATCATTTTCAGGAAGAGATCAATTTACCGGCTATTGCAGAAATGTCGAGCATGACTGTCCCCTCTTTTTGCAGATATTTTAAGAAAATCACAAAAAAAACGTTTACGCAATTCGTAAACGAATATAGAATTGTACATGCATCTAAGCTTTTAGCAGAGAAACAAATCAGCATTGCAAATATTAGCTACGAAAGTGGTTTTAATAATTTCAGCCACTTTAATAAGGTGTTTCAAGAATTTACCGGCAAAAGTGCCTCGCAATATCGAAAAGAGCTCAAGGCTGTTTTCAAATAAAATCTTTCAATCTACCTGCCAATAGTACTTCTTTCTTCATTTTTTCAACATTAAAGGCTTCCGGTATTCCAACCTCAACAAAAATTCCTATTTTCGTGGACGAATGGAGAATTTTATAGTATCAGCCCGTAAGTACCGCCCGGCAACGTTTGAAACCGTTGTTGGTCAGCAGCATATTACAGGTACGCTAAAAAATGCTATAAAAAACAACCAGCTGGCACAGGCCTTTCTATTTTGTGGACCAAGAGGTGTGGGTAAAACCACCTGCGCACGTATCCTTGCAAAAACAATTAACTGTACCAACTTAACACCTGAACAGGAGGCCTGTGGTACTTGTGATTCCTGCGTTTCTTTTCAAACTGGTCACTCTTTCAACTTCCATGAGCTCGATGCTGCATCGAACAATTCTGTTGATGACATCAGAAGTTTGATTGAGCAAGTACGTATACCGCCACAAGCAGGAAAATATAAAATCTATATCATTGATGAGGTGCACATGCTATCTGCAAATGCCTTCAACGCGTTCCTAAAAACGCTTGAAGAACCACCTTCCTATGCTATTTTTATATTAGCCACAACAGAAAAACACAAGATACTGCCTACAATATTATCGCGATGCCAGATCTTTGATTTCAACAGGATTCAGGTAGATGATATTTCAGGCCATTTAAATAAAATAGCTCAACGCGAAAACATAGCTGTAGAAGCCGATGGCTTGCACATCATTGCCCAAAAAGCAGATGGTGGACTAAGGGATGCCCTTTCTATGTTTGACCAGATTGTAAGTTATACCAATAAAAACCTAACTTATAAATCGGTAATCGACAACCTTAACATACTTGATTACGATTATTATTTTAAACTTACCCAATACCTTACTACTACCGATGTAAGCAATACTCTGATATTGTTTGATGAAATCCTAAACAATGGTTTCGATGGCAATAACTTCATCAATGGATTAGCCAGTCACCTGCGCAATCTATTGGTAGCTAAAGATGCGCAAACCACTAAACTTCTAGAAGTTAGTGAAAACATCAAACAGAAATACATCAGTCAGAGCCAGCAAACACCGGTATCATTTATCCTGACCGCCTTAAATCTGGCCAATCAGTGCGATCTGAATTACAAAAACAGTAAAAACCAACGGTTACAGGTTGAGATGGCTTTAATTAAAATGTGCCACATTCCATCGGTACTTCAACTAGCCAGCCAACCGCTTACCAACGCAACTGACAACGATCAGATTAAAAAAAAAACTAATGTAAGTTCTGCTGCAATACCTATAACCCCGCAAAGTCCTGTTGCCAACGCAACACCAGCTATACCGGTTATGGAGACAAAACCGGTTACTACACCATCGGCAAGTATTCCACTTCCTAAAAAAGCAGTACCATCGGCTAAAATTGTACTTAAGCCATCCTCTTCTGCTCAGCAGAATAATGCAGCAATACTAATTCCATCCTTAAACGGTATAGAAAAAAAAGGAGAAGGTCAAGCTAGCGACGAGCCACAATACATTACCGGTAGTGATCGTGAGCCCTTCACTCATGAGCAGTTATTATTTTACTGGAACGAATACGTTAACATCGTAAAAGTAGCTAACAGGATCAATGTGTATACGCTAATGAGTACCTCACCGCCGATATTAGAAAGCCAGGAAGAAATTATGGTGCATATTGAGCATAAGCTACAAGAAGGTATACTTCAGGAGGAAATGATAGATCTGCTTAATTTTTTAAGGCCAAGACTTAAAAACTTTAGCATTATGATTAAGACCAAACAAGTCGTAAAAGAGGTGGTCAACCGTTTGTACACCAGTGTCGAAAAATATCAGTATCTCATAGAGAAAAATCCCAAGTTAGATGATATGCGCCGCAGGTTTAATTTAGATGTAAATCCTTAATTTTTTACTTACCAGGTGTATCATTAACCGGATATCCTTCTTCATCCAGGTCATCGCGCTCATCCTCAGGAGTACGGGAAAGGATTTCATCCTCAGGGCTCACTTCCACTACATTGCCACTATTATCTATACGCATTCCTGCCCCATCTAACCTTTCTTTCATCTCACCCTCGTTATCGTATTCCAATCCATTATAAGGGTTAGACTCATCATAAGTAGAAATACTATCCTCACCATTAGGTGCTGAAGTATCGTATGGAAGTGGATGATCGTAGTCAGTATCTTTACCCTTCACATCAAACTCGAAGCTATTCTTTTCTTTATCAAAAGATAAATTATTAAAGTCCTTTGTTTCACCCAAATCCGTTGGATGAAGCTTGTCCATTGCGCGCTTAGCTCTTGGCTTATCATTTTCGCCGGTCTTCATATTGGTTACTTTTATATCAATACAACACAAAAAAGCCGCTAAATGTTTTGAATCATTAGTATAATCACATAAAAAAGGGTCTGTATCATGATGTGATGATACAGACCCTTTATAGGAAGACTAACTTTCGCTTATAAACTCGCCAAAGCAGTATTTAATGTTTGACTTGGGCGCATTGCTGCTGATGCCAGATCATCATTTGGATGATAATAACCTCCAATATTTTGCGGCTTACCTTGTGCTCCGATCAGCTCGCCCATAATCTTCTCTTCATTTTCTGTTAAAGCTTTAGCCAATGGTGCAAATTTAGCCTGCAATTCTGCATCTTTAGTTTGTGCAGCTAAACCCTGTGCCCAATACATTGCTAAATAGTAATGTGAACCTCTATTGTCAATCTGTCCAACTTTACGAGCCGGTGATTTATCATTAGCAAGGAATTTCTCAGTTGCCTGATCTAATGTTTCGGCCAATACTAAAGCTTTTGGATTATTTTGTGTTTGACCTAAGTGCTCCAGAGAAACAGCTAAAGCTAAAAACTCCCCTAGTGAATCCCAACGCAGATAACCTTCATCCAGGAATTGCTCTACATGTTTAGGTGCAGAACCGCCAGCTCCCGTTTCAAACAAACCACCACCATTCATCAATGGAACAATAGATAGCATTTTTGCTGATGTACCTAATTCTAAAATCGGGAACAAATCCGTTAAATAATCACGTAGTACATTACCTGTAACCGAAATTGTGTCTTCGCCTTTACGGATTCTGTCTAAAGTGAATTTAGTGGCTTCAATTGGTGATAAAATACGAATGTCTAAGCCCGTAGTATCATGGTCAGCCAGGTATTTTTTAACTTTTTCAATGATTTGTCTATCGTGCGCTCTGTTTTCATCCAACCAGAAAACTGCCGGCGTAGCCGACAAACGAGCCCTGTTTACCGCTAATTTAACCCAGTCCTGAATTGGAGCATCTTTGGTCTGACACATACGGAAAATATCGCCTTTTTCAACCTTTTGATCGAAGAAAACGTTACCATTTGCATCTGTCACACGTATTGTACCATTTGCAGTAGCCTGGAAAGTTTTATCATGAGAACCATATTCTTCTGCTTTTTGCGCCATTAAACCAACGTTTGGTACAGACCCCATCGTGGCTACATCAAAAGCGCCATGAGCTTTACAATCCTCAATCGTAGCAGTATAAACACCTGCATAACAACGATCCGGAATGATAGCAATGGTATCTTGTTGTTTGTTATCTTTATTCCACATCTGACCTGATGTCCGGATCATTGCAGGCATTGAAGCATCAACAATCACATCAGAAGGTACGTGTAGGTTGGTAATTCCTTTATCTGAATTTACCATAGCTAATGCCGGACCGTTTACAATGGCGGCATCAATAGCCGCTTTTACTTCCGCTTCTTTTGCATTACCTGCGATTTTAGCATAAACATCGCCTAAACCATTACGGGTATCAATGTTTAATTCTTTGAATAAATCGGCATATTTAGCAAAAACATCAGCAAAATAAACTTCCACTATAGCACCAAAAATGATCGGGTCAGAAACCTTCATCATTGTTGCTTTCAAATGCACTGAAAGTAAAACGCCTGCTGCTTTTGCTTCTTCAATAGCTTTTGCTACGAAAGATTTCAATGCCGAAAGGTTCATTACAGAGCTATCAATCACTTCACCTGCTTTTAACGGCGATAATCCTTTTAGCTCAACAACAGCTCCGTTTGCATCTACAAATTCTATTTTAAACTGACTGGCTTCTGCAACGGTAACAGATTTCTCTGACCCGTAAAAATCGTCTTCAGTCATACTTTCTACTTTAGTTTTAGAATCTGCAGACCAGGCACCCATCGAATGTGGATTTGCTTTTGCATAATTCTTAACTGCTTTGGGTGCTCTACGATCTGAGTTACCCTCACGTAAAACAGGGTTAACAGCAGAACCTAAAACTTTTGCATATTTTGCTTTGATTGCTTTTTCTTCTTCCGTCTGTGCATTATCCGGATAATTAGGAATAGCATATCCTTGTGATTGTAATTCGGTAATTGCACCCACTAATTGTGGAATAGAAGCCGAAATATTAGGCAACTTGATAATGTTAGCCTCTGGCGTAGTTGCCAATTGACCAAGTTCTGTCAACGCATCTCCAATTTTTTGGTCTTCCTTTAAAAACTCTGGAAAGTTGGCTAAAATCCTTCCGGCTAAAGAAATATCCCTGCTTTCTACGTCAATACCAGCTGAGGCTGTAAAAGCTTGTACAATTGGTAAAAATGAATAGGTTGCCAACATTGGCGCTTCATCTGTTTTGGTATAGATAATTTTTGATGTGTCTGACATATTTTTATAAATACGATTATATGTATGAAAAATAAAGCTTATTGTTTATGATAAACATGCTTTTGATTAAATCGCCTAAAGATAGAATAAACTGAGTAATAATAGCACATATTGGATCGTAAATAGCCAAATTATGAGTTAAAATTATTCGTTCTAAATTTTAGCTTTGTTTTAAATGAAAGTAATTTTTACAGGCTGTTTGATTGTGCTTAGTTTTCTGGGCATTGCACAAACGAAACAAGACACCACAAAAAAACTAAGTGAGGTTGTTATTCGCCCTTATTTCTCCTCACAACCTTTATTAAGATCAACAGGCTCGATCGGTTTAATAGATCAGGCTGTTCTGGACAAGCAACCTTCCGCTTCATTTGTTTCTACAATGAATACCATACCGGGTGTACGCATGGAAGAGCGCTCGCCGGGTAGTTACCGTCTTTCTATTCGTGGGAGTTTATTGCGTTCGCCTTTTGGAGTAAGAAATGTAAAAATCTATTTTGATGACTTTCCTTTAACTGATGCTGGTGGGAACACCTATTTTAATGCACTGGATGTCTCTGCGGCACAAAGTTTACAGATTTTAAAAGGTCCACACGGCAATATCTTTGGCGCAAATTCCGGTGGTGTAATATTAATCCAACCACGGGGTACCCTGCAGGATAGCACAGCACTTGGCTTAAAACTTGAAGGAGGTTCTTATGGCCTCTTCAGAGAAAATTTAATTTTAAACAAACAGTTCAACAAATACAGCTTTAACCTTACCCAATCTTATCAACGTAGTGATGGCTATCGTGCTCATAGCGGGATGGAACGTAAATATTTCCAGACTTACCACAAATGGGATTATTCAAAAAAGGCAGTCTTAAAAGCATTTCTATTTTATTCAGATCTTCATTACAATACCCCCGGGGGACTTACAGAAGCTCAGTATTTGGAGAATCCCCGGTTATCCAGACCTGCTGCAGGTTCCTTAAAAAGTGCCATTCAACAAAATGCCGGGATCTATAGCAAGACATTATATGGAGGTGTTTCCAATAGCTGGCAGATCAATGATCAGCTTAAACATGTAGTAGCTGTTTTTTCTTCTTATACAGACTTTAAGAACCCATTTATTACCAATTATGAAAAACGTAAGGAATTTACACTTGGTCTGAGGTCTTATCTTGAGTATGGAAAGAAACAGGCTGATTTGAACTGGAAATTCGATCTCGGTGTTGAAAGTATGCAAACCTCATCCAATATAGACAATTATGTAAACAATTTTGGTGTTCCCGCCGCATTGCAGGTTTCAGATCAATTGAAAGCTGCATCTAATTTTGCTTTTGCTCATATCACAGCAGACCTATTTGACAAATGGCTGTTAGAACTTTCTGCCAGCGCTAACTTGTATAACTATGGTTATGAAAGCTTTGCTCCTGTTGCTATTCCAAAAAAAACAAATAGCTTTGATATTCAGGTGATGCCCAGGGCCGCATTATCTTACCTTATCGACCCCCATTTATCCTTAAGAGCTTCTATAAGTAAAGGTTACTCACCTCCTACGCTTGCAGAAATCAGAGCCTCGAATAATGTAATCAATGTTGACTTGCAACCGGAATATGGCTGGAATTATGAAACCGGATTAAAATATCAAACCCTAAACAATAGGTTATTTATAGATGTAGCCGGTTTTTATTATCATCTGAAAAGTGCTATTGTAAGACGCTTAGATGAAAATGATGCAGAGTATTTTATCAATGCCGGTGGTACCAGACAATGGGGATTGGAAAGTACGGTTGCTTTTTGGATGATCCCTGCTAATGCTTCAAATTTTATACGAAGCTTGCAGTTCCGTAATGCCTATACTTTAAGCCATTTTATATTTGATAAATACCAGGATAAAACGACTAATTTTTCGGGGAATGACCTTACAGGTGTGCCGAAAACTACAGTAGTGAGCAGTATTGATGCACAATTACCAAAAGATCTTTATGTTTTCCTGCAGCACAACTTTACTTCGCGAATTCCATTAAACGATGCCAATACCGCTTATGCTAAAAAGTACCATATTTTGCAAGCTAAAGTTGGCTACAGAAACTTACATATTGGCCACATTCCTTTAGAGATTTTTGCTGGAGCAGACAATATATTAAATGCAAACTACAGTTTGGGCAACGACCTCAACGCTTTAGGAGGTCGTTACTTTAATGCAGCCGCTAAACGCAATTTTTATGGAGGCTTAGCGGTCCGGTTGAATAAGAAATAAGTCACTCTCCTCTTTATTTTCCTTTTGCTTATTCTCTTTCTCTTTGGTTTCCTTGACCTCCAACTCAATCGTATTTACGATGACCTCAGTAGTATACCGCTGCTCCCCTCCTTTAACTATATGACTCTGAGTATTTAATTTCCCTTCAATACTAAATCGAGTTCCTTTTTTCACTATTTTTTCGACTAACTCTACTTTTTTATTCCAAAATATTAAGCTAAACCATTGTGTTTGGTTTATAGCTTCCCCCGAGCTGTTTTTATAAACCTCATTAACTGCAATACTGAGACGAGCCATTCTTTTTTCATTTGCAAAATTGATGACAACCGGATCAGCCCCTGCAAACCCTGTTAATCTAACACTGTTTTTTACTTTTTCCATTTCTTTAGATATTTAGTTAGTATTTACTTCATTCACAGCTAGTACTGTAACCGTCAATAAAAACAAATGTGAATAGAATGGCTACAATAAACCTGACCTTACACGGATATATCCGATTACATCCGTATAATTAAGATAATTGCACAGCAACTGTGTATATTTACAATAATTAATTTGAAAAATAATTAACCAATTGTATTGTTGTTTATATGACCTAATCTTACGATCAGATTTTCGATAGCGATTAAACGTTTCAAGTGTAAATTAAAAATATGACTTCATCAATAACCCGTTTATGTTTGGATTGCGGTAGACCACTACACGGGCGGATTGATAAGAAATTCTGTGATGATCATTGTAGAAGTAGCTACAATAATAAGATAAAGGCTGAAAACAATGGCATGATCAAATCAGTTAACCTCATCTTAAAAAGAAACCGGGATATCTTGCAAAAGCTTAATCCGGAGGAAAAAACAAAGGTAAGCGGCAGTAAATTAATGGCTTCAGGTTTCAATCTTAATTATCATACACACAGTTATGTTGATCAAGAGGGCGATACTTACACTTTTTGCTATGAATATGGCTATCGACAGTTAGCTCCGGACGAATTTCTTTTGGTTAAGAGCGTATTAAAATAATGGGTTATTTTTTTAAAACTATCGATATTTTAAAATCGTATTATTATTAACTTAGCATAAAACTATTAAACTATGTCTAAGATTTTCTCCTACTTTATTGCAGCCAGTTTATTGATTTTGTTTTTTGTAAACCCTGTAGCTGCAAAGAAAAAAATCCTTGTATTTTCTAAAACCGCGGGCTTTCACCACACCTCAATAAAGGCTGGAATTGCTGCCATTCAAAAGTTAGGACTTGAAAATAAATTCGTAGTTGACACGACTATTGATGCCACAAAAATCAATTATCAAAATCTTAAAAAATATGCTGCCGTTGTTTTTCTAAGTACAACAGGAGATATCTTTAATGATGAACAACAGGCCGCTTTTGAGCGATACATTAAAAATGGCGGTGGCTACGTAGGCATACATGCTGCTACGGATACAGAATATGGCTGGCCTTGGTATGGAAAACTTGCAGGTGCTTACTTTAGCAGTCACCCTGCCCAGCAAATGGCCGATCTAATTGTGGTCAACAGAAGTACCATTGCCACTCAACATTTACCTGAAATCTGGAAAAGAAAAGATGAATGGTATAATTTTAAAGACATTGGAACGGACTTAAATGTATTGATTAAAATTGATGAAGGCAGTTATAATGGCGGTACTAATGGCAATAATCATCCTGTTGCCTGGTACCATAATTTTGATGGAGGAAGAGCATTTTATACCGCATTGGGCCATGTAGAGGAATCTTATACTGATCCTCTTTTTTTAAAGCACATTCTTGGTGGTATTCAATACGCGATGGGCATAAAAAAGATGGAACTATAGTCGACGCCTTCTCTTTAATATGGGTGTTGAAGGGTATTTTCGATGCCTTAAATTGTTAAAGATCAATGCAACAGCAAAGAGAATCAACACACCTGATAACACCGGCGACAGCACATACATATAGCCCAACTCTCTAATTTTTTCGCCACCTGTTACCGCAATCAATGCCGTAGCTCCACCTGGGGGATGTAAGGTTTTGGTAATTTGCATGGCTACAATGGATAAAGAAACAGCTAAAGCGCAGGCAAGCCAAAGCTCGCCTGCAAAGAGTTTAAAAATAGTAACCCCTATAATTGCGGAGATCACATGACCTCCAATCAGATTACGCGGCTGAGCTAGCGGGCTGTTAATAATGCCATACACCAGTACAGAAGATGCTCCAAACGAACCGATAAGAAATAAATTCTCACTCGCAACCAGATACTTACTGTTTAATAATCCTATTAAACCAATACCAACAAAAGATCCTATAAAAGTAAGTACATGTTCCCTGGCATCGATAAGTGTTTCGCGATACAGAATATATCTCGCTTTACGATATTGTTTTCTAATTATTCTTCTTGGCATCTATCTTTTCTATATTCGCCGCAAAAGTAACACAATATCAAGTCATATATTAGTCATTACTTATCTTCTTAGTAACCAGCAGTAAATCTTTGTTGAAGATGTTTATTCTGTTCCAGCTCATCAACAATTGCTACTGCTAAATCCTGAACAGAAAGTGAGCTTCTACCGGTTTCATCAAATACAGGACTATTCTGACCTAAGCGATACTGCGCGGTACGGCCTTTGTCAATTCCCGGATGCATTTCAATAGCCGGACTAAAGAATGTCCATTGCAAATCCTTTTCTTGTTTAATTGTATTTAAGTAATCCCTGGCAGCTGTTGCTCCTGCTTTATAAGCTTCGGGAAAATCAGGCCCATCAACCAGCTGTTCACCGTCAATTTCTAAACTGCCTGCACCACCAATTATGATCAATCGCTTTACACCAGATGCTTTTACGGCTTTCTGTATCGCTTCAGAACCCGCAATAAAATCAATGTATAGGCTAGGATTGCTCCAACCTGCGTTGTAAGCACTAATTACTGCATCAGCACCTTGTATGGCTGCGGTTAATTCATCTGTATTTAACACATCTATTGCCTTTACGATTAGTTTATCGTTTTTGGTCGTTATCTTTTCAGCATGACGTACAATTGCAGTCACCTCGTGTCCACGGTTTAACAATTCATTTAAAATGCTGGCCCCTACAAAGCCACTTGCTCCTATTAATACTGTTTTCATATTCTTTTTATTTGTTATTCTTTGCTTTATATTGTAATTTATTTTATTACAGTTTAACCTAAAAAAAATCAAATGAACGCTCTGCTGAAATCAGCTAGTGTTTTACCTGACAGTTCTTTTAACAATACCTTTTCCGTTGATTCGTATAAATCATCTAAATGCTTATTGATCTGTTTGCCCACCGGACATTGCGGATTGGGTGTATTTTTAGAAACACCTAGCAGATTATTTTGTTTTACAGCACTATAAACCTCAGCTAAAGAGATATTATCGGCAGATTTAGCCAAAGAGCTACCACCATTCTTCCCTTCTTTACTGTTTACAAAACCATGATTGCGCAAATTGATCAGTTCCTTTCTTACCAATACCGGGTTGATATTGATGCTACCGGCAATATAGTCGGAGGACAAAAGTTCTTCCTTCGCTTTTTCCAGCAGGGTAAGGATATGTAACGATATGGCAAATCTTGAGTTATTCATTCTGTAACTACAAATATTACAGTACAAAGGTAATGTCATTATTTTAATTTCCAAAAAAAATTATGTCCTGCACAATATTCTCCTTTATAAAGCGTCTATGTATTTGAGAGCGTTAATTTAGATGAGCGGGAATGGTCGGTAGGATCATTCTCGCTTTCTTTTTATCTGCTAAAATTATTGCACCGGCAATGTAAACTCTACCACGCCGGCTTTTAAAACAAATGCCGGTTTATCAAAAGTATCCAGCGATTTCAAAGGGTCAGCATTTAAAACCAGTAAATCGGCTCTTTTACCTGTACGAACAACTCCTCTGTCACTTAATCCGGTTACCAGTGCACCATTTAAAGTAGCAGCCTCTATTACCTCCAGGTTAGTCAATCCGCATTTACGAGAAAGCAGTTTCATTTCCTCAAGTAATGGAATGCTTTCATTTTTAGTAGGATAAACCCAATCAGTCCCTGTAACCATCTTTATTCCCAGTTCATTTGCCCTACGGGTAATTAATGCAGCATTGACCATCTTGTTATTTTCGGCATGAAAAACGGTAGGATCTAAAAATGTTTTACGCCTTTTCATTTCCAGCAGCATCTGATCACGAACATTACTATCCAGCTTTAACCTTTTATACAATTGCGCCCAGGCTGCACCAATCTCTATGGTATCACCCTTTATCTGTTGAAAGACGAGATCGTTAGCATGAGACATGCTATTTACACCAGATTGTGCTACATCCATTGGTTTAGAAGGAAAAATTGCCGCATGAGCCCAGACTAATAATCCTTGCTTGTGTGCCTCATCAGTAATTTCCCTGATCAGCTTTTTATTTAGGTTGGCGTAAACCTTGATTCCCGTAGCGCCAACTTTTTTAGCCGCAGCAATGGCAGGTTTTACATCTGCTTCAGTGCTAATTGCACGATACCATGCGCTAGTCCCCAGGTCTCTTTCTCCTTTTCGACCACTGCTCATCATTTTAAAATAGCTGGGACCTGCAAATTGTGCAGCATAAAATATGTCTGGTCCAGATACTTTACCTTCCTGAATGGATTTCTTACAATCAGCCAAATAAGGTGCATTACCAGCCATGTCTCTTACAGTGGTTATTCCATGTATGAGTAAGTTTTTCAGAATACTATCGGTGGTAGCGTGGGCTTTTTTAAGATTGCTTAAATCACCTGTCCCTAAATGCACATGTGAATCCATCAACCCCGGAGTAACAAACTTACCGGTACAATCAATCACTTTGGTTTGGCTATTTACACCTTTCAATGATGTATAAGATACAGATTTAACCAGTCCATTTTCTATCAACACTGATCCAATGCGTGGTTTTACACCAGCATCACCATCAATAATGGTCGCATTTTTTAGTAGAATAGATGTAAGATTTTGGGCATATAAAGCTCCTTGCCACAGCAATAGTGACACCAATATTTTGAATTTAGTCATTGGTTATTTATTAAAATTTAGACCCAAGACTATTGATAATTCTCTCATCAGGATCGTTGTTATTTTAAGTTTGTATGTAAAATCTCTTCCAATTCTTTTTCAGAGATATTTTGAGCGATCACTTTACCACTTGGATCAAGCAAAAACACAGTTGGCAAGCTGCTAACGCTATATTTTTTAGCTACTTCAGAACCTTTTATCCCTATCAACTCAGATACTTGAAGCCATGGTAATCCATCCTTTTTAATCGCATTAACCCATAGCTCTTTTTTATCGTCCATGGAAACAGAGATCATTTCAAATCCCTTGTTCTTATATTTATCGTAGAGTGGTTTGATCTTTTGATTAGCTGCACGGCATGGCGTACACCAGGATGCCCAGAAGTCAACAACCACATATTTACCCTTTAAGGAAGATAAGGCAATCGACTTACCAGATAAATCAGGCAGACTGAAATCGGGAGCTTGTTGCCCAACCAAAAACTCAGCTTTCTTTTTTGCCAAAAGTTCTGTCAGATGCTGGTACACATCCGAATAAGCAAGAAGAGGAGAAAACAGACTTTTCATTTCTTGCAACTGCTTATAATTCATGACATCAAATTGGGGCCGCATGATGTGTAAAACAGCAAGCGAGGCTGGATACTTCTGAATATAGCTGCGCTGTATACGCCCTATTTTTTCATTTAGCTTGTTCATCTCCTCCCCCTCATTAATCCTTTCCTCCTTACCCAATTTACTATAACGTTCGGCAAGCACTTGCATTTGTTTCATCAGCTCAGCAGTGTCTTTACCATAAGCCCGTTCAATCCGCATTTCCTCTCCGCCACTAATGCTATCCTTATCCTTCCAGTCCTGATGCATAACCAAAACATAATTGTCGTTCTCTAGAAATAGAGAGAGTGACTTCCTGATTTTTTTGATTTGTACAGAAGCAGATAAAGGATGCTTTACCTTCCCTGTAAAAGTAAAACTACCATCTGTAACCACTGCACTATCCAGTAGATTCCGGCCTTTATCAAAACTATACAAATAGGCCATAGATGGTTGGGTTAGCCCAACCATCCGTCCTTTAATCTGATATCCATTCTGAGCAATAGCGCCTATTGTTGTAAAGCACAGCATGGTTGCTAAACCAGCAATCTTTATAGAAGACAAGTTCATTTATCTGGGATTAGGAAGAATACCAGGATTTAACAACATCACTTTACCTGGAATTTGTTGTACGAAAATATTAGAACCAGCCTCCAATTTATAGCTCGCAGCAGTATTGGCCCGGGTATAAGTTTTTCTAAAACGACTATCGCTATCTAATCGTCTCATATCAAACCAACGCAAACCTTTACCAAATAACTCTCTTCGACGTTCATCAATCACTAGTTTTAAAGCATCATCGGGTGTTGCAGCAGTTAAATCAGTGTAATCTGCCGGCTTAAACCTTTTCTTCCTTAAATTATTCAATTGGTTAAGCGCAGGAGCTATTTGACCTGCACGAGCTTCAGCTTCAGCTACGATCAACATCATTTCCGGAACGGCGATGTTATAATTCAGCTCAAACCTCAGGTATAGAGGATAAGGTTCAGCTGTCGGTTTCCCATTGGTTTCTAAGTTGGTAAAATTAAATACATACCGAAGATCTTTCGTACCTAAAACACTTAAAAAATCTGGAGAAATGGAAACACCTGTTAAAATAGTTCCAAAACCGGTTACTTTATAAGATAGCATTTCAGGATGCAGGTAATAGTTCGAAGTCCGGTTGTTAACTCCAGAATACGGTAATAAAGGATTAACAAAACTGTAGGTATTATAGTCTAACAAAGTACTTTTAATCTGCAGGGCCATGTTGGCATACTTTTTAGCCTCTGGATAGTTATCCATACTCTGATAAACTCTGGCTAATAAAGCAAATGCAGTCGTTTTATCATTGCGGAATACGTTTTTAGCTACATCAGGTAACTGGTCTTTCGCTTTCAGTAAATCCTGAAGTATCAATTCATAAACAGCCGCAACTGTAGCTCTTGTTGGTTTTGCTTCCAGATCTGCAACCGTTATCAATGGCACACCCAAATCTGTAGCAGCTGTACTGGCGTCGTAATCCTTTGCGTACAGATTAACCAGGTTCCAATACGCATAAGCCCGGTTAAAAAAGGCATCTCCAAGTACTTCTTTACGTTGTTGTTCAGTACCATCTGTCATTTTTTCTACATCATTAATAATGATATTGGTATTGTAAATATTGTTATACATAGGGTCCCATCCTCCATCTGTCTCAGTTTCAATATAAATTTCAGGCTTCCATTGATAAGCCTTAGTTGTACTTTGTGTTGAAGAAGTGGATATTTTGGCGTCACTAAAATAGATATTGTCAGATAAACGTTCCAAAGCTGCATTACTATTGCTGCTGTATGAAGTATTTGCAGAAAGTTCCTCATAATCTTTAATGTACCTGGGAATAAATTTCCCTTTAGGCACTACATCCAGAAACTTCTGACAGCCGGATAATGCAAATACTGTTAAGATTAAAATGCTATATTTTTTCATCGTGATATTCATTGATGTTTTCATTATTAGACGTTTATTAAAGACTGAAATTAAGGCCGATTGTGGTAGTTAAAGGCTCTGGCAATGCATATATCGAAGCAATATTGGATGTAGAAGATGCCCCAGTTAAAGCCTCAGGATCAATACCAAACTTATTTTTCTTAAATAAGTAAAGGTTATTCATCTGCGCTACTGCCCTAATAGATTTAAATGGTGTTCCTTTTAAGAAAGCTGGCTTAAAGTTATAACCAAACTGCACTTCCCTAAGTCTAACGAAGGAGGCATCAATAATGCTGTTAGTCGATAAAGTTGCAGATCTCATATAACTATCACTTTCGTTAACAAAAGCCATATCCACTAATGTAGGAATATCAGTAGTTAACTCGTCGCCCGGTTTACGCCAACGCTGTGCAATCTGATTGTTATACGCACCACTCCAGTCGAAAACATCCATTCTTGGCATTTCCCGGCGTGCAACATGGCCATAGTTAAATACTAAGAAAGCCATTGCTTCAAAGCCTTTATATCTAAAGATATTGCTCCAGCCTCCACTTAATTTTGGTCTGACGGTACCACTGTAAATCAAGGATCCAATATTCGGAATATAGATTTTGTTACCATCCCCATCATAAACCTGTGGCCTGCCGGTATTGTCCAATCCAGCCCATTTATAACTCCAAATTGACTCACGAGGATAGCCTTCCAAAAAAGGAACAGTACCATTGGGGCGATTAATTGCAGGACTGCTATCTGTAATTTTATTGCTCGTCACTTTATTTTTGTTATAACCCAGGTTCAGGTTACTGATCCAGCTAAAATCTTTAGTTGTTATAATACCAGCCTTCAAACTCAACTCAACTCCGTGATTAATCATATTAGCAGAATTGATGATTGCCGAGGTCAATCCAACGGTAGGATCAAGATCCTGATTACCCAATAAGTCATAGCTATATTTCCTGTAGTAGTCCAATGACATCGTAAAACGGTTTGTCAACAACCCAAGATCTGCTCCCAAATTAAATGTTTGTGAACGTTCCCAACGAAGCTTAGGATTTGGGGGGGTACTTAACCTCGCCCAATAGTCATTGGTAATAGTGCTGAGAAACCGTGAAGCTACTAAATACGTTGTAGTTAAACTACTTCTATCAAAATTCCCTGTTAAGCCATAAGTTGCCCTAAAGCCTAAATTAGAAACTACGTTCGACTTAAAGAAATCCTCATTACTGATATTCCATTGCCCTCCAATAGACCACAAAGGTGTTCTTTTAAACTTAGGGTCTGCCCCAAACAAATTAGAATGGTCCGTTCTGTAACTCGCGCTAAAATTATAGCGCGTATCATAAGTGTAGGTGAAAGTCGAATAAAAAGAATACTCGCGATTGTCAACAAATTTAAAGCCGTCATAAGAAGCAGGATCATATTTTTGGGTTGAGCCATCCCACCACTTGATACCTGTAGCTGCCAATGTCTTTCCATCTACATTTTGGAAACTTAACAAATCGTCATTATAGCCCAGGTGTCGCCCATTGTTAGCTTCAGTTATTGTTTTGCGTAAGTCAAAACCTGCGATTACATTTACATAATGCTTTTCTTTAATTGTATTGATGTAATTCAGCTGATTGCGGAACGCGTAATTATTATATGTTGTCGTATTTAAATCCAAAATATCACCTTTAGGAATATTGAGTATCAACTTCTTAGTAATAGCGTCTACTGAGGTCAAACGGTTAATTAATGTTCTCGCATCATATCCTGTCTCTACATATCTGTTTCTAATGGTATTTGTGGTACGCTCATAAATAAAATCGTTAGATAGGCTCAATCCTTTAATTATTTTCCAATCCGCACCAACCCTTGTTTTCAGTCCCCATCCTTTGTTTGTATTATTGGCTTGACGATTTTCTTCGAGCAGGTTAAAACCGTTATCCAAATATCCCAGACCTTTTAACCTATCGTTCTCTGTTTTGTTGAAATTTATATAATCATAAACATAATTACCTTGGTTGTCCTCTAACATTTGATAAGGCAATAGTTTTCGGATATTGCTTTGCATATCCGAATAGCCGTTCTTTCCTGAAGAATAATTGAATGAGAAATCCGTTCTCATATCTACAAAACTGGCCAGTTTAAAAGTGTTTCTGGAGTTTATGGTCATGACATCGGAATTGTTTCCCTGGGCACCTCCCAGGTTAGACTGATAATTTCCCGATAGGAAATACAGCATCTTATCAGATCCTCCCGAAAAAGACATAAAATGACTTTGACTAGCTGCCGGACGCAACAATAAATTATCAATCTGCTCTTTATTAGATAAGCTGGCTAATGCAGCCAGTCTTTGGTCGCGTTGGGCCAAAGTGATGTCCTTTCTGTCGTAATCACTTATAATGCCTATAGACTGAGAATAACCAGTCTTGTAGCCATCAAAAAGATAGGAACCAATATACCCTTTATCATACTGTTCTTTTTGATAATCTATCACTGATGCCGCATCTGCCCTACGTAGCTCATTGTAATCTGGACGATTTGCAATCCTAACATTACCGGAATAGTTAATTTGTAATTTTCCAGCCTTACCTTTTTTTGTAGTGATAACAATTACGCCATTGGCTGCCTGTGAGCCCCATACAGCTGAAGCTGAAGCATCTTTTAGTACAGTAATATTCGAGATTTCGTTGATATCCGGAAATAGAGTACTTACGAAACCATCAATTACCAGAAGCGGCTGGGTACCTGCGCGTAGTGAGCTACCCCCTCTGATTCTTAAGTCGTCTAATCCTTTTGCATCTTTATAAATGACCAATCCAGGAACAGCCCCCTCCAATAATCTATTTAGTGAACGATTATTATTTTGTTCAATTTCTGATTCAGGAAGGACAAAAATTGCCCCTGGTGCATCCTTCTTTTTCAAAGTTTGATAACCCGTAACCACTACTTCGTTCAAAAAAGCTACATCCTCTTTTAATAAAACATCTATCCTGCTTTTTCCCTTTACACGCTGTTCTTGTTTTTCGAACCCCACAAATGAAAACTCCAAAACATCCTCGTCATGTACGCGAATTGCATAACGACCATTGATATCTGTAACCGTTGTTGTTTTTTCAAGCTTAGCTTTTACCAATACTCCGGGAATTCCACTTCCTTCTTTGTCTGTAACGATACCAGTAATGTCATGCGAAACGCTTTTCACAGTGGCAAGTTGATTCCCCGAAATCCTTGGCTTTATAACCAAATGATTATCAATAAGCTGATAACTATAACTCGTATTGAGTACAATCTTCATCAGCTCATCGAGCGAAACATTTGAGACGTTAACATCCACTTTCCGGGATGCATCAAATTCATCATTGCTATAAAAAAAATCGAGATCTCGCTGCTGTTCCTTCATTTTATGGAACAGCTCAGTTATGCTGATTTGTTTACCGGAAATGGTAAACCTTCCTGCTTGCGCAAATGCACTGACTGGAAGTGCGCATATAAAGGTGAGGTAGAACAGACAGAAAAGTCTGGCAAGTTTAGACAAACGGTGTTTATAACCGCTTTTAGTAAAAGTTTGGTTCATAAATTAAAGGTTAGTTGATTAAAATTTAAGGTTTAGTGATGTAAAGTGTTCCATTCCGGATTTCAAATTTCACATTGGTTGATGTACTGATCAGGCTAAGTACAGTATTTAGTGTTTTATCCTTTTCTATGGATCCTGTGAAACGTAATTGTCTGGCCTCCTGATTTGTAAATACAACTTTAACATTATACCATCTGCTAATACGCTCACTAATTTGTGCTAAAGGCATGTTATCGAATACAAATACACCATCTTTCCAGGCATAGTCACCATAAATCAATTCTGTTTTTTGTAAGACAGGTAAGGTATTTGGCTTTTTAGTACCGATTCTGATTTTAGATCCTGCAAGCATACGTTGCTTGTTGCCATCTCGATCACTGACATTAACAATTCCTTCCACCAGAGTAGCTTCGGCATAATCTGCATTTTTATAGGCTACCACATTAAATGCCGTACCCACAGCCTCGACATCCATATGATCTGTTTTAACAATAAAGGGATGTTTTTTGTCTTTTGCTACTTTAAAGTAAGCCTCACCCACCAGCTTCACCTCTCGAATGCCGACGTTGTTAAAATCGACGCGATAAGTTAATTCAGATCCAGAATTAACCCATACATGAGTCTTATCCGGTAAAATAATTTCATATTGTCCACCATCAGGAACGATGAGTTTATGATATCCTTGCTGCCCCGAATTGGCTGTATAAATCAAAGTATTCCCTTTATTGGTCGCTACCAGGGTATTCTTACCTCCAGAAATATCAAGGGTAGCTTTACTTTGCAAACTTATGCGCCTTCCATCAGGAAGTACAAGCTCTGCCCGATTCGTCCCAGGCTGTATAACTTCGGCAACCAGCTCTGCTTTCTGATTTTTATTTGTTATTGTATAAAGCAGCAAGCCAACAGCGGATAGCAAAACAACAGCTGCGGCATGTCTAAGCCATGATAAAGATGTTTTTTGAGCAATCTGTCTTATAGCTACCTCCGATATCCGGTGACTTACTTTTCCCCAAGCCACATCTGTATTTGGCCTTTTAGCAGATTTATCCTTAAAAAGACTTTTCACAGCAACCAGATCATTGTATTCTTGTTGGTTTTTAGCATCCAATGCTAACCATTTAGTTAGTTTATGCTGTTCTTCAGGACTCAATTCTCCCATAGTAATGCTTCTAACCATTAGCTCCTGCATGTATGCTTTGCTATTCATTTGCTCCATATAACAACATGACATCCCAAGAGAAAAAAAGGGTGATGTTAAACTGAATTATTTATTTTTATTCCCTAAACACCTCTTTTACAAGAAGAAAACCAGGAATGTCAGATCTTTTAACTTTGGTCTGAGTGTAGAAAAGGCTTTGGTCATCTGGGTTTTAACGGTATTTACAGAGATAGAGAGCTCCTCTGCGGCTTCTTTATAGCTTTTATCTTCAAGCACACATAACATAAATACTTTTCTGCATTGCGGCGGTAGTTCATCTATTGCATTCATAATCCTTTCTCTGGTTTCTGTTGCTATAAGTGAGTCACTGATTTCCTCAGCTTCAGTATAAGTAGCTCCATATTTATCAGCATAAATCTTCCTTACCTTTTGAGATTTTATATGATTCAGGGCCGCATTTTTTACAGAACGATATAAATAATGCTCTTGCTGAATTTCCAGACTATCTGTCTTGACAGCAGCCCAGCATTTTACAAAAACATCCTGTACGATGTCTTCAGCAACCTCCATATCCTTGGTAACGATATTGGCATAAAAACACAACGTTTGATAATGCTCACGAAAAAGTTGTTCAAACTGCTGATACATGATGCTTTGATTTCCATTATTTAAGGCAGCCAAAAATACATAAAAAACCAGATCAAATGACAAGGCTTTCATGATGCTTTGGTACTATTTATCAGCCAAAAAAGTATTTTAGGAAACAACTAACCTATTGACTTGTTATAACCCGATAACGTTTTATTATGAAATCAACAATTCTAATAATGGTAGCCTTTTCATTGATCATGGCAGCCTGTAACAGTGAAAATAAAAATAAGCAGCCTGCTGACAACGAAAAAATCGCGGCTACCAATCCGCCTACTGACCTTGCAATAAGCACTAGCGATTGTTATGTGCACATCAAAAACAGAGATACTGCAACGCTTAAAATAAATATTGATGGTCAGAACCTCATTGGAGAACTCAACTATAAATTATTTGAAAAAGATAGCAACAAGGGTGAGATTACAGGTCAAATAAAGGGTGATACCATTATTGCTGAATACACCTTCAATTCCGAAGGAATGAAATCGGTGAGAGAGGTTGCTTTTGTAAAAAAAGCAGATGGCAACATGTACGAAGGTACCGGTGAAGTAATGGAAAAGAATGGCAAAATGGTTTTTAAAGACCACTCTGCCCTAAAATTCGATGATTCAATGGTATTTACGAAAACAGCCTGTAAATAGAGGTCTTTATCCTCTTATTTTTAATGCCTTCTCATTGGCTCCTGCTCTATAAATCACCTGTTTTTTTGCCTTCCTTAAATCACCGCCATCAATCATAATTCCTTCATTTGATGCCCCTTCTAAGCTTAATAAGGTCTGGCAAGGTGTTAAAGATCGGGTTGCAGTAAACAACAGATCTTTCGAGTTTACAACTCTTAACAACGACTCTGCGCTCATGCTACCTTGCACGCTTAAACCGTTTATTGCCGCATCCTTTACATTATCCAAAACGATTGCCGGACGGGCATCATCAGCTTCAAATTCAAAACGTACGTTCTGAAGGGTTAATCCTTTTACATTCCGTGCATACAAGCCATAAGCCGGAGGGCCACCGGGAGCAATATCCCATACCCCAAAATACTCTGCAGCTACTTTTGGTATATCTCTTTTACCGGCCTGGGCTTCAGTACCACCTCCGGCATATTTTACATGAACATCGGTAAAACTGATATTTTCAAGATAATGATCGCCCATGGCATTTAAAGTAATGCAGGAGTTTTTTTCACCTTCCCAGGTATGAAGATCAAAATGAATATCAGGATGTGGAACTGGTAAAGCAACGACCGAAGCCCTGATGCCATTAAATGAAATATTCCGGATAAAGGATTTTTCGCCTCCGCTAAAACCAATGCCAATGGGTCCTGTCACATTCTTCATGATGATATTCGAGAATGAAAAATTCTCTATACTCGCTTTTCCGGCACTAATCTTTATCGGGCAACCATAAGTATCATAAATAAGGCAATTGGAAATCGCTATATTTTGAGAGTCGCCCCCTCCAAAACGAAATATAGACCATCGTGTACTAAAGCTACAGTTTGTAATGGTTACAAACCGGTTACTACCAAATAATGCACAGGCATCATCCTGACATTGCACGTCACAATTTGTAATATGCACATACTGACAGCTATTAAAATGAAAACCATCATTATTTTTATTTACACGGTTATAAATTCTTACCCCATCAATATAAACTTGTTTGCATTGCAATAACCGGATACAATGATAGGCGCTGGCTTGTAAAAAAACTTCATGAAGACGAAGTTCGCTACATTGATAGAAAATGAAAAGATGCGGACGGTCAAAGTTGCCATCCACTCCTTTCTGACCTGGCCCGGTATTGTCTCCTTTACCTGTGTAAAAGGCCAAACCATTACCATCTACTGTACCTTTCCCTTCAATACTTAATCTTTCTGCGTTTACCGCATATAGAAAAACGATATTCCCATTGCCAGATGGCACACCTTTTCCTGCAGTATAATCTTCTCTTTTAGGACTGCCCAACAATTTCCCTCCGGCCGACAAATGAAATGTCACATCTGATTTGAGCTGCAGTGTACCTGACAAAAAAACTCCGGCAGGAATCAATACTGTCCCTCCTTTAGCCATACTGCAGGCATCAATTGCTGCTTGTATAGCCAATGTATCCAATGTTTTCCCATCACCTTTTGCGCCGTAATCCATTACATTATATATATTGAATTTGTTGGGTTCAACGCCAGGTACTTTAGCACTAATCATTGCAACACCCGCTACGGTTAAGGCAGGGACTGATACTTTACCTAACCAAGCACGGCGGGACAGCTGATCTGAGGATTCTTTGTTCATCATTGCTTATTAAATTTGAGGGTTAATTCGGCTTTAGGAGCCTCCAGAATTTCTCCGGTATCCTTATCTTCATATTTAATGTTGGTGAAATTCGCCTTCCAGGTCATCTCACTCCCCGTTACATCTGTTAACTTCCATACATTAGCGTTAAATATTTCGGCATCATTCAATTTCATATAAATTAAGCTATCCTCTTCCGCCAAATCATAGGGTGTATCAACTACTGCAGAATCTTGGGTTTCGATTTTAGCTTTTGAGCCCTTCACAAAACTGACATTAGTAGCCAAACTGGTAGTATTTAAGATTTCTTCGTATTCTTTTTGCCCTGACTGATCAAAATAAATAATACTGTTGGATTGAACGGACCATTTCCCTATCAGGTTATCGCTGATTTTTTCCACCTTCGAACCATCCCTTTTGCATCCAACAACAACTGTTGCCATAAATGCGACTAACAACAACCTAATCATTCTCCTTACTTAACAGGAAATAATTGAACCATTACTACACCATGTTGAGCCACATCGGCAGAAAATTCCTGATCAAAAGTTCCAAGGTTCTTTTGGCGCCATAAGTCGCGCACAACATACTTCCCTTTAATACCCAAATCCGACCACTTTAACACCATCTTTTGAGTCCCATTATCAGCAAGATTAAACAACCCTACTGCTTTACTGCCATCCTCCATATTTTTTGCCATTACACCAACATCTCCGTCTTTTGTGATTACAGTTGCTTGTTTCCCCAATGGGTCCTGATTTACGGCATTTACTTCATCATTTGTGAGTAAGCCCAATGTAAAATCATCCAGTTTAGAAATATCATTACCCAACAATAATGGCACAGACATTAGGCACCAGGCACTCATGTGTGTGTACTGCTCATCAGGAGTTAATTTTGAAGGCCACTTTTCCGGAGTATTCCAACCTACAACTCCCACGATCATCATATCAGGATCATTCCAATGACCAGGACGGGCATATTTTGCCCATTTGTCTTGCGTAAAGATTCTGCTCTTTAAACTTTTCCAGTTGTCTTTAATATCACCGCCTGTCCGCCATGCATTTGAAACTTTCGACAAGTCGGCAATAGTTTCAAACGGGGTGCTGTTGGATAAACTATACACAACATCACGCCCGCTTTTTCTGAGCGCATCATACATCGATTTTGTCTCGGTTAATTCTATCGGATTCCAATCGTACTTTAAATAATCAAAGCCCCAATCGGCAAATTGTTTAGCATCATTATCCCAAAAATGGTATGTTCCAATTGCATAAGGCAATAGTTTCTTGTTACGTGTCACATTTTCCTTTGTCCGCTCAAATGTTCCTTCGGGGTTCATAGCAGAACCACCAATACGATGTCCATACGACTCAATCCATGGTGTAGAATAAGTACCGATTTTAAGACCGAGGTTATGTACCTGATTTACCAGTTGCTGCATATCCGGGAAACGGCTACTATCCGGAAGAATAGCATGATACTTCCCTCCTCTTTTCCCTTGCCAACCATCATCGATATTCATATAAGACCAGCCGTAGTTAATTAAGCCTGTCTCCGCCATAGCCTTTGCTTGCGTTAATACCTGTTCCTGAGTAATCCTCGTACCGTATATGTTATAATGGTTCCATCCCATTGGAGGGGTAAGCGCAATCTCTTCTCCAACTACTATTTTTAAATCCCGTTTAGCTTTGCCGAGAGAGTTTGAAGCTTCAATGCTGATGACATAACTACCTGCTTTAGCAATTGATCCCGAAATCTGTCCTGTCTTAGAGTCAACCTTAACACCTTTAGGCAATTGACTTGCAGAAAAAACCATAGGCCTGTTACCGGAAGCAGGTATAGTGAATAAAATAGGATGCTTCGGGCGAACGCCAAATACTTTAGGCCCGTTTATTCGGGGTTCTGGCTTTGCTTTAGGCGTTAAAATAACTGCAGAATTTACTTCCTGAGCAATTACGAAAGAACTGTAACAACTCATAAAAAGTACAGCTACTAACAATATTTTTTTGGCAGAAATTAGTTTCATTTACACTTGTGTTAATGAAACTAAAATTAAACAATGGCCTAATGAAATAAGTGTGTCTTATACGCTTAATTGTCAATCATCTTGACATTAGAAAAACCTGCAATAAAAAAGGGATTAATTAAAATCCCTCAAATTTTTCCCAGAAGCCATCAACAGGCAACTTCGCGAAGATATTTATTGGTTCTTTTTTAACCGGGTGAATAAATTGAAGTCTGCGTGCATGTAGACAAATACTCCCTTTGCGACTACCACGGGGATAGCCATATTTATTATCACCCACAATTGGACAGCCTAATGTAGACAGCTGTACTCTGATTTGATGTGACCTCCCTGTTAGTGGATCAACTTCTATTAAATAATAGCCGTTTAACTCACCAATAAGCTTATAGCTTAATTCGGAACGCTGACTGCCCGGCACCTCTGTATTATAAGGAGTAACAACGTTTTTTTGTGGGTTTTTAATCAACCAATGAACCAAGGTACCGGATGACTTTGCAGGTTTATTGCGTACCACTGCCCAGTAAGTTTTTTTAACCTCCCGGTTTTTAAACATTGCATTCATCCTTTCCAGTGCCTTGCTTGTTTTAGCAAACAGGATTACACCGCTCACTGGTCTATCCAGGCGATGTACTACACCTAAAAATGCACTATTGGGTTTATTATACTTTGCTGCCAGATACTTTTTAACCTGTTCATCTAATGGTTCATCACCGGTTTCGTCAACTTGTACAATATCCCCGGCACGCTTCATTACGGCAATAAGGTGATTGTCTTCGTAAAGAATGTCTTTATCAGTTACAGGCATTAATATTGTTCCTTTTCGTTTGGAAAATCATTCCCCTTAACATCTCTGATATAGGATTGTGCAGCTTCTTTAATCCCATCATATAAATTCAGATACTGACGTAAAAAGCGGGGTTTAAATCCTTTAGTTAAACCAATCATATCGTTGATTACCAAAACCTGTCCATCACAATCAGGGCCACCACCGATTCCAATAGTTGGAATATGTAAACTCTCTGACACTTCTTTACCTAATTTGGCCGGAATTTTTTCCAGCACTATAGCAAAACATCCAGCTTCCTGTAAAGCCAGGGAATCAGTTCTTAATTTTTCAGCTTCAGCTTCATCTTTTGCCCTTACTGTGTAAGTCCCAAATTTATATATAGATTGAGGCGTAAGTCCCAGGTGACCCATTACAGGAATACCGGCTGTAATGATGCGCTTTACAGAATCTACGATTTCAGTTCCACCTTCCAGTTTCACGCCATGTGCACCCGATTCTTTCATGATGCGAATAGCAGAGTTTAAGGCTTCTTTTGAATTACCCTGGTAAGAACCAAAAGGCAAATCAACCACTACAAAAGCACGAGCAGCACCTCTAACTACCGACTGTGCGTGATAGATCATCTGATCTAACGTAATAGGAAGCGTAGTTTCGTGACCAGCCATAACATTGGAAGCCGAATCGCCAACTAGCAATACATCCAATCCTGCATCATCCAGAATGGTTGCCATTGAATAATCGTAAGCAGTTAACATAGAGATCTTTTCTCCACGTTGTTTCATTTCCTGTAATATATGAGTCGTTATTCGTCTTACTTCTTTATTTACCGACATGCTTTTATAGTTTTGTTAAAGCAAAATTAGGTTTTACATTCGGAATAAAGGGATTTTTATTGTTTTTGTGACATTCTGCTTTTCTCCTCCACTTATGAAAGTGCCTGTAAACATTCCAAAGTAATAGTCTATCGGGATATTCTGAAAGGCTATTCCCCGCTCGTATGCAGCTAGATTTACGAAATCTCAAAAAAAACCTTGAATAAAACCTGCAAAACCCTATCTTTGTACCCCGAAATGAAGGGCTTAATTAACAGCACATTTGTTAAAGACATATTCGGTGTAAAAACCGAGCCTAAATCCTCATTTTTCCTTTTTTTTACACCCATAATTTCTCATTATAATTACCATGACTAACTACACCAAGTTACCTGCGATCTTGTTATTGGCTGATGGAACCGTATACTATGGCAAAGCTGCTGGAAAAATAGGTACAACCACCGGCGAGATTTGTTTTAACACCGGAATGACAGGATATCAAGAGATTTTTACAGATCCATCTTATTTCGGTCAGATCATGGTAACAACCAATGCGCACATTGGAAATTACGGAATACATAAAGAAGAGATCGAATCTGACAGCATCAAAATTGCCGGACTGGTTTGTAAAAACTACAACATCGGTTTTAGCCGTAAAGAGGCTTCAGAGTCTATTCAGGATTATTTTCAAAATGAAAACATTGTAGGTATTTCAGACATTGATACTCGAGCCCTGGTACGTCACATCAGACATAAAGGTGCTATGAATGCCATTATTTCTTCTGAAATCACTGATTTAGAAGAATTGAAAAAGAAATTAGCAGAAGTACCATCTATGGATGGTCTTGAGCTTTCTTCTCAGGTATCAACTAAAACGCCATATTTCTATGGTTCTCCTGATGCTACTTATAAAATAGCAGCCTTAGATCTTGGTATTAAAAAGAATATCCTTCGCAACTTTGAGCACAGAGATGCTTATGTACAGGTATTCCCTGCAAAAACTACTTTCGAAGAAATGGATAAATGGGGCGCTGATGGTTATTTCATCTCCAATGGTCCCGGCGATCCTTCGGCAATGCCTTACGCTATTGAAACCGTTAAAAAAGTTTTAGCTGCAGAAAAACCTATGTTTGGTATTTGCCTGGGTCATCAATTACTTGCAGAAGCTAATGGCATCCGAACCATGAAAATGTTTAACGGTCACAGGGGCTTAAACCATCCGGTTAAAAACATCATTAAAAACCACTGCGAAGTAACTTCTCAGAACCATGGTTTTGGTGTAATTCCTGAAGAGGTTAAAAAATCTGATAAAGTTGAAATCACCCATATTAACTTAAACGACCAGTCTATTGAAGGTATCCGTGTAAAAGGAAAGAAAGCATTCTCGGTGCAATATCACCCTGAATCTTCTCCAGGTCCTCACGATTCGCGTTACTTGTTCGATGATTTCATCGAAATGATTAAAGGTGAACTGGCCTGGTAATGTCAACTAAAAACGCCATTATCAGTGTAAAGGACCTGGTGAAAAAATATGAAGATTTCACAGCGGTTCAAGGCATTAGCTTTGATGTGTATGAAAATGAAATCTTTGGCCTTTTAGGTCCTAACGGTGCCGGAAAAACCACCACCTTAGAGATTATTGAAACACTTCGCGAAAAAACTTCAGGAGAAATTCTGGTAGATGGCTATTCTGTAGATAAAGACGCCAATAAGATCAAAAGAATTATTGGCGTACAATTGCAAGCTGCAGGCTATTATCCAAACCTGAACCTGATTGAGCTAATGGAGCTTTTTTCAGGTTTATATGGAGTAGACATTAAACCGATGGAAATGCTTGAAAAAGTAAACCTTCAGGATAAAGCAAAAGCAAAATACAAAGCACTTTCCGGTGGTCAGAAGCAACGTTTTTCTATAGCGACGACTTTAATTAATGCTCCAAAAATAATCTTTTTGGATGAACCAACTACGGGCTTGGATCCCCAGGCACGTCGCAATTTATGGGACCTGATCATCGATATTAGAAATAATGGAACGACAGTGGTGATCACTACGCATTACATGGACGAAGCGGAACAATTATGTGACCGCGTTGCTTTTGTAGAACGTGGAGAGATCATTGCGCTTGATACGCCGGATAATCTGATAGACAACCTGGTAAATAGTGGATTCGAAAGAAAAAAAGAAGTTAAAAAGGCCAACCTCGAAGACGTTTTCATTAACCTGACCGGTAAGGAATGGCGGGAAGATAATTAAGATAAACATGGGCAAACCCTACAACAATACCAAAGCTACACTGGCACTTGCCAAAGCAAGCTTCCGTTCAATTATGCGGAGTCCGTCTGCAGTTGTTTTTACACTTGCTTTTCCTTTAATATTTATCCTTGTTTTTGGTTTTCTAGGCAATGGGGGTGTAAAAGTTAAGCTCGCGGTTGCGCCGGATTCTGATCTGCAAAATCCAATCATACAAGCATTGGAGCATGCTCCCGTAATCAACCTGATTAAAGATAAAGATACGGCAGACATCAGAAAAGGTCTGGAAAAAGGGAATATTGATGCCCTGATTAACGTAAAAAAGAATGAGGCTGGCACTCCCGCTTATTTAGCAAATGTTGAATATACCTCAGCATCTATTGATAAGGGCAGCATACTTAAATCTGTGCTCAACAATTTACTTTACACGCTAAATGCCAAAGATGTAAAACCTACTGTTGCCGAGCTTTATGAAAGTACGCTACAAGGTAGAATTTATCGTACCATTGACTTTATTTTACCTGGTCAATTGGGCTTTTCACTGCTTAGCACAGGAGTATTTGGTACGGCATTCGTATTTTTCAGTTTGCGTCAAAATCTGGTGATCAAACGTTTTTTTGCTACACCTGTTAAAAGATCAAGTATTGTTTTTGGAGAGTGTCTTGCCAGGATAGGCTTTGCCTTATTGGGCGCCGTTTTCATCATCCTTATTGGCCATTTCTGCTTCCATTTTACGTTGATACACGGTATAATTACCGTCTTAAATATGCTTTTGTTATCGGTTATAGGACTTATAGTATTTATGGGTTTCGGCTTTGTCGTATCAGGCATCGCTAAAAGCGAAAGCACCATCCCTCCTATTTCCAACATCATAACCTTACCTCAATTTTTATTGTCGGGAACCTTTTTCTCTATCGAAGCGTTTCCTTCCTGGCTTCAGCCAATCAGTCATGCTTTACCCCTAACCTACCTAAATGATGCTATGAGAAAGGTGGCATTTGAAGGTGCCGGTCTATGGGATGTAAAACACCAGATTTTGATCATGATCATTTGGGGAATTGGCATATATGCCGTTGCTGTTAAGGTGTTTAAGTGGGAGTAAACCCCTCCTGAGCATATAATTTCCCTATAGGAATATTAAACATTTGTAGTTAAATTCATTGTAAACAAAAACACTGAAAATAAACTACTTATGAAAAAACTAGCAGCAGAATTTATTGGAACATTTTGGTTAGTATTAGGCGGTTGCGGGAGCGCCGTTTTGGCCTGTAATTATCCGGGTGCCGGCATTGGCTTTTTAGGTGTTGCTCTTGCATTTGGACTAACGGTAGTCACGATGGCTTATGCTATAGGACACATTTCCGGCGCACACTTAAACCCAGCCGTTTCAGTTGGGTGTTGGATTGCCGGCCGGATGGATGTCAAAGACCTTATTGGCTATATTGTATCACAAGTTTTAGGCGGTATAGCCGCAGCATCTATTCTGTATGTCATTGCTACGGGTAATGGAAGTGCTATTGGTAGTTTTGCCAGTAATGGTTATGGTGATCACTCTCCGGGCAAGTACAGTATGGGTGCAGCTATGGTTTGCGAAATTGTAATGACCTTTATCTTTTTGCTGGTTATTCTTGGCGCTACAGACAATAAATCACCAAAAGGCTTTGCAGGATTAGCGATTGGTTTATGTTTAACCTTAATCCACCTGATCAGTATCCCGGTGACCAATACTTCTGTAAACCCTGCCAGAAGTACGAGTCAGGCATTATTTGTTGGTGGTGAGGCATTAAGCCAGCTTTGGCTATTCTGGTTTGCTCCAATTGTAGGTGCAATTTTAGCCGGGATAGTTTATAAAGCCTTCTTTGCTTCATCTCCGGAAACAAAATAATCCTTCATAAAAGCATTAAAATAAAGGGCCGTAAGTAATTACGGCCTTTTTTGCTGATAATTTAAAATTTATTATAACTTTGGATATTGTCTTAGTAATTGTACTTTTTACACTAAGGCAGATTTACTAATAAAAACCAACTAATAAAATGAGTTTAATAATCGATGTTCATGCACGGCAAATACTTGACTCCCGTGGCAATCCTACAATTGAAGTAGACGTAATGACAGAAAATGGTGTTCTTGGTCGTGCAGCAGTACCATCAGGTGCTTCAACAGGTATGCACGAAGCAGTAGAGCTTCGTGACAATGATAAATCTGTATACATGGGTAAAGGCGTTTTAAAAGCTGTTGCCAACGTAAATGATAAGATTGCAGGTGAATTAAGAGGTGTTGATGTATTTGAGCAAAATGCCATCGATAACTTAATGATTAAATTAGACGGAACAGAAAACAAAGGTAACTTAGGTGCCAATGCTATTTTGGGTGTTTCTTTAGCCGTAGCTAAAGCTGCTGCACAAGAAAGCCGTCAGCCTTTATACCGTTACATCGGCGGTGTTAATGCCAATACGCTACCTATCCCGATGATGAACATCGTAAACGGTGGTTCTCACTCTGATGCTCCTATTGCTTTCCAGGAATTTATGATTATGCCTGTAGGCGCTTCTTCATTCTCTGAAGCATTAAGATGGGGAACAGAAGTATTCCATAACTTAAAAGCGATTTTACACGACAGAGGTCTTTCTACTGCTGTAGGTGATGAAGGTGGATTTGCTCCAACTTTTGAAGGCACTGAAGATGCTGTAGAAACTATTTTGAAAGCAATTGAAAAAGCTGGTTACACGCCAGGTAAACAAATCGCTTTAGCATTTGACTGCGCTGCTTCTGAGTTTTACAAAGACGGCAAATACGATTATACTAAATTTGAAGGTGATAAAGGAGCTATTCGCACAAGTGCTGAACAAGCTGAATATTTAGCTTCATTAACTGAAAAATATCCTATCATCTCTATTGAAGATGGAATGGGCGAAGACGACTGGGCTGGCTGGAAACTTTTAACTGAGAAAATCGGCGACCGAGTTCAGTTGGTAGGTGATGATTTGTTTGTAACCAATGTTAAGAGACTACAAACAGGTATCGATAGCGACACTGCAAACTCTATTCTTGTAAAAGTAAACCAGATTGGTTCTTTAACAGAGACGATCAATGCAGTTTCTTTGGCACAAACCAATGGTTATACTTCGGTAATGTCTCACCGTTCGGGTGAAACTGAAGATGTTACTATCGCTGATTTAGCTGTAGCATTAAACTGTGGTCAAATTAAAACAGGTTCGGCTTCACGTTCAGACAGGATTGCAAAATACAATCAATTGTTACGTATTGAAGAAGAATTAGGTTCTGCTGCCAGATTTATTGGTAAGGACTTTAAATACGCTGTAAAGTAATTTAGAAACAAATATTTTGAAGAGGTTGTGTCATCGATAATGATGACACAACCTCTTTTTTTATGCTTAATGCTCATTCCAGTTTTATTTTTGCTACATTTAGGTTCCAAGCGGCAAAAGCTCCGCAAAAAAAACTTTTCAAATTTCTTTTAAGAACGAAATGTGGCCTGCAGAACCACAGTACCGCGCTTAATAACATAGCCGTTCTTACGCCGGGTCTGGTTCGTCTCTGCTTCGGACCTCGTTCGAGAAAATCCAATTGAAACATCATGCGTAGACGAGGAGCAGTAAAACCATAGTAAGGTGTACTATCCGGGCAGAAAAAGCCCCGCCAAAAATCTGAAAAAAATAAGATTTCTTGTTAATAAGCACTAATCCCGGAAGGTCTGTCGACAGCCTTTGAAGCCCAATCTTTATTTGGAATATTTTGAAGATAAATTTCTAGTTTTCCACCTTTCATCAATTCTTTATGAGCAATATAGCCTTTGGTATAGCTCTGTCCATTTAGCTTCACTTTACTAATGTATTTGTTTTCTGGGCTGTTGTTATAGGTCGCAATTTCCAGCGCTTTATTTCCGCCCAGATTGATTCGAATATTATCAAACAGAGGTGCACTTAAAATATACTGTCCAGATACCGGATCAACAGGGTATAAACCGACAGCACCAAATACATACCAGGCCGACATCTGACCAGTATCATCATTTCCACTCAATCCTCCAGGTCCTTCAGTATATTCCTCAAATAAGATACGCCTAACTTCCCGTTGCGTTTTCCATGGAGAAGACGTATAGTTGTACATAAAAGGGATTTGATGTCCCGGTTCATTTCCATGCCAATATTCTCCTTTGCTAAACAGATTATCCAAAGCTGTTTCCAACTGCTTTGTGCCACCCATTAATTTTGCCAAACCAGGTACATCTTGTGGCACGTACAATGAATATTGGCGCGACGTACCTTCTGTAATGAAAGAAAGCTTTTTATCCGCATCAAAAGGTGTATACCAAGTCCCTTTTTCAGATTTCCCATTCATGAAACCAAGTGCAGGGTCAAATACATTTTTATAGTTCTGCGCCCGCTTAATCAATGCATTATAGTCAGCCGTTTTATTTAAATCTTTGGCAACACAGGCTAATGCATAGTCATCAAAAGCATATTCCAACGTCCGGGACACTTGTTCTCCTTTATGAAATGCCTCCAACACAGGATCTTCAAGAGGCACATAACCATATTTTAAATATGATGGCAAGGCACGCCTTCCTTTACCATCAACATAATCCGTCTGCGATGGTGAATCAAAAGCATTCTGACGCATGAGGCTATATGCTGCATTTACATCATAATTTTTAATTCCTTTAAGATAAGCAGAAGCAATAAAAGCCGTAGCATGGTCGCCAATCATAGCTCCGGTATAACTATTCCAACAAGGGAATATAGGCAACCATTTACCTTGCTGGCCTTTTAATACAATGGAATTAACCATGCTGTTTACCAGTTTTGGTTGAATAATTTCTAATAAAGGCAGCTGAGCACGGTAAATGTCCCACATAGAGAAATCATCGTAATAATTACCCTGTTCCAGCTTTGCGTTTTCATATTGGTGCGCAAATTTGGGATAAGTACCATCAACATCGTTAAAAAGACGCGGATGCTGCATACTATGATATAAGGCTGTATAAAAAATTCGCTTTTGCTTTGCGTCCTTTCCCTGGACGCTTATTTTTTGCAATGCTTTCTCCCAAATTCCTTCAGCCTGTTTTTTTACGACTTCAAAATTCCAGGCAGGAATTTCAGCATCCAGATTTTTACGTGCCTGCGCGATACTTGTAAAAGAAGTTCCAATGCGTAGTTTGATCTGCTCACCCGACTTTAGATTAAAACCAATAAATGCACCCAGATCCTTTTGGTTCATTATACTATCCGTCAGGTAAACCTTCTCTTCGCTAAATGTACCTTTTGCGGTAAATGCTTTCTCTACCCGGATTACAAAATAGCCGCTAAAGCCTGCTGGTTTACCAAGTCCCTGATAGATACGATGAGCAGGATTATAGCCAACAATCTCCTGTCTTTGCTGGTCTACCTTAACATAACCTTTGCGCTTATCGCTATTTGGGGTAACCAGAATATATAGACTATCTGCTTTGTTCATCGTAAACTGCATCATGCTACTTCTGGCAAGGGCTGTAAATTCGGCAGTTACCTGATAATGATCCAGTTTTATACGATAATAATTTGCAGTCGAAACTTCCTGTTCGTGTGAATAAGGAGTCATATAGTCATCCGCTTTGGTTTTTAGCCCACCAGTAATGGGCATAATGGTAAAACTGCCATAGTCTTGTGTACAACTGCCGCTTAGCCAATGTGTCCCTCTAAACCCAGACAATTTACTATCCTTATAATAGTAAGGAGCAAGGCATTTTTGTTCTGTACGTTGCGTCTGTGGAGTCCACTGCGTCATTCCAAAAGGAACACCAACTGCAGGAATGGTATTAGCAAGCTGTTCGGTACCTTCCCCATGCTTTAAGGCTGCGATAGTGGTGCTATTCGAAGTCCCAACCATAGGCTGAACATAGGGTAAAACACCAGGGCTTTGAGCTTTTAAAGCAGCAGCCCCCCAGATAACTATCGTGAACGTCGAAAGTAGTAAACACGTTGAACGGTAAATACTTTTATATTGCATAATTGATTAAGCTTAACCAGTTAGTAATTTGATAATTTTAGAATATTTTTTTGATTTACCTCTTTTTCAGCATTAAAAACAGACTTTACATTGCTAAAGTTATTATTTATAAATCTAATCGCATCTGTGCGATCCCCCTCTATTTTTGCAAACAATTGCAATGGTTTAGCAGAATTATAACCGGAAAAAGTTGCATTGGTCACTTGTTTTAACCACAGCATAGATTGGTTCTTTTCCGGAATATCCAACTGAAACTGATTTAAGGTTAGGTTATCTACATCTTCAAAAATCATGGCCGGCCGGGCATCAGGATTTAGCAGTTTAACCTGTATATTATTCATGGTAAGATTTTTCACGTGTCGAACATACAACCCATAAGCAGGGAGCGTAATGCCAAACATCCTGTTTTCGGGATATCCGTTGTCCTTTTCAGGAACGGGAGCATTTGCATGTTCAATCGTACCCAAACCTCTTGCATGAATTAAAATATCTCGAAGGATTACATTCTCGACATAGTTCCCGGCTATACCAGTTATTGAGCTTGGTAAATAGCTCTCTGTTGTGGCTACTATATTGCTGATGATGATATTTTTCACCGTACTTTTTATTCCCTTGCGATTACCCAATCTGATGAAAATAGGCGTTTGTATATCTTTCATGCTAATGTTAGTGATCGTTACCTGATCCATTGTCCCGCCATCAACCACTTCAAGTGCAATACCGGAAATACCAAGCGAGTCTGAACTGGCATTCACCTTAGTTTTCCATTTCTGACTTGGGCTGCTTTCCGAAGCTTTACGAATGATGCAATTACTGATTGCAATATTTTTGAACCCTCCTGTTGCAGCTGTTCCCATTTTGATAGGATTACAATCTGAAGCAATCACACAATTGGAAACGACTACATTTTCGCAAGGTAATTCCCGGTCACTTTTAAAACACAAGGCATCATCTTCCGAATCAATAATGCAGTTGGAGACTACAATATTCTTCCCATCAATGTCTAATCCATCGTTATTGGTTGCACCATGGTTGTATATCCGCACACCATTCACAATCACTTCTTCGCTACCCAAAATACGGAACGCCCAAAAGGCAGCGTTTTTCAAGGTAACATCTTTTACCGTTACATTCTTTGAATTGCGTAGCCACAATACATGTGGACGCACCCGGTCTTTGTTAGACTCCTGAAATACCTCATTTTCTCCATTCCCATTAATCATACCCTCGCCTGTAATAGAAACATTTTCTACAGCGTCACACATCACTAAACTTCGGGCAGTATAATCAGCCTTCAAAAGGCTACCCGAAATCATTGCATTCCTGTTTAGATGAAGCTCTACATTACTTTTCAAATACACAGTTCCTGACAAATATTTACCTGAAGGGACAATGACAATACCACCCCCATTTTTACTACATTCGTCAATTGCCTTTTGAATAGCGGCAGTGCATTTAGTTACACCATCTGGTTTTGCGCCAAAACTAATGATGTTGTATTCCTGGGCATTGACTTTTAAAATGCTGCAAAATAGAAGCAGGCATATCGTAAAACAGGCTTTAAAGTTCTTCATATTATTAACGGCGATTGTTTTCAAAATAGATTTCATTACTCTTGATAATTTGTGCGTCATCGGCATTTATCCAACGGATTTTGCCTTCCTTATTTTTAACAGAAACACCTTTTACAGTACCATATTCAGTATCGTCAAACACAATTGGATACCTGGTATCATTTCCAAACAAGTTAATTTGCACATCTTCTATAGTTATTCCTTTAACATGGCGCACATAAAAACCATTTGCCGGCGAAACCTCGCCCAACATATGTGTAGACGGATAACCACCTTCATTCTCTTTTACCGGTTGATCTGCTCCTTCGCGTGTTGCAGTGCTTACTACATCAAATATCATGTGATGTAATTTCACATTCTCTACATAAGTACCTGGATAAGCGGTAATAGAGCTTGTTCTGCCACTGTGTACTTCTGCAATAATATTACTGATCATTACATTGCGCATACTGCCTTTTTTAGCTTGATCTTTATTCAGGCTTTGACGGTTACTTATTTTAACAAAAATTGGAGTTTGTGTACCCTTCATCGTAATGTTGTTGATCATGATGTTTTCTACCGCTCCACCATCTGCACATTCAAGCGATATACCCGATACCATGGATGGATCGGCAGTAATGTTTTTATAACGTTTTGTCCAGTTTCTGAAATTGCTGAATTTACTTGCATTAACACTACAGTTGCTGATGGTGATGTTCTTAAATCCTCCAACTCCCGGGGTGCCAAATTTGATAGCATTACAGTTTGTAGAAATTACGCAGTTGGTAATCGTTACATTTTCAACGACCTTATCATCAATGTAGCTTTTCAGGCAAATTCCATCATCATCACTATCGATGATACAATCCGAGATCACTACATTTTTACTGTCAATATCAATCCCATCCTGGTTCCAGTTGGAATGATTAAGGACCCTAATTCCATGTATAATTACACCATCACAGCCCAGGTAATCCTGCATCCAGAAAGCTGAATTTGTCAAGAAAACATCCTTTACGGCCACATTATTACAAGAAATAAAGAACAAGAGTTTTGGTCTGTCAGATCCATTATCACCTTTCTGATAAACAGGATCGCCCCCATTGCCATTTATGGTTCCTTCACCTGCAATGGCAATATTCTGCTGGGATTCTGCATAAATCAAAGCCCTGTTTGCTTTTGATTTTCCGTTACCGCTATGTGTATCTCCACATACCACCGATGTTGGTGAATTTGCAGGATAGTCTTCGGGCTTTGTACTACCAAATATCGTCGCCCCTTTTTCCAAAAAAAGGGTCACATTACTCTTCAAATATAATGTCCCGCTTAAAAAGGAACCTGCAGGAATAATGACAGTGCCCCCCTCTTGGGTACAGGCATCAATTGCTTTTTGTATCGCCTTCGTATTGATCGTGACACCGTCACCCTTAGCACCAAACTTTGTAATAATAACGGTTTTAGAAAAGAGTGGGCTGCAAAAAAATAAAATGCTAAGTTGAAGAAAAATTGTCTTATAGATATTCATAATTGGTTATTGTCGGTTTTGGTATTTGATGACTAGATCTGCAAAACTTTGCGATTGGACCTTGATATTTGAAACTTTAAATATTCCTCCGGTTCCATCTGCACGAAGAAAGGCATATACATCTCCATTTACAAGAGCAGCTGTTTTAGTAGGATTTGATACCGAATTCTGAATAAATGAAGATAGCTCATTATCATGTGTAATCTGATCAAAATCATCAGAAGTAAGTGTTAGTTTTTTAAACTGAATTTTCTGCAATGCGCTGTTACCTTTAAATGCTGCAAATTTTACTTCATCAGTAACTAGCTGATCCGTTGGCGATACATAGATGTAAGTTGTCCCGGAGTGGTAAGCAATCAAATCGATATCCCCCAGCTTCGGAAGCACATCCAGTGAAAAAAAATAACCTAATCTTTTAGTAGTCGATAGTAATGGCATGAAGATATTGGTTAAAGTAGAGTTAACACTTCCCGGTGTTATATCAAAACACGACTGCTCTCCAGTTCGTACAGACCATACATTAAAAATCTTTCCATTTGTACTACCTTTCTTTATTGGCCTGATGATATTTTGCTTAATCGTTTCTGCATTCTTTTGATCAAGTGCATCAAAAGTTAAGGTAATGGGTATACCTGCTACATCCTGATCAATAATGTAATAAGCATAATAAATGGTCACATCTTTTACCGCAATCGTAAAATTACCCATAGCATCAAGTGCATTTTCAGGTATGGTTTTTACCACACCGGATTGTAAAGATCTATTTAAAGAACTTGTCGTTACGGTAAACTTTTTAAGGTTGTCATTCGCATGCAGATTAAACTTAAAAACTACTTTACTTGATTGCTCATACTCTTTTTCCGGACCTACTGCAATGGTTGTACTACCTACCACATCAGCTGACTTAGCCACTGTATAATCCAATACTGGTTTTATCAAATTCTCTGGTCTTTCATCCTGCTGCTTACAAGATGAATAACCAATTGCAGCAGCCAGTGCCCATACATATATTATTTTGTTCATCGGTTTCATCATGATTAATAAGGTTTTTGGATAAGTAGTTTATTTGCATCCACATTTCTTTGGTAATATGGCAAGTACCAATAGGTTGGATTAGATAATCTTTGCCTGATTGCATTTCTTTGAGCCAAAGGATATTTTAAAGCTATTCGGTTGGCCAGCAATGCGCTATTGCCACTGTTTTTTGCCATGCGAACCATGTCAAACCACCTATTTCCTTCAAAGGCAGTTTCCAGAGCCCATTCATCTAAAATAATATCATCAACCTGAGCTGCAATGTTGGCAGTACGGTCGACAATTAGTTTAGGCATTACCCTTACGCGAAACCTTACCCCCATATAAGCCGTTACCGAACCATTAATCAGTAATAATGCTTCTTCAGAGCGGCCTAACCTATTTAATATCTCGGCCATTAAAAGTGCGGTATGCCCGTCGCGAGCTAAAATAAACGACATGTCATCTTTATATGAGTCTTTACGTGTTCCCAAATTGTCTTTAATTAGATATTTATAGATAAGCGTATCTCTCCCGTCTATCAAAAATGAGCGCCCATTGGCACGCCAGATATCACCATCAACTCCATTTTTTGCCGGCAGTCCGGCACCGGTAAGTACATCTAAAGTGCCTTCCTGTTTACTCCAGTTTTGTATGGCATTTACACTTGGCTTAAATGCATAAATCCCGTTTCCTTGATTATTTGTCCATTGCATAATATGATGCGTCTGATTGCGGTTCACATCAAATTTTATGCATTGCACCCACGATTTTACCTGGGCACCTGTTACCACATTTGTTGCAAACTGAGTAATCCAATCGGCCTTTACATAAGTATCCATCCTAAAAGTCTGACCGTTCATATAATTAAAAGGGACAAATGTCGACAGTATCTCGTAGGCCTTTTGGTATTCACCTGTATTCAGGTACATCTCTGCCATCATGTACCGGATAGAATAGTAGTTAAACCGCTCTGTTTCTGCTGTTCCTCCTAAAGCGGTAACAAACAACCCTGTGTTTACAGCACCTTCCAGATCTTTCGTCAACTTTTTAAGAATCTCATTGCCTTTTAGTGGTGCAATATTGGTTACCTGATCAAACGTGCTCACAAAATTTTCTGTGTAGGGTACATCCCCCCAAATCTTCACCAATTGAAAATATGCCCAGGAGCGAATGGCAATCACCTCACTAATGTCTGCTTTCATTGCATCCTCACCATAGTTTTGAACAGTAACGTTTAGCTTTCTTAAACCCGCAATTGCACCATTGCAGGCATTAACCAACCTATAAAATTTCGTATAATCTGCATAAGGATTTTCGGGTGTAACCTGATGCGTCGAAACATCGTAGAGATACTTATCAGCACCCCTCGCCGGAACAACTAAATCTCCCTGGGCTTCTCCCATCAACCAGATTTGATCAACTACATCCTGCATCAAACCATAAAGGCCGTTTATCGCAGCAACGGCATCATCCTTAGAAGTAAAGTTATCTTTGGTCGCTACTTTTCCCTCAGGTGCCACGTCAAGGTAGTTTTTGCAGGAAGAAGATGCCAGCAGCATTATGGCAAAAACAACATATATAACCCTCATTTTTTTCATAGTTTTAATATTATAATCCTAATTTGATGCCTAACAAAAATGTCCTGGATTGCGGAACATTTCCAAAATCATATCCATTGGTAAATACGCTTGTTCCGGTGCGCACCTCCGGGTCCCACCCCAGGTAGTTGGTAACGGTGAAAACATTGTATGCACTTAAATAAACCTTTGCATTTCTAATGAATGAGAGCTTTCTGTTAATATTATAAGCCAATGTTAATGTTCTCAATTTGAAATAAGAACCGTCCTCGACCCAATTTGAAGAAGGACGACTGTTATTCATCGGATCACCATATTGCGACTTAGGGATATTGGTCTGATCCCCATTCTCCTTCCAGGCGGTAAGTACAGCTATTGATTGATTCTCATATCCTTTGGCGACCTCCAACTTAGACCTCAACACATTCATGACATCATTGCCATAAGAATAAGAGAAAACAGCATTCAAGTCGAAGTTTTTATAAGATACCCCCGCTGTTGCTCCCCCATAAAAATCGGGATTAGGATCTCCTATCACCTGCATATCCGCTTCGCTAATATATCCATCCTTGTTTAAATCGTCATAATGAAAATCTCCAGCCTTAAATTTCTGACCCTTATCCCCTATTAAATTTGCCGCAGCTGCATCAGTCTGATTGGTAAATACACCTAATGATTTATATCCGTAAAAAAGCCCCGCAGGCTTGCCAACCATAGCAATTGATTTATAGCCATAATAGCCGCTGATTAAAGGTTTCCCATTTGGCAGACTGGTGATTCTATTTTTATTCGTAGCGATATTAAATCCAAAATTCCAGTTTACCTTACCTGCATGGCCTGTTACATCAATGCCGGCTTCAACCCCATTATTTCTGAGACTACCGCCATTGGTCCAATAAAACGTTGATCCGCTGGCACCATCAAGTGCAACCGGGGTTAACAGATCTGTTGTTTTATTTTGGAAATAATCAAACTTTAAACGTATCGTTCTACTTAATAAACTGAGATCAAAACCGGCGTTGTAATTGTAATTTGTTTCCCATTTAATGGTGTTATTGGAAAGATTTGATGGAATTAATCCCGGCCCATTCACATAATACCTTGCTTCATACAATGACTGACTAAGCCGCGGATCAATATCCTGATTGGCGGTAACTCCTGCCGAGACGCGAAGTTTTAATTCATCCACAGCTTTAAGGTTTTGCATCCATGGTTCGGAACTGATTTTCCAGGCAATTCCGCCATAAGGCATTACAGCTGTTGGAGAAGAGAAGATCCTTAGACCTACATCTGCGTTTTTACCAAACCTCGAAGATCCATCCAATCTGGCCCCGGCTGTAAAAGTCAGTTTATTTTTAAATTCATAATCCACATTTCCAAATGCCGACATATTGTGAATTGTCATTCCCTCCCCACCAAGTTTCACTTTGGTACCATCTTTTAAACCTGTAAAATCATCTGAAGGTGAGTTCACGGTATAACCGTAATAGCTATTCAGCTTTGTATTTTGCAGATTATAGCCTCCATAAGCTCTTAAATGATGAATATAATTAAAGCTCTTTTCATAGGTCAGCGTATGTTCTACCCAAATATTAGTTTCTTTAGCTAACTGCTGCTCTGATGAACGAATGTATCCTTCCTTACTCAAGACAATCCCTGCTGAAGGAAGAAAACGGTTAACATCTATATTTTTCCAATCCAGCCCCATATTGACTTTAGTCTTGAAAGCTGAATTGAAATCATAATTAAGAAATACATTACCCAACAACCAGTTGGTGTTCATCTGATTTGAAGCCAGATTGGTTACTGCAAGCGGATTACTCAATCCATCAAAAGTTCCTGAATCATAGGCCGCCAAATTTACCCCTTCATTATTTTTCCTATATGGGGCAAGGATAGGAGATTTCACCAGGCTGAGGTACAAAGGGTTTGTTCTTTCCTCTACTCCTTGATCCATCAGATTTTTATTCGTTCGTGAATAATACACACGTGTACCTACACTTAATTTCTTAAGCAACTTAAAATCAAGATTAAACCGTGTATTGATACGACTTACATCTGTACCCCGGATTGTACCTTCCTGATCTTTATAGCCAATACTAAATAAGTACTGAGAGGTACCATCTCCTCCTCTCAAACCCAGGTGATAATCCTGAGCCAACGCCACTCTGCTAATCTCTTTTTGCCAATCTGTATTGTTGGCATATCTCCAATATTCTGAGGTTTGGGTATTTGTATTTGTAAAGAATGGGTATTTCTGGCTAATTGTCGCTTCGTCATACCCCTGCCCATAAAGTCTATCAGAAAGGTAATTCCTGTAAGACGACGCATCCATTACCGGAATTTCTTTAAACCTTTCCGCTACACTTAACTGACCATTAAAATCAAGAAAGGTTTTTCCACTTGTTCCACTTCTGGTTTGAATAACAATAGCACCATTTGATGCACGCGATCCATAAACTCCTACCGCAGCAGCATCTTTCAAGATGGTTATAGATTCAATATCCTTTACGTTTATATCGGCTAAAAAATTATAAATATTGCCTTTTATGATGGCGCTTTCATATAAGGTTTTTACAATTGGAAATCCATCTACCACCAGTAAAGGATTGTTGGTGGCATATAAAGAATGGATACCACGAATATCAAACAAAACACCCTCATCTGGCACACCGGAAAAAGAAGTAGACTGTAACCCCGCTACAGTTCCCTGCAGCATTTGAAATACAGATCTGTTCTCGGCGGTCTTGTCTTGTGTGGTCGCCACCACCGCATAAGCCCCATTTAAGCTATTCTCACTCTGCGAAAAATATGGCAGGTTCACCACAGACTCACCTAAGTTAATTCCGTCTTTTACCAGGGCCACGTTAATTTCCCTTTTACCAATTAGGGGGACTTCTTTGGTTTGGTAGCCTGGATAAGATACCACAAGCACGGCATAAAGGGAGGGTACTTTTATTTCGAACTCACCATTGACGTTAGTCTCCGCAGTAGTTGTCCGGATATCCTTTAAACTAATACTGATTTTACTTAAAGTTTTTTTAGTTTGTATATCTATTATGGTACCCTTTATTTTGGTAAAGGACGGAACGACAGATTTTTGTGCTGCTACCTTAACCGGCTTTTGCGCCTGCACGGCAAAGGTGCAAAATGCCAGGAGTATAAATGTATATGATAATTTCATCAAAGAATGGTTTTCAAATTTAAAAATCAATTTATCTTGACAGCTAAGGGGCTATAATGGGGCTTAATACAATCTGATCCATATTCAGTTCAAACTTGCCCGCAGTTCTGGTACTACTCCCCGTACAAATAAACCTAAGCTGTACATCCCCAAAAGCCAACACCCGTATTTTCCCAATAAGCATATTTTGTTTCACCAGCGGTTGCATATCCGATGCGTTGATCTCCACGGCATTAAATACCTGGTTGTTATAAGCTACATTAAACAACCCACTATTGGCATCAATGGCGACATTAAGTACAACATTGTAATACCCCGGAGCAACCTTCGGTATTTTAAAACTCGCTGCATTACCCACTTTTACAAAATTCAATTTCATCACCTGTGCTGCATAAGTTCCTGAAACAGGTGTGGCCCTACTGCTAATTGTAGTTCCTTCCAACGTAACCAGGTTTAAGGTGTCCACATTACGGGCGGTTATTTTATACGATTTCTGGAATAAGAATTCAGGTGCAGTGATGTCTTTAAGTTCGTAATAAATCCCATTGCTGGCCTGTTGATCTACTTTCTGAAACTGACTCGCATTTACCACATAACTAGTTCCCAATACACTCCTTAATGATGGAATACCGGCAAGTTGAGCAGAAGTATAAGCTTTCCCTGATACCACCACATGTTTAAATAAATTGGTGTAAAAGTTTATGCTATCAGCATGTGTAATCTTCGAAGGATCATTTCCAACTGAGGCCAAAAGTGTGGTCGAAATCAATTTTTTAACCAGCGTATTGGTCGGAATAAAAACCGTAGACAATCGGGATTCATCATTAATCAGTGCACTGGAGAGGTAATAATTCTGATTAACGAATATCGAATCATAGATTGGTCTGGCCAGGGAGTCGACCCCGATTTTGGTGCTATTTGCCTTATCAAATACCCGACCGTTGGCCTGATTTATATATCCCTTAAATAAAGAATAATCAGGATTTGAAGCAATCACTTCATAAAGATTCTGCAATGGAAGAATTGGACCCTCGATACCATAAATGACCCCATTAGCTGCTTTTAGTTCAAACCCGCCTAGTTTAATCCCATTTACAAAACGTTTACCGTTGAGTGTGCTGATATTGAGATATTTATTATTGACGGTTTTTACATAATTCGAGTCCATTGCCGATTGGTAGATTGGAGAATAGACAATATGCATAGCGATCAACTGCTTAAGCTTTTCTATATCATTCAAATCTACGCTGCTAAAGGATCCGTTTTTAGGTGCAAAAACGGTGTATTGCTTATTCAGCTTCAAGACCTGATCATAATTTGTTTTTTGAAGCATGGCCACAAATTCAGAATAATCTGCGTTGGCCTGTAATTGCTCATATATATTTCCCTTAATGTTATCAGGAATATCATAATGCTGATCAAACTTACTTTTGCAGGAGAACAACAGCAACAGCAGACAGATTGAGAGGAGTTTAAGACTCTTATTTTTATGGACTGGTTTCATAATACACAGGCGTATAATTTCTATCATCGGTTTATTATCTTGGTCTGAACTCAATGGCGTCAAAAAAGCCAATTCCCGCAGTAACACAAACTATTTTTATTTTATGTTCGCTGATGTCGTCAAACTTTAAGGTCGTTAACAACATGTGCTGTGCATAATTTGGATAATTAATACCATTCTGAAGTGTAACCGCCTGGTTAATTGGATCACCTGCTTTTACACCATCAATATATACCTGAACTGTTGGCTCACTAGCTTCACGCTCCCAATTATACAGTACATCATAGGTACCTTTAAATATTTTAGGTGTAGTCAGTTCTATGTATGCTGTAGTGCTCAACATTTGCATTCTGAAGCAACTTGGTCCAGAAAGCAATATACCGGGCGGAGTAGTGGTCAGATTTGACTTGGCTGCAGTTCTGGTATCTGCATCATAAGGGAACCAGATAATCCATGGAAAGGGTGCTTGTTGCGCTAATGTCTTAAATCCGGTAGCTGCATTACAGTTTGGCCAAAGCGTACAATCCTTAATAAAGGATACCATCACATACTGCGGTGTTGGCGAATAAACAGAAAACAATTTATTTACCGAGTGCACCACACCGTTTTTGGTTATTGTATTGCTTTTTGAGAGTAAGAGCCCGGTTTTAACAAAAATAGAGTCCGTTTTTACTCCGCCTACTATTTTATAATCATAATGAGGATTAAGGTAGATACCATTGCTGGTAGAAAAAGTAATAAAATCTGTAGCATGAACAGATTCCAGGTAATCATCCCTAAAATCTGAAATGAAAAGGTTTTTCTTCAGCAAATGATAACGCATAAAAATATTCAACGAATCTTCCAGATTTGTATAATTACCCGTCTTAGAATACTTTGCAGCTAATTTCGCAAAAGAATTAATACCCGATAAAGCCAGAACGGAGTCGGTTTCCAGAAAGGCTGTATATCTTACTCTTGCTTTTGTTGGATCGTTATCCTCATAAACCTGGTTCAATACAGCATCAACTCCCGTTTTCTGGAAAGCTTCGGTAATAATGGAATATTTTGGCTGGGCTTTAAGCCAGTCCATCGTAGTCTGAGCAGGTGGTTCAAGGATGTCATCAATTTCATGGATTACACCATTCGTCGCTGAAACATTTAGTTCTTTAACTTTAACGGAACCATTCAAAACCGTATTCGAAACCCCTTTTGAGATATCCATACTGATATACTCACCCAAAGCGGTAAGTGCAGGCAAAGAACCAGCAATGAAAGATGAGGTATTATACTGGTTACTGTACAGATGGTACAATAAAGTTTTCTTTAGGGCATCTGCAGAGATATCGGTTATACTATTCAAATTCTTACGCTGAAGGTATTTTTTAAAAGCGTCATTATTGGGCGCAAATAAGGTATAGGAACCATAAATATTTAATAACCCACTTAATCCGGCTCTGTCTAAAGCTTGAACAAGGCTTGTATATTTATCATCCTCCTTAAGAATCTGCGTAATTGCTCTATCTGCTTTAACAGGTTTTAATAATATGGCTTCATTTTTACATGAACCCAGCCAAAGCGTTAAACCTATCCAAAAAGATAATTGGACAAGGATTATATTCCATTTTGTTTTCATAAACCGCTTCATAATTATTGATAGTAAGGATTTTGAACTAATAGTGAATTGGAAGAAAGGGCATCTACGTGTAAAGGAAGATACCAGCTTTCAGGATTGTCAACTCTTGTTCTGATCACGAGCTGATCAACCCCATTTACAGCGGAGACAATACGACTGATCAACATATCTTTACCGGCGAAGTTATTTCTCGATGCAAACCGAACGAGATCAAACCAACGCTTCCCCTCAAAGCAAAGCTCACGACCTCTTTCATCCAATAGGAACTCATCTGCCTGCTGCGTATTGCTGATTACAGGAATCAAGGCAATACCCGCCCGGGAGCGGATCTTGTTAATTTCTTTAACAGTCAGAGATAGATTAGCCACATTATCCGGAACCAGATGGGCCAGTGCTTCAGCTTTCATTAAAATCACATCAGCATAACGGTAAAAAATCCAATGTGCATCATTGGTACTGATGTTATATTTTTGAACAGATCCCCCCGGCGTAATAGAAGTTACTATTCTAGCATCAACCGGATCATCGAACAGGCTAAACACCGGATTTCCGCTAAAGTATGGTTTGTTATTAAACCATGTATACAAAGAATGGGTTTGATTCAGAGAATTATTGTATTGAAGCTCCCAGATAGACTCTCCTGTATTTCCAGGCGTAAAAAGATTACCTAAATTGGTCGGTGTCAATAAAGCAAATTGTTTAGAATTAATCACCATATCACAGGCCGCAATAGCCTCCTGATTCTTACCCAGCCACAAATCAACATCTGCTTCAAAGGCATAAGCGGCATATCTGGTTGCCCTTCCTTTGGTCTGAACATCGGAATCGTAAGCAACCGGCAAGCTATTCTCTGCGAGTTTGATGTCGGCCAATACCTGTGTCATAATTACCTCAAAGGGTGATTTAATAACATTATAATTTTGTCCGTCAGATTCTGAAGGCTCCAGTATTAAAGGGACTTCTTTAAAAGTTCGAGCCAGCCAGAAATAGGTGAATGCCCTTAAAAAATAAGCTTCTCCCATAATCTGATTTGCATTTTCTGTGCTAAAAGAAGGATCCTTGGCTACAATGCCTGGTATATTTTTTATCACCAAATTGGCCTGATTAATAACTTTATAGAAGTTGGTGTACTTATTCATCACATTTGATGGCTGTATTAAAAACACATCAATCGATTCTTTATCAGTACCGGCCCCTTTTCCCGGAATGGAGTTCAGCAGTTCACCTCGAACCTCTCCCCAATACAAAAAAGCTTCCTGATTACTTCTGAGAGTAGAATAAGTTCCAATGATTGCAGAAACTGCATCTTCCTTCTTTTGCCAGAATTTCTCTCTGGTCAGCTTATTTTCCGGAGCGATGTCAAGCATCCGATTACAGGATATGGCCTGAATCGAAAATACTGCGATGAGCAAGAACAAGTATATTTTATCTGTTTTCATAATTAAAAACTTATGACGGTATTGAATGTATAATAGCTCGCTGGTGGCGTTAATGAGTTGTCCTGCCCAACTTTAAATGGATCGGTATTACTGCTGGTACCCACTTCAGGATCTATACCACTGTATTTTGTAAATATGGCCAGGTTTGAAGCCGATAAGGAAAAGCTAAGTCCTTTCATCCGTAAGCGCTGTACGACCTTTGCAGGTACCCTGTAGCCCAATGAGATTGCTGATAAACGAATAAAAGATCCATCTTCAACATATCTGTCGCTTCCTACCCAATTGTAACCAGCTCCATACAATGCTCTTGGGATGTCTGTAACATCACCCTGTTTCCTCCAGCGCCTCATCACAGCAGTAGTCTGATTGTTCTCATTGTACATATTGGTGGTATTCATCTTGGCAACATTAATCACATCATTACCATAGCGATATGTAAATTGTGTGTTTAACGTAAATGATTTATAAGTAAGGTTAAGATTTAATCCACCAGCAAAATCAGGACTGGAGTTACCAATTTTAGTCACATCTTGTAAGTTGATCACACCATCATGGTTAAGGTCTTCGTAAATGGCATCACCACCTTGAAATGCATAACCATCTTTGTTGTTCCACCTTATTGGAATTTTTAGGCCATTCAAATCAGTTACGAAACTGCCATCCGCATTTTTGACAAAAGCATCTTCATCTCTTGCATACACTCCCTTATATTTAAAGCCATAGAAAGCACCTAATGGATCACCCACTCTAATTCTTTGAATGATTTGTCCATTTCCGATAGTATTTTGTTTGGATATCTCATTTCCGTCAGGTAGGGAAAGGACTTTACTCACATTTTTATAAATATTAAATGAAACTGTTAACATCCAATCCTTTGTTTTAAGAGGTATGCCTGTAATTTCAAACTCAATTCCACGGTTCTGTATACTTCCAAAATTCTGGTAAACACTTTCGAAACCGGAGTTATTTGGAATGGGGCGGTTCCAGAGCAAATCGCGGGTAATGTTGTTGTAAACATCTGTAGTGATGGATAACCTGTTTTTAAAGATCGATAAGTCCAATCCCAGATTGGCTTGTTCAGTTCTTTCCCATTTTAAATTTGCCAGATCAATGTTATCCGGAGTAACCCCCTGAAGATCTCCGTATGCCGCATTTGCACTAAAGGTTGCTGAATTTGAAGCCGAAATGTCTGGAGCGCGCCCTGTTATTCCCCAACTAGCCCTGATTTTCATATCATCCAACCAGGTAAATTTCTTCATAAAAGGTTCTGATGATGGTCTCCAGAAACCCGAAATCGAAGGAAAAGTTCCGAACCTGTTGCTCCCTCCAAATGCAGAGCTACCATCACGTCTAATTACCGCCTGTACCGAATAACGATCCCCATATATATAAACCATCTGGCCTGTAAGGGAAATAGTTCGCTTAAATACATTCGAAGATTCCTGTTGCAGAATCGCCGGACTTGAATAAGGGTCAGTAATAAATTCTGAAGCAACATTATCAGCCTTCAGATTTAAAATCCTTGCCCTGTTTTCGGTGTATATTGTTCCACCACCAATTAAAAAAGTGTTTTTATCATTATTAAAAGAATAAGTAGCCCAATTCCGCTGATAAAGCGTAAGTCCATACTTTGGTTCCGAATAAGCTGTATTTACACCACTTTGTATATTGGTTCTGGTATAATCCTTACCTGTAGCCGAATGTGGTAGAAAGGTGTCAAAATTAGCATTTTCATATTGCAGGGAAACTACGCTTTGTATATACAGTGTTTTAGGATCATTTAATGGCCTAAATTGAGCCTGCACACTGCTGTTTAGTAAATCTGATTGCGTTTTAGCCGAAGCAAGATTAGCCACGGCTACCGGATTTGCGACATTACCCTGAAAACCTGTAGGCTGAATAAAATACTCATGTGTCGAATTTCCATATTGATCCTGAGCAAAAACTGGAATTACAGGAGCCTTGTAAATCCCAACAACCAGCAAGGATGGTTTTGTGGTATTACCGATATTATCCAACTGGATATTCTGGTCTCTGGTGCTGCTGGTATAAGCTACATCAGATAAAAACTTGAGCTTACTCGAAACCTTATAATCAAAAGCCAATCTACCATTTGCACGCCTAAAACCTGTTCGAATGGTGGTTCCTTTCTCATCCAAATACCCCAAGCTAATGGCATAACCTGTCGCATCACCACCACCCCGGATTGAAATATTCTGATCACTTTGAAAGCCATTTTTAATCAGTTGCTTTGGCCAGTTCGTATTGTTATTATAATTTTCATAGTCTGCATTACCCGGCTCTAAAAATAAACTGGTAGGTGTTGTGGTCATGTTGTAGCGGTTTTGATAAGCCTCTAAAACCATGGTTTTGTATTGAGTCCCATTTAGCATAGGCAGCATTCTCGGTGCCTGTGTTAAAGATAATTTAGAAGTTGCTGAAACTGTCGGACGTATATTGCTCCCCCGTTTGGTGGTGATAGCAATTACCCCATTGGCACCGTCGGCACCATACAATGCAGTAGCCGCAGCGTCTTTTAAAATATCAACCGTAGCAATGTCTGTAGGAGAAATATTCAAAAGGTTACTTAAACCCTGTGGGCTCGACAAATCGCCATTATCAGGAATGTTATCTGTCCATGGAATCCCATCTACTACAATCAATGGTTTAGTGTTTAATCCCAATGATGAAGCACCACGAAGTTGTATTGCAGCTCCTGCACCAGGATCTCCGGAAGACATCGTCACCATTAATCCCGGAACCCTTCCTTCCAAAACATCTTCTATTGAAGCCGCAGGTAGATTTTCCAGATCGGCCATCTTCACAGAAGAAACAGATGAGGCCATATCACGTTTATCAACATCCAAAAAACCAGTATTTACAGTTGGCTTCTTCATTTTGGAAGTAATGGCAACTTCTTGCATCATATTATTCTCGTCCTCAAGGGTGATATTGATGACCTGGCGGCCATTCACTTTAATCGTTTGGGGTTTGGACCCGATGTATCTGCAAATCAGCGTCGCATTAGCATTGCTGATTCTTATTTGATAATTACCATTTACATCGGTACTTGTACCATTGATAAGCCTGTTATCTTTGTCCTGCTCAATCACGCTTGCACCAGGTATAGGTTCATTCTTTTTATCCTTTACCTGTCCCCTGATCACAATTGAAGGCGATGTTTGCGCTATAACCTGCTGAGCACTTAACATTAAAAGCACAGCCATTGTTAGCCTGAAAAATTTCTTTAAGGTCTCGTGTAGCATTATTTAATATTCTAAAACTTTATCAATCGTCTGAATTACACCGTCTTTTGTGATCTGGTTAGTCGGGCTTGTTGTTGAGGATATGGTGTTTTTATTATCCGTCACCTTAATCGCTCCTGCAGAAAAACCAAGTTTAACAGCAACATTAACCTCTTTAACAGGACTGGACAATGCCTTATCTACCATACAGCTGTTGTATGTGCCTATCGTTTTCCCATCTGTAAATGCAGGTATTTTAACAATGTGATACCTGATAAACTGCTTCATTTCTTCAATCTTGGCAGCATAAGTAGGCGCAGTGCTGGCTGGAATAACAGGAATTTTACCCTGTGTTTTAGCCGTTGTAATGGCTGTATTGGATGGAACAAAAAAAGTATATTTATTCCCCAGCAGTTGATCAATAAACGGGAAGCCGGTTATTGCAAAAGTTGGATATACCTGAAGTATCAATTTATAGAATTCGCCATACTCTGCTTGTTGTACCAGATAGGTGTCAGCCGTTAAAGGCGGAACTATAGCCAGGTTTGTTCCGTAAAAGAAGCCATTGGACATCTGCTTTTTTGGACTCAGAACCGGTGTAACTGTCTTATCCGCTCCATAAACCTTTCCACTCCTTATTTCAATTTTACTTCCATTAAACGTATCATAAAAACCATCGGTAAATCCACCTTCAGGTAAGGCCTTTAAAATGATATTGTTGCCTACCCAGTTATTGATATCTGCCAATGTCATCGGTCTTGCCACCGTTGATCCTTTATCTATAATTTCAAAAATTGGATTTTTAGTTGTGCTCAATGCACTTGGCCTAATTCCGGCCTTCTCCAGGGCAACATTATTGGGAGCTAAAAAAGTTAAAGACAACTCTTTACTCACCAACGAAGCATACAACTTACTCTGAATTAGCAGTTGGGCCATATAAGAATACTCCGAGGCAAAGAAAACAGGCCCCGGTACAGCAAGAAATGCTTCCGGCTCTAATACCGTGTTGACCTGATAAAACAATCCATTACTCAACATTTTAGTCTTTAAAACACTTCCTGCCGGAAGCACAACTTTATCACCTAAAATATTCACAGCTAAACCCTTACTGATCATAGATGGCCAGCTTATCACATTTGAGTAGTGGCTTTTGTATAATAAATCCAGCGTATAATCAGGAACGGCATTGACACTACTATAGCTAGCCAACAATTTTGTGTTCAGGTAATTGTTAAATGCATCTGCAGTGGGCACATAGGCCGTTAAGGAAGCCCCCTTTTCATAATCCAATGTGGGAAGGAAACTATACACCCTTCTAAATAATGAATCCAATACGCCGGTATTATTTACATCTCCGTTATTACCTTGAGATTTGGTTCCACTAAGGTCAAATGCATAAGAAAGAAATCGCTGCTTCAGGATTTTATTATAGTCCTTGTACTCAGGGTCGGTATCTAATTCCTGTGCAATATTCTGAGGGGTAACCAAAACTTTATCTATGGCATGAATAACCCCATTACCCGAAGCAATATCAGTTTTGACTACCGAAGCGCCCATTACATTAAATACTGAGCTTACTGCACTTGCATTACCGTAAACACTAGTATAATCAGCAGGCGTTACTCCATAGTAACCAAAAAAGGGGGCAGTATAAACCTGTATATTTTTATTGTCGTAATAGATATTTACATCCTTTTTTTTTAGATCCGAGTATTCTTTATAAACTACCGAAGCTCTGGTCTCATATCTAAAAAGGTCAAAGGAATTTTTGCTTGGCCCTGGGGCTTGAAACTGGTAACTAAAGATCATCCATTTGAGGATGTGAAACTTTATAATTTTCGTAAGTTCAACAACCGGTATGTCATCCAGTGATTTGAATTTACCATTGGCCTCAAAGTACTTATTAAAAGCATCATTAGTTGGCGCAAATACAGTATATAGCCCTGATGAACTTAATTCATCTTTTAAGCCGGGCACTTTATCTATAGCTGCTACAAAAGTTGAAAATTGTGCATCGGCACTAAGCTGCTTATAAATTTCACCCTCCAGATTATCGGGCAGTCTATAAAATTTTTCGCGCTCCTTTTTGCAACCTGCTATTGCAAGGATTGAGAGCAAACAGAATAGAATTAATATTCTTCTCATAAAAAGTTACAGGTTTATAATATTTGGTTAAAAACACACAATAAGGCGCTATGACAGGCAAATGAAATACCTACCCATGATCACAACACAGCTTTTTGAGTAAAAAAGATTAGACTAACAGGAATAGATTCAGGCTAATTGCATAATGCCTAAAATGCTCCCCTTATCCGAATGCTAAGTAAAAATTGCCATATTTTAAATTGATTAGTGGTTTAATTATTTAAGCTTACCTATCCCCCGGTTCGCTTGTCTCTATTTATATCTGTCTGCCTTAAAATCAATATTATTATTGCCGGCCGGATCTGGTTTAATATAGTTTGGTTAAATCAAATATAATAAACTAAATCGTTTTAGCAAAAAATATAAAAAATAATATTCATCAATTCAATTCACTGTATAATAAGCCATTATTCCCATTACCAAGAGGATAATCAAACCATAAACTTGCCGAACCTAAAAGTGGAGCCTGCTCTCCCAAATCAGCCAGTTTCACATCTACCTCTGGAAATTTCACAGCCACAACTTTCAACAGCTCGTCAATAAAAAGATCGAAAGCTTTGGCTATGTTACCCCCAATTACAATCAATTCGGCTTTCTCCTGCTCTATAAACCTGTTCAAAAAATCCCCCAGATTACGCCCAAATTCATCAAATACGACTTTAGCTGAAGTATCCTCCGAAATACATGCTGCCAACTCTTTTACATTACTAACCTCAATAGCTGTTAGCTCATAATAACGTTTTACAAACCAGCGTGTAGACAGGTATTCTTCTGCATAAGTATCTTTAAATGGCATTTTCCAAAGATCTGCATCCTCAGCTACTTCACCATGATAGCTTGCCGAGCCTAATCCGGTTCCCAATGTTAATCCAATCACGTTTCTGCATTCAGTTGCAGCACCACTAAATACCTCTCCCTGTAAAAAACAGGCGGCATCATTCATTAATAGAATATCATTCGGACTGATTTCTAACTTCTCCGCCAACATTTCCTTGATATTTAATCCGTAAAGCGCTTCATATTTTTCCTGCCCTTTAATCAGACAAATACCTTTGGCATAATCAAATGGCCCAGGCATAGCGATTCCTATTTTTCCCATCGAAGTATTTGAAATGCTAAAAGACGCTTTCATTATCTTACTCCATTGCGCAATAATATCAGTTGCGGTTGAATAAGCATCAATGGCTTCCCGAACCATAGATTCGGGAAGTATAGTTCTGGATTGCATATCGACTAAAGCCGCTGTAATATGTGATCCTCCGATATCAACACCGAGGATAATTGAGTCATTCATCTATTTTAAATTATAAGTATCTGATAACAGCTGTTAAATTCCTTTACCTGATTTATAAAACTTAAATCCGAACATGAAAATAACGAGATAACAAATGATAGGTAAATAATAGGCCGCCGCAATATTGTGATTTGCTACCAAACCCATTATTGGTGGAAATACAGCTCCCCCAACTACCCCCATTACAATAAACGAAGAGGCTTGCTGCGTATGTCTACCAAGATCCTTCAGGCCCAGACTAAAGATTGTAGGAAACATGATACTCATAAAGAAGTTGAGCATAATTAAGGCAATAAAGGATGTCAGGCCGAAGCTTTGCGCTATGATAACGCATAAAACGATATTAGCCAAAGCATAAAATGCCAATAACCTATTTGGGGCAATATAGCGCATTAAAAAAGTACTGATAAAGCGTCCGGCCATCATCATTACCATGCTGAATGCAAAATAATAAGCTGCTTTTTCGTCTGTAAGTCCAATTTTTTCGTGACCATAGTTGATAAAGAAGGCCCAGGTTCCACCTTGAGCAGCAACATTAAAGAACTGTGCTACAATAGCCCATACAAAATGTCTATGCTTAAACAATCCTTTAGTTTTTTTAAGATCTTCCACGTCAGTAGCAACAGCTTGTGCATCAGTGTCAACAACATGGGGATCTGTTAAAGGCGGTACCTTAACAAAAGAAAACGCAATAGCAATACAAGTAATGACAACACCAATTACAATGTATAAGATTTTAACTGTATACAAATCATTGGAGTGCTCCTGACCAGAACGAAGAATAAAGTATCCGCCAACAAGTGGGCCAATTACAGCACCCAACCCATTAAATCCCTGCGAAAAATTTAAGCGCTGATCACTGGTACGCTGGTCGCCCAGCGCAGCGGCAAAAGGATGTGCTACAGTTTCTAAAGTAGCCAATCCGCATGCCAGGATAAACAGGGCAATTCTAAAAAACAAAAATGACTCTGCATTTGCAGCAGGCACAAACATAAATGCCCCGCAAGCATACAGTAATAAGCCAAATAATACTCCTTTTTTATAACCAAAACGCTTCATAAACAGCCCTGCAGGAATACCCATTATCGCATAAGCCCCAAAAATCGAGAACTGTACCAATCCTGATTGAGATTTTGAAACATGTAATACATTTTGGAAATGCTTGTTTAATACATCCCCCATGGTTATGGCTACCCCCCATAGCATGAATAAAGAGGCAACAAAAATGAACACCAGAAGAAACTTCCGTTCTGTAAAATTAGCTTTGGTCATAGCTCGGATTAGTAAGGTTTTATATTTGGTTTATTAATTATTAATAGACAAATAAAAACAAACTAAAACGTTTTAGCAACTTTTATCAAAAAAATATTTTAATCAGGATAGAAAAAATATACAAATGTGTTGCTACGTTAAAATTCAAGGCTTATTTAGTTAGTCTCAAAGATGATTCTCTTACAATCAACCTGGTTTGTAAACTGTTAATTTCCTGAGCTCCATTTCTATGATGACCGGACAACTTGCCCAACAATATACTAATTACCAATTTGGATATTTCTTCTATAGGCTGGGCCACTGCGGTAATCGTTGGATTATACAAACGGAAAAGATCATGATCATCAAACGAAATCACACCAATATCTTTACCTATTTTAAGTTTAGTACTTTTTAAGGCTTCAAGACCATTTACGCCAAGATAATTTGTGGCAAAAAATATAGCATCTATTTTTTTGTTCCTTTTTAAGAGTTCAACAATTTGTTTAACCGCCTGTCCGGATGTTTCCTGATAGGGTATTCGTTCAATAATCTGTGGAATATGATACTTGTCCATCACATTTTGATATCCTCTTAAACGATCTAGCATTTGCGTCTGATCAGATTCAATCGTGACGAATGCTATATTTTTAAATCCTTGTTCAATAAAATGTTCTATGGCTTTACTCGTTCCCTCATAATTATCAACGACAACATAATCTGCTTCCAAATCCGGGTAATACCGATCAAATAAAACTACGGGGCTATTCTCCTTGTTGAGCAGAAGAATATCTTTTTTTATCCCTTTAGGTGGAGTAATGATATAACCATCAATGCGGCGATCAATAAACATCCTAATCAACTCTTTCGTTTTTTCTGTACTATTTTCTGTACTGCAGTACAATATTTTGTATCCTTCCTTATAGGCATTCTCTTCAATCAATCGGGCTACATTAGCAAAAAAAGGATTGGCGATATCTTCTACCATAAGTCCAAGGATATTGGTTTTACCGGTACGTAAACTTTTCGCAAGCTGATTTGGTTGATAATTTTTCTCTTCAACTAACTTAAGTACCCGATCAACTAAGCTATCACTGATTCTTTTTTCTTTCGCTTTACCATTTATAATAAATGAAACCGTGGTGATGGATATGTTCAATTCTTTCGCGATATCGGAAATAGATACTTTTTTTTCTTCCATTCGGGGAGGGTTATTTATAATATTCTTAACAAGCGTATTTTGATTTAAAAGTACATTTTATAACGTTCGGATTTTTATTTTTTGCCTTAAGCTGTCAAAACTTATACAAATCTTTCTATACATCACGAATAAGTATATATCTTCTATTTCTTTCAACCCCATCAAATACCGTTCCTTCTGTCGTTTTTAAAAATCAAATAACCACATTTGAAGTGAATACTTAATTTTATTTATCTTTGTATACCATGAAACGCATATTAGAACTTGTCCGCAACAAATATTTTCTGTCTGTAGCAGCGTTTATAGTATGGATGTTGTTTTTCGACAGAAATGACATGATCTCTCAATATGAGTTCAAATCTGAAGTAAACAAGCTTCAGGAAGAGAAAGACTTCTATGTGAAAGAGATCTCCCAGGTAAAAAAAGACTTAAACGAGCTAAATACCAATTTAAACACCGCTGAGAAATTCGCTCGTGAGAAATACTTTATGAAAAAAGACAATGAAGATGTCTTTGTCATCATTAAAGAAGCTCCTAAAGATTAGTAACCAAACTTAGGTAAAGCTAGCTTAAAACGGACAACAACCACTCTTAATATAAAGATAAAAGCGATTACAATCACTGTAGCTCCACTATCTGTAACATTAAAATATTTCAAAGCATAAAATAAGATACCGCCTAAAATACAAGCCGTAGCATATATTTCCTTATGAAAAATTAACGGAATGGTATTTAACAGGGTATCTCTGATCACCCCTCCAAAACATCCGGTAATGGTGCCTAGCGCCACACAAATACCCGGACTTAGCCCAAACATAATTCCTTTTTGAATACCCAGCATTGTAAACAAGCCCAGCCCTAATGAATCGAAAAGAAACAGTGTTACCTTAAACTTTTTAATATGAGTTTTAAAAAATATGGTAGCGATACTGGTCAATAAAATCAGCAGGCAATAATTCACATCCCTCATCCATGCAACCGGCGTATCACCCAGTAAAAGATCCCTAACCGTACCTCCCCCAATAGAAGTTACAAAAGCAATGATCAATACTCCAAATGGATCTAACCTTCTTTGCATAGCTGCAAAGGTTCCCGATATCGCAAATGCGACGGTACCCAGCGTTTCAATGGTTTCCATTGTATTGATCTGCATAGCTTTTAGTTGTTAAATTTCGCCGTTTCTTTTACGGAAGAACCATTCCATAGTAAGCAATGCCATAATCAGCACAAACAGCCACTTAAAGTTAATTAATTCTTCGTACTTACGATCTTCATAACTTAATGTTTTGATCTGATCATTCGACTTGATTGCATCAACCAATTTCAATAAATCCTGAGGCATATACATTTTTCCACCGGTTTGTGCCGACATTGTATTTAACAACTGATGATTAGCTACCGTCTGTTGGTATTCTGCAACCATTGCATTCACATAAAAAACACCTTGCGCAGTATAATTTTTATTTCCCAGAGCCGTTGTTGCCACATAGGTATAATTACCAGCAGGCAATGTTCCTGCATCAAGCTGATAAGCCGCATCTGTCCTGGAAAAAAGGAATTTAAAAACCTTACCAGCATCATTCTTAATAGTAATGCTCACTTCGGGAGTATTTACCGGGACATAACTGTCATTATACAGTACCACATTGAGCAATATATTTTCATTTTCGTCGAAAGTATTTTTAGCCGCATATACTTTAAATTTCCGTTTATCATCTTTAACAGAAAGGTACTGAACAACTTTAGAGATCAAACTGTTAAAAACAATCGGCTCCTGCTGCGTATCTCCAGCTTCAGAAAGCTTCCATCTCCACAATCCCTCCCCTATTAAAAAGCCCGTCTTTCTACCATTATCCACCGTAAAAAACAACTGTGGATAATCTGTACTGATTTTTCCTATGCGTTGGTTCAATACAACCGAGCTACTCCCATTTATAATGGCTTTACCAAAGGGAACCTGTAAAGGATCAAAACCTGCAATCTGTTTGGCCATTGCCTTATCCAGATCAAATGCAGTAAAAGCGGAGTTCACATCACTAAATGCCTCCTGTAAAGTATTGTTGCTCCCGCTAAACCGAACTTGTTTTTGCAGCTGATTAAATGCATTTAAATTACTTTGAGCACCTAATATATACCATTCCGCGACATTTACAGCGCTCAATTTATTGATAAATGACGAAGCATCATAGACGAGAGAGGGCAGCTGATATAAGATAACCAATCCATAATCTCCAGGATGTAAGGCATTCAATTCTTCTCCGACCGCAACCTTTACCTCAAAATTCTTATGAAGAGCAATGGCCTGCTTTAAAGCAGTAATATCAGGATGTGGCGCAGCGGCAGCAATAAGCACTTTTTGTTTCGCATCGATTACATCAATAAAAATGTGCTGAACGTTATTCTTTTCCGAAGCCTCATGCTCTACAGGACTTAGCTGCACAGTATACTTCTGCAAGCCTAAAGCAGTTGCTTTAAGTTTAACCGGTATATGCTTAACAAAGGCATCAGAAGTAACCACCACCCGCTCTTCATAAACTTTTTTGCCATTAGTGATCACGGAGAGCTGACTTTCAGCTCCTCGCGCCTCAAAAGCCTGCACCTGCACCTCAATCGTAAAATCATTGTCCAGATAAACCAAACTGTTATGATTGATATTGGCAATCAATAAATCCTTTTTAGGAACGGTATCACCAAGCGCAATTGTGTAAACCGGAGCTTTTAATTTATTCAGCTCGTAAAGCGGACTTCCGCCACGATTAAAGATCCCATCAGAAGCCAAAATAACGGCACCAACATTCCTGTTCAAATATTCGTCATTCAACTTTGTAATCAGCTGTGCCGCATTACTCAGCTTACCTCTATTAGAAAAATCAAAGCCCGATTTAATGCTATCACTAAAATTATAAATCCTTACTTCATACTGTTCTGATAGTTCCCTTGCAAGGCGCTGCATTTGCTCTTCATACAACGACTTATTAAAACCCACAGGCGTAATATCACCTACAGAAAGCGAATTATCCTGCCCGATCACAATAATGGGCTTCTCGGGATTATAAGAAATACTCCTGATCAATGGAAAACACAACAAAAATCCAATTGTAGTAACAACAATGGCACGAGCAGCAGCCAATCCATAGCGCAGCTTTTTATCCAGTTCTTTTGTTTTACCATACAATAGCCAGGCAAACAACATACCTATAAGCAGGCAGATAAATAGGGACAAAAAGGTATAAAAGTTAAAAGAATCGCTCATAAGTAATCGGATAAAGATGCTAAATTTTAAAAGAAACTACTAAGCATTTTGTCTAAGTTTGTTTTACCAAACTCTTGCTAAATATGAAAACCTATTTTAAGCTCATTTTATTATTAAGCATCACCTCACCCGTCTTTGCTCAATCGGGTTTTAAAACCCATCAACTAACATTTGAAAGGGTAAAGACTGCATACGATGAGAAATGGGACAGCTTACAAAGGGAGTTAAGACAGACTGGAATCAAAGGTTCTTTTAATCTTTACCTGGCTGCTTACAAAAGCGAAGGAAAATTAGAATTGTGGTTACAATCCGGAAACGAGAAAAGGTATAAACTGTTCAAAACCTATGACTTTTGTGCCCATTCGGGTATCCTTGGGCCAAAAATAAAAGAAGGAGATCTACAAACGCCGGAGGGTTTTTATTACATCAATGTCTTTAATCCTGAGAGTAAATTTCATTTATCACTGGGGGTAAATTACCCAAATAAGATCGATTTATTAAGAAGTGGTCAGGAAAAGCCCGGTGGCGATATTTATATCCATGGAAATTGCGTAACTGTTGGCTGTATTCCGCTAACTGATGAAAAAATCAAGGAAATCTATGTATTGACTGTTGAAGCAAAAAATGGAGGACAATTAGAAATCCCTGTGCATATCTTCCCTTTTAAAATGACCCACAAAAACCTTAAAAAATACCTGGTTCAATTTCCAGCGCAAAAAGCTTTCTGGAAAAACCTACAACCGGGCTATGCCTATTTCGAACGACACAATGTGCCGCCAAATGTGGTATTACAGGAAGATAAATACCTCTTTAAATAAAAAATGGGCTGCATCATGATGATACAGCCCATTTTTCTTATTATTTTTTCTTACAGCATTCCGCCGCAAACCGACAGTACTTGCCCGGTAACATACGAACTCATCTCTGAAGCTAGGAATACACATACGTTAGCTACGTCTTCAGGCTCTCCAGCTCTTTTCAGTGGAATACCTTCTTCCCAGCCTTTAACAACTTTAGGGTCCAGTACATCTGTCATTTCCGTACGGATAAAACCAGGAGCCACAACATTGGTACGGATGTTACGTGAACCTAATTCTTTAGCCAATGATTTAGAGAAGCCAATGATCCCTGCTTTAGAAGCAGCATAGTTAGCCTGTCCTGCATTTCCCTGAACACCTACTACAGAGCTCATGTTGATGATAGATCCTTTACGAGCTTTCATCATTACCTTAGAAGCAGCCTTGCACACGTTAAATACCGACTTCAAGTTTACATTTATCACATCATCCCAGTTCTCCTCGCTCATGCGCATCAATAAACCGTCTTTAGTAATCCCCGCATTATTAACAACGATATCCAACGCGCCAAAATCCGCTACGATATCATTAATCAATTGATCTGCTTCATCAAATTTAGAAGCATCAGAACGATACCCCTTTACTTTTGTTCCAAAACTTTGTAATTCCTGTTCTAAAGCCTGTCCCTTTTCTACAGATGATAAATAAGTAAAAGCTACATTAGCACCTTGTTCAGCAAATTTCTCCGCTATTTTGCGGCCTATTCCTTTAGAAGCACCAGTAATAAGTGCTGTTTTTCCTTCTAATAATTTCATCTGGTTAATATTTTATTCTGTTATATTTTGATGCAGGTTCCTGCTGACTTAAACAATGAAAACTACCTAGTCCCCAGATAATGTCCGTTGAATCTATGCCTACGACCTTTCTATCCGGGAAAACACTCTGAATAATCTCCAACGCGATCTCATCATTCACATCCCTAAATGTCGGCACAATAACAGCCGCATTGGCAATGTAAAAATTAGCATAAGAAGCCGGTAAACGGGTATCTTCATGAATAACCGGCGAAGGCATTGGCAGTTCCACAATTTTTAATGGCCGACCGTCAAATAAGCGCATCCCTTTTAAGGTCTCCAGGTTCTCCTGAAGAATAACATAGTTTTCATCCAGTGGATTACTTTCTACAACGGTCAACACCGTATCCTCGCTCACAAAACGGGTAATATCATCAATATGGCCATCGGTATCATCTCCAACGATCCCCTCACCTAGCCATAATATCTGCTCTGCACCATAAAAATTAAGTAAATACTCCTCTATCTCTTCCTTACTTAAATGTGGATTTCTATTTTTATTTAACAAGCAGGCAGTGGTGGTTAAAATAGTACCATCTCCATTAAACTCAACAGAACCACCCTCCATTACAATCTCCGGATAGTATAAAGGCAACTTAAAATGCTGTGCAATCTTTGTTGGAATATCATCATCCAAATCATACGGAGGATATTTATCCCCCCATGCATTGTATCCCCAATCCACAACGGCTTTTTTATCGCGATAAACATCCATTAAAAATGCGGGGCCATGATCTCTGCACCATGCATCATTGGTTGGAAAAAAATAAAACTCAACATTATTCATATCAGCACCAACCTTTTCCAGTTCTGCAATAGCAAAAGCCTTGGTTGCTTCATCATTAATGTTAATTCTTACCTTTTCACCTTCGGCAATAATTTTAATAAACTGACAATAGGGACCATAGATCTTATCTATTTTTCCCGGCCATGAGGCTTCTTTATGAGGCCAGCTTAGCCATGTCGCTTCATGCTCTGTCCATTCGGCAGGAAAGCTAAAGCTTCTGTTTCTTGGGCTGTTGTAAAATTTTACGTCGTTAAATGATGACATCTCTGCGTTTTAATCTTCGTCAATAAACCTTTTAGTAATCGGCTGATAAGAATCTATTCTACGATCCCGTAAGAAAGGCCAATGTTTACGGAAGAAATCAGATTCAGATAAATCCAACTCTACCACTTTAGTTTCTTCATTATCATGTGAACCTAAATAAAGTAATCTGCCCTGTGCATTTGTTGCAAAACTTCCACCCCAAAACTTCATGGCTCCGTCTTGCTCAAGACCTACACGGTTTACACTTACTACAGGCACTCCATTTGCTACAGCATGAGAACGCTGGATAGTTTGCCATGCATTATATTGATCTTTATTTGTTTCTTCATCCTGATCAGTCGCCCAGCCAATAGCGGTTGGATAAAACATAATCTCAGCACCCATCAACGCTGTGATGCGCGATGCTTCAGGATACCATTGATCCCAGCAGATCAATATACCGATTTTAGCAAATTTTGTCTGAAAAACCTTATAACCTAAATCGCCCGGAGTGAAGTAAAATTTCTCATAGTAAGCCGGATCATCCGGGATATGCATCTTGCGATATTTACCCAGGTAAGCACCATCGGCATCTAAAACAGCTGTGGTATTATGATACAATCCTGCTGTACGCTTCTCAAACAACGAGGCAATAATCACCACGCCCAATTCTTTTGCAACAACTTGCAAAGCATCTGTAGACGGGCCAGGAATAGCCTCAGCCAAATTGAAGTGCTCGTAATCTTCAACATCACAAAAATATAGAGAAGTAAAAAGCTCTTGCAAACACACAATTTGCGCGCCTTTTGCCGCTGCTTCTCTAATCTTTAAAATTGCCTTATCTAAATTTTCTTGTTTATTAGCGGTACAACTCATCTGCACCAGTCCAACCTGTACTTTAGCCATTCTTCAATATTTGAAATGCAAAGTTAAAATAAAAAACGAAGCAGTTCTTCTACTCCATCACTACTTTTTGAACTTTAGCCTCAAACTGATCCAATATTGATGGCTCTTCTATCCAAACGGTATATTTTCCCTTTTGATCAGAAGAGAAAAAAGATACATTGGCTTCCCCTTTTCAAGCAAATTATATCATTTAAGATGTAACATCGTCCCTATACTCCTGTTGCAATTCAAATAAGCACTTAGCACATAAGCAGCCATCATATAGCTCACTAATGTATTGTACCTCATTTAAATCAAGATGAACTACACTGCACTGGCATTTGGTATATGCGTTCGCCTTACACTCAATAGAAGTGTTGCAACGCTCGCAAGGTATAATTTCATGTTTTGCCATTCAACGAGTCAGGATTAAGGAGCAATCATTATAGTGCAAATATACCATAAAAAAGGAGTGAGAATCGCTTCTTACTCCTTTGAGATATATCAATCTGAATGATTAACCTGAACAGCTGATACAGCCTTCCTCCATTGAGCAAACAGGACCTTCTACAATTTCTTCAGCACTTTGTTCGATGTGCTCAGGAATTACCGGTTCCATGTTTTTACCAGCCTGATTTTCTACCGTAAACTTAACAGCTTGAGAGGCTGCCTGAGTACGTAGATAATACATACCAGTTTTCAATCCTTTCTTCCATGCATAGAAATGCATTGAAGTTAGTTTTGAAGTATTTGGAGCATTGATAAACAAGTTTAGTGATTGCGACTGGCAGATGTAAGCACCCCTGTCGGCAGCCATATCAATAATGCTACGCATTTTGATTTCCCAAACTGTTTTGTATAAATCTTTGATGTAATCAGGGATCTCAGCAATGTCCTGAATAGAACCATTAGCCAAAATAATCCTGTCTTTCATAGCCGGAGTCCATAAACCCAGTGCCACTAAGTCTTTCAATAAATGTTTATTTACTACGATGAACTCACCGCTCAATACCCTTCTGGTATAAATATTAGAAGTGTAAGGCTCAAAACATTCGTTGTTACCCAGAATCTGTGAAGTAGAAGCCGTAGGCATTGGTGCAACCAATAAAGAGTTGTAAACACCGTCTTTCACTACTTTCTCACGTAAAGATTCCCAATCCCAACGGCCGCTATCCGGTTGTACATTCCAAAGATCAAACTGGAACTTACCTTTAGATAAAGGAGAACCTGCAAAAGTCTCATACGGACCATGCTTAACAGCCAGATCATGAGAAGCAGTCATAGCTGCAAAGTAGATCGTTTCAAAGATCTCTTTATTTAAGATACGGGCACCTTCACTTTCGAAAGGCAAACGCATTAAAATAAAGGCATCAGCTAAACCCTGTACACCTAAACCAACCGGTCTGTGACGCATATTAGAGTTTCTGGCTTCTTCTACCGGATAGTAGTTATAATCTATAATTTTATTCAGATTTATTGTAGCCTGATAAGTTACATCGTATAATTTTTGGTGATCAAACTCACCGTTGATTACATATCTTGGCAATGCAAGAGAAGCCAAATTACAAACCGCAACTTCATCTTTAGAAGTGTACTCAATAATTTCGGTACAAAGGTTAGAACTTTTTATGGTACCCAGGTTTTGTTGATTCGATTTGCTGTTGGCAGCATCTTTATACAATAAATAAGGTGTACCAGTCTCAATTTGTGAGTCCAGAATAGCAAACCACAATTCCTGAGCTTTAACAGTTTTACGTGCTCTTCCTTCTTTTTCGTAACGCTCATACAAAGCATCAAACTCTTCACCAAAGCAATCTGCTAATCCTGGTGCTTCATGCGGACAGAACAAGCTCCAATCGCCATTTTCTTCCACACGTTTCATAAACAAATCACAAACCCAAAGCGCATAGAACAAATCACGAGCACGCAATTCTTCTTTACCATGGTTTTTACGCAAGTCTAAGAAACTAAAAACATCGGCATGCCATGGCTCCAAATAGATCGCAAAAGCACCTTTACGTTTACCTCCACCTTGATCTACATAACGTGCAGTATCGTTAAACACTTTCAACATTGGCACAATACCATTACTGGTACCATTGGTACCACCAATGTAAGAACCTGTAGCTCTGATGTTGTGAATACTTAAACCAATACCGCCAGCGCTCTGAGAGATTTTAGCAGTTTGTTTTAAAGTATCATAAATTCCCTCAATGCTATCATCCTGCATGGTTAGTAAAAAGCAAGAAGACATTTGAGGTTTAGGAGTAGCCGCATTAAATAACGTTGGTGTGGCATGTGTAAACCAACGCTCACTCATCAGGTTATAAGTTTCAATAGCGCTGTCAATGTCACCTTTGTGGATACCTACAGCAACACGCATAAACAAATGCTGAGGACGTTCAACAATCTGCCCTTCAACCTTTAACAGATAAGACTTTTCTAAAGTTTTGAAACCAAAGTAATCAAAACCAAAATCCCTGTCATATATAATTGTACTGTCTAAAATGTCTGCATTCTTCTCAATCACTTCCCAAACATCATCTGCAATCAACGCTGCTGGTTTGCCTGTTTTAGCATCAATATAATTATATAACATCTCCATCGTTTTGGAGAATGACTTCGTTGTGTTTTTATGAAGATTAGACACTGCTATACGAGAAGCCAGCAGGGCATAATCCGGATGTTTTGTAGTTAAAGAGGCTGCGGTTTCTGCTGCAAGATTATCCAGTTCTGAAGTAGTAACACCGTCATATAGTCCCTCAATTACCTTCTTGGCAACATCGATCGGATCTACAAGCTCAACATTAAACCCATAGCACAACTTCTCAATACGAGCCGTTATTTTATCAAATCTTACCGCTTCCTTGCGGCCATCTCTTTTTATTACGAACATATTTTCAAGTATTTAAAGTGCATATTGAGTTTTAGAGCAGAAACTCAGCATCGGCACCGAATTACAATTATTATTTATTTTCTTATCGTCTAACCCCGATAAGTACTAAAAATCTTCATCTAATGAGAATGCGGCTGCTTTATCCTCTGTTGAAGTCAACACGCCACTCTTCTGATAGTCACCCACCCTTTTTTCAAAGAAGTTGGTTTTACCTTGCAATGAAATCATCTCCATAAAATCAAATGGATTAGTAGCGTTATATATTTTGGCATATCCCAATTCCTGCAACCACCTGTCGGCCACAAACTCAATATATTGCGACATTAATTTAGCGTTCATTCCGATCAGGGCAACAGGCAATGCATCAGTAATAAATTCCTTCTCGATTTCTACAGCATCACTAATAATAGCATGAACCTGTTCCTGGCTTAATTTGTTTTTAAGCATTTTATATAATAAACAAGCAAATTCACAATGTGAACCCTCATCTCTTGAGATCAACTCATTACTAAAAGTAAGCCCCGGCATTAAACCACGTTTCTTTAACCAGAATATAGAGCAGAAACTACCGCTGAAGAAAATTCCTTCTACCGCAGCAAATGCCACCAAACGTTCAGCAAAATTACCATTGTCAATCCAGCGCAATGCCCATTCTGCTTTTCTCTTTACTGCAGGAACAGTATCAATAGCATGGAACAACCTGTCCTTTTCTTCCGGATCTTTAATATAAGTATCAATCAACAAAGCATAAGTCTCTGCATGAATGTTTTCCATCATGATCTGGAAACCATAAAAGCAACGTGCTTCAGGCAATTGTACCTCACTCATGAAGTTTACAGCAAGGTTTTCATTTACGATACCATCGCTAGCAGAAAAGAAAGCAAGAATATGCGAAATAAAATGTCTTTCCCCATCATTCAGATTATCCCAGTGCTTCTGGTCATCCGAAAGATCGATTTCTTCGGCAGTCCAGAAACTTGCTTCAGTCTTCTTATACATTTCCCAGATTTCAGGATATTTAATCGGCAAAAGAACAAATCTGTCTTTGTTTTCTTTTAATAATACTTCTTCTTCTTGCATAAGGATCTATTTTAATAAGGTAAATGTATATTGACTTCATAAAGCCCTGATAAATCTGGTAGCCAAGCAATCCACATCCAGTTATTAAAAGTTTAAAAGACATAAAATTATCCAACAACCTTAAGCAACTAAATATGACAACTTTAACTAAAAATCTTTGAGTGATTTACTAAAGTACTTTATGTAAACAAATATAAAGTCTGAAGCTCTGATAAGAGAACAATAGTTGTTAACAAGCCGTCATTTTTATCAACACTAAAAGACAAAATTGACACACCAATTACCCTGAAAAGTTGGTATTTATTTCTTTTTTATAAAGAGAAAAACTATGGAAACTGTGTTAATAAATTCAAGAAACTGACTATAACGCAGTTAAAGTTAAAAAGGCTAATCTGTATCCGGGAGGTAACTAATTTCAACTTTAGCCGCACCTTTTCCATAAATACCAATTGCTCTGGCTGCCGCTTCAGAAAGATCTATTTTGAATTTTCTGGAATGAGGCCCCCTGTCATTCACCTCAACATTTACAGACTCTCCATTTGCCGGATTAGTTACCGTCACAATAGTTCCAAGAGGTAAGCTCATGTGGGCAGCTGTCAGCTTCTTCTTACGATACCTTGCGCCACTTGTTGTTTTACGACCTTCAAATTTTCTGTGATAATATGTTGCGTAAACCGTTTTTGAGATTAATTTAGAAGAGTGATTGGATGAGGATGCCAGCGGCTTATCAAGAACCGTATTTAAACCCGGTTCATCTGAAATATCCTGAGAAAAACCCAGAAAAGAAATTAGCATACCGCATAACAATAAACAATACTTCATATTTACTATAGTTGGTGAAGGGACAAACATAAGTAAACTAAGTACTTAAAAACAAGAAATGTCCGACAAGTTATCATCGGACACTATAACAATATCATTGTTAAAAATATTATTTCTTATCGGGCACAAAATCCATAGAAATAGAGTTCACACAATTGCGGGTATTTTTTTCTGTGAAACCTTCTCCAATAAATACATGCCCCAAATGTGCCTTGCAATTCGCACATACAATCTCCGTACGCATCCCATCTGCATCGGGAATTCTTTCTACCGCACCTTTAATCTCATCATCAAAACTCGGCCATCCGCAATGCGACTCAAATTTAGATTCAGACCGGTACAGAGGGGCATTACAACGCCTGCAGGTATAAGTACCCTTTTCCTTATTGTTCAGCAACTTACCCGTCCCCGGATATTCAGTCCCCTTACGAACAATTACATCTTCTTCTTCCTTAGTTAATTTATTCCACTCCATATTCTTCACAGTTTTTTTTGTATCCCCTTTTTTAGACTGCTGTGCACATGCTGCTAAGCTACTTAAAGCTAACAATCCCGCAAACATAAATGTTCTTGTCTTCATTATCTTATTGTAAAACGTATTAACTTTGAGCCATACACTTGTAATCCAATATGGCAATCCCCAAAGTTATTTATCAAACATTCAAAACAAACAAATTACCATTGATCAACAGATTGTCGGTTAAATGGCTAAAGTTAAGAAATAAAGATTATAGCTATGAGTTTTATGACGACGAGCGTATCATTCGTTTTTTAAAAGAAGAATATGAACCTGAGGTACTCCAGGCTTACAACCAACTAAATATCGGTGCAGCGAAAGCTGATTTTTTTAGGTATGCCATATTATATAAAAAAGGTGGCGTTTACCTGGACATTGACGCTTATGTACCTGGGCATCTGGATGCCTTCATCAAACCGGAGGATGTCGCAATAATCTCTAAAGAAAAATTCCCAAACATTTTTGTACAATGGGCGCTAATCTTTGAAGCAGGACATCCATTTTTAAAGAGAACACTGGAGGTGATCATCAACAACATCAAAGAAAACTCCTACCCAAACAGTGTACACTGGATGACGGGCCCTACAGCCTATTCTAAAGCGATACTGGAATGCATTGCAGAAAACCCTAATATTCCTTACCGCATCTTTGGCCAGGACTACAAAAAAGCCATTAAACCCCGTTTGCCATTTAGCAAAACATTGTATAAAGATTCACAACACTGGAAAAAAATGGAAAAAACGACGAGCGTATTAAAACCGTTATAAGCGTAAAGCAAAAAACTCCGATGAACGAATTCACCGGAGTTTTTAATTTATACAAGAAGATCTTTATGTAACAGGCTTATTTTTTCAATAGCTCAGCCATTGCTGCGCCAATCTCTGCAGGGCTTTCCACAACGCGGATACCACACTCAGCCATAATTTTCATTTTTGCAGCAGCAGTATCATCAGCACCACCAACAATGGCACCAGCATGACCCATTCTACGTCCAGCAGGAGCAGTTTGACCAGCGATGAAGCCAACTACCGGCTTAGTACCGTTTTCTTTAATCCAACGTGCAGCTTCCGCTTCCATACCACCACCAATTTCACCAATCATGATGATACCTTCAGTTTCAGGATCGTTCATTAACAATTCAACCGCTTCTTTAGTAGTTGTACCAATGATTGGATCACCACCAATACCAATTGCTGTTGTGATACCTAATCCAGCTTTCACTACCTGATCAACAGCTTCGTAAGTTAAAGTACCCGATTTAGATACAACACCTACTGTACCTTTTTTGAAGATAAAACCTGGCATGATACCAATTTTAGCTTCGTCAGCTGTAATCACACCTGGGCAGTTAGGACCGATTAAACGGCAATCTCTGTCAGAAATATATTCTTTAACCTGAATCATATCCTTAGTAGGGATACCTTCAGTAATACAAACAATAACTTTAATTCCAGCTTCAGCAGCTTCCATGATAGCATCTGCTGCAAATGCAGGTGGAACAAAAATGATAGATACATTTGCGCCAGCTTGATCAACCGCATCCTTTACCGTATTAAATACCGGTTTATCTAAATGAGTTTGTCCGCCTTTGCCCGGTGTTACGCCACCAACAACATTAGTTCCGTACTCGATCATTTGAGAAGCATGATAAGTACCCTCATTTCCAGTAAAACCCTGAACAATAACTTTTGAATCTTTATTTACTAAAACACTCATGTATCTTTATTTTTTTGTGCAAAGCTAAGCTAATTGAAATGCAATGTCAAATGCAATCCAAATTTTATTGCATTTATTCCGGCTCTTCCTTTTGAAGTCTTTTCTCTACCCTTGTATCAGGGACAAACCAAATAATGGCGACCAACACATAGCCTGCTATACCAATCCATGAACTCATAAAGCTTCCTGCAATACTCACAATATAAATAGCCGACGAAACCTTCCCTTTAATATCAAGCCCATAGGTCTGAGCAATTACAGAATCAGCACCGTGTAACCTCACCAACGTCCGCTCCAAAATAAAATAAGCAACCGAAGCCATAAATACCACACAGCCATAAATAATTACAGGCCAGGATTCATAATGATTTTCACCCATCCATGCTGTAGCAAAAGGGAACAAAGAAAGCCAGAAAAGTAAATGTAAATTTGCCCATAAGGCCTTGCCATTAACCTTTTTTACCAGCTGCATCATATGATGATGGTTATTCCAGTATATACCTACATAGATAAAACTCAACAGATAACTCATCAACACAGGTATCAATGGAACTAAGGCCGCAATGGTAGTCCCATGCGGGGTTTTCAATTCCAGAACCATAATGGTAATGATAATCGCCATCACCCCATCACTAAAAGCTTCCAACCTGTTTTTATTCATAATTAAAGATAATATTTTGTCCAGTCATTAAAAGCAGAAGTTTTATATATTTGGCCGCGATGCTTCAAGTCGTCAATTCAACCTCACATGAAACCATTAAAAATCTACTTTAAAATATTAAAAGTTGGCAACGGGAAACTTCTGAAAAACAGAGATGAAGTAAACAACCTCATTGTAGATCTGATCAATAAAAACCCAAGTCAGCCTGCATCAGGACTAAGAGCTATCGCTCTGGAGGCGCTTAACCATACAGCTTTAGGTCAACAATCACTACAAACCAGTGATCGCTTCTTTATCAGTAGAGCAACAGACATTGAAGTAATCATTACTTTTTTACCTGAAGAGAAAGCAATCCAGGATCAATTTTACACCCAATGGAGATATATCCAAATATCAACACCTTATCGATTGGTACAATATCTGGACGAAAACAAAGTAGTTGTCTATAGCGAAAAAACAAAAGTCCTACACACCATAAAGCTCGATAAAGACATTACCGTTGTAGTCGACGAAGACTAAAACTGTATCTCGCTAAACCATTTTTTATAGATATTCTGGTAGGTGCCATTTTCTTTAAGCAGACTCAGTACTTCGTTAAATTGAGCTTTAAGTTTTACATCTCCTTTTTTCATAGCTATAGCGTAAGATGAATCCGTTTTAGGCAGGAACATTCCTATTTTTAGCTTTTTATTCTTTTGCAGGAAGCCGCCCGCTATTGGCGAATCGTCAATCAACAAATCAATTTTTCCAGACTGTAGCTTTCTATAAAGTTCTTTATTGGTAACCGCATATACAATGTTGTTTGCTGGAAACTGTTCCCGTACATACCGCTCTGCCTCTGTCGCCTCCCTCACCCCTATCGTTTTATTTTTAAAATGGTGTAAACCAGATAACGAATCGTTCTCTGACACTACTGCACATAATCTGAAATATAAATAAGGATTACTAAATTCAAGAATATGTTGACGAGAGGCCGTTACCGTTACAGCAGAACAAATGAGATCGAGTTCGCCTTTAAACAGCTTTTCCAGTATGGTAGACCATAAAGAAACTTCATATTCAACTTCTAAATTCAGATGACTGGTAATGGCCCGGAGTAAATCAACCTCAAATCCTTCAAAATTTTCAGCATTGTAATCAGAATGCATTGGAAATGGAGCTGCAGAGTCCAATCCGACTTTTAATACTTTCTTGTTGGTCATACAATAAGATTTAAATTCCAGTTTTCATTCAAAAACAACAAAAAAACCAGATTTCTTTACAAAGAACAGCAAAAAAATCCAAACACCACTCACTTCAAGACAACTTCAACCAAAAAAACTAAGACTTAACACAAAAACACTCCTCCAAACCACACATCAAATACAAAAAAATACAATCACCTCAATATCCTCATCAAAAGCACAACCACAAAGCATCAAAAAGACCAAAAGCAATACAAATTCCAGCCCATAGATTCAAATTCATAAATTTCCCACAAAAGGATAGTCTGGATATTGTTTCCCTATACTTTTGGAATTTCTTTTCAAAAAAGGCAAGAAAAAATAAACTAAAAAAAATTCTAATTGTTTATTAGCCACAAAAAGAATTTGATCAAAAATAAAACGAAAAAAAATTAACCAGATAAATACTTAATCTGATATATTTACATCAAATTATGCCAAATATGAATTACCCATACGAAAACCTTTCACCTGAAGCGCTCCCAGGTGAATTATGGTCCTCAATTCCAAAACTGGATGCGCCATACGAGGTTTCTAGCTTAGGGAGAGTACGTAGATTGGAGAAAAGCTCTATCGATAAAAAAGGTATTGCCAGACAAAAACCTGGCATGATTATCAAAACAATAATCTCTGAAAGCAAAAACTCTCAAACCGGCGATACTGCAAAATATGCAGGAATTACTTTATCCGCCAACAAAAGAAGGTACTATTTAAGTGTTGCCCGATTGGTCTATTATTGTTTTGTCGACGAATTCGACCTAAGTGACAAGCAACTTCTGGTATTTCCAAAAGACGGGGACAACCTTAACTTAAGAGCAGAAAACTTGCTCTTAGGCACACCAAAAGACAAAGCGGCAAGGATGATGGCGTCCGGAAGAAGAAGATCATTTTTCCCGGAGTTTAGTGAAGAAATAAAGAAAAAGAGTCGTGACAAGATCACTGCAACGAAAAAACAAAAAGGCACTTACAATGTCAGCCGCTATTCTTTAACAGGGCAATTACTGGAAACTTATTCCAATGCCAGAATTGCAGCAGAAGCAATGAACACTGCTCAAGGATATATTTCTATTGCAGCCAGAGATACAGGAAAAGTGGTTACCGCTTGTGGATATTTATGGAGGCGAGGCAATGAGCTCGAGCTTGACCTAAAGCCCATGTTGAAAGAAAGATGGTATGGACATTCCCCACTCGCAAAACAACAACACATCATAGGGCAATATGATCTTGAAGGCAATCTGGTTGATACACATATCAATACCGTAGAAGCCGCAAAAGCAGTTAAAGTCCACAAAAATGGTATCCGTAATGTAATTAATGGCCGAGGCTTAACTTATGGCGGTTTTATATGGAGCAAGGTGATCAAGAAAAAGATCGCTGTCGACCCAAAAATAACCCTTAGCAGATCGGGGATATCCCAATATGATTTAGATGGCCGCTGGATTCAATCCTTTAAAAATTGTGTAGCCGCAGCAAAAGCAACACAAGTTGACAATACCAACATCCACCTGGCAGTTAACGGGCACACCCTAACAGCCGGAGGATATTTATGGCGTAAAGGACAACAATTACGGATCAACATCAATGAATTGCGCAAGCATCCACATTATGCCGGATCTGGGTTACAAAGGCACATGAAAAGAAAAAGGGAACTAGCCATTCAATAAGTTCAAAGCCCTGTTGAAATTCAACAGGGCTTTTCCTTTAAAAGATATACTTTGCTTAAGTATTACCCTCCTATTCTCCGATTAAAATCTAACTTTGTTTTTAGGGGAACTGACTATGCCATCTTACAATTCAATTTCTGATCAGGAACTTATTGATCTGTTAAAACAGGACAACAGGGAAGCTTTTGCAGAAATATACAAAAGACATGCGCCCCAATTGACAAGCTTTGCAACTGCAAAACTATTTTCAATGGATGATGCCCGTGACCTGATACAAGACCTCTTTACAAGTTTATGGACAACACGTGAGAAAATTTTCATTACCTCTTCTGTCCAAACCTATTTATTTGCATCCGTAAGACACAAGGTGATTGACAAAATCCGTAAAAATATAACCAGAGAAGAATATGCGATCATTTTACAGTCCTTATCTACGTACTCCTCTTATAATCCGGAAAAGGAACTAGAAGCAAAAGACCTTAAAAAAATAGTCGATCAAGCCATTGAAAAACTTCCCCCGCGCACCAGAGAAATCTACAAATTAAGTAGAGAAGACCATCATAGCATTACTGATATTGCCAGCAAACTAAATTTATCAGATCAAACTGTAAAGAATCAATTAACAGCAGCCATGAAGTCACTGAGAGAAACACTTGATAAACTTTCGGTACTCTTACTTTAACAAAAATAAAGTAAAATATATTTTAAAATCTTACGGTACCAAAGCGTAGTTGATACGACTATACCCTTGAAAGCGCATTTATATACAGATGAACAAAACGAAAGATTTACTAGACCGATATCTGAACGACAAATGTACTCCACTTGAGCAACAACAGGTAGAAAACTGGCTGGCTGCATATCACAACGATGATAACGGCTGGCAAAAAATGAATATTCAGCAAAAAGAAATATGGCTGGATGCGCTATTTACAGATATCAACAACATTATTGATACCCCACAACAACAAACTAAGACCTTAAATAATTACCGCTTTATTCGCAGAAAAATATTTACTGCGGCAGCTGCAATTTTAATACTATCTACAATAGGAATCTACTTTTTCGCAATCAGAAACCAACAACCCCATTCCAAATCTGATATAACGTATAAAAACGACATTGGTCCCGGTAAGAACCAAGCCACATTAACATTAGCTGATGGCCGTAAAATTATACTATCTGATACAACAAAAGGAGAACTTGCTACAGAAGCTGGAGTAAGCATCACAAAAACTAAAGACGGACAAATAGTCTACCAGGTCAATTCTGAAATCTCTGATAAACAATATACCAAGCTTGCAACTAAAACCAACACAATAGCTACACCTCGCGGGGGGCAATACCAGATTAACCTTCCGGACGGAACAAAAGTATGGCTAAATGCTGCTTCAACACTTCAATACCCCACATTCTTTGGCCCTCTGAAAGAGCGAAAAGTTATACTTAGTGGCGAAGCTTATTTCGAAGTTGCTAAAGACAAAACAAAGCCCTTTATAGTAGTTACCGCACGGCAGGAAGTTGAAGTATTAGGCACCCATTTTAATGTCAACAGCTATGAAGACAATGCCATTGTAAAAACGACATTACTAGAGGGTTCTGTACGCATTTCCCCTTATCACCTAAGCAAAGGCTCAAAACTTTCAATGCTTGCTCCACAAATCTTAAAGCCTAACGAACAAGCCATTTTAACCGATGGCAACCTAAAAATTCAGGAAGCAGACATCAAAGAAGCGGTCGCCTGGAAAAATGGTTATTTTATATTTAATGATGAGAATCTGGGCAGCATCATGCATAAAATATCCAGATGGTATGATGTTGATGTATCCTTTCAAGACAATACAACACAAGTATCATTCATTGGCGTGGTATCAAGAGCAAAAAATATTTCATCAGTACTTCAGCTGATCGAAGAAACAGGAAATGTTCATTTTAAAATTGATGGAAGGAGAATCACCGTTATGAAGTAAAAATTACTAAAAGAATATTCGGAAATCCGAATAAAGAATGGGAAATCAAAAGAACCAGGAGAGATCCGACCCTCCCCTGGCTAACGCTTGAGTTCACCCATTAAAAATCGTAAGCACAATTATCAACAAACCAAACCCAAACAATCAAATATATGATTTATTACAATCTTAGAACTAAGCTTATGGCTTATGTTCGTAAGGAAAAGAAATGGATAATGAGGATTAACCTGACCGTCTTCATAATGACTGTGTCTCTACTTCAGGTAAATGCGAGCAGTTTTGCTCAAAAAATCACTTTACATGAGAAAAACACTTCTTTTGAAGCCATCATCAATAAAATACAAAGCCAAAGTGGTTACGACTTTATTGGCAATACCATACTGATCAGAAATGCCAGGCCGATTAGTATAAATATAAAAGCAGTAAGCTTGACAGATGCCCTGGAATTGTGCTTTGCCAATCAGGAGCTAACTTATACATTAAAGGACAAAACTGTAATCATCAAACACCGACTACCATCCCTTTTGGATAAGGTTGTTGATTTTTTTACGGCCATAGAAATCAGGGGAAAAGTACTCGACGAGAAGGGATTTCCACTGCCTGGCACTACCGTTAAAGTTAAAAGCACAGGAAAAACAGCATTCACAAACACCAATGGTGAATTCGTTTTAGACAACCTCAACGAAAAAGACATCGTGCAATTTTACTTCGTAGGCTATAAAACCAAAGAAATTGCAGCAACTGCACTTAAAACCAATCCTACTATAAAACTAGAAGTAAAAACCGGGGAACTTGATGAGGTAGCAGTTGTATTTACTGGTTATCAAAAAATAAAAACAGAGCAGCTTACAGGTGCTACAAGCACCATTAACAATAAAGCCTATGAGTCACCAATTGTGACCAATAACTTCTTACAAGGCTTACAGAACAAACTTGCAGGGGTTTTAATTAATGGAGACTTAAAGTTTGAGGGCAACTCCCTGTTCCAGATCCGCGGTATTTCAACAATTTCGGCTACCAAACAACCTTTAGTTGTTGTGGACGGCTATCCTACGGAATTAAGTTTAGATGGCATTAATCCAAACGAGATTGAGTCGGTAACAGTACTAAAAGATGCAGCCGCAGCAGCAATTTATGGGGTAAGGGCTTCAAATGGGGTAATCATTGTAGAGCGTAAAAAAGCGGTAAAGGGCGATCCCAAATTTGCTTTCAGAAGCACCTTGAGTATAACCCCTAAAGAAGATTACACCACCTACAGATTCGCACCTACCTCTACAAAAATGAGATATAACATAGATGCCTATGATAGATATCCGTATCCAAAAAATTTCTATCCCAATAGTCCGCAAAGGTACTCGGCAGGCGATGAACCCTTACTCGACCTATCTGATGGCTTAATTACACGAGCGGAAGCTGAAAAAAGGATGGCCGATCAATATGCTTATGACAATACAGCTGATTACAGCAAATATTTTGAGCAAAACAAAGTCACACAGCAATACGATTTCAACTTATCCGGTGGAACAGAAAAAGCATTATACTATGTTTCCTCTAATTTCACCAGAAACCAGAACAGCAAAATTAAGTCAAATGATCAGCGGTTTCTACTTTCTGGGAGAGGCAGCTATAATTTCAATGATAAATTGTCCTTTATCATGACTACCGATTTCATCCAGACTAAAAACAACAGTGTTCCTGTATTCGGATTAAACGATTTTTATTCTTTTGAACGCTTTCAGGATGATAATGGAAATCCGAAAGCTACATTTGCCGGCTCTCCGATCAATCCTCTTTTTAGCAATGCTATGATCGCTCAAGGCTATTTCGACAACATGAGTTACCCTTTAAGAGATATTAATGAAGTGAGTGACAGAGGCATGACGACTTCCAATAAAATTGTAGGAGATCTTTTATACAAATTTATACCTGGCTTATCCTTAAAAGTGGGTGGAGTCTACGAATTCAGCACAACCACAAATAAGCATATTGCAACCGAAAATGCCTCAGAAATTAAACAATACGTGAATAACTATTCAGAAGTTGGAACCGATGGCATCATTAAATTCAATTTACCTAAAGGTGGCTATAACAAGACCAAAGTAGCAACCACAACCGGCTACACCTTACGTGCGCAGTTGAACTATGATAAAAAACTAAGCGAAGATCACGCAATCAATGTAATTATAGGTGCAGAGACACGCAAAGTAACTGCCGAACTCAATGGTTTTGCAAATTTTGGTTATAACGATCAAACGCTGCTACAACAACCGGTAGATTACAATAAAATCCTTACCGGAACTTGGTCTAACCCACTTTACTACCCTAATCCACAACTATCTTTTACAGACCTTTTTCAAAAAACATTTGAAGACAACCGCTACGTATCGGCCTACTTTAACGGAGTCTATACCTTTAAGTCTAAATACACCCTATCGGGAAGTATGCGAATTGATCAGTCAAACCTGTTTGGTACTGATCCAAAGTATCGTTACAAACCGCTATGGTCTGTTGGAGCAGCATGGAATGTTGACAAAGAAGCTTTCATGGAGCAATTGGCATGGGTAGATCATTTAAAACTAAGGGCATCCAAAGGATTTAACGGAAACGTTTCAAAAGTCAGCTTACCACAAATTATTGCCAATTACGCCAATAATCTCCGTACCAGCCCTACATCCACAGGATTAAATATTTTGAGCCTGGAAAATAGCGCATTACGTTGGGAAGAGACAAACAACTTCAATGCCGGATTAGATTTCACCATCTTTAAACGCATTACCGGTAGCATCGATTTTTATAGTAAAAAGAGTAAAGACCTATTAGGCAATACCGGAATAGATCCGACTAAAGGGGCTTCTTCAGCTGTGCTTAACTCTGCAAAGCTCGACAACAAAGGTTTTGAGATTGCCTTAAACAGTGACTGGATACAACGCAAAAGCTTTAACTGGAATACTGGAATTGCATTTTCTTATAATACCAGTAAAGTACGTGACGTATATCAAAACAGCACAAAATTCAACTATAACTACGTTGACGGTTCGAATATTAACAACTACATCGTTGGTTACCCTGTTGGCTCATTATTTAGCTATAGAGCAGCAGGTTTAAACGCAGATGGATTGCCAACTGTTTATGATAAGAATAATAATATTAAAAAACTGACTTCTAGCAATGACGAAGGTCTTAATGACCTGGAATATTCAGGCAATGGCATTCCTCCTTATGCGATAGGCATCAGTAACCGTTTTGATATAGGTCCATTTTACTTTTATGCGATGATTGATCTATATACTGGCTTTAAAACGCGAATTCCCAGACCTAGCCCTTCCAGTAATCGTCCACAGGAAGGTGCCGAAAATTACTTCAAGACGCCAGGAGACGAAGCTAAAACTGATGTAATGGGGTTTTATAACATCAGCACAATCGACTTCAGCCATGATTTCCCGGCCTACAACAACTCAAACAAATATGTTGTGAACGGCTCTTATCTGTTGTTAAGAGATGTAACCGTATCCTACAGGCTAAACAACCAGTTTTTAAAAACCATAGGCTTTAGCAATTTTGAAATCAAGGCACAAGGCTCTAATTTATACACCAAAGGCTTCAACAAATACAATTACAGCCCGGCTACAGGAGATTATATGAGAAGAAATCTTGTACCAACATTCACCATTGGTTTATTTACTAATTTTTAATCTGCAATCATGAAAACCAATATCTATCAAACCTTAATTATAGCATGTTCATTAATCCTCTTCACTTCCTGTGGGAAGTTTCTTGAGGTTGAACCAAGAGGTAGAGTACTTTTAAAAACGTTTACAGATTTCGACCTGTTACTTAATAGCCAGTCTTTAACTAGTAGTGCGGAGCAGCTGCTAAATGTAATGACAGATGACGCTGATGATGCTGCGGTAAACCCAACCAAAATTGACACAAAAACTTTAAGTTACTTGTGGGCAAATCAGCTAAATCCAACAATCAACGAACGTCCATTGGTTTGGGGTTTCCATTATGCAAACATTTACGCTTACAATGCAGTAATTAATCAGGTTGAAAATGCAACAACAGGTTCAACACAAGATAAGAACAGATTAAAGGCAGAGGCATTGGTAGGCAGAGCATTTGAATATCTGTATTTGGTTAATCTATATGGCAAACCTTATAACCAAGCAACAGCAAGTACTGATCTAGCCGTTCCATTTATCACTTCAACCGATATCATGGAGCAAACTCCTGAAAGGGCTACAGTGGGCTTTATCTATGGAAAAATTATTGAAGATCTGAATGCAGCATTACCCAACCTCAATAAAAACAACAATACCAATAAATTTAGGGCTGCTGCAAATGCAGCTTACAGTGTATTGGCCAGAACCTACTATTATATGAACAATTATACTGAGGCGGCTAAATTTGCGAACAAAGCACTGGAAGAAAGTGGAACGATGCTTTTAGACTTAAATGCCTTTGCCAGCAAAACGGCCATTCCGGCCATGACCATCAACAAGCAAGAGATTTATGCCCGTTATGGTACAAACTCAACATTGACTGTACCTGTTGCTCTAGATTTTTTGAAGTCATTTAATAAAGCGGATTTACGTTTGAAGCTGTTTTACACCAATCTTGGAGATTTCAGCTTCCTAGTCCGTAGCAAAACGGTGTTCTCACCAGCGGGAGGTGTAGTTAGTTTTGGAACATCAGTATCTGAAATGAAACTGATCATCGCTGAGGCTGCAGCAAGAGCAAACAACTTGCAACTTGCACTAGATCAAATGAATGATATTCGCAAATTCCGGACAGCGACAGCCTCTTATCAGGCTTTCTCGTCTACCGATCAGGAAACTGTATTACAACGTGTCTTGTTGGAGCGTCGGTTTGAGTTGGCTTTTAAAGGAATCAGATGGATGGACATGCGCAAACTGGATGCAGAAAATAGAATGCCTGTAGTTATTCGTCTAAGTACCACTGGAGAGGTGATCACAATTTTGGAAAAGCATAGTCCGAAATACACCCTTAAAATACCAGCGAGTGTGATCCACTTCAATCCAGATATGCCACAAAACTAACAGGTAGAAATTCAACGATGAAATTAAATACGAACTCCATTTTAACATTTGTTCTGGCGCTTGCTCCCTTTTTGGGAGTAGCCCAGAACAATATAGACTTTAAACCTGGCACCTTTACATTGAATGGTAAAGTAGCGGACAGCAAAGGTATTGTTGACAACCTTGTTTATTTGCAGTTTAAGCAAAACGGAAAAGAAATAAAAGACAGTACTCAGCTGATTAACGGAACTTACAGTTTTAAGGGGCTAATTTCCTACCCTAGTAAAGCTACCATACAATTAAAAGTGGCTGACAGTGTTGAGCAATACCACAAGCAGACCAGATTATTAAAAGACTACAGTCATGAGTTCTATATCGATGCGGGGAAACTGACGGCAGTTTCAGCAGGAAAACTGAACAAAACGACTATAAGTGGTTCTGCTGCCGATAGCGACCGCCAAAATTTAAAAGCAAAGTTAGCTCCATTGTACCAAGCGAGCAGCGAGCTATACGCCCAGGAAGGCAGTCTTGCTTATAAAAATAAGGACAGTCTGGCCATCGCAAGCTTCACAAAAAAGAGTACTGCTATACAAGATCAAATAGATGCGGTAAAAAAAGACTTTATGTTTAGTCACCCACAATCAGGTATGATGCTCGATATGCTGAACGAGTATACCCGTACTATACTGGAACCATCCGAAATCGAACCTCTTTTCAAAAAAATTCAGCCTGCATTAAAATCATCACTTGAGGGCAAATTGTATGCAGCACGAATTGAACGATCCAAAAACACAGCTATAGGTGCATTACCTCCTGACTTTGTATTAAAAGACAGGGATGGAAAAAAGATTCGCCTGACATCACTTAAAGGAAAACTGGTATTGCTGGATTTCTGGGGTAGCTGGTGTTTCCCTTGCCGGCAAACACACCCACACCTGCGCGAGCTATATGCAACTTATAAAGCTAAGGGGTTTGAAATTTTAGGTGTTGCTAACGAACGAGGTACTCCCGAAGAACAGTATAAGAAATGGACAACTGCCCTTGAGGAAGATAAAATGAGCTGGATCAACGTATTGAGCGAAAAGGCTGAGCAAGGAAAACCCGCTGTACCTGGTTTATACAATATAATGGCCTATCCTACCAAGATTCTCATCAATCGTGATGGTAAGATTGCAAAAATATTTGTCGGAAGTGGAACCGCAAGCGCTCAGGCTCTTGACCAAATGATAAAAGAATTGCTTTAACAAAACCAGCACCCGGCAGCAAAATCATTTCTAAAAGCCCCTTCATCATACGTGATGCAGGGGCTTTTGTGTCATTTTACTTCATATTAATCAACAAAATTCACAATTTCAGAATAATTATTTAACAATCAGCTTTCTAATACCTAATTTTACTTCAGGGAATGGATCCGGGTGCAATGAACCCGGGAGATAAAATGATACAATTTAAACGTAAAGAAAATCTTTTTGATGAAAAGGCAGCACTACTTCTGGTTTCAACAGGTAATGCAAAAGCATTTAGCGAGCTCTTTCACCATTATAGCCCCAAAGTTTTCCAATACGCTCTAAAGATTGTAAAAAGCGATACCCTTGCAGAAGAAATTGTGCAGGAAGTATTTGTAAAAATATGGAACCTGGAGGCACAACTTTCTCATATTGAAAATCTAGATGCCTATCTCCGTGTGCTCACCAGAAATCATACCTTAAAAGTTTTGCGCAGAATAGCATTGGAGATTAAAACCAACCGAATGATGGTTCATGATTACCATGAAGACCATAATGATACAGAAGAATATATCATATTTAAAGATTCGGAAAAGATCTTAAACGAGGCCATTGAAAAGCTACCTGCACAGCAAAAACTGGTTTACTGTTTATGCCATCAGGAAGGCCTAAAGTATGAAGAAGTCGCCCAAAAACTCAATATATCTAAACTTACTGTAAAAACGCACATGCAACATGCCCTACGTTTTCTACGCAATTATGTAAGTACACATACAGACATTGCCATACTGGTTATCCTAATGACTTTCCTCGGCGAAAAACATTAATTAACTTTTTTTTCAATTCCACTACTCCACACCTCTTTCTTAGGGGTCTTTACAATAAAGGCAGGATAAACATCATCCCATGAACACGAGATTAACATATTTATATCAGCAATATATTGATAACACCTGCACTGCTGCCGAGCGGGAGGAATTCTTATCCATGATCGCTCAAAAACAAGAGGATCGGACAATCACCGAACTACTTGACGGTACATGGAATACCATGAACACAACTGAAGAATTAATATTTCCTGCAGCCAACAGTGTCCTGGAAAACATATTAACACATCATAAAAAACCTGTTGTCAGAAAAACCTACTGGTATCGTTATGCTGCAATAGCAGCAGCGATACTGGTAGTGGTTTCAGCCGGAATATATTTCGGCATTAAAACTAAATATAACAGTAAATCGAAGGATGCAAACTACACCGTCGATATTCCAGCGGGTAAAAATAAGGCTACACTTACACTTGCAAATGGAGCTGTAATTAACCTCGATAGTGTAACAGATGGAGAAATTGCGCAACAAGCAGGAATTGCTATTAACAAAACAGCAGATGGACAGTTAGTTTATAACATCACTGCCAAGGCAGAGAAAGACGCTACAGCCTCAGAAGCCTATAACACCATCGCTACCCCACGCGGAGGTCAGTATCAGGTTAATCTACCGGATGGCACTAAAATATGGCTCAATGCAGCATCATCCTTAAAATATCCTGCCGTTTTTGGTAAAGATGAACGCAAAGTTGAACTAATAGGTGAAGCTTATTTTGAAGTAGCTAAAGTGACCATTGAAGAGCAAGGAATAAAGAGCAAAGAACAAGGATCAAGGAACAAGGATAAAAGAGTTCCTTTCATTGTAGTAACAGATAAACAGAAGATTGAAGTATTGGGTACACATTTTAACGTGAACAGTTATCCGGATGAAAATAACACCAAAACTACATTACTGGAAGGCTCTGTTCGTGTAAATACAACCGTGACACAGGAACAAGACAATGTGATCTTAAAACCAGGACAACAATCACTTTTAAAAAACAATCGCTTAACAGCTTATGCGGTAGATATAGACGAGGCCGTAGCCTGGAAAAATGGTTACTTTCAATTTAACGAATCAGATCTGGGTACGATCATGAGGCAATTATCCCGCTGGTACAATGTAGATGTGGTATTTGAAGGCAGATCACCTGAAGATCTTTTCCACTTTAAAATCCCAAGAAATCTGAGTCTTACAGATGTGTTAAAAATATTTGAAATCAATGGTATTAACTTAAAAATAGAAGGGAGAACGCTTATAGTAAAATCATAACAAAGTCGATTTTACCAGGGTAAAAAAAATCCGAAAGTGTTTCGACCACTTCCGGATAAATGTTCCCGGTAAATAAAAAAATGAATCCTGATAGACCACATTAAATTATCAACCAAATCGAGGCGTAACTAACTGAATCTCTTAAATAAGGGAGTCGGTATCGCCACGACTAAACCTAACAAAAATATGAATAAAATTTTAGACGCATTAAGGGTCATGAAATTAATTATATGCTTACTTATCATCAGTTTACAGGCAAGTGCGGTAGCATTTAGCCAAAACATTAGCTTGAGTGAAAAAAACGCAAGCATAGAAAGTGTAATTAAAAAGATAGAAAAACAGAGTGGCTACTCCTTTTTCTACAAGATAGATTTATTAAGAAACAACCTATCAAAAGTAAACCTGTCTTTAAAGAATGTGACCGTTGACCAGGCACTTCAACAAACACTAAGCAACCAGCCTTTAACTTTTGTTATTGTAAACAAAACAGTTATCATTAAACCAAAACCGGCCGTAGGCGAAAAAAACGACAGTCCGGAAGCCAAAAAACCGGTACGTGGAAAAGTAACGGACAGTAAAGGCCCTATACCCGGCGTGTCTGTTAAAATTGATGGAACAAACCTGGCAACCATGACTGATGCTAATGGTTCTTTTACCTTAAACCTTACCCCAGGTACCTACCGCATTGTTTTCAGTTCCGTAGGTTATGAAAGCAAACGCATCGAAAAAGTAGTGACCGAAACCGACGATTCAGAGATCAATGTAGTATTGAATGTTGCTATTGCACAATTACAGGAAGCAGTGGTGCTGGGCTACACGACTAAAAATGCCAGTGAGATTACCGGTTCCCTGCAAACTTTTAGCGCACGTCAATTGGAAGGTGTAACTTCAAACAACCTGATTTCTCAGTTAAAAGGAAAAGTTGCTGGTATGTACATTACTGAACCATCTGGCGACCCGAATAAAAAAGCTACTTTCGTGGTACGCGGACAAGGTACTATACCTGATGCGAACTTACGTGTCACCAATAACCTTAATCCTTTAATCGTAGTCGATGGGATTATCTATTCGGATGTGATGTATCCAAGTGATATTGTTTCCTCAACAGATATTGAAACCATATCCTTGTTAAAAGACGCCGCGTCTACTGCCATATTTGGTTCACGTGCCAGTCAGGGTGTATTGGTAATTACCACCAAAAGAGGTCTTGCCGGGCAATCGCAGTTAAACATCAATGGTAGTTTTGGTATCAGCCAAAGATACATGGGCAAAATTGAATTCATGAACAGCCAGGAGCTGTATGATTATCAACGCAAAATGCTCTTGAACTCTTTCGCGATTAAAACAGAAAACTTGACTCAGGATGCTTATATGGCTAAGTATTTACCACCAGCTTCTGTACTAGGTACTAATACAGACTGGAATAAACAACTGTATCGCAACGGCTTGACAAAAACTTTAGACATGTCTTTGTTAGGAGGAACCGAAAAAACACGTTATTATTTTGGTGCCAACAATTATGATGAACAAGGACCATTAAGAGGCAATGATCTAAAAAGAAATAGCTTTAAACTGAATCTGGATCAAAACATCACCCCTAAACTAACTTTCAGTGCAAACTTAAGTGCCATTTTTGATAAAGGGGATGGAAGTCAGATCACTGGTTCTCCTACCTTGCTGCCGTGGTACACACCATACAATGACGATGGAACACCTAAAAAGGTAATGGGAACCGATGTATTGAACAACATCACTCAAAACCCATTATATGACATGCCCTTCAATTCCACGATTACCAATACTCAACAAGTTCTGGGTGTATTTGCTGCAAAATACAAAGTGTATGACTGGTTAACGTTATCATCAAACAACTCGTACAATACGACTTTCATCACAAGCAACGATTATAAAGATCGTCTGTCTCTTAGTGGATTAGGTAATAAAGGAAGTTTGACGCAGCGAAAAACCAATTCTTACTCCTTCTTAACTTCCAACTTAATTACTGCACGTAAAAAATTCGGTCTGCATACAGTAGGTGGCATAGGTGGTTTTGAATACAACAAAGGTGGCAGCGAATATAATGCGCTTGCGGTTAGAAACATGCCAACAGGCATTAAAGTTCCTTCTTCGGCTTCAGATGTATGGAATACATTTTCGGGGGGTAAATCGTTCATTGGAGAGAAATTTGTAAGAGGGTCTTACTCTCTATTTACTGAGGGAAACTACAATTACGACGATCGTTATTTTGCAAATGCATCTTACAGGATGGACTACTCTACCAATTTTGGTATAGACAACAGAGCGGGAAATTTCTATTCTGTTAGTGGCGCATGGTTAGCCACCAACGAGCAATTTCTACGTGGCAATAAATACCTGACCAATTTAAAAATCAGGGGCAGTTATGGAACAAATGGAAAAATTGCCGGTGAAGATTTCCTGACAGAAAGTTTCTATAATTTCGCTTACCAATATAGTGGCGATCCTTCGGGTATAATCAATCAATTGGGAAACCGACAGATTACCTGGGAGCATGCTCATGTTGCCAACTTAGGTATCGATCTAGGCTTGTTTAACCGCGTATCCCTTTCCACTGATTTTTACCGCAAACGCACTACAGGTCTGTTGCAAAAAGTAGCAACTTCATCTTTATTGGGTGTACCTAGCCAATACCAAAACATAGGTGCTATATTAAACCATGGAGTTGAAATTGTGCTGGATAGCAAAAATCTGGTTGGCGCATTTAAATGGGAAACAAGCTTAAACCTGACCTTCAACAAAAACAAAGTTGAAAAATTAAATGGTGGAAAAATCATTTTTGGAAATGCAGGAGTCGTCAAAGAAGGTGATGACATTAGCAGTGTACATACATACAAATGGCTGGGTGTAGACCCCCAAACCGGCCAACCTCAATTTGAGCGTCTGGAACGTGATCCGGTAACCAATGCCATTACCAGCAAAGTTGTAAACACTTATGATGACATTTCTAAAGGTTTAACTGGTGATGACCTGAGCAGACAACAACAACTGATAGGAAATACCACACCTAAATATTATGGCGGTATGCTCAATACATTCGGTTATAAAGGCATTGAACTATCCGTATTGTTAAACTTTGCAGCAGATTACTTAGTATATAACAACTCAAGACCTACTTACTTCTCTTCTGAGGGGAATGACCTATTGAAAGGCAACCAGATTAAACCGAGTTCAGGACAATCAATTTGGGAGAAACCAGGCGATATTGCTACAGAGCCTATGATTTATCGTAACCGTACTGATGGTGCCAATCAATCAACTTCAAGATTCTGGGAAGATGCCACTCATATCAGAGTACGTAATGTTCGTTTAAGTTATTCACTACCGGCACAACTAATTAGTGCGGTTAAGTTAAAAAGAGCTAACATCTATGTTAGCGGCGACAACCTGTACATCTTTACTAAAAAGAGCTTTTATGGAGTAGATCCTGAAGGCGGATTGGCAACTGATCAGAACAATTACGGCGTAAGTGCCGGCTATGGCGCCAGTCGTAAATATCTTTTAGGCTTACAGTTAACCTTTTAATCATTCAGACAATGAAGAATTACATTTTATCCATATATATAGGTTTTGCAGCAATGGTTTTATTTAGCTGCAAAAAAAATATTGACGAAAATATCCGTCCATTTAACGATAAGGCTGATACGGAGCTGTTAACCACCCTTGATGGCCTTTCATTGGCTACCAATGGCAATTATACATTATTGGTAGGCACGGCTAGTGATATACAATATGATGTGAGCTGGTTTAACGTGAGCGAGCTAAAAGGAAATAACCTCTTTTCTGTTGTTCAAGCCTATCCGGAAACCAGAAATGACAGCTATATTTTTAAAAATTCACCAAGTCAAGGCGCCACAACCAGTTTTTGGCGCGTATCCTATCGCCTGATTTTTGGTACCAATAAGGTTATCGACGCAGTAAAAGATGGTGTAGATGCAGCTCATGATCAGGTTAAAGGCGAGAACTATTTCCTTCGTGCCCTGGCCTATTTTAACTTGGTACGCGTTTATGGTCGTCCATATTATCAAAACAACGGCGAGAGTTTGGCAGTTCCCCTTTCCTTAAATTCTTTAGTAAGTAAAGATTACCAGCCAAAACGCAATACGGTTAAAGAGGTATATGCACAGGTCATTTCAGATCTTGAAAAAGCAGCAACCCTCATGACACAAACTCGAGGTAACAATTATGCATCTAGGGAAGCAGCATGGGCACTATTGTCACGTGTTTACCTTTACATGGGCGGCACACCAGGAGCACCCCAAAACGCAAATAACGCCAAAGCTGTGGAATATGCCGACAAAGTGATTACCTCAAATAAATACACACTAATCACAGGAACTGCTTATAGTACTTCTTTTGCTTCAGACAGTAAAGCCAATAAGGAGTTTATATTCAGTTTCAGACATGACGATGCCAATGGAAATTATATCAATGAGTTCTTAACACCAAGAGATGTATTTGGTAATCCTTATCAGGGTGAGTATTCAGCATCACCGGATTACATGGATCTATTGAAGCAAAATCCGGCAGACTTAAGAATGAATTTCATTACTGTTGAAAATGACAAAAGGATCACTACAACAGACAAAACCAGATATTCTGTAAACAAATATAATTATCAGCAGATTGCTCCTGTAGGTGGCTTCGATTTCAGCGCGAGAAGCAGAAGTGGAACAGCTTACCTTCGTTTAGCGGAGCTGTATTTAAACAAGGCGGAGGCTTTAGCCAAATCAGGAAACAATACCGATGCATTAATTGCCCTGAATGCGGTTAGAGTTAGGGCCAATGCGCCAGGATGGACTACTGCTACTTTAGCAACTGCGGGTTTAACTGTATTTCAGGCAGTATTAAATGAGCGCAGACTGGAACTAGCCTGGGAAGGACATTCTTCGTTTGACAATTTCCGTAATGGATTGCCAATGATAAGAAAGTATATAGACTACTCTGTCACTACTCCATTAACAATTCAACCGGATGACAAACTCGTAGTTTATCCGCTTCCACTGATAGAAATTCAATTGAATCCAAATTTAGATCAAAACCCATTATAAATACTAGGATGTCCGGAAAATCCGGACATCCTAAATAACAACCACCCAAATAGCTGACTAAAAATGAAAAAACTATTCATCGGATTAACTTGCCTGGCTGCCCTATCCGCCACTGCCCAAAACCGGGAGATCGCGTTTAAAGATGGTGACTGGAAATCGCAATTAGCCCTGGCAAAGAAAGAGCACAAGGTTATCTTTTTCGATGCTTACACCTCCTGGTGTGGCCCATGCAAAATGATGGCAAAAGATGTTTTCACCAAAGACAATGTGGCCGACATGTTTAACCAAACCTTTCTGAACGTTAAGTTCGATATGGAAAAAGGTGAAGGTCCTGCCTTAAAAGATAAATATGGTGTAAGCGCTTTTCCTACTTACCTTTTTATCAATGGTGATGGGGAAGTAATACATAAAATTGTAGGTAGCATGTCTGCCCCCGAATTTATCGAAGAGGCAAACAAAGCCTTGAAACCAGAAAGCACTGCATTTGGACTGGCAAAGAAATTTAACAGCGGCGACCATTCCGAAGCTACAGCTATAGCCTATATGGAAGCATTAGATAAAGCCTACGAAGCTGATAAAATGGGGATTGCAGCAAAGGTTTATTTTGACGGCTTACCAAAAGCTTCATTATTGGAAGCTCATAACTGGGAATTGGTACTAAAATACCTGAACAACCCGGCGGCTCAATCTTTTGCTTATTTATTTGACAATAAAACTGCGTTAGAAAAGAAATATGGTGCAGAGAAGGTTAACATGTACTTTCAACGCACGATGAACATGTCAGTATATTCGGTTAAAAGGGCTTATGAGAAAAAGACTGATATAAAGGACGCAGCCGAAAAAGCTGTAGCAATCAGAAAAATATTAAGTAGCGAAACAGCATATTCAAAGCCAATGTTGGCACAACTTGACCTTATCGAATTTGCTGCTGCAAACAAATGGGATAAATATGTATCAAAGGTAGATGCTGTTTGGGGAGATGAAAATTTTCAAGGCAAACCAGGTTTTGTAATTAGTGCAGCCAATGATGTAGTAACATCTGCTCCGGCACAGTATTACAAAGATGCCTTAAGATGGGCAGATCAGGTAGAGAGAAACAATCCTAACTTATTTGCCAATATCCAACTTGCAGACCTTAGAAAAAGAGCACTAAAAAAACAAGGCAAAACTGCTGAAGCAGAAGTAATGGCCGCTAAAGCAGAAACCCTGAGGAAAGAGGCTGCCCAAAAAGGACAGATGACACCTCCAATGATGAAAGACTAAGAGTAACTTAAAAATAAAATACAAAAACACCATGATTAAAAAAGGTTTAACACTGGCAATTGCCGCGTTGTTAATGGTAAGCAGTAGCTTTGCCCAAAAAGGAAAAACAGTGACATTCACCGGTCACGTAAAGTTTCCCGACACAGAAAACAAATACCCTATTTACCTGGGTAAATATGAAGGAGAAGGATTTAAAAGAGCATTTAAAGCTTATGATAGTACAAAGGTAGATGCCAACAACAATTTCTCATTTAAAGTACCAGCCGACAATCCTGACTTTTATCAGGTAAGGGTTTATTACTTCGACCGCATTGATTTCTGGGCAGATAAAGACAATATCCACGTTAACGTAAGAGGTATTGATACTGCTAAAATGAAAATCAAAAACCCACCCTACATCTATATGGAAAATACTTCGGCAGCGAACGACGTAATCAACGATGTAAACCTGGTGAGCTATCTTGATTATCAACAAATGATTGCTGTGGGTCAGGAGCAGTACAGAGCAGGTTTGTCTAAAGATTCTTTATGGATCAACTACATGAAAGATGGCTTTGATCGTATCAGTAAAGATCGCGACTTCCGCGTCAAATACCTGGTTAACAAATACAAAGACCAGCCATCTGTTTTATATGCATTGAATTCCCTGAATCCTAAGCGCGACCAGGAGCTGATCATGTCGACCCTTGATCACCTGACTAAAAAATTCCCTAACCTGACACAGGCAAAAGAAAGAAAAAAAGAAATTCTGGATGGTATTGCTCAGGCTGCAAAAATTGCTGACGGACAAAAAACACCTGATTTTGCTTATCCGGATCTGAACGGCAAAAAATGGGGACCAAAAGATTTCAGAGGCAAATATCTGATCATCGATTTCTGGGCTTCATGGTGCGGACCTTGCCGCCAGGAAATCCCTCACCTGAAAGAAGTTTACAAAAAGTACAAAGATAAAGGTCTGGAGATCCTTTCGGTATCCGTAGATGCTAAACCAGCCGACTGGAAAAAAGCAATGAATGAAGAGCGCATGGCCTGGCCACAGATCAATGCAGTAGAATCTAAACCGGTAATGGCCTCATATATGTTCAGTGGTATTCCTTACCTGGTTGTGGTAGATAAGGACGGAAAAATTGTAGAGAAAAACGTTCGCGGAGAATCTCTGGACAAAGCCATGAAAAAAATATTTGGCATGTAAAAATTAAAGGGCCAGATTTATGATTTGGCCCTTTTCTAGCATTTTTAAACAGAAAATAAAATGAAGAAGATCATATTATCATTGTTGCTTTTAACAGGTTTATCTGTTTTAAAAGCCAATGCACAAATGGAAGCTGCGCAAACGGTTAAATGGGATGTCAACAAAGATGTCACTGTAAATATGGAAGCAGATGCCGTATGGAAAATTTTGAGCGAACCTGAGCTATTGAAAAAAGCTTCGAACGGTTATGTAACAGGAATTGAAGTTGTTGATGCCAATATGCCCATATCCAGAAAAATTACTTTCGCCAATGGTGGCAGCCGTTTAGAAAATGTTGTTCAAAATGAGCCTCACAACAAGCTGATGGTTATGGAATTTGCTGATACCGCTTTACCGAAAGGAATTAAATCAGCCCAGATTGCCATATTTACCAAGGCTAAGGACAACCAGGCTTCAGTGTCCTGGAAAGCTATGTTTAAAGGTGATAGTGAAGCCAAAAAAGCACTAACAGCGCAGTTAACTGCCGAATTTGACAGCTATGCTGCCGGTCTGGAAAAAATGACAAAGAAAGTTATTCCGGCAGCCCGTATGAATTAACAATATAGGAAGATTCGAATTCCGTTTCCAGGAAAACGAAAAGTAACCGTCTCATAACTAATTTATGAGGCGGTTTTTTTATGCTGTCTTATTTTTTCCAGACATGCCAAAACTGAATAATAAAATTATTTCGCAATTCACACACCATGAAACCGATTGAATTTGTTCCATACTTCAGACGTTTTTTAGTGAATCAACTAGAGTGAAAGCCGGCTTTTTTCGCCGGTTCAAAGAACTTTTTAATGCTATTTCCGCTCACAGCCAGGTATTTCCTTAATGCTAAGCAGACCTCAATAAAAAAAATAAACAGCTTATTATAAGCTAATTACCAATTAAAACCTCCTTCATTTAGTACCATAAGATCAACTTAATGTTCTATAAAACCGGGTTTAAGAGAAATTTTTAAAAAAAATATGCAACCGATTGCATTATTAAAAATAATTCCTACTTTAGTATCATATTATGAACCAACCAGATGAATATCTGGAATAATAGATCTAATCAAATATTAACCTTGTATTAACCTAATTAAACGTAAGCTTATGCGAATGGCAGTTTACTCAACAAAAAAGGTAACTATCAACAGCGGGTCTCACTATAAAAGTACATGTGCTTTTATAGTTGCAGCCTTCCTGATGATGTTTTCCCTGTCGCTTTATGCGCAAAACATTAGGATCCGCGGAAAAGTGATCGACGATTCCGGCCTGCCCATACCCGGCGCCTCTGTTAAGGTGAAGAGCACCAAGAATGGCACGGTAACGAACAGTAGTGGTGAGTTCCAGCTTACTGCTCCGGGCAATGCAATACTGGAGATATCCTACATAGGCCACACCACCCAGGAAAAGTTGGTAAACAACCAAACCAATCTGGTGATCACAATGGTACCGGAAACAAAAAATCTGCATGATGTGGTCGTTATTGGTTACGGTACCCAGCGTAAAGAAGCAGTGACAGGTTCGGTCGCTTCAATTAGCGGTGCTAGCTTGAATGAAGTACCTGCACCCAACATCTCGCAGGCCCTACAGGGTCGCATTGCCGGTGTCGAACTCGTTCAGACTTCTTCAAAGCCCGGCGCAACAATGCAGATCAGAATCCGCGGCACACGTTCCATCAACGCTGAGAATGACCCCTTCATTGTGCTTGATGGAATACCATTCGGTGGCTCGATCGCCGATATCAACCCTGAGGATATCAAAACCCTTGACATCCTCAAAGATGCATCTGCAACTGCCATTTACGGTTCCAGAGGTGCTAATGGCGTAATCCTGATCACGACAAAAAAGGGTAACCGGAATCAGGATCCTCAGGTCACATACAGTGGTTATTATGGTGCCAAGAGTGTCATGAAGTATCCAATGATGCAAGCCAACGAATATATCGCCTTGCGGGCAAGAGCCGGATTGAATAAAACACCTGGTCTTGATGAGGACCCTACGGGCGCAACCAATACCGACTGGCAGAAACTTTTTTACCGTCCAGCAAGCGTACAGAACCATGATGTTAGCGTAGTTGGTGGTACCGCCAAAGGCAATTATAAATTTGGTGCAGGCTACTACCAGGATGAAGCCCCTATCCCGCTGTCTCAATATAGCCGTATCTCATTGCGTGGGGCACTTGATCAGGAGATTGGCAAATTGTTCCGTATAGGCTTTACAACCACAAATAACTATAGCATTACCGATGGCGCCAACTTAGGCATGTATGGTGTACTCAGCATGTCGCCGATCGCCAATCCTTTCAATGCCGATGGCAGCACCAAAAGAGTCGTTGCCATGCCGCAAGATGTTCAATGGGTCTATACTCGAAAAACGGTAGAAGACCTGGGCGACAAGTACGCCAATCGCTCGAAAGACTTCGGTTCCTATAACTCCTTATTCGGTGAAATGAAGATCCCTGGTGTGGACGGACTGAAATATCGCCTGAACCTTGGAGGTAACTTTCGCTCCGGTAATTCGGGCAGCTATACCGGTATCGGTGTTTTCAGTTCAGACATAAACAATCCTAATACCGCGTCGATCGGTAATTCAAGGACCACTCAATGGACAATGGAGAACCTCCTTACTTATGATAAGACCTTTGCCAAGAAACATAACATCAATGTCGTGGCCTTATATTCATCAGAGCAAACCAGTTACAACAGCTCTTCAATCGGACGAAAAAACCTGGCAGGCGATAGTTTCCAATATTTTAACTTGGGTGCGACCTCTACCGGCAATAATGATGACATTACAATTAATCCTGATAATCAAGGCTATTATGTAAGTGGCCTGATGTCATATATGGGACGTATCATGTACTCTTATGATGACCGTTATATGCTAAGTGCAACCTTCCGCAGTGACGCTTCTTCCAGATTGGCTCCAGGCCATAAATGGCACAGCTATCCGGCCGTATCTGTTGGTTGGAACATTGCCAAAGAATCATTCGTAAAAGACGTCAACTGGATCAATTCCCTGAAGCTACGTGCCGGCTATGGCCAGACTTCCAATCAATCTATAGCTCCTTACGCTACCCTTGGACAATTAAAAGTACGTCCCTACAACTTCGGAGCTACAAATGCTAATGGTTACTATGTATCACAACTTCCGAATCCACTGTTGGGCTGGGAATATTCCAAAACCAAAAACCTCGGCCTCGACTTTGCCTTATTCAACAACCGGTTGAGCGGCACTGTAGAAGGGTACATTACAGATACCAAAGACTTACTATTGGCTGTAGGGCTACCAGCAACATCCGGTGTAGGCTCTTATACCGGCAACGTTGGCTCTACCCAAAACAAGGGATTTGAAATCTCGCTGAACGGTACAATCATCAACAACAAAAACGGTTGGACCTGGGAAGCCGGTGTGAATCTTTACCGTAACGTCAATAAGATTGTTGCGCTGGCTTCCGGACGGACCCGTGACGAAATCAACTGGCTTTTTGTGGATCATCCGCTGAACGTAATTTATGACTTTCAAAAAGTCGGTATCTGGCAGGCAAATGAAACTGCCGCCGTGAAGCAATATGAAGGTAGCGGTGGTCAGGTCGGCATGATCAAAGTGCTGTACACCGGCGGTTACAATCCTGACGGTTCGCCTACCCGTCTCATTGGCTCAGATGACCGTCAGATCCTAAATGCGGATCCAAAATTCCAGGGTGGTTTCAATACCCGGGTCACTTACCACAACATCGACCTGACGGTTGTCGGTGCTTTTGTGAACGGTGGTATTCTTAACAGTACACTTTATGGTGCCAACGGTTATCTCAACCTGGAGGACGGCCGCCGTGGACAGATCAATATTGATTACTGGACACCGGATAACCCGAACGCCAAATTTCCTGACCCGAACGGACCCAAGAATAGCAACAACCCTAAATATGGCTCGACACTCGGCTATTTTGACGCATCTTACATGAAGATCCGCGCCTTTACACTGGGCTATTCCGTTGATGGAAAATGGATGCAAAAAATGGGAGTTAAAAAGCTTCGTGTTTATGCTACTGCCCAAAATCCATTTATCTTCTTCTCGCCTTATTACAAGCAGTCACATATGGATCCTGAACCTAATAGCTATGCAAATGACAGTGCCAATATGGCTGTGACCTATGGCGATGGACAGCGTAGGTTGCTGACAGTAGGCTACAATACACCTAACACACGCAACTACTTATTAGGCCTTAATGTAACATTTTAAAATATACGGCAATGAAAGTATATACTAAACTATTCAAATTATCAGTGCTTACTATATTTGCGCTGACCAGCTGCAAAAAGGTCCTGGATGAAAATCCACGTGGCATCTTTACGCCGGAGTACTTCAAAACACAAGCAGGTGTACAGGGCGGCATTACTTCCCTCTACGGCCACCTGCGCTTGATGTACGGTAACGGCTACTTCCTTAATTCCAACGAAATCAGCACGGATGAAGCGACCTGGGGTCAGAACTCTGACGGCAACGTCAGGAACCTTGACTTTTCCGGCGTTGGGACTATCGATCCCGCAACCAGTAACACGGGCGTCCTATGGGGCGCAGCATTCCCCAATATCAATACCGCTAGCGGTGTGATCGAGAATGGTGCAGCTGTGGGTGTTTCCGATGCACTGATTGCTGAAGCTAGATTTTTCAGGGCCTTCGATTATTTCCTGCTGGTTCAGACCTTTGGCGGAGTCCCCCTGGACCTTGGTGCCGGTGAATTAAAATTCAATACGTCAACCGTAAGGACTTCCAAACGCAATACCGTACCGGAAGTGTATACCAAAGGAATATTCCCCGATCTCCTGATAGCCATTGACCAATTGCCAGCTTCTGGCCGAGTGGTGGGCGGCGTTACAAAAACTGTTGCACGCCTATTTCTGGCAAAGGCCTATCTGACGTATGCCTGGTGGTTGCAAAATCCGAATAACATTCCTACCTACCCAAGTGCACAAAGAACTGACCCTGCAGGCCATGATGCAGCCTGGTATTTCCAACAGGCCTATGATGTAGCTGTAACCGCGATCCAAAATCCTGGGTCATCTGGCTTGCAACCAACATTCTATGATATAAGCATAGCAACCAACGACCGCAACAGTGAGACTATGTTGTATGCTGATCACACGCAAACCAGCAGTCTCTATAATGGTGGCGACCTGGGTTATAGCACCGGTGGTTTCAGTACCGATAGCTTCGCGCATTGGTTCTGGCAATGGAACTATACCAATATCCAGAGCAGTAAATCAAACACAAGCTGGACTCCTTATAATTCCGTACAGCGTGCGGCAGTTCAATCGTTAGGCCGTCCATGGACCATGCTAGCCCCTCCACAGGCTGTATTCAAGACAACCTTTGCGGATAAAACGAATGACTCACGTTATGATGGAACTTTCGTTACCCGTTATCGTAGCAATTTTAAAGAGGCCGGATTAAATGCCACTTACGTGTACAATGCTAATTTCTTGCCAGTGGCTAACAACGAGCCGATACTGACCTTCTTGCCTGCTGATGTAGGCGGTGTGGACTACTCGAATTCAACATTCAAGAGTACGGTTGGCGCGGGAGTTTTGCCTGCAAGAGCAGATTTTGTGATTGAGCCTAGTGCCTTTAGCCGTATTTGTTATCCGGGCAATTGGAAACTAGGCCCTTACCGCACAGACAATAATGGCGGTCTTGGGTCTCCAAACGGTAGTGTAACCCGCCCATTCCCTGTGGCTAAGTTCTCCGAACTATTCTTTATTGCAGCCGAAGCAGCAGTTAAAGGCGCTGTGACCAAAGCCGTTACCGGCGTCTATTCCAATGATGGAACGGCCCGAGGTTTGATCAATGTGATCCGCGCCCGCGCCGGCAAGTGGAGCTTTGACAACGGCAACAATGTCATTAAGATACAAGATAACAGCGTAGCTATGATCGCAGCTACTCCAGTTACCATTGATATCAACTATATCCTTGCCGAAAGAAGCCGTGAATACTTCGGTGAAGGCTATCGCTGGTTCGATTTGTCCCGCACGCAGAAGTGGATCGAACTCAGCAGTACCTTTGTCATCGCCGGTAAGACCAATGCTAACGATTGGAACGATCATACAGTCGGTACGTTCACCCGTACAATTACCCCGAACTATTATCTACGTCCCATCCCGCAATCACAGCTGGATGCTTTGGATATGACACCGGAGGAAAAGAAGAACTATCAAAATCCTGGTTATTAATTTCTATTGGTTGAGCAGGTGTGCCCCCTAAACGGATCATGCTCTCGGAGGGTGTCTTTTCAGACACCCTCTTTTTTTATAAAACAACTTTGAGAATATATATAGGAACCTGTATAAGACACGTTCCACATGCTCTTGGTATCAATCCGCAGTGAGTCCGCCATGAGTCCGCCTTTTTACTAGAAAAAGGCGGACTCATGGCGCTCTAATTGCATTAGGAAGGCGGAGTTACTATGAGCTTAAGTAAGGGGGCTAATACTACGATGTACATCAGTCCTACCATCTAAGTATCTGTTTGTCTTATTTTTTACATCTTTGTAAAATAATGAAATTTCCGATATACAGCTCAAGGTACTTTATTATCATAGGAATATTTATGTTTCTATGCTTTGCAGGGATATGGTTTTTCATGTCAGGTAAGCTGAGTAAACGCACAGAGCAGATTAGTATAGAGTTGGCTACTAAAATATACCAGCTAAAATCTAATATCATGCACAATGAATTTGAGGGATTTACAAAAGGAATTAACGATTCAGAAACCATTTTACCTGAAATTCATTCTAAAAACGATTTTATTGCTCATGAGAGAATGGTTGAAGCCCTCTTACTTAGTCACCCTAAAATAAATAAAGGCTGGTACGCCATCGCCAGTAAAAATGATACCATTTACAAAGCAATTCAAAAAAAAGGTAATGCATACAATCATACCCCTATTTTAAAAGATCAGAAAAACTGGGTTCAAAACCAGCTTCTTCATAAAGATACTACCGGCACTAATGGAGCACTGATTTCTGTAACAGATACCTTGCATTGGCTAATCGCCTCCAGGCATAAACTCGCAGACTCATCAGTACTGATGTTTGGTTTGGATATTAACCTTAAAGAACTTCAGCGTTACTTATGGAGTGTAGATACAGTAGGCCGAGCTTATGCATTTATTACTGATGAAAAGGGCTATTATGTAACCAACCCTGTTGAAAAACTAATAGGTACCAAAATGCTGGTCCCTGTAAGTCATTCTTCCGGAAAAACTTTACTTGCAGACAGCATTAGCAGTTATGAAATAGTAACTTCATCCTATTTACAACTTCCTGTGGTACGTTATTATACGCCTTTAAACATAGCCTCAATGAAATGGACAATGGTAATCGACACCCCTGTTCTGGCTGTAGACGAGGATGTAAAAATTATTGAAAAGTACATGATGATCATGTTCATTTCTGCGGCATTAATTATACTGCTACTGATTTCCTGGTCGCAGGCCAAATGGCAAAAGGAATTTATGCTTCGCCAACAATTGGAGATGAACAGGAAGGAATTATCACTTGAAAAACAAGCGCTAAGCCTTATTGCCGAACGCCAGCAAAAGGAAAATGCCTTGCTACAACTCAATACCCTTAAAGAAAAAGTAAACCCCCATTTTCTTTTCAATTCTTTAAGTTCATTGAATGCACTGATTGAGAAAGACCCTGAGCTTGCACAATCCTTTGTGGTAAAATTATCAAGGGTGTATCGATATGTGCTTGAGTCTTATCCTAATGGATTGGCCACCGTTGCCGAAGAACTCCGATTTGTAAATGAATACTTCTTTCTACTGAAGATAAGATTTGGCGATGCACTTGAACCTTTGGAATTGAGAATTTCTGATGTCCACCTTCAGGAGCACATCCCATTTATGAGTTTGCAAACCCTGATTGAAAATGCAGTAAAACACAATATGCTCTCGAAAGAGAAGCCGCTTAAGATCAATATTGAAAGTGTGGACGACTATATTGTAGTGACCAATAACCTCCAGTTGCGCAGTGATGTTAGAGACTCCAGCAAGCAAGGCTTAAACTATCTTCAAAGTACCTATGCCTATTTTGGCACAGGGCAGTTGAGGTATGGTGTGGAAGGCCAACTCTACAAATGTTATCTCCCGGTATTGCAACTCCCTGAAGCTTAACATAGGAATAACGCTCAATTAACATTTTTTTCACTCCCTAAAACTGCGCTTTCACACTACTAAAAGTGCCAGCCCACGCGGTATTGTTTCATAATACACAAACATTCAGGCATTTTAGATTTATGATTTTAAATAAGACTTCGCTTATAGCTTTATTTATTCTTATCTCAGGGATTGGTGTAAATGCGCAAACTTCTAAAAAACTTCCTAAAGCTGCAGTAAAAAAACTCAGCGCTGATTCGCTTAAAAAGAAAGCCGATCAGGATACGACTAAAAAAAACACATTAAAGGACTATAAATCCTTATTAAAGAAAGCAACAACTGTTAATGGTATATTCAAAGTACATCAGGTAGAAACAGATTACTATTTCGAGATTCCACTAAGACTGATGGATAAGGACTTTTTGGTAGTCAACAAAATTTCTTCGGTTCCTATGGCCATTAATGAGGCCGGCTTAAACAAAGGGATGAATTATGAGAATAAAGTTATTCGCTTTCATCCAAATAAGCTGGCAAAAACAGTTTGGGTAAAAACCATTGTTCCGCAAGTAGAATCCCCTGCAGGAGATGCCATTACCCAATCGGTAAAAGACAATTTCGTAGGTTCGGTAATTGAATCCTTTAAAATCGAAGCCTACTCACCCGATTCATCGGCAGTAGTGATTAAAGTAAATAAAGTATTTGATGGTACTGAAAAAAGCTTTAATGATGTATTTACTCTTATCGGTTTGGGCACAAGTCCAAAAACAGCGTTATCGGGCATTGAGCACATTAAAAGCTTCCCTGAAAATGTAGTGGTACGTTCATTATTGAGTACATCAGTAACAGAGGGACAAAGTAGCATTGCTATCAGTGTAGCAGTAACTACAAATATATTGTTGCTGCCTGAAGCACCTATGAAGCCTCGCTTTGCGGACAACAGAGTTGGCTATTTCACCACGCCAAGATGGTATTTTTCGGATACACAACAAAAACTGGAAACCAGGGAACTGATTACCAAATGGAGGCTAGAGCCTAAACCGGAAGACAGAGCACGTTACTTAAAAGGTGAGCTGGTGGAGCCGGCTAAGCCTATCGTGTTTTATATAGACCCCTCTACTCCAAAACAATGGAGACCGTATATCATTGACGGTATACACGATTGGCAGAAAGCATTTGAAGCTGCTGGTTTTAAAAATGCCATTCAAGCTAAATTGGTTACAGATTCAGCCGATTTTGATGGCGATGATGTTCGCTATTCTGTAGTTACTTATGCTGCATCACCAAAATCAAATGCAATGGGCCCTGCAGTAGTAGATCCTCGTTCAGGTGAAATTCTGGAATCAGATGTGATCTGGTGGCACAACGTGATGACTTCATTACAATACTGGATGCGCGTACAAACGGGCATTATTGATACCGGAGCAAGAAAAAACAACTTTAGTGTGGAACAAATGGGTCATGCTATCCGCTTTGTGTCCTCACATGAAATTGGTCATACTTTGGGTTTAAAACACAATATGGGTGCTTCGGTAGCTTACCCTGTTGATTCATTACGTTCTCCAAGTTACACAGCTAAAATGGGTGGAACAGCGCCTTCTATTATGGATTATGCGCGTTTTAACTACGTAGCTCAACCTGAAGATCACGTAACCAACATTACTCCGCAAATTGGCGTATATGATAAATATGCCATTGCATGGGGATACAGATGGTTAGATACTCAAGACCCACGCAAAGAGCTGGAAACACAAAAAGAGTGGATCAAAGCACATCAGAACGATCCCTTGTACCATTATGGTGAGCAACAAAGTGTGGTAGTAGATCCAAGAGCACAATCTGAAGACCTGGGCGATAATGCCATGAAAGCCAGTGAATATGGCTTAAAAAATCTGCAACGCTTGGTTCCTCAAATTTTAAACTGGGCGGCTGAACCTGGAGATTCTTATTACCAGGCAGGTAAACTTTATATGGCTACAGTATGGCAATGGAATACCTATGCAGATCATGTAATGGCTAACATTGGTGGCTATTACCTGGAAAACCCTGTAGCTGGTGATGGCAAAAAAGCCTATACCCCGGTACCTAAAGCCATACAGGAAGAAGCAATGAACTACCTGAAAAAAGAGTTGTTCAACCTCCCACAATGGTTGTTTAATCCACCCCTGTTGTCTAGCACTTTTGCCATTAAGGATACCCCTCTTGGACCTTTTGAATATGGACCTTATAACCTAAAACGTGAACAACAATCCTCATTGATGTACAATTTATTGGCAGATGATCGTTTATTAAGGTTATTAGAGATGGAATCCATTTATGGAAAAGATGACGTATATACAGTTTCGCAACTGCTGAGAGAGATTAGGGAGACAACATTTAAACAGACGCTAAAAGGTAAATCACTATCGCTTGAGGAGCGAATGACCCAACAAAACTATGTAGATGTTTTGCTTGTAAGTGCTGACAAGCTAATGGAAAAGGTAAGTAAAAAAGCCCTTCAACCCTTAGTAAAAAGCAATTTACCTGAATTGTGTGACCTTACCCCTCGTGCTTTTAAAGACAATACAGCTGTTAAAGGTGATGAACTTAGAAATATTCATGTAAGTTCTATGACCAGGGTTTCTGATGTGGCCTCGGCAAAAAGAGCTGAACTGATGAAGATCCTAAATCTGCTAGAAAAGAATAAAAACAGCGGTGATGAAGAGACAAGGAACCATTACATGGACCTTATGCTAAGAATACGTCAAAACTTAAAAATCAATTAAACCATCAATAAATAAGTACAAATGAATAAAATTTTATTATTTTTTCTGCTGCTCTCACTTGGCCTTAAAGGCTATAGCCAGGAACAAACCACAGTTACCGGAACGGTGCTGTCGGAAGACGACGGCAAACCCATCCCCGGAGCTTCAGTTTTCGTGGATAAATCCGGAATTGGTGAGCAGTCGAGCCCAGGCGTGATACAGAACACTGTTATTGGCGCAATGACGGATATGGATGGCCATTTTACTTTAAAGGTTCCTGCCGGAACTACTTATTTAAAAGTGAGCTATCTGGGTTACAATACAGCAATGGTAAATATTACCAACAAAACTAAGATTACGGTTTCTTTAACCAACGACAACAAGGTGTTGAGCGAGGTGATTGTAAACGGTTATACGGATATTTCTAAACGTAAGAACACGACCTCTATTGCGAAAGTTGACTATGACAAAATACGTCAGACTGGTGTTGCCGGTATTGACCAAATGTTAGAAGGACAGGTTGCTGGTGTTGCTGTTGGAAACCTTACTGGTGGTCCCGGTGCTGCGCCGCAGATCAGAATCCGTGGTACAGTTTCCTTAAACGGTTCACAAGATCCGTTATGGGTATTGGACGGCCTGCCTTTAGACGGTACCAATTTGCCAAATACCATTGAAAAAGACAATATTGATCAATTGCGCAACTTACCTATTGCAGGTTTAAACCCTGATGATATCGCCGACATCACGATCCTTAAAGATGCTGCAGCTACTGCCATTTATGGCGCCAGAGCAGCGAATGGTGTAATTGTTATTACTACCAAAAAAGGAAAGAAAGGACCGATGGCTATCAATTTCTCTGCAAATACATTTATTTCAGAGCGTCCAGACTTATCGAAGCTTAACCTGATGAATGCTACTGAAAAAGTGGACTTTGAATTGGGCATGGCTAATCGTACAGACTTAGACTACAGAGCCGGTAACGGTGAAATAGCCAGAATTTTGAAAAAAAACGGTGAATTGAATAAATACAGAACCGGTGGTTTTTCTGCTTTGAATTCTTCAACTCAGGAAGCGATCAATGCTTTAAGAGCAGATGGAACAGATTGGGGTAAAGAAATTTATCAAAATGCCATTAACCAGCAATATACTTTAGGTTTATCAGGTGGTAGCGACCAGGCTACTTATTATTTCTCTGGCGGTTATTACAATGAAAAAGGAACGACTAAACAAACCGGTTTAGAGCGTTACAACATGACCTTGAAAACTGATTTTAACATCTCTCAGAAGTTGAAAGCAGGGGCAGCAGTTTTTGGTTCAAAAACGACCCGTTCAAATTATCTGGCAGATGTTGATGCATTTACCAACCTTAGTACTTATACAAGGAATGTCAATCCTTACCAAACCGTGAGAAATGCAACTGGCGGTTTTAACTACGATCCTGATATTTTTGGTAACCGTGGTGGCGATGCCTATATTCCTTTTAATGCGGTTGAAGAACGTGAAAACACACGTTATACTTTAGATAACAAGAGCCTAAAAGCAATCTTGGACCTGAGCTATCAGATCCATAAAAATTTGAATCTTCGTACGGAATTGGGTCTTCAATTTGAAGATACTGGCATAGAGAAATTTGGTGGACAAGATTCCTATTATACGCGTAAATACAGACAGAAGTATGAGCTTTGGAACTCCAGCACCAAAAAATATGAATCTTTTATCCCTCAGGGAGGAACGATTTACAATCAAAATGCAAATAGTTTCCAATACAACTGGAAAACAATTTTAGAGTATAAAAAGGTTTTTGCTGAAAAGCATGAAATTGAGGCCCTTGCAGGAACGGAATTCAGAAGAACTAATAATGAAGCCATCTCAACAAGAGCTTTTGGTTTTAACGAACGTACCTTAACTAGTAAAGGAGTTATTTATCCAGACCAAGGTTATGCCAACGCAAGTGATTTGATTCCTTATAAAAAAGAGTTTGTTGAAAATGCTTATGCTTCTTTTTATAGTACCTTATCTTATACTTACGACAGAAAATATACCGCTTATGGTAGTATTCGTTATGATGGATCTGACTTATTCGGTGTAGACCCTAAATACAGATATTTACCTATTTATTCCTTGTCTGGTGCATGGAATGCTAGTGAAGAGCAATTTATCAAAAATATCTCCTGGATCTCGAGCCTACGTGTTCGTACTTCATACGGTTTACAAGGAAACATAGATAAAAGTACTTCTCCTTTTGTAGTAGGAACTTATACCAACACCGGTATTCTTCCAGGTCCAACACAGCCAACTATTGGAGTAACTAGTCCGCCGAACAATAAGTTGAGATGGGAAAAAACTTCTACTTTCAATGCGGGTGTTGACTTTGGAATATTCAAAAATGCTGTTCAGGTAACTTTTGATTATTACAACCGTTTCAGTAAAGATTTAATCGGTGTTGAAGAGTTACAACAAGAAAATGGTTTTGATTTTACCAGCTCTAACTTCTCTCAATTGAGAAATAAAGGATTAGAGTTGACCATTTCTACAAGAAACCTCAATACAGCTAACTTCTCATGGTCAACTGATTTCAATATTGCCCATAACAAAAGTAAGGTAATCAGAGAAAAGGTTCGTCCCAATCAGTTTATGCCGTCTAAGGAAGGCTATCCTGTAAATGGAATCTGGGTTATTAAAACGGATGGATTAGACAAAGACGGTCTTCCTATATTTGTTAGAGATGGCAAGAAGCTTTCTTTGGAAGAGTTTTACGGATTATATGATCCAAATGCCGATGTGGAATGGTTAGCAGGTTATGCTGTAAATAGCAAATACACAGGTAAAGCATTCCAGGATCTATATACTTATGCAGGTGATGGCGATGCACAGTTTATAGGTGGTTTGACCAACCGTTTCCGTTATTCGAATTTCGATTTATCGATCTCTGCACTTTTCAATATCAATAAATTAGTGAGAACTACGCCAACTTATAATCCTTCACAAGTAGATCGTGGAAGGAATTATTCAAGAGATATTCTTAATGCCTGGTCTCCAACAAATACAGGCAGTACCTTACCTGGAATTTATGGCAGAGATAGCTTTAATGGTGATAGATGGATGGCTTATAGCTGGCAGGATGGCAATGACCCAGCTTATAGCTACCAAGCCCTGGATATTTTCGTGAAAAATATGAGCTATGTACGTATCAACAGCATCCGTTTAGGATACACTATGCCAGCAGCAATCGCTGGGAAAGTAAAAGCAAATAGCTTGAGAATTAGCCTGGAGGCAAGAAATCCTTTCGTAATCGGTACAGATTACAAAGGTTATTTTGATCCGGAAACTTATGGTAACATCTATGCACAGCCGATCACGAGAAGTATTTCTGTTGGTCTAAACGCAACTTTTTAATTCAGAAACCATGAATAAGATTATAAAATTAACAGCCATTCTGTTCTTGATGATATCAGCCAGTAGCTGTAAAAAATATTTAGATATTGAGCCGGTAGGAAAAGTAATCCCTACCACAGTAGAGGATTTCAGAGCACTATTGAACTCAGGATATACTCAGTTTCCAAGTCATAAATCTAACCTGGCTTTTCGTACAGACGAATTGCTATTGAATACCGCTAAAACGGAAACAGCAAACTATTACGACCAGTACAAGTGGAATGACTTGAATCCAGATGCCAATTCTTTGGAAATGCCTTACGGTGCTTTTTATACCTCTATTTTCTATGCTAATTCTGTGATTGAAGATATTGAAGCAAAAGCAGGTGTATCAGCAGAAACGGCACAAATTAAGGGAGAAGCTTATTTGCTTCGTGCTTATGCAGAATTTGAGTTGTTGAACTTATATGCTAAACCTTTTGATAAGAATACTGCGGCAACAGATCGTGGTGTTCCAATTTCTTTGAAAATTGATTTGGAAACGAACTACAAGCCTTCAACAGTAGAGGTGGTGTACAATCAGATCTTTGCAGATCTTGCTGCAGGACAAGCCTTATTAAATGTAACTACTTTTCCTGCTGGTCAGAACTACCGCTTCACCAAACGTGCAGCTCTAGCTTTAACGGCAAGAATTTACGAGTATAGAGGAGAATGGAGCAGCGCATTAAAAGCAAGCCAAGATGCATTGGCAATCAATAACACTTTACAAGATCTGAATGCAGCAGGAGCAACTTTTGCGCCTAACCATTACCAGTCTGTAGAAAATATCATGTCGATGGAGAGAGCTTTTAATCCAGGGGCCTCCAATTCCTCGTTCATGTCTCCGCATTTGTTAGGGATCTATGACCCGATCAATGATAAAAGATATGCCTTGTATTTCCAGAAATACAACGTCATGCCTTGGGACGATGACTATGAAGAGAATAAAGATAAAATAGTGTCTAACAAAGGTAGTGATATTGCTTATAAAATTACCTTCCGTAATGCCGAGCTTTACCTGATTAAGGCAGAAGCAGCTTTACAAACAGATGACCTGAGTACAGCATTACAAACTTTACTGGCTTTAAAAGTGAAACGCTTAACGCCTGCATACTATGCAATAGAAAAAACTAGAATTTCCGGCTTAGGTAAAGCAGACTTATATCAGGAAATTATCAGAGAGAGAGAAAGAGAATTGGCATTGGAAGGACACCGTTGGTACGATTTAAGACGTTTCGGTCAGCCTGAAATGAAACATGAATTTAAAGGGGCAATTTATACCCTTCAGAAAAACGATCCAAGATATACGATCCGTTTCCCTCAATCTGCGATTAAAGCAAATCCGAACCTTCAATAGCACTAAAAGAGAGATAAGTGCGGGTGATTAACTCCGGTCTGTGTTTCACAGACCGGAGTTTTTTTTTACTTTTACGCTCAAGCATAAAAATTAATGAGGGTATTAATTATTGAGGATGAAGAGTTGGCGGCGGATACACTGCAGAAAACCCTCATGCACATTAATCCAAACATACAAATATTAGCCATTCTAGGCACCATAGAAGCTGCTGTAGCCTGGTTAAAGAAGAATACTGCCGACTTACTGTTTATGGATATTCACCTTGGTGATGGAGAAAGTTTCCAGATTTTCCAACGGGTAACTGTAAATAGTCCGGTCATCTTTACCACTGCTTACGATCAGTATACCCTAAAAGCATTTAAAAATCAGGGCATCGATTATTTGTTGAAACCATTTGATGAAGAAGATGTACGTGTGGCTTTGGCCAAGCTAAATACCATACGTAACGCATCAGATATAGCACTCCCTCAAATCCAACCAGAGCCTCCAACAGGTAAACTTAGGAACAGGTTTATGGTTAAAATGGGTAAGCTGATCAAGACGGTACAATCGGACGATGTGGCGTATTTTATGGCGGATGATAAATACCTTTTTCTGATGACTAAAGATCGGCAGAACTACATCATTGAAGAAACCATTAGTAGTTTGGAGCCACAATTGGACCCCGCTGATTTCTTCAGGGTAAACCGAAAATTCATCATCAACATTGATGCGATTAAAGAGATGTACAAGCTATCGAGAAACCGGGTAAGGATTGTACTCAACCCCGCTCCTGCTGATGGAATTGAAGTAATTGTTAGCGAAGAACGCGCCGAAGCGTTTAAGAATTGGCTTGATTTATAAGCCAACCCACCCTATTTCCCATACCCAGATTGTGATCATTTTGTTAAAATAATTCATAAAATTTGTATCTCTCAACCAAACATCGTAATATTGCGATGTATAATTATGGGACTTACTAAATCAGAAATATTTACCGAAGCGCAAAACCAACTTTCGCAGTTGTTGAAAGCAATGGCACATCCTGCACGTATCGCTATTTTACAGCAGATAATTTCTGCCAATGCTTGTATTTGTGGTGATCTGGTAGAAGAACTGGGTTTAGCGCAAGCCACCATATCTCAACATTTAAAAGAGCTTAAAAACGCAGGTATTATACAAGGAACCATTGAAGGTGTAACCGTATGTTATTGTATAAATCCTAAAACATGGAAACTATTGGAAACGCAATTGGGTGCTTTTTTGGGGTCATTTAAAGATCCTAAAAACTGCTGTTAACCCTTTTTTTATTCATATCAATCGTAAAATTGCAATATTATGAACACGACAGAATTAACTACCTGGAACACATTTAAAGCCACTTTACTGCAACATCCTGAATTGACACTTCAATTCCAATATGCTGCAAACCAGTGGGTAGATGCCTCTTATCACATCACCGAAATTAAACAGGCCCCTATTGTATCCGTAGATTGTGCCGGTATTATGAACGCCTGGACCGAAATCATTATACAACTTTGGGAGCCTACAGTAAAAGAAAGTGATAGCGCAATGCAGGTGAACAAAGCCCTGTCCATCATTGAGCTGGTAGAAAAAAGTTTACCGCTTAATCCTTTAGCTATTGTAAAAATAGAGTTTGGTAATTCCTCTTTCGACACCCGCCAGATGTATCCCAGCGATATCATCATTGAAGGAGCTAACCTGATTGTCAAGCTAAGCCCGGATTTCACACAGTGCAAAGCCATTAACAGAGGCGGAAGTTGTAGGACTACAGATACCGGTGAAGAATGCTGCGCGCCTGAACCAAAAACAGAAAAACCAAAACTAGTAATGATGAACCTGGCTGCTGACGGAAATGTTTGTGCTCCGGGATCAGGTTGCTGCTAACAAATAAGACGAATGAAAAAAGTATTGATTTTATGTACAGGTAATAGCTGCCGTAGTCAGCTGGCCGAAGGGTTTATCAGGCATTTTGCCGGTGATGCCGCAATCGTTTACAGCGCCGGAATTGAAACACATGGTGTGAATCCCAGAGCCATAGCCGTTATGGCTGAAAGTGGAATTGATATCTCTGGCCATACCTCCAATAATGTTAACGAGTATGCCAATATAGACTTTGACTACGTAATTACGGTATGTGACAATGCGAGAGAAAGCTGTCCGTATTTCCCCACTAAAGCACAAAAATTTCATTATAACTTTCCTGATCCGGCTAAAGCAACCGGAACGGAAGAGGAGATAATGCAGGAGTTTAGGAAAGTAAGAGACATGATTGAGGCCTACTGTTTTGATTTCGTTAAAACGAATCTTAGCAATTAAAAAACTTCTCCATGTTAGCAAACAATTGTGTACCCGCAACTGATAGGAAAAAACTTAGCTTTTTAAATCGTTATTTAACCCTATGGATTTTCCTCTCCATGGTTTTAGGTATTGGAATTGGCTATTTTATCCCTTCTTCGGCAGGCTTTATCAATTCATTTTCAAGTGGATCAACGAACATTCCATTAGCCATTAGCCTGATTTTAATGATGTATCCTCCACTTATAAAGGTAAGGTATGAGCAAATGGGTGAAGTGGCTGACTATCCCCTGTTTATACATCCTGCTTATACACCCTGCTTTAGAGAAAAATTACCTTCTCAGAAACGGCCTCAGCGTTCTTCGCTTCTTCAGCGAAGCAATGCAGCCGTAGAAGAGAACGGTTATTTTTCAAAGTTATTTTTCAACCCCAATAGAGTTAAACTGCAACTCGTATAACCTTTTGTAATACCCATTCAGTTTAAGTAGCTCCTGGTGCGTCCCCATCTCCTTAATCTCGCCTTTATCAAGTACCAATATCTTATCCGCTTTCTGGATTGTTGAAAGACGGTGGGCGATCACAATAGACGTTCTACCCTCCATCAAATTTTCTATCGCGTGCTGGATCAGCATTTCCGTTTCTGTATCTACAGAAGAAGTAGCCTCATCCAATACTAAAATAGAAGGATTATAAACCAATGCCCTGATAAACGAAATCAGCTGTGCTTGACCTGCAGAAAGCGTAGCACCACGTTCCATTACATTGTATTGATAGCCTCCAGGCAAACGCATTATAAAATCATGTGCACCGACTTTTTTAGCAGCATCAACAACGTCTTCCATTGTTATGCTGCTGTTATTTAGTGTAATGTTGTTGAAAATCGTATCAGAAAACAGGAATACATCTTGTAAAACTGTGGCGATGTTACTACGCAGGTAATTGAGTTCATAATCCTGAATTTTTATCCCATCAACCCTGATCTCCCCTTTCTGGATCTCGTAAAACCGGTTCAGGATATTGATCGTAGAAGATTTCCCCGCACCTGTAGCTCCTACGAGAGCAATGGTTTTTCCGGCAGGTACTTCGAAAGAAATATCTTTCAGCACATAGTTTTCCTCATTATAGGCAAACCATACTTTATCAAAAGAAATAGCACCTTTCATTTGTTCAGGTACAAATGAGCCATTGTTTACTGTAATTTCATCGGTATCTAACACTCTAAAAACACGCTCGGCCCCTACCATTCCCATTTGCAGGGTATTAAATTTATCAGCAAGCTCCCGGATTGGCCTGAACAGCATGTTGATATACAAAATAAACTCGGCAATAATCCCTGGGGTTACCGTTAAAGGTTTAGCTAGAATACTTCTTGAACCATACCATACCAATAAGCCTAGTGACATGGCTGAAATGATCTCAACAACCGGGAAGAAAATAGAATAGTACCAATTGGAACGGATATTTGCATCGCGATAGCGTGCATTGATCTTTATAAACTTTTTATACTCCTGCTCTTCGCGTGCAAAATACTGAATGATCGACACCCCTGAAATATGCTCCTGCAGGTAAGTATTAAGGTTGGACACCTCTGTTCGGATTTCCTGAAAGGCGGACTTAATGGCCTTTTGAAAAACAGAAGTCGCCACAATCAATAATGGCATCGGCAACAATACCATCAGGGTAAGCGCCCAATCTCTATAAACCATCACCCCAATAATCACTATGACCATTAAAATATCGCCAATAATCACAATTAAACCTTCAGAGAAGATCTCGGCAATGGTTTCGAGGTCAGATACTGTGCGGGTAATCAGCTGTCCAATGGGTGTATTGTCGAAATATTTAAGTCTTAGCTTGGTAATGTGATTGAACACATTAATCCGTAAATCGCGAATGGCTGACTGCCCTAAAGTATTGGTGAGCAGGGTGTGACTAAATTGTATCCCTGCCTGTAAAACCAGGAGTACCAACATGAGGATAGTCATCCCCAGCAGTCCATTGTACTGATCCTTCATGATGTAATTATCCAACGTATGCTGAATAAGAAACGGTCTGGCAGGTGCAATTAAGGCTAGTAGTATGGTTAAAACAATAGAAAGAATAAAGGTTTTGCGGTAAGGCTTAACGTACTGAAAAACTCTTTTCAATAAGCCCACATTAAATGCATCACCGGTTATTTTAGACATATTTATTTTACAAAAGGATAAATTACATTTACTAAATATAAACCACAGGCAGGAACGGATTGACCGGCATTGCTTCGGTTTTTGCTTTCAACAATTTGCTTAAACTCATCTAAGTTGAGCTCCTTTTTGCCAATTCTTATCAGCGTTCCTACAATTGCACGCACCATGTTTCTTAAAAAACGATCCGCCCTGATCGTAAACTGTAAACCTTCCTCTTTCTCTTCAAAAAAGGCAGTGGTAATTTTACAGTTGTTTGTAAAGGTTTGTGTATTTGATTTACTGAAGCAGGAAAAATCGGTATAACCTAAAAGCAGCTGAGCGGCTTTATTCATAGCTTCCATATCAAGCTCCCCTTTGTACAACCAGGAACGATTAAGTTTAAAAGGATCTTTATGAAAATGGATTTGATAATGGTAAGCTCGTTCTGTTGCATCAAAACGTGCATGGGCAGTATCATCTACCCGAAATACCCGCTTTACGGCAATTTGATAGGGTAATAAAGAATTGATGCCGGTTACTGACTTTAATGGATCCGGCACCTTAGCAGTAGATCTTTCATCGGAATTATCTGCATCCGCAATTTGCAGATCAAAATGTGCATAAAATTGTGTAGCATGTACACCACTATCCGTACGGCCGCAGCCTAAGGTACTTACCAGTTGTCTGAAATAAACAGATAAAGCTTTATCCAGGCACTCCTGCACTGTAATGGCATTTGGCTGTATTTGCCAGCCGTGATAAGCGGTGCCGTCGTACGACAATTCAATAAAATACCGTTGCATATTCAATTGTACAAAATTATCTTTTTAATCGGATATCGGATTGGTTACTATTTGCTTTTAATATATTTGTTGAAATTATTGAACTGATATGATACAACGCGTACAATCTATATGGCTGCTTTTAGCTTCATTCACCTTGATCTGCCTGTTTTTTATTCCTTTAATAACCAAAAGTGTCAACAATACAGAATATTTGCTGTACATAGATGGGCACCAACCATTGATTAAGGGAGCGAGCGCCGAATCAATTGTGGTTACTCCCATTGGAGCGATGATTATAAATGGCATAGCAGTTTTATTGTGCCTGACCTGTATCTTTCAATTTAAAAATCGCGTTATGCAAAAGCGTTTAATTATGATCAATATGGTATTGATCATCACCACAGCGATATTGTCGGCTTTAAATGCCTCATTGTTACCGGGTGGAATCGCCGGATCGTCGCTCCATATTGGCTCTTCTTTATTTATTTTAGCGCTTCTATTTTGCATGCTTGCCATACGCGGAATTAGAAAAGATGAGCAGTTATTAAGGTCGGCCGACAGACTCAGATAATTAATTGCTTGATTTTTATTTAGTTACAAAGATATAAAATACCAAAAAATAAACTTACCTTTGCGGCTTAATAAATTATTATACATGATAAACCCATTTAGTAAATTGGGGATAAGTGATGACGTTGTTAATGCTGTAAAGGATTTAGGTTTCGAAAATCCAACACCTATTCAGGAACAAAGTATTCCTGTGCTGTTAGAGGGCAATAACGATTTTGTTGGTTTGGCCCAAACAGGAACAGGAAAAACAGCAGCATTTGGTTTGCCGCTGTTAGAATTGATAGACTTTAAGAGCAATAAGCCTCAGGCATTGATTTTATGCCCTACCAGAGAGCTTTGCTTGCAAATTGCTAGCGACATCAAGAATTTCTCAAAAAACATCAGTGGTGCTAATGTCGTTGCCGTTTACGGTGGCGCAAACATTATGCAGCAGCTGCGTGAAATTAGAAACGGTGTACAAATTGTAGTGGCTACACCGGGCCGTATGTTGGACATTATTGGCCGTAAGGCTATAGATTTCAGTAACGTGAAATTTGTAGTGCTTGACGAAGCTGACGAAATGTTAAACATGGGTTTCCAGGAAGACATTAACGATATTTTGTCGACTACACCTGACGATAAAAAAACATGGTTATTCTCTGCAACTATGCCTCCTGAGGTAAGAAGAATAGCTAAGAACTACATGGACTCACCTGTTGAGTTAACCATGGGTACTAAAAACACCGGTAACGTAAATATCGAACACGAGTACTACATTGTACGTGCGAGAGATAAATACGCAGCTTTAAAACGCATTGTGGATTTTAATCCGGAAATTTTTGCAGTAGTTTTCTGTAAAACCAAACTGGATACACAAGATGTAGCTGAGCACTTAATTAAAGATGGTTACAATGCTGATGCTTTGCATGGTGATTTATCTCAGCAACAACGTGATAAGGTAATGCAGCGTTTCCGCGACCGTAACATGCAGTTGTTAATTGCTACTGATGTTGCAGCCCGCGGTATCGACGTAAACAACGTTACCCACGTAATCAACTACTCTTTACCTGATGAAATTGAAAGTTACACTCACCGTAGTGGTCGTACCGGCCGTGCAGGTAAAACCGGTGTATCTATCTGTATTGTGAACTCGAAAGAGTTAGGCAAAATCCGTCAGATCGAAAGAATCATAGGAAAACAGTTTACTAAAGCTGCACTTCCTACCGGTTTTGACGTTTGTGAGAAACAATTGTTTGCTTTGGTACACAAGGTTCACAATGTTGAGGTTAACGAAAACCAAATTGAGCAGTACATGCCACGCATCATGGATGAGTTTGCTGAGCTGAGCAAAGATGAGGTGATCAAACGTTTTGCATCTTTAGAGTTTAACCGCTTTTTAGAGTATTACAAAAATGCACCTGACCTGAACTCTTCTTCAGATGAAAGAGGTGAACGTGGTGAGCGTGGAGATAGAGGTCCAAGAAGCAGCGAAGGTTATACCCGTTTGTTTATTAACCTTGGTTCTGTTGATGATTTTACAAGAGGTGACTTGTTATCTTTTGTTTGCAACAATGGTAAAATCAGCGGAAAAAGCATTGGTAAAATTGACCTGAAAGGTGTTTATTCATTCTTCGAAGTTGAAAATGCTACTGTTGAATCGTTATTCAACAACTTTAAAGGTGTTGAATTTAACAACCGCGGAGTAAGGATCGAAAAAACAGCTGACGGTGATGGCGGTGGTCGTAGTCGTGGTGGTTTTGGTGGCGGTGGCAGACGTGAAGGCGGAAGCTACGGCGGCGGAAGACGCGAAGGCGGCGGTGAACGCAGAAGCTATGGCGGTGGAAACAGACGTGAAGGTGGTAATAGCGGTGGTGGTTTCAGAGATTTCTCTGGAAGAAGCCGTGAAGACAAAGGTGGATCTGGAAGACGCGAAGGTGGATACGGTGGTGGTGATAGAAGACGTAGGTCTTAATTACTACCAATCAATATATCATAAAAGGCCTCCGGAATTTTTTCTGGAGGCCTTTTTACTTTATAGATAGATATAGAGTTACATTTTATGCTCAGGTCTGTTTCTTATCTGACTAGCTTTCAGATAAACTCGCCCCCCTTTTTTGTTTACATAGTATTTCCTGTTTTTGCTATCGATATACACATCAGTTCCATCAGGTGCCATTTTACCTTTATACACTTTATCCGCAACCTTAGAGCTACCTTTTACAGCAACCTCAGCAGTTTTATGGCCCACATCCGTTGCAGCGTGACCAATAGCTTTACCTGTTTTATCAATCGCTTTACCTACTCCGGTTTTTTGTTTTTCTTGTGCACTAGCACTAAAGACAAGAGTGGTGCACATGGCCAGGGTTAAAATCCCAAATAAATACTTTTTTTTCATCGTTGTATGGTTTTTGTGTACTATAAAACCATTAACAATCAATACAGGCCTTTTGTTTTTTCAGTTAATTAAGCTGTTCGGTAAGCAGACGCATTTCAATATGTGGAGAATGTTTTTCATATAGGATAGCATATACCGCCCTACTTATGGGCATATCTACCTTATACTTCTTATTGATATGATGCATACAACTAACAGCGTAATACCCTTCGGCAACCATATTCATTTCCAGCTGAGCAGACTTTACGGTGTAGCCCTTTCCAATCATATTACCAAAGGTGCGATTACGGCTAAATTGCGAATATGCAGTAACGAGTAAATCGCCCAGATAAGCAGACTCCTTTATATCTCTTGTAATGGGATGAACCGCATCAACAAAGCGTTTGATTTCGCGGATGGCATTAGAAATTAATACCGCTTGAAAATTATCGCCGTAGCCTATTCCATGACAAATACCACTGGCTACAGCATAAATATTTTTCAGCACAGCTGCATATTCTGTCCCGAAAATATCATCCGAAACATTTGTTTTAATGTACCGGGTATTTAAAAGGTTAGCAAAAAAACCTGCAAGACCAACATTCACGGAGGCAATGGTTAGATAAGATAGTTTTTCCAAGGCCACTTCTTCTGCGTGGCATGGCCCACTAATCACCAGGATGTCTTCTAAGGGAACATTGTATTTCTGGTGAAGGAACTCACCAATGATCTGATTTTCATCCGGCACGATACCTTTAATGGCCGAAACGATCTTTTTACCTTTCAGCTGTTCCGGTGTAACAGCACTCAATGTTTCTTTAAGAAAAGCGGCAGGTACATTTAATACGATATAATCCGCTTTCTTAATAATCACAGCTATATCATCAGATATATTTTCTTCGGGAATCCTGACTTCAACCGAACTTAAATAATTAGGGTTGTGCTTATATTTTTGAATATGCGCTATGGCTTCTGCATTTCGCATCCACCAATAAATCTCTTTTGCAGAAAAGTTATCTGAGAGCATTTTTATAATAGCAGTAGCCCAACTACCCCCACCAATCATTGCGACTTTAGGTATCATACATTATAAATAAAAAATCCCGGTCTAATGTTTTAAACCGGGACAATTTACTCATTTAAAAAGTATTGATAAAGTTTACTTCTTACCAGGTTCAGCAAACAATTGATCCTTAGTCACTTTCTTTACTTTCATTCCATCCTTTAATTTGTTTTGTATGACAGAATAAGGGCCGGTTACCACTTCCTGACCAGCTTTAAGTCCGGATTTAATGATGATAAACTGATCGTTCTGGATACCTGTAGTAACTTCTACTTGCTTAACGGTTTGATCAGCGTTGTATACATAAACATACTGCTTCACTTTCTTGTCAGTAAGTTTATTTTTTTGTTTTTCAGCGTTCTCCTGATTGCCTTCCGGTTTTTTATCTTTATCATCTTTCTTTTTATCTATCGTAAAAACAGATTGAATAGGAACAGACAGGCCGTTTACAGTTTCGCTTTCTATGTCCACAGTCGCAGATAACCCTGGTCTGAATGGTGATGGAAGATCTTTAGCTCCACCGGTGATGTTACTGTAAGAATCGGCAAGGATACGAACCTTCACAATAAAGTTAGTCACCTGATCTACAGAACTCGTTGCCGAACCCACATCTTTAGAAGAACTAGCAATTTCTGTTACCGTACCTTTAAATTTTTTATCTGCAAATGCATCTACTTCAATAGTAGCCTGATCGCCAACCTTTACCCTGTTGATGTCGTTTTCGTTCACATCTACGTTTACTTCCATAGAAGAAAGGTTTGAAATCCGCATGATCTCTGTTCCCGCATTTTGAACGGTTCCCAAAATACGATCTCCCAGCTCTACAGAAAGCTTAGAGACTACCCCATTTACCGGGGCAAATATGGTCGCTTTGGCCAGGTTGGCACTTGCCTCCTGAACATTTGCGCCTGTTTGTTCTAAACTAAACTTTGCAGCATTAAGGTCCTCTTTTGCCCTTCCCAGATTAGTCTTTGCAGTTAAATATGCTGCTTTTGCTGCGTCAAATTCGGAAGCAGAGATTACCTTTTTATTGAACAATTCTACATTGCGTTTATAAGTTACTTCTCCATTTGCAAAATTAGCCTCAGCTTGTTTAAGCATCTGAGCAGCTCCAGCCACGCTGGCCTTTTGTGAGCTATAGGAAGCAACAGCGCGGTCGTACCCCGACTTAAGCACATCTGGACGCACTTTGACCAATAGCTGCCCCTTCTTTACAACATCGCCTTCTTTAACCAACAGCTCTGTTACCTCGCCCGATACTTCCGAACTTAGTTTAACTTCTGTCTCAGGTTGTATTTTTCCACTGGCAGTTACTGTTTCTATAACTTTTCGCTCTGCGGCCTTTTCAGTGGTTATTTTTTCGCTCTTATCACCACCAATAACTCCGGAATATACACCAACAGCAATCAGGACAATGATAATTCCTACTATAATTAATATGGGTTTTAGTTTCATCTGTTTTTATTTATTTGATTCAAGAGTGCTTTAAAATACAATAGGCTGTCCAAGGTAATAGTCAATCACTTTGGCTCTGAATACAATGTCATATCTTGCCTGGATCATATCTATTTCTGCTTTATTTAAATTCGTTTGTGAGGTATTAAAGTCTAAGGAATTAACTAAACCAACAGCATATCGTTGTTCAATAACACCAAATGCGTCCTTTTGCGCCTGAAATACTTTTGTGGTCGAAGCATATCGGCTCTCGGCAGCTCTTAAATCAGCAACAGCCTGATAGATCACCTTGCTCAGGTTGTTCTTTGCCAGCTGTTCCTGATTTTGATTTTGCAGATAATTAATTTTAGCCTTCCTAACGGAAGTTCTTACATTAAAACCATTGAAAATTGGGATTTGAAGACTTAAACCAACATATTGTCCAAAGTTATCTTTCAACTGATCTAGGAACTTATAATTATCCGTTACTGTAGTAAAATCAGCCACAAGCACCCTTTCATTCGTTGTTTCTGTCCTACCAATCTCCCTGAAGCCATTTGGCGTTATCGATATTACCCTTTGTCGGCCACTGGAATAATTAGTACTCAATCCAGCTGCAAATGATAAACTCGGGTAATAAGCTCCTTTAGCTATATCCATCCCTTTTTTAGCTGCTTCCGTCCGTAAAGCCGCCAACTTGATATCAGGGAAAGTGCTTAAAGCACCCTGGTAAACTTCATCGGCTTTATAATTTACCAGTGGTTTATCATAATTAGAAAGTATAGGCGCCTCCACACGGTAAACAGTTGACGGAGGGATATCCATTAGCTGGGCCAATGTTAAATATGATATTGCTAAAGCATTATCGGCATTGGTCACATTTAACTCAGAAGTAGCTACCTGAGACTTTGCCTGTGATAAGTCTGCAAGGGTTTTATTCCCTGCATCTAACAATTGCTGCTCACGTGCCAACTGTTGTTTAGAGACAGCCAGTTGTTGTTGAGCTGCCACCAAAAAATCTTTATTATACAATATCTGTAAGTAAGATGTAATTACCTGTAAAATAAGATCGTTCTTAACCTTTTCTGTATTCGTTTTATCAGCATCTAACAATAGCTTATTTTGCTTAATCAAATTTACTTTTTGATGGCCCTGAAAAAGACCAACACCTGCCGAAACACCTCCGGTTAATGAGGAGAACCTCTGACTAAGAAACTCGTTAGTTGTAGGGTTAATACTACGTCCAAAATTTATATTATACCCCGAATTCCCATTTACAGATGGCAACAACGCATTTTTAGATTGCGCCAGATTCTCTTCCGATAAATTTTGATTTAATCGGCTCTGCTTAACCTGCAAGTTATTTTGAAGTGTTATTTCTATAGCCCGCTGTACAGTAATCACTTCCTGAGCAGCGGCATGCTGCACGAAAGCGCTAAGAAAAACAAAGGATAAAGCCAGCGAAAGCTTAGATAAGGCATTATAGGAGATGATTGTCTTCATAGATTTTTTTCACAATATTAATATAAACAACTTACATTTGAACATGTACCTGGTCAAATCTCCACTTTTACTAAAATGGTATTACCCATCTTTAATCTGGAATAAACCCCGCAGTGAAAAAGTTATTTATTTAACCTTTGACGATGGACCTATCCCTGATGTTACAACCTTTGTTTTAAAAACTTTAAAAAGCTTTGATGCAAAAGCAACATTCTTCTGTATTGGCGACAATATCGTTAAACATCCTGATGTTTTTAAACAGATAAAAAAAGAAGGCCACCAAATTGGCAATCATACCTTCAATCACCTAAAAGGCTGGAAAACTGAGGACAAAAGTTATCTTAAGAATTTTAATGCCTGCCAGGAATTGACCAAAACTTATTTATTCCGCCCCCCTTATGGCAGGATAAAAAAATCACAGGTCTCAGGGATCAAATCCGCTCATCCCGAAATACAGATCATCATGTGGGATGTTTTAAGTGGCGATTTCGACATTAATCTTTCTCCACAAAAATGCTATGAAAATGTGATTAAAAATACGAGGAACGGATCAATTATTGTTTTCCATGACAGCTTAAAAGCTTTTGAAAGATTGGAGTATGCACTGCCTTTGACTTTAAAATTCTTCAAAGAACAAGGATACAGCTTTGGATTGCTGTAAACATTTTTGTTGCCTGAGTATCCCTTTTACGCCCTGCCACTATTTAGAAAAGGTATAAATAATACAATGATCTGCTTATGATCATTATCGCCTGTTTTTTTTTGTAAATTCGCTACTAATTATAGTAATAACTTACCCTTTTAACACATATTATCAATGGCTTTTGATATAGAAATGATCAAAAAGGTGTATGCAAACTTTGGCCCCCGTGTAGAGGCGGCTCGTAAATTAGTAGGCAGACCTTTAACACTTTCAGAAAAAATACTTTATACCCACCTTTGGGAGGGAAACACGAATACTTCTTACAACAGAGGTGTTGATTATGTAGATTTTGCTCCTGACCGTGTGGCCATGCAAGATGCTACTGCACAAATGGCTTTATTGCAGTTTATGCAGGCTGGCAGACCACAGGTAGCTGTTCCTTCTACAGTTCACTGTGATCACTTAATTACAGCTAAGCTTGGTGCTGCGATTGATTTACCGGCCGCAAATACAGAGAGTAAAGAGGTTTTCGACTTTTTAGCTTCAGTTTCGGATAAATACGGCATCGGTTTCTGGAAACCGGGTGCTGGTATCATTCACCAGGTAGTATTGGAAAACTATGCCTTCCCTGGTGGAATGATGATCGGTACCGACTCACACACTGTAAACGCAGGTGGTTTGGGTATGGTTGCTATTGGTGTTGGTGGTGCTGATGCCTGTGATGTAATGGCTGGCTTGCCATGGGAACTTAAATTCCCTAAGCTAATTGGTGTTAAATTAACAGGAAAACTGAACGGATGGACTTCTCCAAAAGATGTAATCCTTAAAGTTGCAGGTATACTTACCGTAAAAGGTGGTACTGGTGCAATTGTTGAATATTTTGGCGAAGGTGCACAAAACCTGAGCTGTACCGGTAAAGGTACCATTTGTAATATGGGTGCTGAAATTGGTGCAACTACTTCTACTTTCGGTTATGATGAAAGCATGGAGCGTTATTTGCGTGCAACCAACAGAGCTGATGTTGCTGATGCAGCCAATGCAATTAAAGAACACTTAACTGGTGATGCTGAAGTTTATGCAGAGCCTGAAAAATACTTTGACCAACTGATTGAGATCAACCTTTCTGAGCTTGAGCCTTACCTGAATGGTCCTTTCACTCCGGATTTGGCTACACCTATTTCTAAAATGAAAGAAGTAGCTGTTGCAAACGGATGGCCATTAAAGGTAGAATGGGGTTTAATTGGTTCTTGTACCAACTCATCATACGAAGATTTATCAAGAGCAGCATCTATTGCTAAACAAGCTATTGATAAAGGCTTAACGACTAAAGCAGAGTTTGGTATCAACCCAGGGTCTGAACAAGTACGTTATACTGCTAACCGCGATGGTTTATTAGGAACTTTTGAAGATCTGAATGCAACAATTTTCACCAATGCCTGCGGGCCATGTATCGGTATGTGGGACAGAGTTGGTGCAGAAAAACAAGAGAAAAACACCATCGTTCACTCGTTTAACAGAAACTTTGCTAAACGTGCTGATGGTAATCCAAATACTTATGCATTTGTAACTTCTCCGGAAATTGTAGCAGCTATTGCTATTGCAGGCGATCTTAGCTTTAACCCATTAACTGATACTTTAACTAACAATAAAGGCGAACAGGTTAAATTAGATCCACCAAAAGGTGATGAACTACCTGTAAATGGTTATGCTGTTGAAGATGCAGGTTATCAGAAACCGGCAGAGGATGGCAGTGGTGTACAAGTAATCGTTTCTCCTACTTCACATAGGTTACAATTGCTTGATCCATTTATGCCTTGGGAAGGCACAGACCTTAAAGGTTTGAAACTCCTGATCAAAGCAAAAGGAAAATGTACTACGGATCATATCTCTATGGCTGGTCCATGGTTAAAGTTCCGCGGTCACCTTGACAACATCTCTAACAACATGCTAATCGGTGCGGTTAACTACTTTAATGACAAAACCGACAATGTTAAAAATGAACTGACTGGCGAATATGGTCCTGTACCGGCAACTCAACGTGCTTATAAAGCAGCAGGAATTGGTTCTATTGTAGTTGGTGATGAAAACTATGGTGAAGGTTCAAGTCGCGAGCACGCAGCAATGGAGCCACGTCACTTAGGTGTTCGTGCTGTATTGGTAAAATCTTTTGCTCGTATCCATGAAACCAACCTTAAGAAACAAGGTATGCTTGGTTTAACATTTGCCAATAAAGATGATTACGATAAAATCCTTGAGGATGATACGATTGACATTGTTGGCTTAACTACGTTCACTCCTGACGTTCCATTAACATTGGTGTTAAACCATGCTGACGGATCTAAAGAAGAGATCTCTGTAAATCATAGCTACAATGCACAGCAAATCGAATGGTTTAAAGCAGGTGGTGCTTTAAATATCATCCGCAGAGATGCTGCTGCAAAAAATGCTTAATCAGCAATTGATATAAATGAAAATAGGGTGTACCAGCGGTACACCCTATTTTTTTGCACTTATCTTTTTATAATCGCTTAGAATTCGTGTTCACAGTTAAAACAGTGATAAGTTTTCTTTACATGAAAGGGATACACCGCTAAAAGGACCGAAACAATTATGGTAAATATTCCAAACCGTTTTTTTGTAGCTTGCACATACCCTACATTGGTAGAGCCACAATTGGGACAAACCTCTGCTCCCTCTACCTCTTCTAAGTCGATTTCCATATTCTCATCCTGAAGAATATTTCTTGCAGCTTCAACATCCTTTTCAAATAAATGTAGCTTAACACCACCCAGAGCTTGAGTATACAAAGGATTTATGGTGATCGTATTTTCATCAGAAAGGAAGCATTGTATACCTGCATCTATTAGCCTTGACTTTACAATATTAGCCTCTATAGGGTTATAAAAAGTTTCAAATACAATGATCTTATCCATTCATTCTTGCGTTTGCGTTCAATGTACTAAAAAAGCACTAATGTCCCAAAAAGTCTTTAAACCAAAGTCCCGAATCTTTAACTATACGTCGCTGTGTTTTAAAATCAGTATACACCAGCCCAAACCGGGCATTAAATCCTTCAGCCCATTCAAAATTATCCATCAGCGTCCAGGCCATATACCCCGTGATAGGAACCCCCTCCTGCTTTGCCTTTAACAAAGCAGCTAAGTATTGCTGAAAGTAAACAATGCGTTCCTGATCATGAACCTGCTGATTGATTACCTTATCATGATAAGCTGCCCCATTTTCTGTGATCATTAAAGGCGGAATATTTGGATAAGCAGCAAATTGTTTAATGATGTTATAAAAGCTGTCGGAATTAATTTCCCAGCCCATCGCTGTATGTGGTTTTTTTCGACTTTTAGCTTTTACCTCCCAGGCCTGCACCACAGGAATGAAGGGATTGTATTTTATAGTTAAAGGGAAATAATTCTGCAAGCCTATAAAGTCGAAATCGAAAGTAAGTCGTTTTGTATGCCGCCAGGTAGAATGTTGGATGGAAAACTTTTCCATCACCTCCCAATCTGCCGTAGGATAGCCCATCCCTAGCAAAGGCTCGATAAACAGGCGATTCATCAGGCAATCTACTCGCTTAGCAGCCAGCATATCGGATTCATTTTGCGTATAAGGGATAATCTCAGAACAGGAAAAGCTTGTTCCTATATACGCATCCTTAACTTCTGCCCTCAATATCCGACCACCATCCGCCTGCGCTATAGCAGCATGATGAACGGCAGAAAAGAAATTGGTTAAGCCCGTTTTCCCTGGTGCATGAACGCCTAACATATAACCGAGCGAGGTAAAGCCAAAAGGCTCATTCAATACGATCCAGTTCTTTACTTTATCCCCATATTCTTTTGCACAGATAGTAACAAAGAGATTAAAGCTTTCGTTAATTGAAAAAGCTGTCCACCCCCCCTCGTCTTCCAATGCCTCTGGTAAATCCCAATGATATAAGGTAACATAAGGTATAATGTTTTGTAATAAACACTCATCAATTACCTGATGGTAGAACCTAAGTCCTTCCTTATTAACATCCCCTTTACCGGTTGGCAAAATACGAGGCCATGAAATAGAAAAACGAAAAACACCAAAACCCAATAGCTTAACCAGCGCAATATCTTCCTTATAATGATGATAAAAATCACATGCGGTCGTTGGCTGATGCCCTTTTTTAATCTTTCCGGATCTTTTGGAGAAAGTATCCCAAATAGACAATCCTTTTCCGTACCCCTCCACAGCGCCTTCAATCTGAGCTGCAGCAGTAGCTACTCCCCATAAAAAACCCTTTCCAAAATCAGATGCCTTGATCATATCATTTCTGTATAAAGGGCAATATGCTAATCATTTATTAAGTTAATGTTAAGCCTATTCTATAGCTTATCATTTTTATATACAACATATCATAATAAAGTTTAATTTACAAATACTAAATGATGATAGCTTCATCACCATTGAAAAACAATTTTATACTGATGAAAACTCTATATTCAGCAATAGCATTAATATTATTCAGTAGCACTTTATTTGCTCAGGAACCCACTGGAACATGGTATGGCACATTAAATATTCAAGGAACTTCATTGCCCCTGATTTTCCATATTACAAAAGCCGGAAACGAATATACCACTACGATGGATAGTCCTCAGCAAGGCGCCAAGGGTATGCCTTCCAGTAAGACTACTTATACAAGTAAGACTTTAACCGTTGAGGCATCAAATATTGGGATGAAATACACGGGAATTTATGCCCCTGATAGTAATAAAATAAGCGGGACTTTTGAGCAGGGGCCAATACGTACTGCATTAGTGCTAAGCAGCAAACCGGAAAAGGCATCCGCAGTGCAACAAATAAGACCCCAGGACCCCAAAGATTTTCCTTACAAACAAGAAGAAGTAACCTTTACTAACACTGTAGGTGGAAATAGTCTTGCTGGCACATTAACCCTGCCTATCAATGGTAAAGCAAGTAAAATTGTAATCCTAATAACCGGATCAGGTCCACAGGACCGGAATGAAGAGCTGGCACCTTTTAATCATCGCCCATTCCTCGTACTTAGCGATCATCTGACCAGACAAGGTATTGCTGTACTAAGGTATGATGACAGAGGCGTTGGTAAATCAACAGGTATTTTTTCAGCAGCGACTACAGCCGACTTTGCAGATGATGCAGAAGCCGCAGTAAAGTATATACTTTCCAGACCTGACCTTAAAAATATGACTATAGGGCTTGTAGGGCATAGTGAAGGCGGCATGATTGCACCAATTGTTGCCAGTCGCAATCCAAACGTAAAATTCATCGTTTTAATGGCGGGACCGGGCGTTCCAATAACGCAGCTATGTGCCCGTCAAATTGGTGATGCCCTGAAGCTTGCAGGTGTACCTGCCGATGAGGTGGCACATAAAACGGCTAGTAATTTAAAGATATTCACTGTGATGAACGAGGTCAAGGACCTTCCATTACCAAATGCAGAGGTCGAAGTTGAGCTTGCTCTACGCAAAGAACTCGATCTGGAACCTTTAGAAAAGCTCAATAGAACAGCTAAGGAATCCATCGTTCAACAAACCCTGAATAAATACAAAACACCATGGTTTAGGTATTTTATAAGTTTTGACCCTGCAATTTATCTGACGAAGGTAAAATGCCCTGTTTTGGCGCTTAATGGTACTCTCGACTTCCAGGTAGAGTCTACTGCAAATTTAGCCGGCATTAAGACAGGGCTACAAAAAGCTGGGAATAAACGTTTTGAAATTGTTCCCATGGAGGGGCTAAACCATTTATTCCAAAAGGCAAATACGGGTGCAGAATCTGAATATGGAAATATTGAAGAGACGCTTAACCCTGCTGCCCTTCAAAAAATTTCAAGCTGGATAAATGGTATTTAAAGAATATGGCACGGCTTAATTCAAGCTTAAGCCGATCTGTTTTAATAAGAGTGCGGCATTAAAAGTTTTACAAGGGCCTTCTTTTAATTTATAATCAAACTCCATTTCCCCTTCGGAAATCTGTATATCGAAATGGTAGTTTCTGATTTGGTATGCATGATCAGCTTCCATTTCCGACAATTGCAGATCGTGCGTAGCAAATAATGCCGGAGTATTTTGTTCGATCAGTTTTTCTATAAATACCTTTGAACCCAGGTATTTATCCTTGCTGTTTGTACCCCGAAGCATCTCATCGATCAATACAAAGGAATGCTGATCAGTCTTTATGGCATCTAAAATCATTTTGAGTCTATTCAGTTCTGCTTTAAACGTTGAAGTTTGATCATTCAATGAATCTTTGATTCGCATATACGAAAGCACTTTAAAAATGGATAATGACATTTGTTGGGCACATACAGGTGCACCGGCAAAGGCTAAGGTCATGTTGATTCCAACAGTTCTCAGAAAAGTGCTTTTACCGGCCATGTTAGAGCCCGTAACAATGTCGACTGTAGGTTTAGCCTCAAGATTAAAGCTATTATATACCCTTACTTGTTCTGGAATAAGTGGATGCCCTAACGCTGTAGCTTTTAAATGAAAAGCAGGCTCTATGACCGGGAAGTTCCATTCCGGTTGATTATGGGTCAGTGTGGCAAAAGAAATCAGTTCTTCAAACCGGCCAATCCGAGTCATTCCTTCTATCGTTTGCTTCGCCGATTGATCGTGCCAGCTGCATAGTGAAATAGAACATCTTAAATCCCAAAGTGCAAAAAGATTCAGCACCATGCTTACAATAATATTAAGTCGGGCATCAAAAGCCTGAATAATGCCAGATAGCTTACGGATTTGCATACTAATCGGCACCGCAGCCTTTCCTTCACCAAAAAAATGTTGTATATAAGTGCTTTTCCAAGCCACATCTTCGGTCCATTTAATCGTATCGGCAAAGGCACTCAACAGACTTGATTCCTTACTAAAGCCATAATACACCTGATTAAGATGGCTCATGTTAAAAAAGGTTAGGGCCGCATTAAAAAGGGCAATAACAGCAAAGAGTTGCCAGGCCCAGCCACCAAACACAACCCCCAGCACGAATATGCCGATCGTGATGAAAGGAACAACCTTAACATACAACCGCAATGATTTTTTGCGGGTAAAGTTTAATTGATCCGGTAATTGATCCTGAAGTTTATTAATGATCACCTGTAGTTGTCCTGGTTTATGATTCTGAAGTTCTGCCCTAAAATGGAAAGTCTGATCAATGTGGCTTTTTAATTCTATAATTGCCTCCTGTCTTTGTTGAATAGTAAGCTGATCATTAGGCTGATTTAAATTGGCGGCCAAAATATCCAATCCCTGTTGCGTATTACAGCGATTGATCAATGAATACAAAGACCCTTGGCCAAATATATCTAAGTCGGAAGAATAATGATGGTATTCATCTGCATAACCTTCCCCATTACTGTAGCCATTTTTCCCACCACTTAACTGATCAATCTCATTTTGGTAAACCCATAACAACTTACCGGAATAAGTTAATTGCTTTTGTACAGCAGCTTGTTTTTTAACCAGAAATAAAAATACAATTAATGGTATGGTTAACAACACGGCAAACAGCCATTCAAACCCGAAATTAATGATCAAAGCAACAATCAGAATCTCGGCGATAAATAGTCCTAGTCGCGAAAACGAGATATTATTTAACTTACGTTTCAGGTTATTAACCTCTGTTTGCTGCTTATCTGCATTATTTTGATAGTCGGCTAAGATGCTATGTTTTGTTTTTACCATTATATTTGAAGTTCCTTAATAATTTATTGCGTTAAACTTTGACCTTGGTTAAGATTGTATGTTACGAATTGTTTAGACGATAAAGATAAAATAAATGAAGATCACTTTACTGGTTGTAGGTAAAACAGAAGACAAGTACCTGATTGAGGGCATTGAGAAATACCTGAACAGATTGAAACATTATATTGGCTTTAACCTGTTGGTTATACCCGAAATAAAGAACACGAAAAACCTGAGCGAGGCACAACAAAAATCTAAAGAAGCAGAGCTGATCCAAAAGCAAATTAACAACCTTGATACAGTGATTTTAATGGATGAGAAAGGAAAGAAATATACCTCTGTAGCTTTTTCAAATTATCTAAACAAACAAATGATTGGGAGTGTTCAACATCTGGTATTTATTATTGGCGGGCCTTATGGCTTTGACGAAAGCATTTATAAACGAGCCAATGGCAGTATGTCGCTTTCAGATATGACCTTCTCTCATCAAATGGTCAGATTGTTCTTTGTAGAGCAACTTTACAGGGCATTCAGTATTTTAAAAGGTGAACCCTATCACCACGAATAATTTGGAATCAGTTTGTGGAAATTAAAGCCACACAACATCATAAAATAAAAGGAGGTTATTTATGCGCTTACCGTCGGATTATAAAAGGGATTATAAATTTAAAAGTGACAGGAAAAAGGATCGGATGAGTTATATCATCGCCATTATCATATCGATCATTGCATTTTTACTGATCTGGTATTTATTTTAAAATACAAATTGGGTACAAAAACAAAAGGATACCTATTGGGGTATCCTTTTATTAATGATCAATATAAGTTAAGGTTAACTAAACCCCTTTTTTACTTGTCATATTAACTTTCTTAGCTGGCTGCGCAGTTTTGCTTGGCGCCTTAGCATTTGATGGCTTTGCTGCAGCTTTAGGCTTTTTCTCAAGCTTTTCTTCTGCTTTCAATGCTTCGTGTTCTTCACTTAACGCAGGAGCTTCTTCACTAAATAAAGGCAGATCTTTAAGGATATGGAACCAGCTTACAATTTTCTTCATATCTGAAGCATAAACTTTCTCTTCGTCATGACCTGGAGCAACTTCTTTAAAAAATGCTTTAAGCACGCTTGATTCAGCCTTTGCATCAGGAACATTTCCTTTAGTGGCAACCATATTTGCTAAAACATCTGTTAATTTTAAATCCTCATCCTCGCCATATACCGTAATGTCTTCCAATGACGCTAGTTTAGTTGTAGTCATATTGGCTATAATTTTAACTTTCTGTGCGTCCAGACTTTCAAGAACATACCCTGCTTTATTCTGACCAACAAGCTTAAACAACCCCGGTCTTCCAGATACTGCTACAATTCCTCTTAAATTCATATTGTTTGTTTTTGAGAAGCTTAGAATTAATCTTCTATTACTTCAATGCTTAAAATCTTATCACCTTGTTTAATACTGTCAACAAGATCAACATTTTCAATCACTTTACCGAAGCAAGTGTGATTTCTGTCAAGATGTGCAGTATTGTCTCTGCTGTGGCATATAAAGAATTGTGAACCACCAGTATTTCTTCCAGCGTGAGCCATAGATAATACACCACGGTCATGGAATTGGTTACCACCTGTTAATTCGCAATCAATTTTATAACCTGGGCCGCCTGTACCTGCCAAATGCGCTGTAGCAGCATCTTTTGAGTTAGGACATCCTGCCTGAACAACAAAATTAGGGATCACCCTGTGAAATGTTACCCCGTTATAAAAACCTTCTTTAGCTAATTTTTTAAAGTTGGCAACTGTATTTGGTGCATCCTGATCGTAAAACTGAACGGTCATGTCACCTTTATCTGTTTTAATTATTGCTTTGCTCATGATAAAATTTTGTAGACGGCAAACTTAGAGAAATTTGCGCTGATATGCAAAAGACACTGTATTAATCAAAAGAGTAGCAATTTTTTCTTATGATGAGTTAACTATACAGGTAAATTCTTGCCGTTCAAACGGCATATGGATCATTCAATTAAGTTGAACAGGACCACTATTGTAACAATTAAAATATTAATGCAACCGATTGCAATTTTAGAAAAATAACATTACTTTAGTCAAACCAAATGTAGCTAATTTTTACCCTCTTTATGCAAGACAAGGAAATTACCATATATGATTTAGCCGAGAAACTAGACATTTCCGCAGCTACCGTGAGCAGAGCTTTGCAAGATCATCCGGCTGTAAATAAGAAAACAAAGAAAAAAATATTAGACCTGGCAACAGAATTGGGTTACCGTTCTAACAAGTTCGCCAGTAACCTCCGCAAACAAAAAACCAATACAATTGGCGTAATTGTACCGAGACTAAATAGTCTCTTTATGTCCTCAGTTTTATCCGGCATAGAAAAGATTGTCAACACTGCCGGCTATAACTTAATCATCAGTCAATCCTTTGAGCAGGAAGCCAAAGAAAAAACCAATACAATAACCATGTTTAATAGCCGAGTGGATGGTTTAATTGTCTCACTAGCTTCAGACACCCAGAACTTCAGTCATTTCGACACCTTCATTAAAAAGAATATCCCTATTATCTTTTTTGATCGGGTTGCCGAAAATATTCAGTCCACCAAGGTATTAATCGATAATTTTCAGGCAGGGTATAAAGCAACCGAACATCTGATCATGCAAGGCTGTCAGGAAATACTACACATTACCGGAAACACCAAAAGAAACGTTTACAAGGATAGATTTGAAGGCTATAAAAAAGCACTTGCAGATCACAACATCCCTTATGACCCCAGCTTATTTATTTCAAATGAGTTAACCGAACAGGATGTGCAGGATGTCCTGGTTAATGATATTTTAAAGCGTGACAAACTGCCTGATGGCTTATTTATCACAAACGACTCATCAGCAGCATTTGCCTTAAGTATTTTAAAAGAAGCCGGAGTAAAAGTACCTGAAGACATGGCGATAGTCGGTTTCAACAATGATCTGATATCAAGAGTAACTGAGCCTGAAATCAGTACCATTAATTACCCCGGTAATGAAATGGGCGAAAACATTGCCCGAATTTTAATTAACCATTTAGACGGGGAAGGAGATTTAAGCTTTACCAGCACGGTAATACTCAATTCAGATCTAATTGTTAGAGCATCATCACAAAGAAAAAAGTAATAAAATGAATAAACAAATTGCCATTGTAACAGGCGGAGGAGCTGGATTGGGTTTGGCCATTAGCAAAAAATTGGTTCATGAAGGAGTACACGTCATCATGATTGGTAGAAATGAAGATAAACTAAAAACTGCTACTGTCCAATTTGGCCAGCTAGCAAGTTATCGTGTATTTGATCTTCAAAATTTGGCAGGCATCCCTGCGCTGATTGAAGAGATTCATACCTCATTTGGAAAGATTGACATCCTGGTAAACAATGCAGGCATAAATATGAAAAAGCCTTTTATAGAGGTAACAGATGAAGATTTTGCAAATATTATTCAAGTCAATTTATCTGCCGTATTTAGCATTAGTCGCGAAGTTGTAAAAAAAATGATTGACGTGCAAAGTGGCTGTATTGTAAACATCAGCTCGATGGCGGCACAATATGGTATTCCAAAAGTAATTGCTTATTCGGCAGCGAAAACAGGAATAGAAGGAATGACAAGGGCAATGGCTACGGAACTTTCTCCTTTGGGTATCAGGATCAACTGTGTTGCTCCAGGCTTTATAAAAACAGCTATGTCGGCCAAAGCCTTAGACGCCGATCCAGAAAGAAAGAATAAAGTATTTTCAAGAACACCCATGGCAAAAATGGGTGACCCGGAAGATGTTGCCGATGCAGTTCACTTTCTAAGTTCAACCAGTGCAAAATACATTACCGGTATAGTAATGCCGGTAGACGGAGGAAACGCAATCGGATTTTAACAAGATGAATATGTCCCCTAAAATATTAAGCGCCTTTAAACCTACATGCCTTTTTTTATGCGCATTGTTGATTTTCAATGCTGCTAAATCACAGCAAACTGCTAAAAATTATCAGACAGACAACAGGGGGCTGAAAGATTTTTACAAAGACTACTTCACCGTTGGTGTTGCTGTTGGAACAAAAAACTTAGTTGGCGACGAGGCCACGCTGATCAAAAGACAGTTCAATAGCATTACAGCAGAAAACGCAATGAAAATGGGCCTTTTACAGCCAAAGGAAGGTAAGTTTTACTGGAAAGATGCAGATTCGATTGTAAACTTTGCCATCAGCAATGGACTTAAAATCCGTGGACATAACCTTTGTTGGCACGAGCAAGCTCCCAATTGGATTTTTAAAGGAGAAAACGGACAAGAAGTTACAAAAGAAGTTTTATTACAGCGTTTAAAAACGCACATTACCACAGTTGTAAATCGGTATAAAGGCAAGATATATGCATGGGATGTAGTAAATGAGGCTATAGATGATGATCCCTCAAAGTTTCTGCGAAATTCTAAGTGGTATCAAATCTGCGGGGAAGATTTTATTCTAAAAGCTTTCGAGTATGCACATGCTGCAGATCCTAATGCAAAGCTATTTTACAACGATTACAATACCGAGCGCCCGGAAAAAAGAGAAAGGATTTATAAACTTTTAAAAAGCTTAAAAGACAAAGGTGTCCCTATTGATGGTATTGGCTTACAAGCACATTGGTCTTTACAAGAACCAACAGAAAATGAACTTAAGACCGCTATAGAAAGGTATAGTTCTCTTGGCTTAAAAATTCAATTTACTGAACTTGATATCTCTATTTATCCATGGGAGAAAAACAAAAGAGCCCCCCGGGAAGGAGAATCTGATGAATTTACAGCAGAATTAGCAGAAAAGCAGGCAGCTAAATATGCTATGGTTTTTAAAATATTCAGGGCCTATAAGGGTGTAATTACAAACGTTACTTTTTGGAACATTTCTGATCGCCATACCTGGTTGGATGAATATCCGGTAATGGGCAGAAAAAACTATCCCTTATTATTTGACACCTACTTACAGCCTAAAAAGGCGTATTGGGAGGTCATTAATTTTAAAAATAAATAAAATGAAGAAACTCATTCTCCTGATGATCATGGCTGGCTTAAATGCAGTTTGCCAGGCCGCCGGCACCAACCCTTTTATTGCTAAAAAGTATGTTTCTGGTAGTTTTTGTATTGCCGCAAATCAAAAATCCGCTTCCATTATCGTAAGTGAGAATGAATGGAAAGGTGTAATAAGGGCAGCTAAAGATCTGCAGGCGGACATCAAAAAAGTAACAGGGCTGAATGCAGATTTCTTAACCGATAAACCTGCAGGAATGGCCATCATTGTGGGCACAATTGGCAATAGCAAAGTTATAGATCAATTGATTAAAACCAATAAGATTGATGTTGCAGGGATTTCGGGCAGTTGGGAAAGCACCTTAATAGAGGTTGTAAAAAATCCAATGCCCGGTGTAGATAGTGCATTGGTTATTGCTGGCAGCGATAAGCGCGGAACGATTTATGGAATTTATGAATTGTCTTACCAGATCGGAGTTTCTCCATGGTATTATTGGGCAGATGTACCAGTACAAAAAAGCAATACACTATTTGCTATATCCGGTCGTCATGTGATTGCTGCTCCCGCTGTAAAATATAGGGGCATATTTTTAAATGATGAAGCTCCTGCCCTCTCGGGTTGGTCACAAAAAGAGTTCGGAGGCTTTAACCATAAGTTTTACGAAAAAGTTTTTGAGTTAATTCTGCGCCTGAAAGGCAATTATTTATGGCCGGCAATGTGGGGAAACGCATTTAATGATGATGATAAAATGAACCCTGTTTTGGCTGACGAATATGGTGTAGTGATCGGAACATCCCATCATGAGCCTTTAACTCGTGCACATGATGAATGGAAAAGATACAAAGGTGGCAAATGGAACTACGACCAAAACCCAGAGCAACTAAGAACCTTCTGGGAGAGTGGATTAAAACGAGTAGCGGATAAAGAACAGATTATTACCGTTGGCATGCGTGGTGATGGCGATGAGCCCATGACCGAAGGAACAGCCACTGCATTATTGGAGAAAATTGTTAAAGATCAGCGCGAAATCATCACAAAGGTAACCGGAAAACCAGCATCCCAAACTCCTCAACTCTGGGCCCTGTATAAGGAAGTTCAGGCATATTATGATAAAGGGATGCGTGTTCCCGACGACATTACACTTTTGCTTTGCGACGATAACTGGGGCAATATCAGAAAACTACCTGCATTAAATGAAGCACCCAGAGCAGGTGGTTATGGCATTTACTACCATTTTGATTATGTAGGCGACCCACGAAACTATAAATGGGTAAATACCAATCCTATTCAAAAAATTTGGGAGCAAATGAACCTAGCTTATAAATACGATGCTAATCAAATCTGGATTGTAAATGTAGGCGATTTAAAGCCTATGGAATTTCCAATAGAATTCTTTTTAGATTACGCCTGGGCACCTGATGCCATTCCTGTCGAAAAACTAAAACAGTATACAATTGATTGGTGCAGCAAACAATTTGGGGAGGACTACGCCTTAGCAACAGCCGACATTTTAGATTATTATTCGAAATACAATGGCCGAATAAAGCCGGAGTTGCTAAATGAAGATACTTACAGTCTGGTCAACTACAACGAATTTGAAACGGTAGTACATGATTATAAAAAACTCGAAAACAAAGCTAGATACATTTACAACCAGCTTCCGGCAAACCAAAAAGATGCTTATTACCAATTGGTTTTGCATCCTGTTGAAGCCTGTGCGAATTTAAATGAGCTTTATTATACCGTAGCGAGAAATAAGCTTTATGCCAAACAGGGTAGAGTATTGACGAACTCTCTGGCTGCAAAAGCAGACTCGTTGTATAAAAGAGATGCCGAGATCACTCACTTCTACAACAAAGTGATGGCTGGCGGCAAATGGGATCACATGATGGACCAAACCCATATTGGCTATACCAATTGGCAACAGCCTATAGAAAATGCTATGCCCAAAACATACAAAATTGCTGCAACAAAGGCTCGATTGGGGCTGGCTATTGAGGGCTCAGATTCTAGCTGGACAGGAAAAGCCCGTGTCAACAAAAGTTTCCCTGTACTAGATAACCTGAGTAACCAAAGTCATTACTTCGAAATCTTTAATACTGGAACAGGCACTTTGAAATACGACATTAAAGCCCCCTCTTATGTTTCAATAGACCAGAAAAAGGCAGAATTGCAAGATCAAAAACGTATCTACGTAAGCATAGATTGGGCAAAGGCACCTATTGGAAATACGGAATCCTTAATAACAGTTTCGGGAAGTGATGGCACCAAAATAACGCTGCCAATACGCACAACCAAAAACAACACATTTAACGAAAAGGATGAAAATGTATTTGTACCACAAAACGGGTACATTGCTATGGAGGCTGTAAATTATTCGAAAGCAGTAAACAGTCGCCCTATTTTCTGGAAAACTATTCCCAATTACGGAAAAACCCAAGGTGGAGTGATCCCGGTTCCGGTAACTACTTCCATCCAAAAGCCGGATAAAAGTACGCCACATCTAGCTTATAATATTTATCTGGATAATGCCGGCACATACACCTTAAATTCATTCATTTCACCAACTATAGACTTTACCAATAGTGATGGTTTAAAGTTTGCCATTTCGGTAGACGATGCTCCCATTACAATAGTAAACATTAGTACCGATTACAAGACTGAAGCTGCCTGGAGAGAGTCCGTTGCAAACAGCATCAAAATATTTAAAACACCCTTAAAGTTTGATCAACCAGGAAAACACACCATAAAATACTGGATGGTGACTCCAGGAGTTGTACTGCAAAAGCTAGTACTTGATTTGGGTGGCCTAAAACCAAGTTTCCTTGGACCACCTGAAACTTTTAAAAGCATCGCAAAATAAACTAGCAATCATTTATAACCAATAATAGACCATGAACAAATTTAAACAGCACTCCGCCCTCGCGCTTATGATGGCTATCCTGGCTACCAGCGCATGCCGGCAAAACACTAAAACAGTAGCAGCCGAAACCAGTGACACTACAAAAAAATCTAAGTATCTTTCTGAACCACTGATTTCATCGATTTACACTGCCGACCCTTCTGCGCATATTTTTGATGGTAAAATATACATTTACCCATCTCATGACATTGAATCTGGCACTCCGGAAAATGACAATGGTGACCACTTTGACATGCGCGATTACCACATCCTAAGCATGGATAGCATTAATGGAAAAGTCACTGACCACGGTGTGGCCTTGAGTATAAAGGATATTCCATGGGCCGGCCGACAACTTTGGGCCCCGGATGCAGCTTTTAAAAATGGCACCTATTACCTTTATTTTCCTGTTAAGGATAAAAATGATGTCTTTAGAATTGGTGTGGCTACCTCTAAAAATCCAGCAGGACCATTTAAGGCAGAACCTAAGCCAATAGAAGGAAGCTACAGCATAGATCCCGCAGTGTTTACGGATACTGATGGAAATTCTTACATGTATTACGGTGGAATTTGGGGCGGTCAGCTACAACGATGGAATAATGGAAAGTATGATATGAATGGCTCCAAAACTGACTCGGGAAAAGAAAATGAACCTGCCCTAACGGCCAAAGTTGCCAAAATGAGTGCTGATATGCTGAGCTTTGATGGGCCGGTAAAAGATGTAGTAATTTTGGATAAAGATGGTAAAGCACTTTTAACTAAAGACCATGACAGAAGATTTTTTGAGGGCGCATGGATGCATAAGTACAATGGCAAATACTACTTCACTTATTCAACAGGCGACACTCATTTTCTGGCTTCGGCAATTGGTAACACTCCTTATGGCCCGTTTACCTACCAGGGAACGTTTATGAATCCGGTTCAGGGATGGACTACTCATCATTCAATTATTGAAATAAAGGGCAAATGGTACATATTTTATCATGACACGCAACTGTCCAATAAAACGCACCTGAGAAATATCAAAGTAACGGAACTTACACACAATCCTGATGGAACCATCAAATTGATAGAACCAATGCAGAAATAAAACATTTATAATCCTGTTGATTGTCTTTCTACGATTGTAGGCTCCAGAATAACATTACGTATACCTTCATAAGGATTATTCTGCTTGATCATTTGTAAAAACATTTCAGCACAATCCCGGCCCATCTGATTAGGATGTTGATCCACTGTAGATAGACTCGGCGTGATGTAAGCTGAAAAAGCTTCATTCGCAAACCCGATTACCCCTATCTTCGGTGGGGCCTGGTTAACTTCTTTCAGCTTTTTAATCACCCCAAGGGCAGTAAAGTCATCTCCCGCAATAATAGCATCAGGCATATTATTTCCGCGCAAGAGTTTACCAGCGCCATATCTTCCGTCCTTTATAGAAAGGCCACCAAAGATGATATGTTCTTCATTTACAGTCAAATTATTGACTTTCATAGCTTCTTTATAACCTTCCAAACGATCATTAAAGATTCTGATCTGGTGAATGGTGGTTACAAAAGCAATATTCTTATACCCCTGATCAATAAGATGTTGGGCGGCCAAAAAACCCGCCTGAAAATCGTTAAGTGTAACAGTTGGCACTTTCAGCTTTGTGCTAATCCTATCGAAAAGAATAAGCGGCTTATTCTGCTTTATAATTTCCTGAAAGTGAGACACTTCATTCGTCTCTAATGACATTGACGCCATGATTCCATCTACCTGAGCTTCCAACAGTGTTTTTACACCTTTGATCTCATTTTCAACAGATTCATTAGACTGATAAAGAATAATTCTGTAGCCGCTGTCTTTTAAGCCCTCTTCTATGCTATGAATAATTGAGGCAAAAAAATGTGCCTGAACACTTGGTACAATTACACCAACAATATAGGTTTTCCCTGATTTAAGGGCAGAAGCAAGCTTATTAGGACTATAATTAAGTCTTTTCGCTGTATCAATTACAGTTTGTCTTGTTGATTCACTAATTGCGGGAAAACCGCTAAGTGCCCGGGACACCGTTGAAACGGTAACGTTCAGTTCCTTAGCAATATCGTATATAGTCGTTTTTTTCTTCAAGATTTATGAGATAGCAAAAAGTTGTGCAAGTATAATAAAAAGACCGTTACCTGATGCTACAAACACCAGATAACGGTTATAGGTTTTTACCAGTACACACTATAAAGTGCAACAAGAATGCCTACTATAATTAAAGCACCAACAGCAAAGCTGGTAGTGGTTTTGAACATCTTTGCATCAATTTCAAGTCCCTTAGCATCTGCCTCACCTTTATTGCCCACCAAACTAATGATAATCATTCCGATAATACAGAATAAAAACACAAAGCCCATTCTATCTAAGAAAGGAATTTCATATACACCGGTTGAACCTTTAACAGCAAAACCTACTTGCGACAACCAGGAAAGATCGGTCATACCTGGTAAAAATTTAAGCAATAATGAAAGTCCAAAACCACCAATAGTTGCAAATAATGCTGCATTAGATGTTGCTTTTTTCCAAAAGAATCCTAGAATAAACATGGCAAAAATACCAGGAGACACAAAACCAGTATATTCCTGAATGTACTGGAAGCCTCCTTTTTTATCAATTCCTAAATGCGGAGCAATCAATACACCCAAAATCATCGCTGCTATAATCGCAACTTTACCTGTTACAACCAAGTTACCTTCTGTAGCTTCGGGTTTAATCACTTTTTTATAAATATCCAATGTAAATATAGTTGCAATACTGTTTGCCTTTCCAGCTAAAGAAGCCACTACCGCAGCAGTAAGCGCAGCAAAAGAAAGCCCTTTTAATCCGGCAGGTAAAAGATTAAGTAATACTGGATAAGCACGATCAGGGTTTACAGAGCCATCTTGAAGCATTTCGGTTTGAAAAGCTCCATCTTTGTATAAAACGTAAGCTGCAATACCCGGCAATACCACAATAATAGGCATCAAAAGCTTTAAAAACGCGGCGAACAGGATACCTCCACGAGCTGTTTTCAGATCAGCACCCAAAGCACGCTGAGTGATATATTGGTTACAGCCCCAGTAATTCAAGTTCACAATCCACATTCCTCCTATAAGTACACTAAGTCCAGGCAAGTCAATATAATTTTCATTATCTGGTTTCAAGATCATGTGAAAATGCTCAGAAGCCTTACTGGTCATTAACTTATAACCGTTAAAAATCCCTGCTGTTCCATAATGATCCGATACTAAGCTAAGCGCAAGATAGGTCGTAGCAAGTCCACCGAGGATTAAAAAGAAGACCTGAATTACGTCAGTATAGCCAATAACCTTCATTCCGCCCAATGTAATAATGATGGCAAATGCAGCGATCGCATACATACAGAGATCAAGATTAAAGCCCGAAATACTGCTTACAGCCAGTGCACCCAAATAAAGGATGGAAGTTAGATTAACAACCACATATAACAGCAACCAGAAAACAGCCATAATCATAGCCACAGTCCCATTATACCTTTGATGGAGGAACTGAGGCATGGTAGAGATTTTGTTTTTCAGATATACCGGAATAAAGAAAACGGCCACCACAATAAGTGTTGCCGCAGCCATCCATTCATAGGTAGCAATTGCAAGCCCCATTTTAAAGCCCGAACCACTCATGCCGATAAATTGTTCAGCCGAAATGTTTGAGGCTATTAAAGAAGCTCCAATAGCCCACCAGGTAAGGGAGCCTTCAGCAAGAAAATAATCCTTAGATCCACTGGCTGCAGATTTTTTCTTGTTGTAAATGTAGATCCCATAGGTCGCTACAATTACGAAGTAAATAAAGAATACGATATAATCTTTCGTATCCAGCACGTTGGTTTTCATCAATTTGGTCTAGTTAGGTTTAGTGATTCATTTAAAATTTGCTTAATATAACTAAATATAGCGATTGATTAAATTTTCCAGGTATTCTTGTTTTCCACTACGGACTTCTGGCTCACCGTGTTGCACAGCATAATTCCTTAAATCTTCCAGATTTAACCTCCCTTGCTCAAATTCAGCACCTTTACCGCTGTCAAAAGAAGCATATCTATCAGTTCTTATTTTTTTATAATCAGATTTTTGAAGGATAGCATCAGCAGTTACGAGCGCACGTGCAAAAATATCCATACCACCAACATGTGCATAGAAAAGATCTGCAGGATCAGTTGAATTGCGACGGATCTTGGCATCAAAGTTTACACCTCCTCCTTTTAAACCGCCACCTTCTAAAATGATCAGCATCGCTTCAGTTAATTCATTGATGTCATTAGGAAACTGGTCTGTATCCCAACCATTTTGATAATCTCCTCTGTTTGCATCAATTGAACCCAGTAAACCATTATCTACGGCAACCTGCAATTCATGTTGAAAAGTATGTCCTGCTAATGTGGCATGATTTACCTCCAAATTGAGTTTAAAATCAGCGAGCAAATCATACTTCTGCAAGAAACCTCTTACTGTGGCCGCATCGTAATCGTATTGATGTTTTGACGGCTCACATGGTTTTGGCTCAATAAAGAACGTTCCCTTAAAGCCTTGTTTACGGGCATAGTCTTTAGCGGTATGCAAGAATTTGGCTAAATGCTCTTGCTCACGCTTCATGTTGGTATTCAATAAGCTCATATAGCCTTCTCTTCCACCCCAAAAAACATAATTCTCTCCACCCAATGCAATTGTTGCATCTAAAGCTGCTTTAACCTGGGCGGCACCGTGTGCAAGCACATGAAAATCCGGATTGGTTGATGCTCCGTTCATATAACGCTTGTGACTAAATAAATTGGCAGTTCCCCAAAGTAATTTTACCCCGCTGCTCGCTTGTTTTTGCTTTGCATATTCTACCAATGTTTGTAATCTACGCTCGTTTTCAACAATATCATCGCCGTAATCTACCACATCCACATCATGAAAACAGTAATAAGGCAATTGCATTTTAGTGATAAATTCAAAGGCAGCATCCATTTTATCTTTTGCTCTTTCTACTGCATCTTTCTTTTCATCCCATGGAAAAATATGTGTAGCACCACCAAAAGGATCAGCACCATTTCCATTAAATGAATGCCAATACGAACAAGCAAATTTAAAATGTTCGCTCATCGTTTTTCCTGCTACAACTTTATTTGCATCGTACCACCTAAAAGCCAATGGATTGTCACTATTCAGACCTTCAAATTGTACCTGATCAATTCCCTTAAAAAATTCCTTTGCTCCTGTTACTACTTTTGTCATGTTGATATATTTTTTAATTCTACGTTATAATGCTTTGTTTAAAAGATTTTTCCATTCAGTATATATGGGTTCATAAGCTTCAGAATTTTTAGGTTCCAAATACCTGATCAACTCATGCTGCGTAAATGCTTCTTCGGGTGTTGCAAAAATTCCCGCTCCAATCCCTGCTCCAAGTGCTGCACCCACGCTACCGTCATTTTCATACAGCTCTACAGGAACACCAGTTACGTCTACAAACGTCTGGGCAAATACATCACTTAAAAATAAATTAGCCAATCCAGCTCTGATCACTTTTGGCTGCATTCCATTTTCGCGCATAATATCAAGACCATAGCGAAACGCAAATGCGATACCCTCCTGTACTGCCCTGAAAATTTCGGCTTGTTTATGTAAATTGAGATCAATGCCTAATAATTGTGCACCTGTGTATTTATTATTTAGCATCCGCTCAGTACCATTGCCAAAAGGCAATACTTTCAAGCCTTTGCTCCCAATGGGTGCAGTAGCTGCAAGATCATTAAGTGCCGCATAAGACAAATGCGGTGCAAAATTGTGCTTTGCCCATCTGTACATACTTCCTGTGCCATTGATACACAACAATACGCCAGTATGCTTTTGTCCCTTAGCATAAGTAACATGGGCAAAAGTGTTTACTCTTGACTGTGGATCATAAGTCAGCTCATTGCTTACCCCATAAATTACCCCTGATGTTCCTGCTGTAGCTGCAACTTCACCCGGCTTAAGGACATTTAAGGATAAAGCATTGTTAGGCTGATCACCAGACTTATAGGAAACTGGTATCCCCTGCTGCAACCCCAGTAATGCTGCCACGTCAGCTTTGAGAGATCCGTGTACGGAGAAGAGTGGTTTTACATCAGGAATTAGTTTTTGATCAATCCCATAATAGTCCATGACTTCTTTTGACAATTCATCCGCTCTGAAATTCCAAAATATCCCCTCAGATAGTGCCGGAATACTAGTACTGATCTTTCCCGTGAATTTCATAGCGACGAAATCTCCAGGAAGCATTGCTTTGTCGATCTGATTATAAATCTCAGGTTCATTGTTCTTTACCCAAGCCAGTTTGGAAGCGGTAAAATTACCCGGAGAATTTAACATATCTTCTAAACATTGATCATGTCCTATGGCATCAAAGGCTTGTGCTCCCAACTCCACCGCCCTACTATCACACCAAATGATACTGTCACGCAAAACGTTTTGATCTTTATCGACAATAACCAATCCGTGCATCTGATAAGCAATACCTATAGCTTTAATATCCTTAGGATTAAAACTTCCAGTTGCATTTACCTGTAGAATGGCATGAACAGCATTTTGCCACCAGTCAACCGGAGATTGCTCGGCCCATCCAGATTTAAGGGATTTGATCTCCGCTTCCTCTTCCGGATACTGTGTTGTAGCAACCCGCTTCTGTGTATCCACATCAACAACTGAAACTTTTATAGAAGATGTGCCTATATCGAGGCCTAGTAAATACATATTATCATTAATTAAATATTCAATTGTGCAACCGTTTGCATAAAGGTAATTTTAAATTCATAAATCCCATATTTTTTTGCATAGAATTTGAACTTATTTTTTCATACCAACCAAAATCAAATAGTTAAAACCCTCACAAAACAAACACAATCTACTGATATACTGAGTCATGACCATTATACCCCAAATAAGAATAGGAAGCTTTATTTGTTGTAGGCTTACCAGAAGAAGTTGCATAAAGTGCAAACAATGCCCCCACAAATCCACCGGCTTCCTTTGTACTTAAGTACTTCCCATCTAACCCCGATTTCAGAACTTTCCACTGTCCAGATTTTGTTGCATAATCAAAATTATATTTCGCACCATCTGCGCTAATGCGAAACCAGACTTGGGTCCCTGCAATTGGCTCTTCTGTAATCAGCTCCATATCCTTTAGCTGACGATTACCACTGAACAGCTGAACCACAGGTTTACCCTTAGAAATGGATTTACATAAGTAATAAAAGTTGTACTCACTTTGATAAATCAGCATTCCGGCTTTTTCATTTTCATTTTTTGCCGAAAAACTCATTTCCGTAATTGCGTTACAGTCCTGGTGCTGCTGTCGTTTTCCTATAAATGCGGGATTGCCCGTCCCCATACAAGTTTCGGGTAATAAATTCATAGTCAACCCTTTCGACTTACTTAAACTAAACCAACTTTTATCCATTGTTCTGAGAAACAATAAAGCTGGATCTAAGGTCTTTTCAAAAGAAACCTTATAACTGAAATTTCCACTTTGCGGACGTGTATTTTCTTGTTTCACCTCTTTAAAACCCTCAGTATAATGATATTGAATTTCTTTAAAATCAGGGCTGATTACAGGCCATCCATCTGTCCATTTTACCGGAGCAATAAAAGTTTCTCTTCCTGTATTATAATAATCACCTTCATAGGGCCTAACCGCTAGAAATACCGCATAGGTTTTGCCATCAGGCCCTTCGATCAGCTCAGCATGGCCCGCAGAAGCAATCGGATCTTTTCGCCCAGGATCCAGGTCACGTTGGGTAAGGATAGGGTTTTTATCATAAGGAATAAAAGGTCCTGTGGCTGATTTACTCCTTAAAATCACTTGTGAGTGGTTTATGGATGTCCCACCTTCGGCAGCACATAAGTAATACCAATCGCCATGCTTAAAAATATGTGGCCCTTCTATCCACACCGGTTTTTTACTAATATCTACTCCCCCATTTACCAGTAACTTTTCTTCTCCTGTCACCTTTAACTTAACTGGATCAAACTCGTAAACCCTAATGGTTCTATGCCCATCATATAGAGGTTTACGATCTGGCGCATCACTATTGTAAACAATATAACTTTTATCAGTATCAAAAAATAAAGAGGGATCTATCCCCCTAACTTCCGGTAACCAGACCGGATCACTCCAAGGGCCTGCGGGACTTTTAGCAGTTACGACAAAATTCCCCTTTCTATCAATTAAAGTACAGGTAACATAATAAGTTCCTTTATGGTAATTGATAGATGGGGCAAACAGACCTCTTGACACCCCATCCCCCATAAAGTTCATCTGACTTGGCCGATCTATCACATTACCAATCTGTTTCCAGTTTTTCAGATCCTTACTATGAAACACAGGTATGCCCGGGAAATAAGAGAACGTAGAATTCACGAGGTAATAATCAGTTCCAACCTTGGTTACACTTGGATCGGGATAAAATCCAGATAAGATGGGGTTAGTGAACTTAATTTGAGCAAAGCCAGGAAGTGCTAGTGATAAGAGAAAAATGGTTAACAGTTTTTTCATCGAAATATAATTTGATTTTAAAAGATTATGAAACTATCATGTGCTACAAAAAATTTATTCATTTCGGTTTGGACCTGCTGTACATAATGGTTTCATCGGTATAAATTTATTTTTAATGAACATGAAGGTAAAGAGAAACAAGGAAAAATGCAATCGATTGCATTATATTTCTAAAATATACTTATTTTAGTCAAATAGAACCTTTCTTAAACCTAACCAAATAGTTAATTATGAAAAAAATTGTCCCCCAGATAGCATCCAGAAGCTTAAACTTTATTCTAATGAAACCATCATTAGTTTACACTCAGAAAACACAATGAATAAAAACTCGTGATAGCCTCATAACAATTAAAAAATAAATATATACTGATGAAAAAGTGGTTAATTACTTATGCCCTAATGTTGGGCTATTCTTTTTGCCCGGCGCAAATCAAACTTCCAAGGTTGATCAGTGATGGAATGATACTTCAACGCGACAACAATATCAAGATCTGGGGTTGGGCTTCAGCAAATGAAGCCATAAGCCTGAAATTTAAGAATAGAACATTACATACATCAGCCAATAAGGATGGGGAATGGGAAATACAACTCCCGGCGCAAAAAGCTGGTGGACCTTATGAAATGACATTAACAGGGCGTAATAAGATTATATTGAAAAACATTCTATTCGGTGATGTTTATGTGTGTAGTGGGCAGTCAAATATGGAATTGCCAATGGGACGTCTGATTGATAAATACCCCAATGAAATTGCCAAATCTAATCATACAAACATCAGGCAATTCCTTGTGCCTGACGAATATGATTTTAAAAACGAAAGAAAAGATCTATCAAGTGGCACCTGGGAAATTGCCAATCCGGAAACTATTCTTAATTTTTCTGCAGTTGCCTATTTTTTTGCTTTGGAGATTGTCAACAAACACCACATTCCTGTAGGTATAATCAACACTGCTCTCGGCGGCTCACCGGCAGAGGCATGGATAAGTGAAAGTACACTTAAAAAATTCCCAATGTATAGTGAACAAGTTAAAAAGTTTAAAGACGATCATTTGATCAAGCAAATAGAATCTTCCGATCGATTACGTGCTAACGATTGGTATAAAAGTTTAAATGCCAATGATGAGGGCTTAAAAAACAATTGGAAGGCCAACATTGATGATAAAGACTGGAATGAAATGAATATCCCTGGATACTGGGCTAAGGAGCCATTGGGTAGAGCTAATGGCGTTGTTTGGTTTAAAAAGGACATCATTGTCCCAAAATCAATGCTAAGCAAGCCAGTTAAATTACTTTTAGGAAGAATTGTTGATGCAGACTCTGTATTTATAAATGGTGAGTTTGTAGGAACGACCAGTTATCAATACCCTCCCCGGAGATATATTTTTAATACTGACATTTTAAAGGAAGGCAAAAACACTATCACCATCAGATTAATCAATAACGCTGGTGAAGGAGGTTTTGTGCCGGATAAAAACTATCAATTGATCGCTAATCAAGATACAATTGATTTACGCGGTAAGTGGAAATATAAATTGGGCGCTAAAATGGACCCCGCACCATCACAAACTTTTATCAGATGGAAACCAGCAGGCCTGTACAATGCCATGATTGCCCCATTGCTAAAATACAAGATAAAAGGTGTAGTCTGGTATCAAGGAGAATCCAACACAAGTAATCCAAAAGAATATGCTGCCTTGATGAAGGCCTTAATTGATAATTGGAGAATAGCATGGAATCAGGGTGACTTCCCATTTCTGTATGTACAATTACCAAATTTCATGGAAGCTACAAAGACCCCAATGGAAAGCAGCTGGGCAGAATTAAGAGAACAACAGCGAAGTCTCACAGCAGTTCCAAATACAGCAATGGCGGTCACCATTGATCTTGGAGAGTGGAATGATATCCATCCTTTAGATAAACAAAACGTAGGAAAAAGACTTGCGCTGCAAGCTGAGCATCTAATTTATGGAGACAATAAGTTGATCTATTCGGGCCCAGTATTCAAATCAATGGAATCAAAAGGGAATCAATTAATTTTAACGTTCAGTAATATTGGGGCAGGGTTGACCACAAAGGGGAACTCTGAATTAAAATACTTTGCTATAGCGGGTAAGGATAAAATATTTGTTTGGGCTAAAGCAGAAATAAAAGGAGATAAAATAGTTGTATGGAGTAATGACGTCGAAAATCCTAAGTTCGTTCGTTATGCATGGGCGAATAATCCAAAGGATGCAAATCTGTACAATCGAAACGGTATGCCTGCTTCTCCTTTCGAAGCCGCCTTAAAGTAAAAAGAAAACACTAAATTCGTATCTATGCCAGCCTTTATGATTTCGAAACGATTAAGCATTTTGTTTTTCTTACTACTCTTTAGCATCGCGCTTAAGGCATCATCGATTTTAATCTATATGGATGAAGATCAAAAAAATCATTTGAAAGCTTATGGCATAGCTTATTGGGGTATTAAACAACAAGCAGACGTAAGCTGGCTTTTAAATTATAGAGGCGGAAGTTTTTTAATCAAATACAATAAGGCTGTGGAGGAGGAATGTAAAGCTCGCGGCGTATCATATCAGGTTTTAGCCGATGGCAAAGTTACAGCAATCTTAAATGAGATCAGCGACCCACAGGTAAACATGGAAATGGTAAAACTCGAGAAGGCACCTAAAATAGCCGTATACTCACCCAAAAGCAAATTACCCTGGGATGACGCCGTAACCTTAGTACTTACCTATGCAGAGATACCATACGATGTGGTATACGATGATGAAGTCTTAAAAGATAAACTCTCAGGCTACGACTGGCTTCACATGCATCATGAGGATTTTACTGGCCAATATGGGCGTTTTTGGAGTGCTTTTAAAAATGCAACCTGGTATCGTGAAGATGTAAAAAACCAGGAAACAGCAGCAAAACGCAATGGGTTTAAAAAGGTTTCGGAAATGAAACTTGAAGTTGCTAAAAGAATAAAGGAATTTTGTTCTGGAGGTGGTTTTCTGTTTGCCATGTGCTCCGGAACCGACAGCTTTGACATTGCATTGAGCGCTGAGGGAGTAGACATATGTGAAAGCATGTTTGATGGCGACCCGGCAGATCCACAAGCTCAAGCTAAGCTGAAATATAGCAAAACCTTTGCTTTTAAAGATTTTCAGTTAGACCTCAATCCTGCCAATTACGAATTCTCAGATATTGATGTAACCCAAACCCGCACCTTAGTCCAAAACAACGACTTCTTTACCTTATTTGATTTCTCAGCAAAATGGGATCTTGTACCAACCATGCTAACCCAAAACCACGACAAGGTAATAAAAGGCTTTATGGGACAAACCACAGCCTTTAGAAAGCGCCTGGTGAAGCCAAATGTTACCGTACTGGGTGAAAATAAGGGGGCAGAAGAAGTGCGCTATTTAAATGGCGAAATTGGAAAGGGGCAGTTTACTTTTTACGGTGGACACGATCCCGAAGATTATCAACATATCGTTGGCGACCCGCCAACTGATTTAAGCTTGCATCCAAACTCCCCCGGCTACCGTTTGATATTAAACAACGTATTATTCCCTGCGGCTAAAAAGAAACCCCAGAAAACTTAATCATAAAAATTCCATTGTACCCCAAACTTAAACAAGAGCCTGTCTTGCATTGGATATTGATTAACAGTGTAATACCCGTTAATTGGGAGACCCTGATTTATATAATCACACTTTAAAAACAGATTAGCCTTTCTTAAACTCGCCTTTACCCAAACATCAACAATTGGTGTGGTTTCGAATGTCCTCACTCCTCCTACATAAAACTGACCCAATGCAGGCGAATAAGAATAGTTTTTATATGGTGTATTGTATCTAACATCAAAACCTACATTGGTTTTAAGCGCTTTAAAAAAGGTTTGATTTACATAAAAAGTATTAAAAGTGTAAAGCTCCGGAGTACGAAGCACACCAGGATTATCCGTCTTCTGATAAACAACATAACTATCCAAATGAAATCTACCGAAAGTAAATTTCTTGCCAACGGCAATTTTTAACAGATTCAGACTTGAGCTAAGTTGTGCCGGTGTAATAGAAGCAATCTCAGCAACAGTTGGAGCACCGCTCGTTGGCAAATCTGCTTTAAAATACAGATAGTTATTAATCAGGTAATAATTTGCGGTTGCATCCAGCTTCAGTTTCTGATTCTCATATTTAAAAGATAAATTAACTGTTTTCGTACGATCAAAATCATTGATCCAGTGGTAGTGGTTACCAAAATATCTGGTATAAATCTCTGCTGGCGATTTATTTTCAAAATAACCGCCCAAAACTATCCGACCGACTGAATTACTGAGTAACACATTGCTTTTAGCCTCATATAGAAAATCGCCCATATTCCTCCCCTGAAATATCTGCTCCACGTCTACATTCAAGTCGATACGGTTGCTAAACCGGTATCCTGCAGCCCCCAATAAAGTAATATTTTGAAAAGTGGTCGTATAGTCATAAAAGCTACTACCATCCCTATATAGACCCAATTGAGAATAATTATAGAGATCGTGTCTGATTCCTACATCTAATTTCAATTCATTTTTAATGAAGGTATTTGACTTTGCCCTAAGAAAGAAGCTATATACAAATTCATTTTGAATGCGTGTGTATCGGGTTGAATCATTCGTAAAAACACTGTCTGCATATCCCTTTGGAACTGCGGTATGATCGTCGGCTTCATCCTTCTCAAAAGAATAAGCATTTTTATCATACTTAAATGTATAGGTAATTTTATTGGTCGGTAATATTTTATCTGATATCTCTTGGGCTGTGCTATCAATACGACCAACAAAATAAGATTGTTTGATCATCAAAGATCCTTGACGCCATAATTGCTTAGCCGTATTTAGTCTTACCCGCTCGGCAATCCTATTGATAACCTGATCAGAAGGGTTGGTATAAATCGAATCGTTCGCAATGGAACCATTTTCCATTGCCTTTAGAGTGTTAAACACAGCACTGGTCCAAAGGTTATAACGCTTATTTGGCGATTGATACCAGCTAAAAATTGTTCCATTTAGGTCGTCACCCCTTTGTCTGGCAAATATTCCATTGGCACCGATCCGGTTAAAGTTGGCACCGATATTCCAGTTTCTCTTAATATTTTGTGAATGGATTACCTTAAAAACCTGCTCAGCATCCCCACCCGAAACATAATACAGACTGGTAAATGGGGTTCTGGCCTGATAATATTTAATGTCATCATGAGTCATCGCATAATAATCAAGCGCATGAAAACCTACGTCAAAACCAATAGTTTTTGATGGTTCAAACAACATGGGCATGGCAGACAAACCTAGATTTCCAATACCCACAGTTGGCGTGCGTGGCTGCACAAGCACACTAAAGTTTTGAAAACCATTTAAACTTGTATCCAAAGCCACTGTCTGAATGCTGTCTTTAGACAATTTAAGCGTCGTATACCTGATGTATTTAGAAGTAAACACGACTGAATCCAATCCCCCCTCTTCTTTTTTTCTGAGAGAATCTAATTCTTTATTGTTCCTAACCGTAGTCTTTAAATCCTGCGCACACAGTCGCCCAACACCAATGGTAAACAGCAAACAAACAAATAAAACAATGCGTTTATACATTACAGCGTTGAAATTAACTGGCTCAATATTTTTGTCATCTTAGGTTCAGCAGTTCTAGCAGTCTCAAGTATTTCTTCTAAACTAACCGGCAACAACACTTCTGGGAAACCTTCATCAGTTAATACAGAAATTGCAAAAACGGGTACATTCATATGATTCGCCACAATAACTTCGGGCACAGTACTCATTCCAACAGCATCCCCACCAACTATCCTAAGATAATTGTATTCAGCTTTTGTTTCCAGATTGGGACCCGTTACAGAAACATAAACCCCCTGGTGACAATTGATACCATTTTCTCCTGCAATTTCCATTGCACGATCAATTAGTTTGCGACTATAAGGCTGGCTCATATCCGGAAACCTTGGTCCCATATCAGCATCGTTATGTCCCCTTAACGGACTTTCAGGTTGCAAATTGATATGGTCATTAATGATCATCAAATCCCCCTTTTTAAAGTTCGGATTCAGGGAGCCTGCAGCATTCGAAACAAACAGGCAGTGTATACCCAATGCTTTCATCGCCCTTATTGGGAAAGTAATTTGCTGCATACTGTACCCCTCGTAATAATGTAGACGGCCCTGCATGGCAATTACTTTCTTACCCCTTAAAGTTCCAAAGATTAACTTTCCGGAATGAAACTCAAGTGTAGAGATGGGAAAGTTAGGGATATTAGAATACATCAAATTGTATTCTACTTCCATTTCGCTAACCAGACCACCAAGTCCTGTTCCTAAAACAATTCCAATTTCTGCTTGAAAATTATTCGTTTTGCGTTTTATATATTCAACGGTTTCGTGTAGTGCTTGAAACATAGTCTAAAATCTTTTGGTCAAATGTATTTTTATCTTCTTTCTGCAGTTCTATTTTAATCGGCAAATAAAACACAGGTAAATTTAACAGTAATTCTTTGAAAGTAACATCTAATAAACGCTGTGCATCCTTTTCTGTTGTAACAATGATTTTTTCTTTTGAAGAATCATCATTAAAAGCCTGAACCAGCTTCATCACATTCTGCATACTAAACTGATGATGATCAGGATAATCATGGTGCTGAATAGCTCCCGAATAGCTCTTTAAGTGGGTAATTAAAGGTAGAGGATTAGCAATACCAGTAAGTAAAAACACCGATGTATTGGAAGTAATCAATGCGCAAGGCTGTATGACATCCGAAAATAAATGCTTTAATTCGCCATAAGTGATAAAAGAAAACGACAACTCATTTTTGGTTTTCCCATTAAATTTCCCGGCACATTTTAATCGTTCTGCTTCAGTCAGCGCTATTGGCCCCTTAGTAACGAGCAGTGCCTGCGCCCTTCTATACCCAGCAAATGGTTCCCTTAAATTCCCTGCTGGCAACAAAAACTGCGGACTTAATAATTTTTGATATTCGAAAAGCAAGATACTAAATCCTGGGCGCACAGCTCGGTGCTGGTAGGCATCATCCATTATGATAAGATCGTGATCATCTTTTAACAGATTAATTCCCTTTACCCTGTCTTCACAGACCGCCACGGTAACTTGCTTAAATTTGCTGTAAAATTGCATGGGTTCATCTCCGATGGTTTGCGCAGTTGCCGTATCATCAGCTAATATGAAACCTTCGGTTTTTCGTCCATACCCCCTGCTTAAAATAGCTATTTTATGCCCATCGAACAACCGGATCAGGTATTCAGTTACCGGACTTTTACCCGATCCCCCTACCACCAGATTACCTACGCAAATAACAGGGATGTCAAAATGCGTTGATTTAAACAACCCCAGATCATACAACTTATTCCTAAATATAATCACCATTCCATAAAGAATGGAAAAAGGGAACAACAGTAATCTTAGGTATTTAATCATGCTTAGGGTTCAAAAATAAGAATTATATCAGCGTATTGTATGAAGATAATACAGAATGCACCATTTTACCACTCTAATAAAAATAAAAACTACCTTTGTAAAAACAACTTATTATATCATGCTTAAAGGATTTTTTAACGTACCAACTCCTGTTAATGAGCCCATTTTGGGTTATGCACCAGGAAGTAAAGAACGTGAACTTTTAATGGCAGCTATTGCCGATGCCCGTGCTAAACAGATTGAAATACCAATGCACATTGCCGGTAAGGAAGTTCATACAGACAATAAAGGCAAGGTTACTCCTCCTCACGATCACCAACATATTCTTGGACAATACAGCAAAGGCGAAAAAGCTCATGTAACACAAGCAATTGATGCCGCCTTGGCAGCTAAAGCCAATTGGGAAAACCTGGCTTGGGAGCATCGTGCAGCCATCTTTTTAAAGGCAGCAGATTTAATTGCTGGTCCTTACCGTTATAAATTAAATGCAGCAACCATGCTTGGACAGAGTAAAAATGCTTACCAGGCAGAAATTGATTCAGCATGTGAGTTGATCGACTTCTTACGTTTCAACGTGAGTTACATGGCTGATATTTATAAGCAGCAACCTCCTGTATCACCTAAAGGATCATGGAACAGAGTAGAACAACGCCCACTTGAAGGTTTTGTATTCGCTTTAACACCTTTCAACTTTACTGCCATTGCAGGTAACCTACCTACTTCGGCAGCAATGATGGGTAATGTTGTAGTATGGAAACCGGCAAACACTCAAATTTATGCAGCAAACGTATTGATGCAGATCTTTAAAGAAGCTGGTTTACCTGATGGCGTAATTAACCTGGTTTATGTATCAGGTCCTGATGCAGGTGATGTGATCTTTAGTCACCCTGATTTTGCAGGCATACACTTTACAGGTTCTACCGGAGTTTTCCAAAACATCTGGAAAACCATTGGTAACAACATCCATAAGTTTAAAACCTATCCACGTATAGTTGGGGAAACAGGTGGGAAAGACTTTATTTTAGTTCATGGTTCTGCTGAGGCTGAAGCTTCAAGTACTGCAATTATTCGTGGTGCATTCGAATACCAGGGACAAAAATGCTCTGCAGCTTCACGTGTTTATGTAGCTAAGAGCATATGGCCTAAAGTAAAAGAATTTATGCTGCGCGACATGGCTACCTTTAAAATGGGTGGTACAGAAGATTTCGGCAACTTCATTAATGCAGTTATAGACGAGAACTCTTTTGATAAGCTAACTAAATATATTGATGAGGCTAAAAAAGATAAATCTGTAGAGATTATTACAGGTGGTGGTTACGACAAATCTAAAGGTTACTTTATTGAGCCTACAGTTTTAGTTGTTGATGATCCAAAATATACAACGATGTGCGAAGAGTTGTTTGGTCCTGTTTTAACCGTTTACGTTTATGAAGACAAAGACTTTGATCAGGTATTGGAAATTATTGACACTACTTCCATCTATGCATTAACAGGTGCTGTAATTGCTCAGGATCGTTATGCAATTGAGAAAGCATCGCATGCTTTGAGAAATGCTGCCGGGAACTTCTATATCAATGATAAATGTACAGGTGCAGTAGTTGGACAGCAGCCATTTGGTGGTGCCAGAGGATCTGGTACTAACGATAAAGCTGGTTCAATGATCAACCTTTTACGTTGGGTATCTCCACGCGCAATCAAAGAAACCTTTGATATGCCTAAAGATTACCGTTATCCATTTTTAGGGTAAAACAACTAAACGATTATATCTATAAAAACAAAACCTCCCGGTGGTGCCGGGAGGTTTTGTTTTTATAGTCTACTTTTAAATTACATCTGGCTTCTCAACTGTAAATAATACACTATGGTTAACACGATGCCCAAAACGAAGCCTGTAACAGAAACTACATTTATTTTTGCTCCTTTAAACCAGTTTACAATAATGAACAACATCCCCAATGGTGGTATCAAACCTAATAAGGAATAAGTTGCTACTATATCTTTATAATTGTCCTTTTTCATGTTTACAGATTTAATATGGACCAAATCCACTTTTTCGCATACTACTAAATTAGCATTTTTAATACAACAACCTGTCTGAATTAAAAATAAAAAATAAAAGGCTTCCGCTGTCATTAAACAGATACCGGAAGCCTTTATTCTCTTAAGCAATAAGAATTACCCTAAGTTATTTTTGAGCCTGCATTTTAAATACCGGAGAAATATCCGCTGCACTCGATGCGCTCACCTGCAGATCGGTAATTAATCCCGTCTGTAAGCTATACACCCAGGCATGAACGGCCAACTCCTGTCCTGATGCCCATGCATTTTGAACAATAGAAGTACTCATAACATTGGCAGCACCTTCGATTGCATTGAGTTCTACCAAGCGGTTCGATCTTTTTTGCGGATCTTTAATAGTCTGCATTTCACGTTCATGCATTCGGATAACGTCTTTAATATTCCTTAACCAATTGTCTACCAGACCAACCTGCTTATCACCCAGAGCAGCATTCACTCCTCCACAACCATAATGTCCACATACAATAATATGTTTTACTTTTAATACGTTAACGGAGTAATCTAATACACTAAGCAAATTCATATCGGTATGTGTAACCACATTTGCAATGTTACGGTGAACAAATATATCACCAGGCATCGTATTCGTAATCTGATTAGCCGGCACACGGCTATCAGAGCATCCGATCCAAAGCACAGGCGGAGCCTGCCCTGCAGAAAGTCTTTCAAAAAATTTCGGATCTTCTTTAAGTGTATCCGCTACCCACTCCTTATTGCCTTGCAATAAACTTTCGTATGTTATTTGATTACTCTCTTGTTTTTCTAATTTTGCGCACATAATAATTTAATTATTAATTTCTTCAATGATTTTATTATTCAATTTTGGTACAGTGTATTGCTCTTTTACATTTTCAAGCATGACAATGATACCCTTTGTATAAGCGTTATGCTTATAATTAAAAATGGCTTCTAACACATCCGGGTCAATATATCGGGAATTCGTCCCATCAATAACCACGTTGGTTTCTTTAGGGATTTTATTAAGTACAACCTGGATGGCAGCTTTGTTTAAGAAAGATACTTCTTCTGCAAGTTTAATTCTGATGTTCTTTTTATTTCCTTCTTCTTGAATTTTATAGAAATAAGGATTACGCATATTGGTACGTAGCAGGTAAAACACGGAGAACAACATACCTATAGCTACGCCCTTTAATAGATCAGTAAGCAATACAGCAACGATCGTGATCACAAATGGGACAAACTGATCCCATCCTTTATGGAACATATGCTTAAATAAAGCCACTCGCGTAAGTTTATAACCTGTTACCAATAGTATTGCAGCTAAACATGCCAAAGGTATCATATTTATCAAACCTGGAATAAAAAGCAATGATAAAAGTAACCATATCCCATGAAAAATTGCCGACATCTTTGTTTTTCCACCTGAATTTACATTGGCAGAACTACGCACAATAACCGAAGTTAAAGGCAATCCTCCTAATAAGCCACTGAACATATTTCCGGCACCTTGGGCCATTAACTCTCTATTGGTTGGCGAAACACGCTTGAGCGGATCAATTTTATCCACTGCTTCAATACTTAACAGTGTTTCCAGGCTGGCTACAACTGCAATAGTTGCTGCAACCACCCACACTTTACCATTTAAAATCTCCGAAAAGTTTGGAGCAATAAATAAATCTTTAAATTCTGCCCATCCATTTACTACCGGAATTTCAACCATTTGCTTTGCCTGAAGAGCATAGCCTGTTCCCTGAAAAGCTAAACTTAAGCCAATACCCAAAATCACAACTACTAAAGGTGCCGGGATTGTACTTAATTTTTTAAACTTTGGCCAGAAAATCAGTACCAGGATAGACAAACCACTAATTACTATGGCTGCCAGCGTAAAATGATCAAGGGCCCCACTTATTGCTGAAAATGTGTTCTCACTATTTTTCTGAAAGAAACTTTCATCACCAAAAAAATCTGAGTCCACACCTAAAGCGTGCGGCAACTGCTTAAGAATCAAAGTAAGCCCGATTGCAGCCAACATACCTTCTATCACACTTGAAGGAAAGTAGTTACCTATCATACCTCCTTTTAATAAACCAAGGATCAACTGCATTAATCCAGCAAGCACCACGGCAAGTAAAAAAGTTTGATAATTCCCTAACTGGCCAATAGCGCCCAAAACAATAGCCGTCAATCCGGCGGCAGGCCCGCTTACACTTAACTGCGAACCGCTAAGGCTCGCGACTACGATCCCACCAACAATACCTGTAATAAGACCCGCAAATAACGGGGCGCCTGAGGCTAGCGCAATGCCTAAACATAAAGGCAATGCAACCAGAAATACCACTATACTAGAGGGCAGATCGCGCTTTAAATTCTTTTTTAATATATACTTCTTCACATCCAACCTCGAAAAGATTGAGTTTCCACTTTGCATAAAACTAAGTTCTAATTTTGTAACTAATTTTTAAAAAAATGCACAGTTATCCCTATGAGGGAATTATGCCGTAAAAATTAGCACTGGTTAGGAGGCGGTGTTGGTACCGAAGGATGGAATGGATCGACGTACCGTTTAAAATGATCAATAAAACTATTGTTTATACCAAAATGACTAAGTACAGCCAAAAAGCTATAGTCATAGTGCAGATCAATTTTAAAATCACAGAGCTTTACTTTTGCTTTGCCGCTATCGCCATCGGCACTGTGTTCTGCTTCTATTTGCATAATCACAGCATTCATGATTTCCTTGTCGATATGATTAAAAAACACAGGTGCACCAGAGATCATCATCTTTGACGAAAAGATGCCGAGAAAGGCGATGATGATGAATAAACGATATTTCCTTAGGAACATTTACCTCTGTTTTTGTTTTTATCCTTTCAAAAATAACTCCAAAACTGCCTAATTCGCAAATCAAGATGTAATAAAAATGTAATTTAGTTGTGATGAAACAATAGTTTCATCGTATAAAATTCAAAATCAAAGTGTCAATTAATTGAAAAATGGAGCATTAAACGTAATTTAGGCCCCTTATATACCTTCTTCCGTTTTATGAAACAATTATTATTCGGTTTATTGCTTTTGTGCCCTTTTTTTACTTTTTCACAAAGCAATAACTCCCCCTCTAGCTACGATCCACACGAAATTGCGATTACTGGTTACCTCCAAACTCAATATCAACATGCACAATCGGCAGGGATATCCTCGTTTTCTGGCGGAGATTTTGGCAAAAACTCACAAGACCGCTTTATGATCCGCAGGGGTAGATTAAAAATTGACCGTGCCGACAAATATTCCAGCATTGTTTTTCAAATTGATGCTACACAAAATGGCGTTGCATTGATGGATGCATTTATACAGCTGCATAGACCGGAATCAAAAGATTTGTTGTTTACTGCCGGATTATTTAACCGCCCCTTTGGATACTCCATCGTATATTCATCAGGATATAGGGATTTTCCGGAAAGAGCCAGGGTATTCCAAACCATAATGCCCCGCGAAAGGGACATTGGCGCCATGGTAACCTTTAGACCTGACAATAAAACGTTCCACTTCTTGACTGCTGAATTGGCTGTAATTAACGGAAGTGGATATTCGGCCAGAGATTACGACTCTAAAAAAGATATTGTAGGAAACCTGGGATTTAAGTTTGACAGCCTAGCAAATAAAAAGCTACATATAGGTTTTGGCGCCTCCATTTATCAAGGCTCCGTAAGAAGTGATACCGAAACCTATTATACAAGTACAAGCAATGGCTTTGTTAAAAATACCAATCCAAATAATATAGGATGGAATGCAAAACGTAATTACTATGGGGGAAATCTGCAATTACAATATGACAATACTTTCGGTGCTACATCATTCAAGGCTGAATACGTTGCCGGTACTCAACCAGGTGTAGCCAGCTCATCCAGTGTAACAGGTCCGGTTGCCAGCCAAAGTTTTTCGACCCAACCTACTACCGATCTGTACCTGCGCCCATTTTCAGGGTATTACCTATGGTTTACCCAACGAATAGCAAAAAGCAGGTTTACAGCATTATTGGCTTATGATGTTTACGACCCTAATACAAATGTTAAGGAAAGTGAAATTGGTGCACCCAACAGCTTCACTACTGCAGGAGACATTAAGTATAACACCTTGGGCTATGGCTTGACCTGTCAGATTGGTCCAAGGATAAAATTGACCGCTTATAATGAACATGTTGTAAACAACCCTACTCAATTACCCGGATATTTAAATGATCTTAAGGACGATGTGTTTACCATGAGGTTACAATATCGTTGGTAATAGATATATTTGATAAAATCATTTTTAATGAAAAATAAGATAGAATTACTCCAGGATAAAATTCAACAAGCACTGGCAGGTGGCGGTGCAGCGAGAATTGAAAGTCAACATAAAAAAGGTAAACTTACAGCAAGAGAAAGGATCCATTTTTTAATGGATGAAAACTCATTTGAAGAAATCGGAATGATGGTTACCCATCGTAGTACTGATTTTGGAATGGAACATGAAAAATATCTGGGTGATGGTGTAGTAACCGGATACGGGAATATTAATGGCCGATTGGTATACGTATTCTCACAGGATTTCACAGTATTTGGCGGTTCATTATCAGAAACCCACGCTGAAAAAATTTGCAAAATCATGGATATGGCGATGAAAAACGGTGCTCCTGTTATTGGTTTAAATGACAGTGGTGGCGCCCGTATTCAGGAAGGCGTAGTTTCATTAGGTGGATATGCCGATATTTTTTACCGAAATGTTCAGGCCTCAGGGGTTGTCCCACAACTATCGGCCATCATGGGACCTTGCGCAGGTGGAGCAGTATACTCTCCCGCCATTACAGATTTTACATTAATGGTTGAAAACACCTCCTACATGTTTGTTACTGGTCCTAATGTCGTTAAAACAGTAACACACGAAGAAGTAAGTTCTGAAGAGCTCGGTGGTGCTTCAACCCATGCTACTAAGTCAGGTGTAACACACTTTGCCTGTAGCAATGAACTTGATGCCATTAATCATGTGAAAAAGCTGCTCAGCTATATGCCGCAAAATTGTGAGGAAGTGCCAGCTCAGCTACCTTACGAAATGGCTAATGAGAACAGACCAGCATTAAACGACATTATGCCTCAAAATGCAAACCAGCCTTATGATATGAGGAGTGTTATTGAGGAAACAACCGACAGTGACAGCTTTTTGGAAGTACATAAAGATTACGCCGAGAATATTGTTGTCGGTTTTGCCCGTCTTGCCGGTAGAAGCATTGGTATTGTAGCCAATCAGCCAGCTTACCTTGCAGGTGTTCTAGACAATCACGCCTCAACAAAAGCCGCGAGATTTGTCCGTTTTTGTGATTGTTTCAACATTCCCCTACTCGTTTTTGAAGATGTTCCGGGATTTTTACCAGGAACAGATCAGGAATGGAATGGGATCATTACTAATGGAGCTAAATTACTTTATGCCTTTAGTGAGGCTACAGTACCACGCATTACAGTAATTACCAGAAAAGCTTATGGTGGCGCCTACGATGTAATGAACTCCAAACATATCGGTGCAGATTTAAATTATGCATGGCCTACAGCAGAGATTGCAGTTATGGGGGCTAAAGGTGCAGCAGAAATCATTTTCAAAAAAGAGATTACTATGGCAGAAAAGCCTGAAGAAAAATGGCTGGAAAAGGAAAAGCTCTACTCTGAGACTTTTGCAAATCCTTATCGTGCTGCCGAACGTGGTTTTGTCGATGAAGTTATAGAGCCTTCACAAACCAGGAATAAGCTAATTAAAGCCTTTAAAATGCTGGAAAATAAAGCTGTCAATGCTCCTCGCAAAAAACACGGAAATATCCCTTTATAATGAAGCTGAGCCGTACCGATGTTTTATTAATGGCCTTTTGTACCGGACTTATTGTAGCAAATATTTACTACTGTCAGCCCTTGGTGATTCTTGTTGCTAAAGAATTTAACCTGACAGAAAGCTATGCCGGTAAAATCACCTATTTAACTCAGGCAGGCTATGCTCTGGGCCTGTTTTTAATAGTGCCACTTGGCGATATGTTTGAACGTAGGAAGCAAATACTAATGATTACTACGGTAGCAGTAGCCGCTTTATTGATGGCAGCAGTATCACATACCTTCTTCTTACTACAAATCGCCTGTGTATTAATCGGCGCAAGTTCTATCGTTCCTCAATTAATCTTACCCATGGCAGCCAACCTTACCTCAGACGAGGAACGGGGGCCAACAATTGGTCTAATTATGAGCGGACTGCTAATTGGCATACTAGCATCAAGATCTATTAGTGGAAGCGTAGGCTTTTTATGGGGTTGGCGAACCATGTATTTCATCGCAGCGGGCATCTGTTCCCTACTTTTAATACTAATGGCCCGGCGTTTTCCAATGAGCAAACCAACTTTTAGCGGAACGTACAAAATGCTCATGCATTCTATGTGGCACTACATAAAAACACAGCCAACTTTGCGCGAAGCATCAATCATTAATTTCTTAGCCTTTGCGATTCTTAGTGCATTCTGGACTACGATGGTACTTTTTCTTGCCAACCCACCTTTCAATTTTCAAACCCTTGAAATTGGTCTGTTTGGAATTGCAGGTGCTGCAGGTGCATTAGCGGCACCATTAGTAGGTAAATTGAGCAGCGGACAAAACCCACGTAAAAATTTACTTATAGGACTTATATTACAACTCATAAGTATCAGTGCATTTTATTTTACAGGTAGTCATTTGTATCTTTTTATAGCTGGTATTATTTTAATCGATATAGGACAACAGGCAATTCATGTGACCAACCAAACCAGGATCTACGCGCTCGTTCCTGAAGCACGGAACCGTCTGAATACGATATTTATGTCTGTCAGTTTTGTTGGGGCTTCTTTTGGCTCTGCCTTAGGCTTATGGCTTTGGGACAAAGGTCAATGGCCCCTGTTTTGCTTTGGCTCAGGTCTGGTTATTATCCTGAATATATTGATATACAATTTTTACAGCTATAAAATTAAAGCTTAGCGATGTTGGAAATTCAGATAGAACAGATCAGATTTGATTTAACATGGCCCATCAGACATGAGGCTATGTATCCTGACTTACCTTTTGATTCAATTAAACTAGACGATGATCCAAATGGCTTACATTTTGGACTATATGCCAGACATCAATTAACCGCTGTAGTTTCCTTATTTAACATAGATAACATTTACCAGTTCAGAAAATTTGCGACTAAAACTACTGAACAAAATAAAGGTTATGGAACAATATTACTAAACCACATCATCAGTTATGTAAAAGAAATGGGCGGTCAAAAAATATGGTGCAATGCCAGGGTTTCTGCATTAGAATTTTACAACAAATTTGGTTTAATACAAACTGGCGAACCATATACCCGTAATGGCATCGAATTTGTCACCATGGAGTTACAACTTAACAATTAACCGGGGACTTATGCTCCGTTTTATATATTTGCTTACAATAAAAAAATAGAATAATGGCTAAAAAGAAAGACGACAAACACGTTGCTGTGGTTAATAAAAAATCACTACACTTTTTTGAAAAATATATCAATAACCCATCTCCAACCGGCTTTGAATATCCAGGTCAGAAATTATGGCTCGATTATCTAAAACCATATATCGATGAAAGTTTTATCGACAATTATGGCACCGCTGTAGGTGTAATTAATCCTAAAGCCGAATTTAAGGTAGTAATTGAAGCACACGCTGATGAAATCTCCTGGTTTGTGAATTACATCACAGAGGATGGATTAATCTATGTGATCCGTAACGGAGGTTCTGATCATCAGATTGCACCCTCTAAAAGGGTTAATATCCATACTGACAAAGGTATGGTAAAAGCTGTTTTTGGATGGCCTGCTATACACACCCGTCATGGTGGAGATAAAGAAGAAGCTCCTGCCCTTAAAAACATATTCCTGGATTGCGGATGCACCTCCAAAGAAGAAGTAGAAAAATTAGGAGTTCATGTAGGCTGTGTAATTACCTACGAAGATGAATTTATGATTTTAAACGACCGTTATTATGTAGGCAGAGCTCTTGATAATAGGGCGGGTGGCTTTATGATTGCCGAAGTGGCACGTTTGCTACAGGAAAATAAAAAGAAACTTCCATTCGGTTTATATATTGTAAACTCTGTACAGGAAGAAATTGGCTTACGTGGTGCTGAAATGATTGCTGACAGGATTAAACCGCATGTTGCAATCATTACTGATGTAACACATGATACAAACACCCCAATGATCAATAAAAAAACTCAGGGTGATTTAGCTTGCGGCAAAGGACCTGTAGTTTCTTATGCCCCGGCAGTTCAAACTAACCTGAATAAATTATTGATTGAAACAGCTGAAAAGAATAACATTCCTTTCCAGCGCCAGGCCTCATCACGTTCAACAGGTACCGACACTGATGCTTTTGCCTATTCAAACGGAGGAGTTCCATCTGCGCTAATATCATTGCCGCTGCGTTATATGCATACCACGGTTGAAATGATCCATAAAGAAGATGTAGACAATGTAATTAGCCTGATCTATCATTCATTATTAAACATTGAAAAAGATCACGATTTCAAGTATTCAAAATAAACATTTAACTAAAAGAGAAGGCGTGCTTGAATTATTCAGGTACGCTTTTCCTTTTTTACCACTTAAGCCAAACGATTTAAGGTAAAAAACTCTGAATACATAAAGCAAAAAATGTATTTTAGCTTCATAATTTTTACCGTTCACATTGATTATTAACCTATTCATTATTTTAATTGAATGAAACCCACCTTACTAATATTAGCCGCCGGTATGGCGAGCCGTTATGGCAGCATGAAACAAATTGATGGCTTTGGCCCTAATGGCGAAACCATTATCGACTATTCAATATACGATGCCATAAAAGCAGGTTTTGGCAAAGTAGTCTTCATTATTAAAGAAGAATTTGTAGATAACTTTAAAGCTATTTTTGAGCCAAAACTAAATGGCAAAATTGAGACGGATTATGTATTTCAAAACTTTGATTTAAAGCAATTTGGAATTGAAGAAGAAATCTATCGTGAAAAGCCATGGGGAACAGCTCATGCCATTCTTTCTGCCAGAAAAGCTATCAAAGAACCATTTTGCGTAATCAATGCCGATGATTATTATGGTTTTGATGCTTTTAAAAAAATGGTAGACTTCTTAAGTACTGAAGCCACTGATAGCAATTATTCTATCGTTGGTTATCAGATTGGAAAAACCCTATCCGACTTTGGATCAGTTTCACGCGGAGTTTGCAAAACCAGCGAAGCAGGTTACCTGGAGGAAATTACAGAACGTACGCAAGTTTATAAAAAAGGAGATACTATCGTTTATGAAGAAGATGGCATAGAGTATCCTTTAGAGTACAATACACCTGTTTCTATGAACTTCTGGGGATTCACTCCAGCAGTCTTTAAATTAACTGAGGACTTATTTAAAGTATTTGCTCTAGCGAACAAAGAAAAGCCAAAAGCAGAATTCTTCATTCCTTTAATCGGCGAAAATCTGGTTAAAAGCAATACAGCAAATTTTAAAGTTATCCCTACAGACAGTCAGTGGTTTGGTGTAACTTATAAAGAAGATAAGCCATTCGTACAAAACTGCATAGACGAGCTGGTAAAAGATGGTACCTACCCTCAAAACCTTTGGAATTAATTAATATCCAATTATAAAAGGAAAGGCCCTTGATCAAATGATCAAGGGCCTTTCCTTTTATATAGCTTCAACAATTTACTTTTTGTCGTCTTTAACTTCTTCAAAGTCTACATCAGTAACGTTATCGCCACCATCAGCAGCATGTTGTCCGCCAGCCTGACCTTCTGCACCAGCTTCTGGCTGTGCACCGTCCTGACCACCTTTATACATCTCTTCTGAAGCAGCATTCCATGCATTCTGCAATTCTTCCTGAGCAGCATCAATATCAGCAAAGTTTCTTGCCGCATGTGCATCTTTAAGTTTTTTCAAACCTTCTTCAATAGGTGCTTTTTTATCAGCAGAAAGTTTATCACCAAACTCTTTTAATTGTTTCTCAGTAGAGAAAATTAAAGCATCAGCACCATTGATTTTTTCCGCTTCTTCTTTAGCAGCTTTATCTGCATCAGCATTCTTTTCAGCTTCGTCTTTCATTCTTTTGATCTCTTCATCAGTTAAGCCTGAAGAAGCCTCAATGCGAACTTTTTGTTCTTTACCAGTAGCCTTATCTTTAGCACTCACATGTAAGATACCGTTAGCATCAATATCAAACGCTACTTCTACCTGAGGAACACCACGAGGAGCTGGTGGAATACCATCTAAAATGAAACGACCAATTGTACGGTTCTGAGCAGCCATTGGGCGCTCTCCCTGTAAAATATGGATCTCTACAGAAGGCTGGTTATCAGCAGCAGTAGAGAAAGTTTCCGCCTTTTTAGAAGGAATAGTAGTATTAGCTTCAATCAACTTAGTCATTACACCACCCATAGTCTCAATACCTAAAGAAAGTGGGGTAACATCCAATAACAATACATCTTTAACTTCTCCGGTTAATACACCACCTTGAATTGCAGCACCAATAGCTACAACCTCATCAGGATTTACACCTTTAGATGGCTCTTTACCAAAGAAAGCTTTTACTGCATCCTGAATAGCAGGAATACGTGTAGAACCACCAACTAAGATAATTTCATCAATATCACTTGTTTTTAAACCAGCATTTTTCAACGCAGATTTACAAGGTTCGATTGTACGCTTAATTAAATCACCAACCAATTGCTCAAATTTAGCACGGCTTAATGTTCTAACAAGGTGTTTAGGTCCTGTTGCATCAGCAGTGATATAAGGAAGGTTAATCTCAGTTGAAGTAGTGCTTGAAAGCTCAATTTTAGCCTTCTCAGCAGCTTCTTTTAAACGTTGTAATGCCATTGGATCCTGGTGAAGATCCATGCCGTTTTCGCTTTTAAATTCTTGAGCTAACCATTCAATAATTGTGTGATCAAAATCATCACCACCTAAGTGAGTATCACCATCAGTAGATTTAACTTCAAATACACCATCACCCAATTCAAGTACAGAAACGTCATGCGTACCACCACCGCAGTCAAACACAACAATTTTCATGTCTTTATGAGCTTTATCCAAACCATAAGCTAAAGCAGCTGCAGTTGGCTCATTAATGATACGTTTTACGGTTAAACCTGCAATTTCGCCTGCTTCTTTCGTAGCCTGACGTTGCGCATCATTAAAATAAGCAGGAACCGTAATAACGGCCTCAGTTACTTCCTGGCCTAAGAAATCTTCAGCAGTCTTTTTCATTTTCTGCAAAATCATTGCAGAGATCTCCTGAGGAGTATATTTACGGTCGTCAATCTCAACACGAGGTGTATTATTGTCGCCTTTAACAACTTTATATGGTACGCGGCCCGCCTCTTTAGTAACCTCAGCAAAGCTGTTACCCATAAAGCGTTTAATCGAATAGATTGTTTTTGTTGGGTTGGTTATGGCCTGACGTTTAGCCGGCTCACCAACTTTACGCTCACCATTTTCTGCAAATGCAACAATGGATGGCGTAGTACGTTTACCCTCACTGTTGGCTATAACTACAGGTTCGTTACCTTCCATTACGGCTACGCAAGAGTTTGTTGTTCCTAAGTCTATACCAATAATTTTTGACATGTTATTTATCTCTGTTTATGTTATGAAATCTTTTATTATTTATATCTGTTTAACAAGCAATGTGCCAATTGAGTTTTGGCAGAAAATCATCCTTGCAAACAATAATTAACGAATTTTATGGCCGAAAGCGGTTACAAAAATGTGACACTATGACAGAAATGCATATAATTACTGGCGCTCCAGCTCAAATAATCTTTCCAAATGATGATATCCAATTCCAAAATAAGCTTTAGCATCCCTGATCTTCTGCAGAATTTCGTCTTTGTGCTTTGCTCCTTTATCCTTCATCTTAATTCCTACCACCAATACATTTTTAGGGGTATGCGCGTCGGAGATGAATTCAAACACTTTTGTCTTATACCCAAAATATTCAAGTATCAGTGCCCTTAGCCCATCAGTTACCATTTCCGCTTGTCGTTCCATGAAAATGCCATACTGAGTTAAAAAAGAAACATCATTTTTAACCTTGTGCTTTTCCATCTCCCTCCTAATCTGTTTATGGCAGCATGGCGCAACAACAATCAGTTTCGCATTCGCCTTAATACCTTTGTAAATCGCATCATCTGTAGCTGTATCACAAGCATGCAATGCGATCAGCAAATCGATAGCCGGAACAGCATAATCCTCTATCGTGCCCTGAATAAAGTCCAATTGGCTAAAACCTGATCGTTCTGCAATAGCATTACACAAAAGCACAAGATCCTCCCGATATTCAACCCCTGTTACGTGTATCTTTTCCTCCATCAGCTGCTGAAGATAATCATACAATGCAAAAGTAAGGTAGCCTTTACCGGATCCCATATCCACAACCCTCTTCACACTACCCGCCGGTAATTCTTTGATCAGGCTATTCAAAATCTCGATATATTGATTAATCTGTTTGTACTTATCCTGAGCATTCTTAAAAACATTGCCATCTGCATCGGTCAATTTAAGCTCAGTTAAATAGCTTTTTCCATGAGGCAGGATTAAACGTTTCTTTTCCTTATTATGAGATAAACTCACCACTACTGGTTTCACCAAAGCCTTTTCTCGTAAGGTGATCAATTGCTTTTTACCATATTCAAGAATAACCTCCTTTTCAGTACTAAATAAAGTCGCAATCTTAAAATCATTGCTGATGAAATTTGCCACTAAGGTAATCCCCTCACTTATGGAAAAATTCTTGATGATATCCCTTGTTTTATAACGATAAGTAAACGAAAGCATATCTGCTCTTTTAATCTTCACCCTTCGAATATAAATGTTCCTTAATTCCTTTTCATTTCCCTGGTAATTTCCCATTGAAATTTTAACAAATGTGTTGTCTCCCACGCTTTGTGAAAGCAGATCCTTGAATTGCTGTAAATAAACTTGATTGGACATGAAAATTGATTACCCTGCAAAGATAACCTTTTGGAAAAGGAATAAAACAAAAAACCCCGTCCGAATCGAACAGGGTTTTCTATATTATGATAAGGGAATAAATTATTCGCCTTTATCTTCTGCTTTTTCTTCAGCTACTGGAGCTTCAGTAGTAGCTTCTTCAACTACCGTTTCTGCTTTAGCAGCAGGGGCATCAGCTTTTTTCACTTTGCTTCTACCACGACGAGTTGTTTTCTTTTCAGCAGATTCTGCTTCTTTACCATAAACCTCATTGTAATCAACCAGTTCAATTAACGCCATTTCAGCGTTATCACCTAAACGATTGTTCAATTTAATGATTCTGGTATAACCACCCGGACGGTTAGCAACTTTCGCTGCAACATCACGGAACAATTCAGTAACAGTTTCTTTATCTTGCAAATAGCCAAATACAATACGACGAGAATGTGTAGTATCAGATTTAGATTTTGTAATAAGAGGCTCAACATACATACGCAAAGCTTTTGCTTTAGCTAAAGTTGTTGAAATCCTTTTATGCTTAATTAACGATGAAGCCATGTTAGCCAACATCGCTTTACGATGTGAATCTGTTCTTCCTAAGTGGTTTACTTTTTTACCGTGTCTCATTTTTTGATTTATTCAGTATATACCGTCTCTATGAATTTAATCCGAGGGAATTATATACTATTAACAATATTGTTATTTATATTTTGTACTTATTCTTCGTCCAATTTAAACTTTGACAAGTTCATGCCAAAAGATAAACTTTTAGATTTAACAAGTTCTTGTATCTCTGTTAAAGATTTTTTACCGAAGTTTCTGAATTTTAACATATCAGCCACATCATAAGAAACCAGATCAGCTAAAGTGCGTATATCAGCTGCTTTTAAGCAGTTCAATGCACGAACTGAAAGATCTAAATCAACTAATTCAGTTTTTAAGATCTTACGCATATGCAAGATTTCCTCATCAACTTCTTTAGTCTCTTCTTTAGCTTGAGACTCTAATACTAAATTCTCATCAGAGAACAACATAAAGTGCTGGATTAAAATTTTTGCAGCTTCTTTAAGTGCTTCTTCAGGATGGATAGAACCATCTGTAGAGATATCTAATATTAATTTTTCATAATCTGTTTTTTGCTCAACACGATAGTTTTCAATCGTGTATTTTACATTTTTCATTGGAGTGAAGATCGAATCGATTGCGATCACACCAACAACAGCATCATTGATTTTATTTTCCTCAGCAGGCACATAACCACGTCCTTTATTGATGGTTAATTCCACTTCTAAAGTAACAGATTTCTCCATGTTACAAATAACGAAATCAGGGTTAAGCACCTCGAAGTTGTTAGAGAATTTAGTAATGTCACCAGCTAAAAACTGCTCCTGTCCATTAACTAAAATAAAAACTTTCTCTGAATCGCCAGCATCTCCTGTTTTTTTGAAACGTACTTGTTTTAAATTAAGAATAATTTCTGTCAAATCTTCTACAACACCTTTCATTGTAGAGAACTCATGAGATACGCCTGAAAAACGAATACTTGTAATGGCATAACCTTCTAAAGAAGAAAGCAATATTCTTCTTAAGGCATTACCAATTGTTACACCGAAACCGGGCTCTAAAGGGCGGAACTCAAATGTACCATCGAAATCAGTTGATTTCTGCATGATTACTTTATCGGGTTTCTGAAATGCTAAAATTGCCATTTATAATGTTTTTAGATCGTTATTAAATATATGTAACGTAAAAAAGTTAATTGCCCATAAAGGCAATTAACTAAATATATTACTTAGAGTATAACTCTACTATAAGGTTTTCTTTGATATTTTCTGGTATCTCGTCGCGATTAGGATAAGCTAAGAACTTACCTGTTAATTCACTTGCATTCCAGTCTAACCAATTGAATTTATTGATCACTCTACCAGCTACTGAATTAGTAATAGCTTCTAAAGTTTTAGACTTTTCACGCACTGCGATAACATCACCAGATTTCAATTGATATGATGGTATATTTACTACCTCACCGTTAACTGTTACGTGTTTATGGCTAACTAACTGACGAGCAGCTGAACGTGTTGTAGCAATACCTAATCTGTAAACTGTGTTATCTAAACGAGCTTCTAATAATTGTAATAAGTTATCACCTGTAATACCTTCACGTGAAGACGCTTTAGTAAATAAGTTACGGAATTGACGCTCTAATACACCATAAGTATATTTCACCTTTTGCTTTTCCATTAACTGTACTGCGTACTCAGACTGCTTACCTCTTCTTTTTGAAGCACCATGTTGCCCAGGAGGGTAGTTTTTTCTGTCTAGTACTTTATCAGGACCAAAAATTGGTTCTCTGAACTTACGGGCGATTTTGGACTTTGGTCCTGTATATCTTGCCATTGCTTTTCGTTTTAAAGTATCATACAACCTTACGCTGCAGACTCTTAGCTTTAAAAATTAATAAATTAAACTCTTCTCTTCTTAGGAGGACGACATCCATTGTGTGGAAGCGGTGTAATATCTTTGATTGAGGTTACTTCGATACCTGAAACTTGCAATGTTCTAATTGCAGATTCACGACCAGAACCAGGACCTTTAACAAAAACGTCTACTTTACGTAAACCTAAGTCAAATGCTACTTTACCGCAATCAGATGCAGCTTGACCTGCCGCATAAGGAGTGTTCTTTTTAGAACCTTTGAATCCCATTTTACCTGCAGAAGACCATGAAATAGTTTGACCATTGTTATTTGTTAGGGTAACAATGATATTGTTAAAAGTAGCATTGATGTGCGCCTGTCCAACAGGCTCAATAACAACAATACGCTTTTTGGTAACTTTTTTACTCTTAGCCATAATTATTATTCAGTACTAATTTTATTTAGTAGCTTTTTTCTTGTTTGCAACTGTTTTTCTCTTGCCTTTACGTGTACGAGAGTTGTTCTTAGTACGTTGACCACGTACAGGCAAACCTTTTCTGTGACGTAAACCACGGTAACAACCGATATCCATTAAACGTTTAATGTTCAATTGAACCTCTGAACGTAAAGCACCTTCTACTTTAACGCCGTCGTTAATGATGGTACGAATTGCTGATAACTCATCATCAGACCAATCCTGTACTTTCTTGTTAAAATCGATACCTGCTTCCGTTAATATACGTTGTGCAGTTGATTTACCTACTCCGAAGATGTAAGTTAATCCAATCTCGCCTCTTTTGTTTCTTGGTAAATCAATACCTGATATCCTTGCCATATTTTATACTAATGTTTGATTATTTGATTGTACTACAGATTGAGTAACCTGTACATCCAATCTATATCATACTTCAATAATGTCTTAACCTTGACGTTGCTTAAATTTAGGGTTTTTCTTGTTGATAACATAAAGTTTACCTTTACGACGAATAACCTTGCAATCAGCACTACGTTTTTTAATTGATGACCTAACTTTCATTTTATTTATATCTATAAGTAATCCTGCCCTTTGATAAATCGTAAGGCGACATCTCTAATTTGACTTTGTCCCCTGGTAAAATTTTGATATAATGCATCCTCATTTTCCCAGAGATATGAGCGATAATCTCGTGGCCATTTTCCAATTCTACACGGAACATAGCATTTGATAGTGCTTCTCTTATTACACCGTCTTGTTCAATCGAGGCTTGTTTAGCCATATAATATTGATTTTTACTTAATTAGCTGCTATTAAACAGGGTTGCAAAATTAAATAAAAAAATTTAATTATTTACTTTTTTTCTTTTAAAACTTCTTCAATAAATGAAAAGGTTGATAAAACGTCTGCATTACCCTTTTTTACTGCAACAGTGTGTTCAAAATGAGCTGATGGCTTATTATCCAAGGTGGTAACAGTCCAACCATCAGTCCAGAATTTAACTCCTGCTGTACCTGCATTGATCATTGGTTCGATAGCAATAACCATGCCTTCTTCAAGTTTAATTCCACTCCCCCGTCTACCATAATTAGGTACCTCAGGTTTTTCATGTAATTTAACACCAACACCATGACCAACTAACTCTCTTACTACTCCAAATCCATTTGCTTCAGCATAAGCCTGCACTGCATATCCAACATCACCTATTCTAGAACCAACTACTGCCTTTTCAATTGCAAGCTTCAAGCATTCTTGTGTAACATCTACCAGCTTCTTCCGTTCCGCATCAATCTCACCGATCGAAAAAGTATAAGCAGAATCACCAAAAAAGTTATTCTTAATTACCCCACAATCAACAGAGATCAAATCACCTTCTTGAATTACGTAATCACCAGGAAAACCATGAACAACTTGCTCATTCGGCGAAATACATAAAGAATAAGGAAACCCGTTATAGTTTAAAAAAGCAGGTATAGCACCATGGTCTTTAATAAACGTCTCTGCCAGATCATTTAGCTTTTGAGTGGAAACACCGGGACCAATAACTTTGGCTACTTCAGCCAAAGTCTTTGATACCAGTAAAGAACTTTCTCTAATGAGTTCTACTTCTTCTTTTGATTTATAATAGATCTTAGACATTCTATATATTAAATCACAGCATTACTACCACTCGTTTCAGGAATTCCTGTACGACCGGTAACTCTACCTGTTTTCATTAATCCATCATAATGACGCATCAACAAATAACTTTCAATCTGTTGTAACGTATCCAAAACAACGCCAACTAAAATCAATAAAGATGTTCCTCCATAAAAATGTGCAAACTCAGATTTGATTCCAAATTTAACAGCTATTGAAGGAAGGATCGCAATGATAGCTAAGAAAATTGCTCCTGGGAACGTGATCTTAGAAATCACATCATCAATAAATGATGATGTAGCTAATCCTGGCTTGATACCAGGGATAAATCCACCATTCTTCTTCATATCATCCGACATTTGAGTTGGATTAACAGTTATTGCAGTATAGAAGAATGTAAATGCAATAATTAAAAATGCAAATGTTAAACTATATGCTAATGAGGTATAATCACTAAACTGAATCAACCAGGTATTCTGTAACGAAGGGAAGAACCCTGTTAACGTTGCAGGAATAAACATTAATGCCTGAGCAAAAATGATTGGCATTACACCGGCAGCATTAACCTTTAATGGGATATACTGTCTTACTCCTCCGAATTGTCTGTTACCAACAATTCTTTTCGCATACTGAACAGGAACCTTGCGTACACCTTGAACAATCATGATGGTAAACATCACAACCGCAAAAAGCGCAACAATTTCAAGAACAAGCGCAATCAATCCACCACCTTCACCAACAACTCTTGAGCTTATTTCCTGTGACAATGCTACAGGTAAACGGGCAATAATACCAACCATAATGATTAGTGAAATACCGTTACCAATACCCTTATCTGTAATCTTCTCACCTAACCACATCACAAACAATGTACCAGCAGCCAAAACAAAGGTTGCAAGCACAAAGAATAAGCCATGATCAATAATGATAGCTTCAGTAGGAACTTGAGTTTTAACATAACCAATCGCCTGAACAGCGGTAATGGCTACAGTTAAATAGCGTGTAATCTGATTAAGTTTCTTTCTTCCGCTTTCACCCTCCTTTTGCATTTTCTGAAAAGAAGGAACGGCAATACCTAATAGCTGAACTACAATAGAGGCTGAAATATAAGGCATAACACCCAAGGCCAATATAGATACCCGTGAGAATGATCCCCCCGCAAACATATCCAATAGACCTAAAATGCCTGACTTTGTATTATCGCCTAAAAGTGTTGCGTCTACACCTGGTAAAACCACGTGAGATACAAACCTATAAACTAAAAGAATTACGAGCGTATAAACTATACGCTCTTTTAATTCTTGAATTTTCCAAATATTACTTAAAGTAGTAAACAGCTTCTTCATTAATTACAATTTTTCGATTGAGCCTCCAACAGCCTCAATAGCTTTTTGTGCGGTTGCAGAAAAAGCATGTGCTTTAACTTCTATCTTAGATTTAACTTCACCACGACCTAAAACTTTAACTAAGTCGTTTTTAGATGCTAAACCATGTTGTTGCAAGATAGCAAAATCTATGGTTGTTAAGTTAAACTTTTCTGCCAAACCTTGCAATACGTCTAAGTTTACACCAACGTATTCAACACGGTTAATAGGTTTGAAACCTACCTTAGGTACACGGCGTTGTAATGGCATCTGACCACCTTCAAAACCGATTTTGGTTTTGTGACCAGAACGTGATCCAGCACCTTTGTGACCACGAGTGGAAGTACCACCGCGACCAGAACCAGTACCACGACCAATTCTCTTACTATTTTTAGTAGAACCTGCTGCAGGTTTTAAATTACTTAAGTTCATTTCTTGAAACTTATTGTGCTGCCCTTCGCTTTCACTAATCAGGGCAACGGTGAAACAATATACAAAGGTTGCAAATGTAATTATATTAACTACATTAACAACCTTTTTATAAATTATATACTCTCAATTGCTATTAAGTGATTCACTTTTCTAACCATTCCTATAATGGCTGCAGTGGCTTCAACTTCTACGCTTTGGTTCATTTTAGTTAAACCTAAAGCTTGCATTGTTCTTTTTTGGCGTTCGCTTCTGTCGATAATGCTTTTTACCTGGGTTATTTTGATCTTAGCCATAATATTATCCGTTAAAAACTTTATTTAAATCAACACCACGTTGCTGTGCAACAGTGTAAGCATCACGCATTTTAGTTAAAGCATCTACAGTTGCTTTTACCACGTTGTGAGGATTTGATGAACCTTTTGATTTTGCAAGTACGTTATGTACACCAGCACTCTCTAATACAGCACGCATCGCACCACCAGCAATAACTCCGGTACCAACTGCTGCAGGTTTAATTAAAACAAAACCTCCAGAAAATTTACCGATCTGCTCGTGAGGTACAGTACCATTTAACAAAGGAACTTTTACCAAGTTCTTTTTAGCATCATCAATGCCTTTAGCAATTGCTTCTGTTACCTCTTTCGCTTTACCCAATCCGTAACCCACGATTCCGTTCTCATCTCCAACAACCACGATGGCTGAGAAGCTGAAAGTACGACCACCTTTGGTTACTTTGGCTACGCGCTGTATGCTAACTAAACGATCTTTTAATTCGATCTCGCTAGTCTTAACTCTTTTTATATTGATAGTTGACATTCTTATCTAATTTTCAGATTAAAATTCTAAACCAGCTTCGCGAGCACCTTCTGCCAACGATTTAACGCGACCATGGTACAAATAGCCATTTCTATCGAAAACAACTTGTTTAATACCTGCTGCGATTGCTTTTTCAGCCACTAATTTACCTACAGCTACTGATTGCTCAGATTTATTGCCTGTACCTGAAAAATCTTTAGATAAAGATGAAGCTGATACAATTGTGCTACCGGTTACGTCGTTAATAATTTGAGCATAAATCCCTTTATTGCTTCTATAAACCGATAAACGTGGACGGTCTTCAGAACCTGTTAATCTTTTTCTGATACCTTTTTTTATACGATCTCTACGAGATAATTTTTTCCCTGCCATGATGATTATTTTTTAGAAGCTGATTTACCTGCTTTTCTTCTTAACACTTCGCCTACAAACTTGATACCTTTACCTTTATATGGCTCTGGTGCACGTAACGAACGGATTTTTGCCGCTACTTGTCCGATCAATTGTTTGTCAATACTTTCTAAAATAATTTTAGGAGTCTGACCTTTTTCTGAGGTTGTAGTCACTTTAATCTCTTCCGGTAATTGGAACACATAGTGGTGAGAAAAACCCAAAACTAAGTCTAAAGTGTTTCCTGTGTTTGTAGCACGGTAACCAACACCTACCAGTTCTTGAGAAATTTTATAACCTTCTGTTACACCAATAACCATATTATTGATCAAAGCACGGTATAAACCATGTAATGCTTTGTGTCTTTTTTGATCTGATGGACGTTGTACAGTCAACACACCATCTTCTTGACTTACAGTGATATCTGAATCCACTGCTTGAGTTAATTCTCCTTTAGGACCTTTAACAGTTACTACGTTATCTTTAGCTACCGTAACCATTACGCCTGCAGGTACATTAATTGGGGCTTTTCCTACTCTTGACATTTTGCTATCCTCCTTTAATTAATAAACGTGACACAAAACTTCGCCACCAATGTTTAGTTTAGCAGCTTCTTTATCTGTCATAACACCTTTAGATGTAGACAAAATTGCAATACCTAAACCGTTTAATACTCTTGGCATATTCTCTACGCCGGCATACTGCCTTAAACCTGGTTTGCTAATACGTGTTAACGTGCGGATAGCAGGAATTTTAGTGATCGCATTGTATTTCAAAGCGATTTTAATTATTCCTTGAACCGTAGTGTCCTCAAATTTGTAGTTAGCGATGTAACCTTTGTCAAAAAGTACTTTAGTAATTTCCTTTTTCAGGTTTGATGCAGGAATCTCTACAATTCTGTGATTTGCCTTAATGGCATTTCTTACTCTTGTAAGATAATCTGCTATTGGATCTGTATTCATTGTTATATAATTGTGATAGTGGTTTCCTTCCCGACCTATTCGAGACGACCTTCCATCGGTTAATGTTTTTGTTTATCGCTTAAGGAATTGAACCTTAAACAGAAGTAAGCTGGGGTTACCAGCTTGCTTTTCTTACTCCAGGAATTTTTCCTGCTAAAGCCATATCACGGAACAATACCCTTGATATACCGAAAGTACGCATATATCCACGAGGACGACCAGTTAATTTACAACGATTGTGTAAACGTACTGCTGATGAGTTTTTTGGTAACTTATCTAGTCCTTCGTAATCACCTGCAGCTTTAAGTTCTGCACGTTTCTCTGCATATTTAGCAACCAATTTTTGGCGCTTAATTTCGCGAGCTTTTACTCCTTCTTTTGCCATTATTGCTCTGTTTTTTGATTTTTAAATGGTAACCCAAATTGTTTTAAAAGTTCCAATGCCTCAACGTCAGTAGTAGCAGATGTTACAAATGTAATATCCATACCTAAAATCTTGTTGATTTTATCGATGTTGATCTCAGGGAAGATGATTTGCTCAGTTACACCTAAAGTGTAATTTCCTTTACCATCAAAACCTTTATCATTGATACCTTTGAAATCACGGATACGTGGCAAAGCTACGGAAATTAAACGGTCTAAAAACTCATACATGTTGTTATCACGTAAAGTTACACGTACACCTACTGGCATACCTTTACGCAATTTAAAGTTTGAGATATCTTTTTTAGATTTTGCGCCTACTGCTTGCTGACCAGCGATTGTACTCATCTCTAAAATAGAGCTGTCCATAATCTTTTTGTCAGTTACAGCGAAACGACCAACACCCTGGTTGATAGAGATTTTCTCCAACTTAGGAACTTGCATAACGCTTTTGTAATTGAACTTATCTTTAAGTGCCGTTACAATTTCCTCTTTATATTTACTTTTTAATCTTGGTACGTAAGCCATTATTTGATCTCCTCTCCTGATTTTTTAGATACCCTAACCAATTTCCCATCAGCATTAAGCTTTCTGCCAACGCGCGTAGTTGCACCTGTTTTAGGGTCAATCAGCGCTACGTTAGAAATATGAAGAGCAGCCTCTTTTTTAATGATACCACCATTAGGGGTAGCAGCATTTGGTTTTGTATGTTTTGATACAAGGTTAACACCTTCTACAAGTATTCTGCTTTTAGAAACCAATACTGAAAGTACAGTTCCTTGCTGACCTTTTGAATCGCCGGCGATAACCTTTACTAAATCACCCTTACGGATTTTTATTTTTGGTGTAGTTACTTTATTTTTCATTTTATAATACCTCCGGTGCTAATGATACAATTTTCATGAATTGTTTTTCACGCAGTTCTCTCGCTACCGGGCCAAAAATACGTGTACCGCGCGGCTCATCTTGTGCATTTAATAATACTGCTGCATTGTCGTCGAAACGGATGTAAGAACCATCTTTACGTCTGATCTCTTTCTTTGTTCTTACAACAACTGCTTTAGAAACTGTTCCTTTCTTAATGTTTCCAGAAGGTAATGCACTTTTCACGGTAACAACGATTTTGTCACCAATAGAAGCATATCTCTTTCCAGTACCACCAAGTACACGGATAACCAATACTTCTTTTGCGCCGCTATTATCGGCTACGTTTAATCTTGATTCCTGTTGTACCATGTTATTTAGCCCTTTCTAAAATTTCCACTAATCTCCAGTTCTTGTTTTTACTCAGCGGACGAGTCTCCATGATCAGTACTGTATCTCCAATACCGCAATCGTTTTTCTCGTCATGAGCCATAAATTTGGTAGTTTTCTTAACAAACTTACCATAGATCGGGTGTTTCACTTTACGTTCTACCGCTACAACAATAGATTTATCCATCTTGTTGCTTACCACCAACCCGGTTCTTGTTTTTCTTAATTGTCTTTCCATTTCGACTCTAAAGTTATTTAGTTTCAGTAGCAGACTCCGCTTTACGCTTAGTCACTTCAGTATTTAATCGGGCAATATTTCTCCTAACCTTGCTAATGCGGCTTGGGTTTTCTATAGCCGAAATTGTATGCGCAAACTTTAACTTAACTAAGTTTTCTGTCTCTTCTGCAATCCTGGCTACTAGCTCTTCTTGTGAAAGCCCTGTAATTTCTGAGTTCTTCATTTTATTAATTTTTATTTTGCGGGTCCAGAGGTTGTAATAACAAGTTACTTACAACATTCAACCCTACACTAATTATGCTTCTACGTAATCTCTACGTACTACAAATTTTGTTTGGATCGGTAATTTTTGAGCTGCTAAACGCATTGCTTCTTTAGCAACTTCTAAAGGAACACCCTCTGCTTCAAAAATGATGCGTCCAGGTCTAACTACGGCTACCCAATATTCAGGAGCACCTTTACCTTTACCCATACGTACCTCAGCTGGTTTCTTAGTCACCGGTTTGTCCGGGAATATTCTAATCCATACCTGACCTTCACGTTTCATGAAACGAGTTACGGCGATACGGGCTGCCTCTATCTGACGACTGGTAATCCAGGTCGACTCTAAAGATTTGATCCCAAAAGACCCGAATGATAATTCAGCACCACGAGTTGCTAAACCTTTCATTCTGCCCTTCTGCATCTTTCTGAACTTCGTTCTTTTTGGCTGTAACATTTTATTTTAATATTATCGTAAAACGATTTGTTAACTAATTATTTACGAGGACCTCTGTTCTGAGAATTTCCACCTCTATTATTTCCTGCACCAGGACCGCCTTGACCAGGGCCTCTTCCGCCACGATTACCACCACCGCGGTTATCGTTTCTTCTGTCGCCACCGCCACGGTTATCTCTGTCTCTACCGCCAAAAGCACCTTCTGGTCTGCCACCTTTGCCTGGAGCATTGCTCGTTGCACCGATGTTTGGAGAAAGATCACGTTTACCGTAAACCTCACCCTTACAGATCCATACTTTAACACCTATTTTACCATAAGTAGTTAAAGCCTCTGCTAATGCATAGTCAATGTCTGCACGGAAAGTATGCAAAGGAATTCTTCCTTCTTTATACTGTTCGCTACGAGCCATCTCAGCACCACCTAAACGACCAGAAGTCATAATTTTGATACCTTCAGCACCCATACGCATTGTTGATGCGATAGTAGATTTCATTGCTCTACGGAATGAGATCCTTGCTTCTAATTGTTTTGCAACACCTTCTGCTACTAATTGTGCATCAAGCTCAGGACGTTTAATCTCAAAAATGTTGATTTGAATTTCCTTTTTAGTCAATTTCTTCAACTCTTCTTTGATCTTATCAACCTCAGCCCCTGCTTTTCCAATCACAATACCTGGACGAGCAGTGTGGATTGTAACCGTAATACGTTTCAACGTACGCTCGATAACAACTTTTGATACACCACCTTTTGCGATACGTACAGAAAGGTATTTTCTTATTTTTTCGTCCTCAACTAATTTATCAGCATAGTTGTTGCCACCGAACCAGTTAGAATCCCAACCTTTGATGATTCCTAACCTGTTACCTATTGGATGTGCTTTTTGTCCCATTTCTGTTAATTAGTTTTGAGTTTCAACGTTTTTACTATCTACTACCAAAGTTACATGGTTTGAACGCTTACGTATTCTGTAACCACGTCCTTGAGGTGCTGGTCTTAATCTTTTTAACTGACGACCACCGCCTACCATTACCGTTTTCACGTATAACTGGTTTTCTTCAGGGCGAGAACCTTCATTTTTATTTTCCCAGTTTTTGATAGCTGATAATAATAGTTTCTCAACTCTTATTGCTGCATCTTTATTGGTGAACTTTAAAATATGTAAAGCTTTCTCAACACGCTCACCTCTGATAAGATCTACAACCAAACGCATCTTACGTGGTGAGGTTGGACAATTGTTTAATTTCGCTACTGCTTCCATCTCTTAATTATTTTTTCTTTTCAGAGTGACCCCTAAATGTTCTGGTTGGAGCAAACTCTCCCAGTTTATGACCAACCATGTTTTCTGTTACGTATACCGGTATAAATTTATTACCGTTATGCACTGCAAATGTATGTCCCACAAAATCTGGTGAGATCATTGATCTGCGAGACCAAGTTTTAATTACAGACTTCTTGCCTGAATCATTCATAGAGACTACTTTCTTCTCTACGTTATGGTCAATATAAGGTCCTTTTTTAATCGAACGAGCCATTATTTCTTCCTTTTCTCTATGATGAAACGATTTGAGTATTTTTTAAGTGTACGGGTTTTGAATCCTTTTGAGTATACACCATTTCTTGAACGAGGCTGACCTCCTGATGAGCGACCCTCACCACCACCCATAGGGTGATCTACCGGGTTCATCGCTACCGGACGTGTTCTCGGACGACGGCCTAACCAACGGCTACGACCAGCTTTACCCAATACTTCATTCGCATGATCTGAATTGGAAACAGCTCCGATTGTTGCTAAACAAGTAACTAAGATAGATCTTACTTCACCTGAAGGCATTTTCAATGTAGCATATTTACCATCACGAGCTGCCAATTGTGCATAAGCACCAGCGCTACGTGCCAACTGAGCACCACGACCTGGATTAATCTCCACATTGTGTACAATAGATCCCAAAGGAATATTGCTCAATTTTAAAGTATTTCCCACCTCAGGAGTTGCGGTATCACCCGACACTACCTTCTGCCCAACTTGCAAACCTTCCGGTGCAATAATATAACGCTTCTCGCCGTCTGCATAATGTAACAATGCAATACGTGCTGTACGGTTTGGATCGTACTCAACAGTAGCTACTGTTGCAGGAATATCAAACTTATCACGTTTAAAGTCAATTAAACGGTAAGATTTTTTGTGACCACCACCCATGTAGCGCATAGTCATCTTTCCTGTATTGTTACGTCCTCCCGATTTCTTAGAAGATACAACCAATGATTTTTCGGGCTTGGTTGCTGTAATCTCCGTAAAGCTGGCACCAACTCTAAAGCGGGTACCCGGAGTAACTGGTTTAAATTTTCTTAAGCCCATAGTTATAAATTATTCAATTCTTATTAAATATTCGAGTAATAATCAATTGTCTCACCTGCAGCCAGGGTTACAATCGCTTTCTTGTATTTCGGGCTACGTCCCGTAACTAATCCGCCTTTAGTATTTCTGGACTTAATTTTACCATTTACAACCATTGTGTTAATGGCTAAAACGTTAACGCCGTACATTTTTTCTATGGCTCCCTTAATCTGCAATTTATTTGCTTTAGGTTCTACTTTAAAAGTAAAGCGATTAGACTTCTCTGTTAATGCAGAAGCTTTCTCTGTTAATATTGGTTTCTTTAAAAATTCCATATTACTTGGCAAACGCCTCCTCGATTGTTTTAACAGAATCCGCAGTTAACAAAAGTTTGCCACAGTTTAATACATCATAAGTATTTAACTGATCTGCAGTAATTACTTTCACTTTCTGAATGTTTCTGCTTGATAAATAGATATTGTTATTTTGTGTAGGTAAAACCAACAATGTCTTTTCGTTAGTCAAGTTTAATGCACTAACCAAATTGATATAGTTTTTAGTTTTGATCGAATCAAAAGTAAAATCTTCTAAAACCACAACATTGTTGTCTTGAGCCTTATATGATAAAGCAGACTTACGTGCTAATGATTTTAATTTTTTGTTCAATTTGAAGCTATAGTCACGTGGCTGAGGGCCAAATACACGACCACCACCGTTGAACAATGGAGATTTAATACTTCCGGCGCGAGCACCACCAGTACCTTTTTGTTTATATAGTTTACGGGTTGAACCAGCAATCTCATTACGTTGTTTAGACTTGTGAGTACCTTGACGTTGATTAGCCAAATACTGTTTAACATCTAAATAAATTGCGTGGTCAACAGGCGTTATGCCAAATACCGACTCAGGGAGTTGCACCTTGGCACCTGTCTCTTTTCCTGAAATGTTTAATACTTTAACTTCCATCTGCTTACTTATCTAAGATTACGTAAGAACCCTTAGCTCCTGGAACGGAACCACTAACTACAACTAGATTTTGATCAGCATAAACTTTCAAAACTTGTAAGTTCTGAACTTTCACTCTGTCACCACCCATTCTACCCGCCATACGCATACCTTTAAATACACGAGAAGGATACGAAGCAGCACCCAATGAACCTGGCGCACGCATCCTGTTGTGCTGTCCGTGAGTTTGCCCACCAACACCACCGAAACCATGACGTTTTACAACACCCTGGAAACCTTTACCTTTTGACGTACCAACTACATCCACAAAATCACCTTCGTTGAAGATACTCACCGTTACAGTATCACCTAAGCTAAGTGATTCTTCAAACGGCTCAAACTCAACCAATTTACGTTTTGGGGTAGTGCTTGCTTTCGCAAAGTGGCCTTTAAGAGGCATGGTAGTGTTCTTTTCTTTGGCTTCGTCGAAACCTAACTGAACTGAAACGTAACCGTCTTTCTCTTCGGTCTTTACCTGTGTTACAACACAAGGTCCAGCTTCGATCACAGTACATGGTATGTTTTTACCATCCGCGTCGAATATGCTGGTCATTCCTACTTTTTTTCCAATAATACCTGACATTTTCTTTTTTTAATTTAACACCCATCGAAGCAGTAGGGCTTCGTTCAAGGTGGATACACATCCCACTTAAGGGAGGGCAAAAATAAGAAAGAAATCTTAATTTTCAAATAGTTAGCTAAATATTTTTCAAATAATCGCTAAAAATTTGTTTTCACTGGGTAGCACACAATTAAAGCTAGTTTTAACCAACTAAATTGTCGCTTAAACTATATAAGATAATGGATAAAACCATTAAACCAATCAAAACATACATATAATCCCGCTCAATCAGGAAACTGAAAACCGAAAAAACAACCCTGGCTATCGGCGTAAAAATCAACAATAAAGTGCCAAATTGAATAATTGCGGCCCCATCCATAGTGGTCAATCCATTAAAAATTGCAGCAATAGAAGAGAACCCCGACTTCCCGGAATCAAACTTACTATAATCAACCACATTTGCATGGTTAAAAAACAGATAAATAAGTCCCCCTATAAACACAACCGTCATAGAAGAAATCACTCCTACCCTAAGCAGGGTACCCAAAATAACCTGTATATCTTTGTCGGCAAAAAAATTCTTACTCTCCTTTATCATAACCTACCAGATAATCCATTATAAATCATTTGAATTGCTAAAAAAGTAACCACAACCGCAAATACCACTTTTAGCTTATCCGTTTTAGTTCTAACCAATATTTTCGATCCAATGGTAGCCCCAAGTAATACCCCCACAGTTACAGGCATTGCTATTCCCGGATCAATCTGTCCCCTGTGAAGATAAACGATCGCACTTGCAGCCGCAGTTACACCCATCATAAAGTTACTTGTGGTAGTTGATACCTTAAACGGAATTCTCATGATATTATCCATAGCGATGACTTTCAATGCACCCGAACCAATCCCAAGTAAACCAGATATGATGCCCGCAACAAACATCATTAAAAATCCTCCAATCACATTGTGTACAGCATATTTCTTAACACCACCATCGACAGGATAAGTACCATTCAGCTTAAAAAATACAGCCAGATTCCCAGAAGTATCATTATCAGAATGATCTACTTTCTTACGAACCATCATCACGGCAGAAAACAAAAGGATCAAGCCGAAAATAACAGCAATATAGCTTGGATTAATAAAAACAGTTACTATCGCACCAATAATTGCACTTATAGTAGTGGCAATCTCTAAAAACATCCCAATCCGGATATTTGTGATCCCCTCCTTAACATATGCAGCAGCAGAACCCGATGAAGTAGCAATTACAGATATGATCGATGCACCTATTGCATAATGAATATCAACACCCAGTCCAAGTGTTAACAATGGAATAATGATTACCCCACCACCCAGGCCTGTAAGCGAGCCCACCAATCCGGCCAAAAAAGCCCCTATCAAAACTATAATTGTAAATAGTAATACCGACATTGCTGCAAATATACTATCTACAACCAGAACACAATAAAATTAAAATATCATTGTTAAATTAGACATAAACCAATACCCATATGATGAAACCATCATGAGTAAAAACACACAAGCAGCGATGAATATTACTCATGATAGCTTCATTACAATTAAAAAACAAAATTATATTCCAATGAAAAAAGTAATACTCCCTATTCTTTCGGCTTTAATACTGAGCTTCACTGCTCAGGGCCAGTTAACAAATGATTCCACTAAAGTCGACCCAAGCTTAAAAGGACAATACCAACTGATGCTTGCAAAATCTAAATCTATAAACGGATATAAACTTGTAAATCCGAACAGGATGAACGCCTTCTGGCAAAGCCTTAGCGACACCCTCATAACAACACGCAAGCAACTTGCAGGCGCTAACCAAAAGCTTAAAGATCATGAAAAAAGTATCGCAGATTTAAAAAATCAGATCAGTGGAAAAGAAAGTGCACTAGCCGGCACAAACGCAAAAGTAAACGAGATCAATTTCCTCGGGATATCATTTACCAAATCAAACTACAACACCATTGTATGGAGTTTGATAATTGGCCTGGCTGCTGCCCTAGCCTTCGTCATCCTGAGATCTGCTAAACACATCCATGAAGCAAAATACCGTAGCACCCTATATGAGGAAATCGCTCAGGAATATCAATCCTATAAAACTAAGGCAAATGATAAGGAGAAAAAACTAGCGAGGGAACTCCAGGATGAACGCAACAAACTTGACGAATTAAAAAACTGAGGTAAATAAACAATTACAAAAAGAAAAGCCTTCCCGAAATGATCAGGAAGGCTTTTCTTTTTAACTGTCAATATAGTTAAACTTTAATTTCTACTTCAACACCGCTAGGTAATTCAAGTTTCATTAATGCATCAACTGTTTTTGAGTTAGAGCTATAAATATCTAACAAACGCTTGTAAGCACATAATTGAAATTGCTCACGTGCTTTTTTGTTCACGTGTGGTGAACGCAAAACAGTGAAAATTTTCTTTTCTGTAGGCAACGGAATAGGTCCGCTAACCACTGCACCCGTAGGTTTAACAGTTTTTACGATTTTCTCAGCAGATTTATCTACCAGATTATAATCGTAAGATTTTAATTTGATTCTGATTCTTTGGCTCATGATATTTAAAATTACGACCAATGTTAGAGCTATTAATAACAAGGGTCAGATTTATCTTTTAGATTAAGAAGGAAGGAACAAGGAATAAAGACCATAATGCATAAACACCATATCTTTTATCCTTGCTCTTTATTCCTTCATCTATAATTATTCTACCGACTTGATTCTACCTTTTGATTTAGCAATTACTTCATCCTGTACGTTTTTAGGAGCTGGTTCGTAGTGATCAAACTCCATTGTAGAAGTTGCACGACCAGAAGTAATGGTACGTAACTGGGTTACATAACCAAACATCTCAGAAAGAGGTACAGTTGCTTTAATTACCTGAGCACCATTACGTGTATCCATACCTAAAAGCTGACCACGACGACGGTTCATATCACCGATTACATCACCCATGTTTTCTTCAGGGGTAAGGATCTCGATTTTCATGATAGGCTCCATCAATACTGGACTACATTTAGGTAATGCCTCACGGTAAGCCATTTTAGCAGCAAGCTCAAATGATAAAGCATCTGAATCGACTGCGTGGAATGAACCATCAATTAAGCGAACTTTCATGTCTGGAAGTGGATATCCAGCCAATACTCCATTAGCCATTGAAGCCGCAAAACCTTTCTCAACTGAAGGAATAAATTCACGAGGAATAGCACCACCAGTGATTTCGTTTACGAATTGTAAACCACCTTTTTCAAAGTCAGCATCGATTGGAGAAATAACAACCTGGATATCCGCGAATTTACCACGACCACCTGATTGTTTTTTATAAGTCTCACGATGTTGAACACTACCGTGGATTGCTTCTTTGTAAGCAACCTGAGGAGCACCTTGGTTAACCTCAACTTTAAACTCACGTCTTAAGCGGTCAATCAAGATATCTAAGTGAAGCTCACCCATACCAGAGATTACAGTCTGACCAGTTTCCTGATCTGTCTGAACTCTGAATGTAGGATCCTCTTCTGCAAGTTTACCAAGACCAATACCCAATTTATCAACATCAGCCTGAGTTTTTGGCTCAATAGCTAAACCGATAACTGGCTCAGGGAAATCCATAGACTCAAGAATGATCGGATTTTTCTCATCACAAAGTGTATCACCTGTTTTGATATCTTTAAATCCTACTACAGCAGCAATATCACCAGCACCTACGTTAGGAATTGGGTTTTGCTTGTTAGCATGCATTTGGAAGATACGAGAAATACGCTCTTTGCTCTCAGAACGTGCGTTATAAACGTACGAACCTGCTTCTAAGTTACCTGAGTAAACACGGATAAAACACAAACGACCTACGAAAGGATCCGTTGCAATTTTAAATGCTAAAGCTGCAAAAGGCTCGTTTACATCTGGTTGACGGGTTACTTCTGCACCTGTTTCAGGATTGGTACCAGTGATACCATCAACATCCATTGGCGAAGGCAATAGCTCCATTACCAAATCCAACATGGTTTGAACACCTTTGTTTTTGAAAGATGAACCACAAACCATAGGAACGATTTTTGCATCTAAAGTTGCTTTACGCAATGCATCAAGAATCTCACGCTCAGTGATTGAGTTAGGATCATCAAAGAATTTCTCCATTAATGACTCATCATAATCAGCAACAGCTTCTAATAAATTCTCTCTCCACTCAGCAACCTCACCTAACATATCATCGGGAATAGGCACTTCAGTAAAGGTCATACCTTTATCATGCTCATTCCAAACAATACCACGGTTGTTAATCAAATCAACAACCCCTTTAAAGCTATCTTCAGAACCGATTGGTAATTGCAAAGGAACTGCATGGCTACCCAGCATGTCTCTTACTTGTTTAACAACTTTTAAGAAGTCAGCTCCTGAACGGTCCATTTTGTTAACAAAACCGATACGTGGAACTGCATAGTTGTTAGCTAAACGCCAGTTAGTTTCAGATTGAGGCTCAACACCATCAACAGCTGAAAATAAAAACACCAATCCATCCAAAACACGTAATGAACGGTTTACCTCTACGGTAAAATCCACGTGTCCAGGAGTATCGATAACGTTTACCTGATATTTGTTACCGCGGTAAGGCCAGAAAACAGTAGTAGCAGCAGACGTGATGGTTATCCCACGTTCAGCCTCTTGTACCATCCAGTCCATGGTAGATGCACCTTCGTGAACCTCACCAAGCTTGTGGTTTACCCCAGCATAATAAAGAATACGCTCAGTTGTTGTGGTTTTACCCGCATCAATGTGAGCCGCAATTCCAATATTTCTTGTAAATTTTAAATCTCTTGACATTTTATGATTCTCTAATAATTAGAAACGGAAATGAGAGAACGCTTTGTTGGCTTCAGCCATTTTATGCGTATCTTCTTTTTTCTTCACTGCTGCACCTTCACCTTTAGCTGCTGAAACGATTTCACCTGCTAATTTCTCTTTCATTGTTTTTTCACCACGTTTGCGTGCATATGAAATTAACCATTTCATGCCTAAAGCAATCTTACGGTCAGGTCTAACCTCTGTAGGAACCTGAAAGTTAGCACCACCAACACGGCGTGACTTAACCTCTACTGCAGGCATTACATTAGTTAAAGCACGTTTCCATACTTCTAATCCATTCTCACCAGCTTTTTTCTCTGCCAATTCTACAGCATCATAAAAAATTGAATAAGCGATAGATTTCTTTCCGTCAAACATCATGTTGTTTACGAAACGGGTCACCTGAACATCGTTAAATTTCGGATCAGGAAGAATGATTCTCTTTTTTGGTTTTGACTTTCTCATTTTGTTTTCCTCCTAATTATTTCTTTTTACCTTTTGTTGGTGCCGCAGCTACTTGTCCTGGCTTAGGACGTTTTGTTCCGTATTTAGAACGACGTTGGTTACGACCAGCAACACCTGAAGTATCTAATGCTCCACGGATGATGTGATAACGTACACCTGGCAAATCTTTAACACGACCACCACGGATCAATACGATTGAGTGCTCCTGTAGGTTGTGACCTTCTCCAGGGATGTAAGCATTAACCTCTTTACCATTGGTTAAACGTACACGCGCAACTTTACGCATTGCTGAGTTTGGTTTTTTAGGGGTAGTGGTATATACACGTGTACATACACCTCTTCGCTGTGGACAGCTGTCCAACGCCGGAGACTTACTCTTGAACTCCAGTGCTACTCTACCTTTTCTAACTAATTGTTGAATGGTTGGCATTGTTCTTTTTTTGTTTTTCTATTAATGTTTAAAAACTTTACCCCTCAATAAGGGACTGCAAAGGTAAGACAATACATTTTATAAATCAAGGGGTTAACACAAATTTAATCCCTTAAAAGACAAAGGCATAATTACATACCCAAATTTCTATCACTAAATCTAATTTTTTTAGGGCGTAACAATCAATCCAAACCCTACAAAATCGGCTTCAGTTTGATGCAAATACATTTTAGCCTGAACAGCTAGCCGCTCCATAATTTGATACTTCAATCCGGCAGTCCAATAGGTCTTCATATCCTTCAGACTATTGTAATGCAAATAATAACCATATTTAGTCATCACCCCCAATCTACCCAGCCACAAATCTGGTCCGATAGCCGCTCCTACCCGCCATCGGTCAAACGAGCTTGCTTTAGATTGAAAAGTTTCCTCATTCCTCAGCGGATCATAAATAGTATGGTAATAAACGGCATCTACTCCTGCACCCAAAGCAAGAACAGGGTTCAGTCTATAATTGTACCCCGCATATAAACCAGTCTTATACAAGCCATCTTTACTCCTGTACACTCCACGTCGCCCGATATTAACCCCAAAATCCACACTATGCTTTTTGTATTCCGCAGGGTTTCTAGAGGATACAGTATCATTAACAGTCTTCCTCACATTCAATGACTGGGCAATCCCCAAACTAACACTGCTCACATTCATCCCATTGTTTGGCACCCTAATCGCCGCATTAGAAAAATGGAGAACGTCTATCCCGGCCAATAGCTTTGTGGATGACCCAATTTGAGTAGCTAATTTTAATGCAATCCGCGACGAAAAATTGAGATGACTACCTACCAGTATATTTTCATTGGTAAACCAGGTTTCCCCCAAATACCCAAATCCAAATCCTGGCGTAAGCAGCAACTCGGTTCCTTTTATCTTTAATAACGAAAAGTTAAGTGCAGCGATCAGTGCATATGAATCCCCAAACCTATTCGGCCTCGGATCTGACACCATTACAATGTCGCTCATATTCTTATAATTGAAAACCAGATCAAGACTTTTCAAATTCAAAAGCTTCATCCATGGCCTGGGGTGGGCAATAGTATTCATATGGTAAATCAACTCACCCCCATATGCTGTACCACGCAATTTATGCTCAGCTGTAAATGCCCCTACAGAAACCTGGGGAGAGAATTCAATACTACTTCGAACATCCCCCACTTCCTGCGCCTGTAAATTACCGGCAGCGACCAGGAAACCTAAAAAGAAAAGAGAAAAATAAAGATTAACTGATCTTGGGAGGTTCATTTTAAAAACTACTTCACCGCAATATAGGAGATTAATGAAAAGTATTCAAGTATAATTTTTCTACTTTTTTTCGCGCCCAATCTGTCTTACGCAAGAATTTCAAACTTGATTTAAGTGTTGGATTGTTATTAAAACAATCAATCCTAACCAACATCCCCATCTCTTCCCAGCCATAGTGCCATACCAACTGCTTCAATATAAATTCAAGCGTCTTGCCATGTAGTGGATTGTTTATCTGTTCTCGTGCTGCCATAGTGCAAAAATAATAAGAATAACTAAATTTGTACGAAATACAACAATATTATGGATTTAAAACTGGGTGACTTTGTTCGTTTTGTAGACGAAAACATTGAAGGGTATATTACCCGGATTATTGATAAAGATACCATTGGAGTAACAGACTCAAATGATTTTGAAATCCCTGTTCTGGCTACCAAAGTAACATTGGTGCATGGTGATATCACCGACAACGATGTGGTGACAAATAAACCCAACATAGTTGTCCCGGAGGCCCAGTTCAAAAAAGACGGTATTTATCTGGCTTTGGTTACTGATCAACATAGCAGCTCAGTAGCGCATTTTCACCTTGTCAACGAAACATCTTACCAGCTCTTAGCCAGCCTGAGCACAGAAAAACAGGAAACTTTTAAAGGAGAATTTGCGGGGATTATTGCTCCCAATACAACTAAAAAGATCTACTCAGCCCAACTGGGTGATATTCAGATCTGGCCTAAATTCAGATTGGAAATATTAACCAATACGCCAGCAAACGTAGAGCCTAAAACCCCAATTATTTTTCACAAAAGCATTAAAGGAAAAGACCTTTCCGTTGCCAAAGAAGAAATCACCCTCCTTAAACAAAAAGGCTGGTTAATTAAACTCGAAGAACCAGAAGCAATAATTGATGCAGAAAAGCTGAAAGCCAGCTTCTTTAAGTAATAGTCAAAATTAGCCATTCTATTCATAGTCTGGAATCTTTTACCGATGAAGAATCGGAAAATCTTCCTAGGCCTATTCATAGAAGGCAAATTTTGTTTCAAGCATGATGCATATGAGAGAATGCAAATGTTAATTTCCTCTCCAAATATTATTACTGTCATCAACATCCGGCAAAACATGTTTTGGATCTAAAACAACCGAAACAACTTCTTCATTTGTCGGATAATATACCGTCCAGGTTTTATTCCTCATCCATACATCGACAGGAATTTTAATCAAATCAGTCTTACCACTCTTTGTTTTAATCTCCATAATGATAGGCATAGGCATTTTTTCCAAATTAGCTACCACAATATTATAACCAGTAACCACTCCACCATCTTTAACTTCTTTAACACCAGCAATTGCCTGATCCATTTTCCAGTTCTCTAAAAACCAGCCTCTCCAAAACCACGAAAGATCTTCACCAGCCCCATTCTCCATAGAGCGGAAAAAATCAAATGGCGTCGGATGCTTAAAGGCCCATTGAGAGATATAATTTTTAAAAGCATAATCAAAACGATCAGCCCCCAGAATCTCGTTTCTTAAAAGATCTAGTCCCCAAGCCGGTTTGTAATAAAGATTTATACCAATATTCTCTTCCCTCATAGCATCCGGAGTCAACATAATATATTCCAAGTCCGGTGATGCAAGTCTTTTAGCAACAGCATGCATATCCACAGGATTACTTTTATATTCCCCTTTATTAAAGGCTTCAGATGATAAGCCATTAATGAAAGTATTCAATCCTTCATCCATCCAGCCATACTTACGTTCATTACTTCCTACGATCATAGGAAACCAGGTATGTCCAAATTCATGATCAATTACGCCCCATGTACTTGCACCTTTAGCAGTCCAGCCACAAAATACAATACCCGGATATTCCATACCCCCAACATTACACGCTACATTAACAGCCATTGGATAAGGATACTCAAACCATTTACCAGAATAATACTCTACCGAAGTTTTTACGTATTCTACTCCCCTGCCATAACTATCCTTCCCATTACTTTCAACCGGCTGAGCCGAAACTGCAAGCGACTTTTTACCACTGGGTAAATTGATGCGAGCAGCATCAAGTACAAATGCCTTCGAAGAAGCCCAAGCCACATCCCGCGCGTTTTTGATTTTAAATCTCCAGGTAAGTTTATCTTTCGCCGGACGGGATTTCACATCTGTCACCTCTGATTCGGATCTGATTGCTATTGTTTTATTACTTAATTTTGCAGCCTCCCACCGTTTTAATTGTTCAGCTGTAAATACTTCTTGTGGGTTCAGCAACTCACCCGACCCCATTACAATATGACTAGCAGGCGCCGTTACTGTAAAATCTACATCGCCATATTCACAATAAAACTCGCCAGCTCCCCAGTAAGGCAATGTATTCCATCCAAGTACATCATCATAAACACACATTCTCGGAAACCACTGCGCGATGGTAAATATCTCTCCATTCTTTGTAGTCAGGTGTCCCATCCTGTCCGAGCCATTAATAGGAATAATAAAGGAAAAATTCATCTTGATTGAGATGACATCCCCATTGGCTTCCATTGGCGCGGCTAAGCGAATCTGCATGCGGGTATCCTCTGTAAGCGTAGTAAATTTTACCGGCTTCATTTTTTGAGACACGGTAATTCCATCTATTTTATAACCACCCTCTAGCTTTTCGCCTCTCGAACCATAACGGCTACCCGAGGCAATCAAAGCATTACCACGAGAATCCGTAGAAAACAAATTCTGGTCTAATTGTAACCATAAAAAAGGCAATCGATCCGGACTATTATTTTTATAGGTAATTGTAACAGTTCCCGACACCGTATTTTTTGCTTCGTCAAGATTTGCAGCGATGCTATAATCTGCACGGTTCTGCCAATACTTTGGGCCGGGAGTCCCACTGGCTGATCGGTATTCATTCCCATTTTGTGTATAAAACAAGGGACCAAAAGCAGCATGAGGATCATAGTTACTTGCGGGAAGGTTACCTTGCTGTGCAAAACCGGTGAAACACCATACACATAGCAAAGCACATAATAATGTGGATTTATGAATCATATTAAATTGTTAGTTACAATTTAATAAAGATATAAAATGAAATGCGATCCGTCTATATTGTAACGGTTTTATTAATCGGCCTTTAGTTTGGGTATTGATGAGATCTTTCTTTCTTCGGGAGACAATTTTAACCAGGCATGATAAGCCTTAACTGTATAATAAGCATAATTAAAAGGCCTTTCGCTTTTCACCAACTCTTCAGGGGGTCTGTACATAGCCATAAAGTTCCTTAGATCATCTCCTTTAAGTTTTACCAGATCCGAGACATACGCTTCAGTAAAAACAGCATTGATCTCGGCCTGATACCGGTCTCGCTCCTCCAGCAATCTAATCTTTTCCTGTTGCCGCCTGTACTTTCCATAACCAAGATTAAAAAGTAATCCCCCTGCCCTATCATTATTACCCTTCCCCTGAAGACCATCTGTAGCAACACGTGTAAAAGGTCTTGCCAAGGGGTCCGGAGCTAAAATAGAAGGGTTAATTTTTGCCCCTACAATCTCAACCTCTCTTAATGTAGTTGAACTACTCGGAAGGAATACAATTTTCGACTCCAGATTAATTAAAAACAAAGTATCTGTATGGTAACCTGTCAATGAAAACTCCAGCAAATCGCCTACTTTAGCAGGGATGGTAAATTGCCCCGCTGCCTTGGTTACGACAGACTGACTATTGCTTAGATTGCTCACCTTAACATTTTGCAATGGGAAGGTTTTGTTATCATAATCATAGATATTACCCGAAACGGTGCCCTGTGCCATTATTTTAAATGGAACAACAAAGATCAGGAACAAGAGCAGATTTTTAAGCATAATCAAATGTAGGGCTGTTTATTAGGTAAATATATAATTTAACAAACTTTAACAGGAAAAGTTTTACAGTACTTACCTCAATACAGCAGCATATTGATCTTCGTTAAAACTGATCAATACCGGCTTTCCATCAACCTCAATTACTGGACGTTTAATGGCGCTATTGTGCTGAAGCAAAACCTCAACAGCTGTCTTTTGATCTTTTACCATTTGCTGTACATCAGGGCTCAATTTCTTCCAGGTAGTCCCTTTTTTGTTTAAGACAGTTTCCCATCCAAAAACTTCACACCACTCATTGAGTTTTTCAGCAGTAATGCCTTTCTTCTTGAAATCATGAAACTCAGGATTAAATCCATTTTCGTCCAGCCATGTCCTGGCCTTTTTTACAGTATTGCAATTTGGTATTCCGTATACGATCATATCCACAAAATTAAAATTTAATTCATCACATTTTTAAAGGGTTTCATCACATTTTAAAATTTCAAAGCAATAGGGTGCGTATTATTGCACCATAAAGCAACTATAATAATCCAAATCACATGAACTCAAAAGAAATTGCAAAACTCGAACTATGGATTGTCACCGGCTGCATTATTCTTGCATTCTTGTTCTCTCTTGCAGACAGCGTACTAACCAATATTAACCATACAACGATTATAAATGGCATAAGTAAATCCAATATCACAATTATTGGAGAAAACCTTGTCCCAATTCTTTTCAATTATCTCATCATTTATATATGCTATCTTTTTCTTGTCTTTCATGTTAGTCCCGAACTAAATAAAAAAGAAGGGCCTGCGGCCAGAAGCGTAGCCTTCGTATACCTATTTATTACAGCAGCAATACTAATAAGCATTGTCAATATATATTGGGCAGTACTGCTTGCACTTAAATTGCTCTTCATCTTATTTACATGTAACAGAGCAAACAAAGAAAATGCCTTTTACATTGAGGCAGGGTTCTTAACCGGCACATGGATCCTCATAATTTCTACGCTATTTCTCATATCTGTTCATCCACTTGTCAAGCTATATACCATTTTAGTTATACCTCTTGCTATAATATTGTATTTGTATGCGATTTACATCAACATACCAAAAGCATCAAAAAGAGTTTGGAAACGTACAAGGTATTTCTTTTCTGTGCTTGGTATAACGATTTTGTACATGTCAGTTCTTGCAGGAATTGTTATACCATTATCAATAGATAACGATTCGCAATTCAGTTCCGTTTTCATTAACTCTTTTATCACCACCATTTCAATTAAACAACTCCTCGCTGCCCAACAAGAAAAGGTAGCCATCCCAATCATATTAGGCGGCAATTTTCTAACACAACTTATCATCATAACTCCGCTTGCCTGGAAAATCTACAAAGACAGAAATGCCATAAAAACAGAAGAAATCATTACCCTAAAAACAGAACTGGGAAAGGCCGATGCCAACCTCAACTTCCTAAAATCTCAGATCAATCCGCATTTTCTCTTTAATGCTTTAAACACCTTATATGGAACCGCTTTACAGGAAAAAGCAGATCGTACCGGAGAAGGTATTCAAAAACTAGGAGACATGATGCGTTTTATGTTACAAGAAAATATAGAAGATAAAATCCTGCTCTCAAAAGACGTAGATTACTTAAACAATTACATAGCCCTTCAAAAGTTAAGAACATCAATTTCCCCTGAAATCATTATAGAAACTCAGATTGAAGAACAAATAAATAACTTACTGATCTCCCCCATGTTACTCATCCCTTTTGTTGAAAATGCCTTTAAACATGGTATTAGTCTCCAATCACCTTCTCACATCAAAATCACATTACAAACCAGTGGACATACCCTATACTTTGATGTACATAATAGTATTCACTTGAAGCAAGACAACGATCCTGAAAAACTCCAAAGTGGAATAGGTCTCCAAAATGTAAAACAAAGACTTGCCTTATTGTACCCTGATCAACACGAATTGATTATCCGACAAAATGCAAAAGAATTTTTCGTTCACCTTACACTACAGCTTTCAGGAAATGCTTAGCTTTAAAAAATGATTGCTATAGCGATAGATGATGAGCCCATTGCTTTGGATGTGGTACGGTCCCATGCATCCAAAGTCCCATACATAGAGCTCGTTGCAACCTTTACAAATGCATTCGATGCCGTTATTTTTCTCCAAGAAAACAAAACTGACCTTATTTTCCTAGACATCAAAATGCCAGATATTAATGGCATCGACTTTCTAAATACACTCAGTGTTCCTCCAATGGTTATTTTTACAACTGCTTATTCCGAACATGCGGTAAAAAGCTTTGAGTTGAACGCCATCGATTATTTATTAAAACCTTTTTCGCTACCTCGGTTCTTAAAAGCATGTAATAAAGCTCAAGAACTTTACAGTCTGAGAAACAATTCCGGAGATGCCCCACAAACGCCATATATCTTTATAAAAGATGGATACGAACAAATAAAGGTATTGATAAACGACATTCTTTATATTGAAGCCTCCGGAAATTATACGCAAATACATCTCAACAATCACAATTTGCTTAGCACAAGGGTCCCACTTAATGAGATGTTGCAAATCCTTACGGTTAAAAAGTTCGTCCGAATACATCGTGCTTTCATTATTGCGAAAGAAAAAATAACCAAATTCGATCGCAATCAGGTCTGGATCGGAGATAAATCAATCCCTATTGGTGCCACTTACATGCAATGTTTACAGGAATTAGGGTAATTTTCCGAACAAATTAAGTATCAGCTGACAGCTAATTAAATATTATCGCTAATATTGTTCACTATTCTAGCTATTGATTTTAATCATCAACATATAACATGTTTAAACTGACTTTTAAACAACAAGTATTAACAGGCTTCATCGTCTCCCTTTCATTTGTTCTGGTTTCTGCAATAACCTCTTACTTTAGTATTGATAAATTAAACGACGACACCAGGTGGCAAAGTCACACCTATGATGTAATTAACCTGCTCAAGGATGTCGAATTCCAGATACTGAATTCAGAAACCGGGCTCAGAGGCTTTATTATAAGTGAAAAAACAGAGTTTCTAACTCCCTACAAGAAAAGCTCTTCAAAAATTTTAAATACAGTTCAAGACCTAAAAAGAATTGTAACCGATAACTCTGCTCAGGAAATGCTTATTGACTCCCTTGATTTTTATGCTCATGAGAAGGTAGAGGACATGAAAGAAACGCTCCGCACTTATGAGGCTAAAGGAAAAGATGCAGCAGAAAATCGTGTAATGGCTGGTACAGGCCAGTTTTTTAAAACCAAGATCCTCGAACTAAGCGGAAAAATCATTCAGGGAGAAAAACAATTGCTGGTCAAAAGAAAAGCAGCTATTCATAAAAGCAGCTTTCAAAGTGAATTTGTAGTTATAGCTAGCTCTATTATTATATTTTTTCTGATCCTATTCTTATTGTCCTACATCAGGCGAACATTTGATCAGCAAAAAGAAACAGAGACACAGATCAGAGATTCAAACCTCCAACTGGAAAAAATATCAGCCGAGAATAAACAAAAAAATTGGCTGCTTTCGGGAACTACAGCAATTAATGAAGCCATGCGTGGCGAACAGGAGATAGATGAACTGGCGACAAATATCATTACTAAGATTTGCAACTACATCAATGCCCCCATTGGCGCCTTTTTCCTCGTTAATCAATCTAAAAAGACCGTTAAATTTGAAGGAGGATACGCCTGGCACAATACAAAAAGCACCAGGCATGAATACCATTTCGGCGAAGGTTTTATTGGACAAGTAGCTGCAGAAAAACAGTATAAATTGCTGGAGGATATCCCAGCAGATTACATTAAGGTACAATCGGGATTGGGCGAAGCCCCGCCCAACTGTATTTGCCTGGTACCAATAGTTTTTGAAGAAAAAGCTATTGCTGTTATTGAATTAGGATTAAATCAGAAGCCTGATAAATCCATGCGCTTATTATTAAATACGGTTGAAGAAAGCATAGGCATAGGTGTAAACAGTGCCATAGCCCGTGTAAAATTAAGAGCCTTATTTGAGCAAACCCAACAGCAGGCAGAAGAGCTGGAAAGTCAGCAGGAAGAATTACGCACGACCAATGAAGAACTGGTTTACAAATCCGAACAGCTGCAAGCATCCGAAGAAGAATTAAGAGTTCAACAAGAAGAACTGCGTCAAACCAATGCTGAACTGGAAGAAAAAGCCCAACAGCTCGAGGAACGCAACATTGCTATAAACCAGGCTAAAGAAGCCATGAGTTTAAAAGCAGAAGAATTGGAGATCTCCAGCAAATATAAATCCGAGTTTCTGGCCAATATGAGTCACGAACTAAGGACACCATTAAACAGTATCTTAATTCTTGCCCGTATATTAAAAGAAAATCGCCCGGAAAACCTTAATGAAGATCAGATAAAGTATGCTGGCGTTATCCACAATGCCGGAACAGATTTGCTAACATTGATCAACGATATCCTCGATCTGTCTAAAATTGAGTCCGGAAAACTGGATCTGACCATATCCCCAATGAAGCCTGCAGCCATCCAACACAATATGGAAGCATTGTTCACCGAATTGGCCAAAAGCAAAAAAATCACCTTCCATACCATCCTCGACAACGAATTGCCAAAAGAGATTTTTACTGATCAATCGAGAGCAGAACAGGTGGTCAAGAATATGCTTTCAAATGCCTTCAAATTCACTCCCGAACATGGAGAAATTACACTCGAAATCCACAAGGCCAACCCTGGCACTGTCTTTTTCTCTAGCCAGTTAAAAACAACTACAGAAGAGATCATTGCCATCTCAGTAAAAGATACCGGCATTGGTATCCCAGCTGACAAACAAAAACTAATATTTGAAGCTTTCCAGCAAGCTGATGGATCAACCAGCAGGAAATACGGCGGTACAGGATTAGGCCTATCTATCAGTAAAGAGCTGGCACATATACTGGGCGGAGAAATTCAGGTTGAGAGTAAACAAGGACAAGGAAGTAAATTTACTTTCCTCATTCCCAAGAACAATACTGCAAACCATCAGGATACAGTAATCGAAGTTGAAGAACCAACCATTACCCCGATCATACCTGACCCAGTCTTCAACCCTGATCATCACAATGAAAAACAGACATTGCTAATTGTTGAAGATGACCTTGTATTTGCTGATTTACTTAATGACTATGCAATAGAGAAAGGCTTTAAACCGATTCTTGCCCACAGTGGTGACGTGGCCCTGGAAATGGCTTTTTCAGAACTTCCTGATGCCATTGTCCTGGATATAATGTTACCCGTAGTAGATGGCTGGACCATCCTTAAAAAACTTAAAGCTGATCCAAGAACCAAACACATCCCTGTGCACATGATGTCGGCAGGAAATGAAAAGGCAGGAAAAGCAAAAAAAGAAGGTGCAATTGGCTTTTTGAAAAAACCAATTGAAAAAGAGCAACTCGATGAAGCATTCGAACTACTAAGTGCCGCCCATTTAAAATACAACTTAAACACAGTGCTTGTTATTGAAGACCAGGAGCTGCAGAGTGCAGCATTAACCCAACAATTAACAACGAAAGGTGTTGAAGTAAAACAAGCTTTTACTGGTAAAGAAGCATTGGCCCTTTTAGATGAATATACCTTTGATTGTATTATCCTTGACCTTAAACTTCCGGATATTTCAGGATTCGAATTACTCGACATCATCAAAGCCCGCCCGGCCTACTCGCATATTCCAGTAATCATCAATACCGCGATGGAACTGGACCAGGATAAAATGGCTCATATCATGAGGTATACTGAGGCTATGGTGTTAAAGTCCAACAAATCTAACGACAGGCTAATAGATGAAGTAAGCTTGTTTATGAATAAACTCAAACAAGATGGCCAGGCACCTTCACCCCTTATCAGTAAACATCATACGAGCAAAGCTTCATCTACAATGGAAAAGGTTTTGAGAGATAAAACCATTTTGATCACGGATGATGATATGCGCAATATATTTGCACTATCAAGTGCACTACAAGCTTATGACCTAAAAATTATCATTGCAAGCAATGGACGGGAAGCCATAGAAAAGCTGGAAGATTCTAACCACATTGATCTTGTATTGATGGACATCATGATGCCGGAAATGGATGGTTATGAGGCTATGAGGCTCATCAGAAGTAAAAAGGAATTTGCCAAACTGCCTATAATTGCCTTAACTGCCAAAGCTATGAAGAATGATAAGGAAAAATGTATTGAGGCCGGAGCTAATGACTACATTTCGAAACCGGTTGATATGGATAAGTTACTTTCAATGTTAAGAGTTTGGCTAAGCTAAGATGAATAACGAAACCGACACCATTAGCTATGAAGAACTGAATAGCCTGATCAGCTTCATCAAAAACATTCATGGTTTTGATTTTAGCGACTATTCTGCTGCATCTTTAAAAAGAAGGGTAACCAGAATCATGGAGTTGCAAAAACTAAGCCTGTTCGACTTACGTACCCTATTAACAAATGATCAGGATTATTTTGAGTCATTTTTAATTGAGGTGACCGTTAATGTAACCGAAATGTTTAGGGACCCATCCTTTTACAAATCGGTGGCCCACAATATCATCCCTTATTTAAAATCCTATCAGCGGATTAAAGTATGGAATGCTGGCTGCTCTACAGGCGAAGAACTCTATTCTTTTGCAATCCTGTTTTCGGAAGAAAACCTTTATGAGCGCTGTTTTTTTTATGGTACAGATATTAATTCCCATGTACTGGAACAAGCTAAAAATGGAATTTACAATTTGCAAAAAATGAAACAATATTCTGAGAATTTTCAGAAAACGGAAACAACAAATACATTATCTAACTATTATACAGCAAAATACAACGCAGCATCAATTCATCATTCCTTAAAAAAGAACATCCTTTTTTCTGTGCATAACCTCGCCTCAGACGGGGTATTTAATGAGTTCCAGGTAATTTCTTGTCGCAATGTACTCATCTACTTTAACATCGAATTGCAAAAAAAGGTCATAGAACTATTTTACAATAGTTTAGCTAATTTTGGCTTTTTATGCTTAGGCTCAAAAGAGACATTGAGAAGTACCGAGTTGGGTCGCTTTAAAATTATAGATAAGAAAAACAACATTTACCAAAAAATAGCGTAGCGATTAAGTCGCTGAATTAACAATAAAAAAGCATGGAAAAAATTAACATATTAATTGTTGATGACAGACCCGAAAATATTATTGCCCTTGAAGCACTTCTGCAAAGAGATGATATCAATATAATCAGTACCACCAATCCCAATGAAGCCCTTCGGTTATCATGGGAAATGGATATCGCGATTGCTCTGATTGATGTTCAAATGCCCGAAATGGATGGATTTGAATTGGTAGAAATCTTAAAAAGCAATCCCAGAACAAAAGAAATACTGATCATATTCGTTACCGCCATATCCAAAGAAACAAAGTATGCCGTTAAAGGATTAAACACTGGTGCAATTGATTACCTATATAAACCCTTAGACCCATTCATTACCTCTGCGAAAGTAGATTCATTTATCCAGTTTGTTAGAAATCAACGGGAAATAAAAAACAAAAACCATGAGCTTGAGGCCAATCAGAAAGAGCTGATCAAGGCAAAAGATCTAGCCGAGCAAGGCAAACGCATTAAAGAGAACTTTTTGGCCAATATGAGCCACGAAATCCGTACACCAATTAACGGAATTATTGGAATTACCCAACTCTTAAAGAAAACAACCCTAAGTGATGAGCAACACGAAATGGTTAAATTGCTCGAAATTTCATCCAATTCATTACTTGGTGTAATCAATGACGTGCTTGACCTGGCGAAAATAGAATCCGGTAAATTTAAAATCAATAGAGCCCCTACTGATGTTGTAAAAATATGTGAGTCGGTGGTCAACCTGTTGCGTATCCCATCCGTTGAGAAGAACCTTCATTTAACCATAAATCTGGATTCTGAACTCCCAAAAATGATCCTTGCGGACTCCCTTCGTTTAAATCAGATCCTGATGAACCTGATTGGCAATGCAATTAAGTTCACCCATGAGGGCAGCGTAACTTTAAAAGTAGAGATCCTGGATAGAAAAGGGAACAATGTTAAACTCAAATTTTCAGTTATAGATACGGGTATAGGCATCGCAAAAGAAAATATTGAGAAGATTTTCGAAACCTTTGAGCAAGCAGACGAACAAACTACAATTAAGTTTGGCGGTACCGGTTTGGGGCTTTCTATCGTTAAAAATCTTGCAAAACTTAAAGGTGGCACACTTGAGGTGCACAGTGAAGAGTTTAAAGGAAGTACTTTTAGCTTCACCAACTGGTATGAAATATTTAAAGAAACTGCAGTGCTAAAAAAACCTACAGAGGAAAAGTTGCTACCACTTGGCAATACAAGAATTCTTGTTGCTGAAGATAACCCCATCAATAAATTCCTGATCACTAAAATTCTGCAAAGCTGGCAAATTGAGATGGATATAGTAGAAAATGGGAAAGAAGCAATAGAAAAACTAAGAGAGAACGATTACGATCTTATTTTAATGGATACCTTTATGCCGGTAATGAACGGATTAGAAGCCATTAAACTGATTCGTGAAGGTTATGCTAGTGGAAAAGAAAGTATTCCAATTATCACCTTTTCTGCAGCAGTGATGGATACAGATAAAGAAACAGCCATAGCTGCCGGAGCAAATGATGTTATTAGTAAACCTTTTGAACCGACAGTACTACACAAGAAAATATTGGAATACACTAAGGTTATTGGTTAAAAGCTGTCATCGTTTTGGCAGGGCCAATAGTAACAAAGCTTTTGATCAGCTCTGTACTCCTATCGATCAATGCAGGCAACTCCGGTAATTCATCTTTATCAAAGGGCGACAGCACATAATCTGCCTGTTGCCCTCTGCCAAAGTTGTCACTGATACCAAAGCGTAAGCGTGGATAACCTTGTCCACCACAAAGACCCTCAATGCTTTTTAAACCATTATGTCCCGCGCTGCTACCCTGTAACTTCAGGCGCAGTTTGCCCAACGGCAAAGCCAGATCATCAACAATAACCAGTACATTCTCCAGAGGAATACGCAACTCCTGCATATAATAATTCACTGCTTTACCACTTAGATTCATATAAGTAGTCGGTTTAATCACATGCAGCTTTCTACCTTTAAAACCAACTTCAGCATAATAAGCCAGGCGGGTATTCGAAAATGTTCCCTCCTGCTGCTTTACCAGCTCGTCAGCAATCATAAAACCAATATTATGGCGGGTATACGCATATTCAGGACCAATGTTCCCTAAACCAACAATTAAGTATTTCATCTTGCCACAAATATAATAGTAAATACAATTAGGTAGGAAGATAGCTATTATTTAGCTATCTGTCCTCCTACACCACCGTACGTGCCGTTCGGCATACGGCGGTTTGTTAGAATAATTTCTTCTGGTATTCAGTTTTCCAGTAATAGTAGTTGGTAAAGCCCGTATACTTTAGCTTTGTAAAGTATGCATTGTCTAGCACCCGACATAGTATTGGGCTGTGAGCAATTCTGCAATAAGATTTTCGACTGTTTGCCCATTCATAAGCTTTGTCCCTTGAAATACCCAACTTAATTAGGTTCCCAATACGGGTATATACTTTCTTCCACTGTTTCCAAATGATCATTCTTAACCTTACACGGACCATTTCGTCTAATCTAAGTAACTGATTTTTGGCTTTGGCTATAGAAAAGTAATTTACCCAGCCCCGTATGACCTTTTCTAGTCTATAAATTCGTTCACTAGTAGCAATCGAATGGTTCCGTTGGGTTTGTTCCCTTATCTTCTGTTTTATCGTTTTCAGAGATTTGGACGCAACCCGGATCTGCCATCCTTGTTTGGAGCCATAAAAGGAAAAGCCTAAAAGCGTGCTACCAGATGGTCGGCTTACTTTGCTCTTCTCCCGGTTGACCTTGAGTTTCAACTTATCTTCCAAATAGCCTGTCATAACCGCCATAACACGGAAGGCCGATTTTCTGCTCCGCACATAAATACTACAGTCATCTGCGTAACGTACAAAACGGTGGCCCCGGTCTTCCAGAATTTGATCTAGCTCATTCAGAATAATGTTTGATAATAAAGGGCTCAAAGGACTACCTTGCGGCGTACCCTCTCTTCTGGGGCTAACCAGTCCATTATCCATCATACCGCCACTTAGGTAAGCACGAATAAGCTTTAAGGTCCCCTTATCCTTGATCTTAACCCATAACAGGCTCATAAGCTTGTCGTGGTTGACCGTATCAAAGAACTTTTCCAAGTCCACTTCTACAACCCAGGTATAACCCGCATTGAGGTTTACCTGCCCCTGAAATACCGCCTGATGTGCACTGCGACCCGGGCGAAACCCATAACTGTTTGCTGAAAAATCGCCCTCGTACTTAGGACTCAACCATTGAGAGATCGCCTGTTGCAACAGCCTGTCGATTACCGTTGGGATGCCCAAAATTCTCGTTCCACCGCCCGTTTTGGGTATTTCTACCTTAAGTACAGATTGTGGTCGATAATTACCCGCTAAAATATCACTCTTTAATGCTTGCCAGTGGATATTGAGGTAGTCACGAAGTTCATCGGTCTGCATACCATCAATACCCCCAGCACCCTTATTGGTAGTAACCTGCCGAAAGGCTTTTTGTACATTTCGGATGTCTAATATTTCTTCAAGCATACTACTAAAAAAAAAAAACTAATTCCAGGCATTGTGCTCATTAGTTGCATAGCTAGACTCAACTCCTCCTGCGTTTTACTTTCAGCTTCCGGCCTATACTCCCGCAGGCAGTTCTCTTACGTGTTTCAGTTGTGAACGTTTCGCCATAAACGTTTTGATTCCTTTGCCATTCTAACATTCAGTCCTTCCTGTTAAAAAAAAAACAGTACTACGACTTCTGCTGACTTCTGCCTATCCCAAGTAACCATTGTTATTCTGATTATTGTTTCTTCGCCGGTACTCGCGCATACCTTTGACAGTCTATAGACAGATCTCCAGGGTAAGGCGGTCAACTTTCTATGGATGTGACCTCTGTATTTACGTGTTGATGTTCTGTGTAGCATAGGGCTTCTGTTTGTTTTGCAACATCACCCACATCAACCCGCCTTATATACAGTTTCTGTACGTAGGCCCCCATATTTGCCACCAGCTTCCTTCAGATTCGCAGTCACCCGCGACACCCTTGCTATTGGCTAACCCTTCCTACTGCAAAGTGGGCTCGGGACTTACACCCTAGAGTTGATCGCCATGCCCGGCGCACAAAAAAAGCAGCACCGATTGGGTGCTGCTTTTCATATTTAAACTGCTTAGCAAAAATTATTTTTTACCAGCTGCTTGCTCTGCTTGTTTTAAAGCTCTTGACATACCAACAGAAACGATAGTATCTTCACCTGTGTTAGTGATGGTGTAGCTACCTTTTACAAGGTCACGTACACGGAACAAGTTACCAACTTCCATTTTGCTGATGTTCACTTCAACTGTTTGAGGCATATCTTTAGGGAATGCTTTAACACGAAGTTTACGTAATTTCTGAACTAATTTACCACCCATTTTAACACCTGGAGAAGTACCGGTTAATTTAACAGGGATTTCCATTAAGATTTCTTTGTCATCAAATAACTGAAGAAAATCTACGTGTAATAACACGTCAGTTAATGGGTGAAATTGTAATTCTTTAATGATAGCTTTTACTTTGTTACCGTTGATTTCAATTTCAACAAAGTTTGCTTCCGGAGTGTAAATAGCATCCTTTAAATCAGTGATCAAAGCTGCAAAGTGAACTTGCTCTTTACCACCATACAATACTGCAGGAACTTTACCTTCGTAGCGAAGCTCTTTAGCATCGCGTTTCCCTACGTTCTCTCTTGGAGAACCGCTAATTGCGATTGTTTTCATTTTTTATTTATTTTATTTGTTATAATTCTTAAACATTAAAAAGGTCACTAATAGACCCGTGCTCATTTACATTGGCAATTGCCTTTGCAAACAATGGCGCCGTAGTGAGTACTCTTATTTTTGAACTTTCCTGTTTTAAAGGAATAGTATCGGTAACGATAAGCTCAGTTAACATTGAGTTCTCAATAGTTTCGTAAGCTTTTCCTGATAATACAGGATGAGTACAAACAGCTCTTACGCTCTTAGCACCTTTTTCCATAATCAAAGCTGCTGCTTTAGCCAATGTACCTGCTGTATCGCAAATATCATCAATCAAAACTACATCCTGACCTACCACATCACCGATGATCGACATCGACTCAATTTCATTTGCACGCTTACGTCTCTTATCACAAATTACAACCTCTGCATTAAAGAATTTAGCAAAGGTACGTGCGCGATAAGATCCACCCATATCCGGAGAAGCGATGATTAAGTTTTCCAGTCCCAAACTTTTAATATAAGGAACAAAGATTACAGAACCATCCAGGTGATCAACCGGGATATCAAAAAAACCTTGTATCTGTGCAGCATGAAGATCCATAGTCATAATCCTATGAATTCCTGCAGATTTCAATAAGTTAGCTACCAATTTAGCACCTATTGCTACCCTTGGTTTATCCTTTCGGTCCTGTCTTGCCAAACCATAATAAGGAACCACTGCAGTAATGTAATGTGCTGAAGCCCTTTTAGCGGCATCAACCATCAGCAACAATTCCATTAGATTATCAGAAGGCTGGTAAGTGGATTGTATTAAGAAAACATCACAACCACGCACAGTTTCATTGTAAGAAGGCTGAAACTCACCGTCGCTAAACTTGTTTAAAGTTACATCGCCAAGTGGTTTGCCGTATTGTTCGGCAATTCTTATTGCTAATTCTTTTGTACCAGTTCCGGCAAAAAGCTTAACGGGGTTAAATTGCAATGGCATGATTAAAGGTATATCAATGCTGGTTAAAAAAAATCGGATTGTGAATTAAACCCACAATCCGAATATTGTTAGTTGTCCGACCTGGATTCGAACCAAGACAAACGGTACCAAAAACCGTTGTACTACCCTTATACTATCGGACAATCTTTCCATTTAAAAGCTTCTAATTAGTGTTGCTTTGAAAGGGAATGCAAATGTAAGCACATTTTTCAACTTTGCAAATACTAACGCAAAAAAAATTAAAATAATTAGCCCCAATTTATCTAAAAACAATGAAACTTTCAGAAAACTAAGCAATTACACTAAGTAATAAAAATGAATATTTTTTCAGCAATTTTTGAATTTCACAAAACATCAATAGTTAAACCCATATACTGCTCACATTCCTCTTGATAAGACACACTCTAATAGTTTAATCTTTTTTAGGTCCTTTTTAGGACGTTGCTAGGTCCTTGCTAGGTCAAAATGACTTAACGAGGTTTAATAAATGAACTAAAAATATTATAAAATGATTTCTTTAATATGAGCTCATATAAGAGAACGACCAATAGTTAACTCAAACCAGGTAATATTAAAAAATGTTAAACTCAGTTTTACTTTGCGCTATTCTCAATCTTATTCTTTATTTTCGGCTGCATTTTAATTGCCTCAACAACACGTTAACTATTCAACAAAGAAATGAATTATTCAAAAATTAATAATCTTACTGGCTGGCTTTGCTTCCTTATAGCCACTGTAACTTATATTTTAACACTAGAACCATCCGCAAGTTTTTGGGATTGCGGTGAGTTTATTGCTTCGGCTTATAAAATGCAGGTTGTACACCAACCGGGTGCTCCATTATTTTTGATGATTCAAAGGTTCTTCTCACTTTTCGCTTTCGGCGATATCCATAAAATTGCTTACTTTATGAACGTGGGTTCTGCCGTTGCAAGTGGTGCTACCATATTATTCTTATTCTGGACCATCACTGCTTTAGCTAAAAAAGTTTTGGTAAAAGGAAACGAGGAGATCTCAAAATCCACTATGATCTCTATTATGGGTGCAGGAGCAGTAGGTGCATTAGCCTATACTTACTCTGATAGTTTTTGGTTTTCGGCAGTTGAATCTGAAGTATATGCTTTATCATCTTTATTCACAGCTATCGTTTTCTGGGGAATTTTAAAATGGGAAGCCAAAGCAAATGAGCCAGGTGGCGACAGATGGTTGCTTTTTATAGCTTACATAATGGGTTTATCAATTGGTATTCACTTATTGAACCTATTAACTATACCAGCTATGGCTTTTGTTTACTATTTTAAAAAGACAGAGAAGGCCACTACTGCCGGAATTATTAAAACCGGAATCATAGGTATACTTATTCTTGCCTTTGTTCAATATGGAATTATACAATATCTGGTTTCATTCGGTGCATATTTCGATTTATTCTTCGTTAACACATTAGGACTAGGCTTTGGCTCGGGTGTGATCTTCTTTGCTCTATTATTAATAACAGGCTTAGTATGGGGGATTCGTTATTCGATCAAACACCAGAAAAAAGTGCTAAACTTAGCATTCCTGTCTACAGCGCTCATCATATTCGGTTATTGCTCATTTGCTATGATCGTTATCCGTGCTAAGGCAGGTCCGAACCTAAACAACAGTGATCCTGAAAATGCTTTTTCATTCCTAAGCTACTTAAACAGGGAACAATATGGCGACAGGCCGTTATTGTTTGGTCCTAACTATAACTCACAAAAAGTTAGCCTTACACAAGGAAAAAACATCTATAGAAAAGGTGATGAGAAGTACGAAGTTGCAAGTAAAAAAACTGAATACGAATACGACAGAACTACTCCTTTTCCAAGAATGTATAGTGATGAGGGACGCCATGTTGCTTATTACAAGGATATGATGGGCTTTGACGACAATAAATTCCCAAGCTTGTTTGATAATATTAGTTTCCTTTTCAGATACCAGATTGGCCAAATGTACATGCGCTACTTTATGTGGAACTTTGTAGGCCGTCAGAATGATGATCAGGGACAAGGGAGTTTATACGAAGGACAATGGTTAAGTGGTATTAAACCTATTGATGCATTGATGCTTGGTGATCAGAAACACCTTCCGCCATCGATAGTGGACAACAATGCTTATAACCGTTTCTTCTTCCTTCCACTAATACTCGGTTTATTGGGTGCGATATGGCACTTTAAACGAAATCAAAAAGATGCCGGTGTTGTAGCCTTATTATTTTTCTTTACAGGTCTTGCCATTGTGCTTTACCTCAATCAAAAACCACTGGAACCTCGTGAAAGGGATTATGCTTACACTGGGTCCTTCTATGCCTTCTCCATTTGGATAGGCTTAGGTGTATTGGCAATTAGAGAATGGCTATCTAAAAAACTAACTCCTACTACAGGAGCCGTATTGGCTACGGTTATCGGCTTACTTGCCGCACCTGCTATTATGGCTGAACAGGGCTGGAATGATCATGATCGTTCAACCAAAATGGTTGCTCATGATATTGCGGTCGACTACCTGCAGTCCTGCGCCCCCAATGCGATTCTCTTTACCTACGGAGATAATGACACATACCCGTTATGGTATGCTCAGGAGGTGGAAAACATCAGACCTGATATCAAACTGATTAACTTAAGTTTGTTTGATACCGACTGGTACATCAATGGAGCAAGAAAATTGCAAAATGAAGCTGCACCATTACCAATGACAATGAAGCCTTCTCAATATGTACAGGGCGTTAGGGATGTGATGTATTATCAGGATTATAAGATTGCGGGTCATGTTGAATTAAGTAACATCCTTGCCATCCTATTATCTGAAGATGCGGAAGATAAATTACCGCTACAAGATGGAAGCAGAGAGAACTTTATTCCTACCAAGAATTTTAAACTTACCGTAAATAAAGCTGACGTTATTAAAAATGGAGCTGTAAGTCCTGCTGATTCAAGCAAGATTGCTCCGGCACTGGAATGGACATACAGCAAAAACTATGTAACTAAAGGTACATTGGCTTTCTTTGATATTCTGGTACATAACAACTGGAAGAGACCTATTTATTTTGCCAGTACTGTACCTTCAGACCAATATAATGGACTTGATAACTATTTATACAATGAAGGCCTGGCTTTACGTTTAATGCCATTAAAAGTAGATACTACAGCAAGTAAAGCAGAGTTAGTCAACACCCCTGTTCTTTATAAAAATGTAATGGATAAGTTTGTATGGGGTAATGTTAAGAATGCAAAATATCTTGATCCTCAATCATCAGACGATATATCAATCTTCACAAATGTATTTAACAACACCATTTCCGGCTTAATCAGAGCAGGTAAAACTGAAGATGCCCAAAAAGTTGTAAACCGTTATTTTGAAGTAATGCCAGAGAAATTCTATGGCATGCGTTCTATGATGGGTGCTTATTTCATGGCAGAAAATCTTTACCAGCTAGGAGATGTTAAAAGAGCAAATGCTTTAATTGAAAGATCTGCATCATACATTCAAAAGGAACTTACGTACCTGGCAGATGTTTCTGAGAGCAAACGTAGGTTTATTGGCGGACAGAATGTTCAGTTGGGCTTATCGTTCCTGAATCAAATGTCTAAAACGTCAGCACAGCAACAGCAAACAAAACTAAGCGAGAGTCTGAACCATCAGTTTGAAGCACTTGAAGGAAGGTTCTCACAGTACTTTGCCCAAGGAAATTAAAACTCGCATTCTGCTCTCCGGCTGCATTAACTCGGAGTATATGATTGTTTAAATGTCTCGTTGAGCTCCTTTTAGTCGGTTAATTTGCCCTGAAGAAGGGCAAACAAAAGCTAGGCCGGTTCACAGAAAACTCGTTTTAACTAACTATATTCAGTGCTAATAACAAACACTGAATAACTAAAATCAAAATATTTAACTAAAAGGGGGCTGCAATTTGATTGCAGCCCCCTTTTAGTTGTTAGCATACTATAGTTTAATAGAAGCCAGTTCTCCATCTAATTGTATCCATTACTTAAGAGCCAGCGCTGGATAACGAAAGTAAAATATACTCAGCAAAGAAAATACTGTATAACTAAAAGAGGCCTGCAATTTGATTTACAGGCCTCTTTTAGTTAGCATAAAACGAGTTTTCTGTGAACCGGCCTAGCGTTTGTTTGCCCTTCTTTCGGGCAAATTAATGCAGACGGAGAACAGAATGCGAGTTTAACCTTCGTTGACAACTCCCATCGCACAGAATTTATCAATCCTTGTAGCAATCATCGTGTCCGTATTTTCTTTTTTAAGTACCGAAAGGTCCTTTATGATCTGATCTTTAACAGTCTGTGCCATTAACTCAGGATTTTGATGTGCACCACCTAGTGGTTCTTTAATAATCCCATCGATAAGCTTATTTCTAAACATATCGTCAGAAGTCAGCTTTAAACACTCTGCTGCACGTTCTTTAAAATCCCAACTCCGCCATAAAATAGACGAGCAAGATTCAGGAGAGATCACAGAATACCAGGTATGCTCCAACATATATACTTTATCGCCTATACCAATTCCCAATGCACCACCTGATGCACCTTCACCTACTACGAAGCAAATGATAGGAACTCTTAAAACAGACATTTCGAGTAAATTACGGGCGATAGCCTCACCTTGTCCACGTTCTTCAGCTTCTAACCCTGGGTATGCACCCATAGTATCGATGAAAGAAATAACAGGTTTATTGAATTTTTCTGCCAGACGCATTAAGCGTAAGGCTTTTCTATAACCCTCGGGATTGGCCATACCAAAATTGCGGTATTGTCTTTCTTTAGTGTTCTTGCCTTTCTGATGACCAATGATCATAACAGTCTCGCCATTTATCGTTGCAAAACCGCCTATAATCGCTTTATCATCTTTAACTGTTCTGTCGCCATGCAGCTCGATGAAATCATCGCAAATCATGCTGATATAATCCAGCGTTTGTGGCCGCTCAGCATGACGAGACATTTGAACTTTTTGCCAACCTGTAAGGTTGTTATATAATGATTGTTGGGTTTTATCCAACTTTTGTTCAAGCTCAGTTAAGGTCGCAGACATATCTACTTTGGTTTTATCGGCAACCTGTTTAACCTTCTCAATTTGCTGAGCTAGCTCAGCAATAGGCTTTTCAAAATCAAATGATGTTTTTATCTGTTCCATAATCGGGCTGTAAAAATAGACATTTTATTTTAAATAGCCACCTTTTTTGAGCACCTCCGCCCAAACCTCATAACCTTCAGGCTTCAGATGCAATCCATCGTGTGTTAGATCTGCCTTTAAATGGTTTTCTGAATCTAAGAAATGTGGGTATAGATCGATAATTGTTACTTTTTTATCCCCCAGCTTTCTGATCTCTGAATTGAGCCATAAAATGTGTTCATCTTTACCGTAATGGTTTTTGAACTTATTAAATGAACTGTTGACCGGCAGCAGGGTGTAGAAATAGATTTTCGTCTTTTTTGAACCTGCTTTTATTCTGCTAATGATACTTTTATAATTCCTCAGAATGATGCTGTCGGGTATATTTCTCGACACATCATTGATTCCTATCAATACGAATACTTTTGAAGGCTTGCCGGATATCACCTGATCCAACCGTTCTAAAACACCAAAAGTGATGTCACCAGATATTCCTCTGTTTTTAGCATTGGGTATATCCAATAATTTTGCCCAGTTGGTTCCGGCAGTAATGCTATTGCCTAAAAAGACGAAATCTTTTTTAGTGATGCCTTCTGCTTTAAAGGCTTCAATATTTTTAAGGTAAGCTCCCGGTCTATAAGTACTATCCCATTTTACCTCCTGAGCCATTGTGCTTGTTGAGGCAAGAATCAGGATTAAGCTTAATCCCGCAATGATTTTGTGAAAAGTATAGTTCATTGGTATGTCTGGTTATATGAAGCACCTAAAATAATAAATTTTACTGCTCTGCTAAGTTCCTTTTTTCTCTGTTCCAGGTTAATGCGGTAAAGAAGATAGATAAGACACAAGCCGCAACGATTACTTCAAAGCCTCCATCCCAGCCCCATTTGTCAACCACAACACCTATCGCAATATTGGCAAATAAGGCACCTCCCAAATAACCGAAAAGACCGGTTAAGCCGGCAGCAGTACCCGCAGCTTTTTTAGGGACAAGATCTAGTGCCTGAACCCCAATAAGCATCACAGGACCATAAATTAAGAAGCCTATGGCAATTAATGCAGCATTATCAATCCAGATATTTCCGGGTGGGTTTTTCCAATATACCAGCACAGCAACCAGAACCAGCACCATATATATTATGGTTGCCGGAGCCCTGCGACCTTTAAATACTCTATCACTAATAAGACCACAAAGTAATGTTCCAGGGATACCGGCATACTCATATAGAAAATATGCCCAACCCGATTCTTTTAGTGAAAAGCCTTTAGCTTCTGAGAGGAAGGTAGGCGACCAGTCTAAAATTCCATATCTAACCAGGTATACAAAAGCATTTGCAAATGCAATGTACCATAACATCCTATTATTAAATACATATTTGAAGAAAATCTCTTTCGCTGTAAACTCTTTTTCCTGATCTGCGGAATAGTTTTTTGGGTAGTCATTTTTGTACTCCTCGATTGGCGGCAATCCACAGGATTGTGGGGTATCTCTCACCAAAATATAGGCTATTGCCGCAAAAAAAAGGGCGATAAGTCCCGGGAAATAGAACTTACTGTGCCAGTCTGCAAAGATCTCTATAGCCAAAATAGCAATAGGTCCAACCAAACCACCACCAACATTGTGCGCTACATTCCAGATAGACATCATGGTGCCGCGCTCCTTTACCGAATACCAATGCACCACTACCCTACCGCATGGAGGCCATCCCATGCCCTGAAACCATCCATTGATGAATAATAAGACAAACATAACAGCAATGGATGAGGTAGCAAAAGGGAATACCCCCATAAAAATCATGGTAAAGGCCGACAGTACCAATCCGGCAGTAAGGAAATTACGGGCATTGCTTCGGTCGGAAACATTTCCCATTAAGAACTTACTTAAGCCATAGGCAATGGATACGCCGGAAAGTGCAAAGCCAAGCTGAGCCTTACTAAATCCCTGATCGATAAGATCAGGCATGGCCAATGAAAAGTTTTTACGTACCAGGTAGTAACCTGCATAGCCTAAAAATATCCCAAGAAATACTTTAATACGTTGTTTTTTATACTCAGGATCGATCCTGCTAAGAGGCAACAACTCCTTATGTGGAGCCGGAGAAAATAATTTAATACTCATTTAGATTGGTTAGCGAATACTGCTATTTAGTTGTTTTTGGTTAGTTGTGGATATTGATTTGAGCAGCGTTATTGTTTTGTAGCTAGTTGACCAATAGATTTGGATAATCGGAAATGATACCGTCTACATTTAACTGTTTTAAACCGGAAATCTCTTCTTTGGTATTCACTGTCCACGGTATCACTTTAATATGTTTATCATGGCATTGCTTTACCAGATTAGCATCGACCATTTTATAAGCCGGACTTAAAATAAATGGGTTAAAGCCCAGATCGTCCAGGTTTTCAGCTAATGTTTTCTTGTTATCCACCAGATAAGAGGTGCGCACGTTAGGGTATTTTTTATGTATGATTTGTAATGTTCTTTTATCGAAAGACTGAATGACAACATAAGGTGTAATTCCTTTTTTAATGATCACATCCATCAACAGCTTCACAAACTCTTCGGGCCCTGGATTTACAATGCCATCACCTTTGGCGCTGCTCTTGGTTTCTATGTTATAGAACATTTGCTTTTTCCCTTTACTGTACTGTTGTACATCATCAATCAGATCGGCCAGCAAGGGGATATAGGTTTTGATCTTTTTCTGCTCAGGAAAAAGTGGATATGGTTTTGAGCCAAGATCAAATTGTTTCAGTAAGCTGTAATCCATCTGATATATTGGATATTTTTTAGCATCTGATTTTGGAATTTCTTTACCTTCTGGGGTTAGCATGAATGCAGGACTCAGGTAATCATCGTGGGTAACTACGACTTTACCATCTTTGGTAATGTGTGTGTCCATTTCAAGGGTAGTAACACCTAAATCGACAGCGTTTCGCATGGCGATGATGGTGTTTTCTGGCATTAAACCTCTTCCTCCTCTGTGTCCTTCGGCACTAAACGCAGGAAATTCGGCATTGGCAGGTAAATTGGAGTTTTGCATGGTTTTACAGGCCGACAAACTTAACAAAGCCGCAGCGGCTACACAAATTACATTCTTCATTAGTTTATATTTAGTTTTATAAAATGAAGCGATCCGAGTTTACTGGCTTATAAACTCTTGATCGCTTCTTTGTATTCTAATTGATCAACCTATGCGTTTAGCGTGGTTGTATATTTTTCGCCGAAACGATCTGTAGCAATTACCTTAATGCTTTTTACCGAAGGACTAAAGTGGGCGATAAATAAATGATCCATCTTTTTAGGTTCGGCAAACGATCGTGTAACCGGCAATTTATCACCTTTATATAGTTGAACGGCTAAAGGATCATACCCCTTTTGCTGCTCAAGTACCCCCATTGGTTGATCATCTAAAAAATATTCAACCTTCCATTCCGGGTCCCAATTCCAAACGTTGGCAATTATTCTTTTCTGATTGGTTAATTCTTCTACATATACATTCACCTGTTTGGTTTTATCAAATCCGGTCGATTTATAGTACCATTTCATATCTGTACCATTTACCTCATAAACGCCATAACCTCTTGGTGTTCCATCTTCGCAGATCGGACCCGTCCACCATGCACCACATACTGTTCCGTGATTGTGTTCGTAAATACCATTGGTTATTTTATTCAGGTTGTAATGGGTATGCCCCGACATAATGTGAACGTTTTTATAACCTTCCAGCAAGGCATAAAGCTCGGCATTGTTTTTAACGGCATTGTGAACCGGGATATGCAGGTTAATGACCAACAGCTGATCTTTGGCTACATATTTAAGGTCTTTAGCCAACCAGGCCAATTGGTTATCGGTGATATATCCATCATAATCCCTTTCGGTACCCAGATAACGAACATTATCCATGACTACATAATGTGCTTTTCCCCGATTAAAAGAGTAATAGGTAGGGCCATATACTTCTTTAAAGGTTTTGTCTGATGTTTCATCGCCACCCTGTCTATAATCCATATCGTGATTACCCAAGGCCTGAAAAAATGGGATCCCCATATCAGCTACAGCCTGGTTGTAATCAGGGAACAGGGCATGGTTATCCCATACGATATCTCCTACACAAATGCCATGAATCAGGGCATCAGGGCCCATCGACTTGACCAATTGTTGTACATCGGGTACCGAAGTATCCATCATTTGCTTTACATCCTTCTTGGTTTTTACTTGTGGATCAGCCCAGATGATAAAATTATGTTTGTTATCATCTCTTTTAAGTGCCTTAAGTTTAAAATTGTAGCTATTGCGGCTACCTAAGGTTTCATATTGCTTGGTTACATTATAATCGGCTTTAAACTCATAACCTGAAGGCGTACTCATAAAGATGGTACTCGCTTTATCATCGGGTGTAAGGGTATAGTTTCCTCTGGCGTCTGTTACTACAACACTATAGCCATCGGAAATAACCACATTTGCGATACCTTTTTTACCGTCGGACACTGTTCCTGTGATGATTTTATCTCTATTGAGTTTAGAGAAGGCATTAGTTTGTAAACTGATGAATGCCCCACCTGTGATGAGGCCCATAGATTGAATAAAGGATCTTCTGTTCATGTGTTGGGGCAGTTCTTGAATAAATTGAATTGAAACCTAAAAACTGGGCTAAATTCCTATTCATTTTAATCGGTTAGATTTTTATTTTTAAAACTAAAACAAAAAAATAAAAAATCAAAAGAAAGCATTAAAATTTAAAAAAGAAACAATACAAAATTAAAACGCATTTCTTTTCATTTCATTTACTATTTTTCCCTACCACTTTGAAGAGAAAATCGCACACTGTAGTAAATCTTATTTTACAGTAAGGTTTATCTGATGGTAAATATTTTTTGGAATGCATTTTGGTTGTTGGGAATTGATGCAAAAAGCTGTAGAATTGATATGTGAAGAGTACCACAGCCTTAATGACAGTGTTTAACTAGCGAAAGTTGTTTTTGTTTAGCCAAAATTGAATAAGGGATTGGTTGTAGCTTGTCTCCAATCCCTTACTTGTATCGATCTTCTACATCTTCTCAATGCCAAATTACCACTTGCTTTTTGGTAATGTTTTTTCCCTCATAGATATGGAGGAAATAGGTGTCATTCGGAAGATCTGCGACTTGCAATGTAATGTCCTTACTCATCAGTGTTGTTTTCCCTTCTTTTAATACCTTTCCCAACTTGTTCAATAGTTTTACACTAAAGTTTTGTGTATCCTTCTCCGTTGTTGTAATTATAGCTTTTCCAGATTTATCGGTGGTTTGGTACCTGATTTTTAATTCCGTATTAGAGGGATTAGGGTAAACCACAATAGGACCATAAGAGCCACAACTAGTAACTTCAAACCAAACCTCGTACCATTCGCTTGATTCATTACATGGACCACCAGTCACCCATGCCTCAAGATTATAAAAGCCTGGTTCAAGGTTTTTGGGTAAATAGCGATAGTTACTACTTGTTGATACAGTAACACTATCCTGATAGATTATATTGGGATATGTGTCATTTATAATGATATAATGCAATTTTACGGGATAAACAGGTGTTGCATTAAGCCGATAAGTCATTATGTTATTATAATAACTATACTGGTTACCACCGGTACAAAGCAAATTATCCCCCCCGCACCCATCTTCACAATAAACCTCAACTGATACATTATATGGCATACCTGATGTAATAGAACCGGTCCGTAGCACTATGCTTCCACAACTCGTTGTTATTGTCGCTTTTACATAAAAAAATCCGTAATCAACCCGAGAAACGGTTGCGTGGTTACCACTAGATGAACTTATCTCAGCACACCAGCCATCTATGCTCCATGTTACAGTTGCACCAGCTGGCAAGTTAGGTATGGTATAGATAGCCTCATCGCACAGATTGCTTGGACCAGAGATAGAAAGAATCCTCCCCAATGCCTTGGTTACTGCGGCACATGCATTTATTCTTCCATAGCCAGTATCATTACTCCAAGTACCATTAGGTTGACCCGACACACCTGATAAATATGTGTAACCACCAACCTTATCACAGGTTGTTTCTAGGATATCTCTGGCCTCTTGTTGTGTTAAATTGGGATTTACAGATAATATCAGTGCCATTACACCTGCCGCATTAGGACAGGCAGAAGAAGTACCATTAAAATCGGATGTATAATCTCCAGAATTATAACCTGAAGGTCCTGAAATATCCGTAGTATAAATTTTAACTCCAGGAGCAGTCACATCCAATCCTACACCATAATTACTTCCCCACCAAAATTCTCCATCGCATGAAGTCGGTGTCTTACGCTCATCGCACATTGAAGAAGCTCCAACTGCAATTACGCTACTAAGAGTTGACGGATAGCCTATTGATGTATTACTATTTCCAGTAGAAAATAACACAACACACCCCTTCCCGTTTCTTCCACTATTTACAACGTAATTAATAGCCAAGGTTATATTATTAGATGGGCTTCCCCCCCCCCATGAATTACTTAATATATCTGCACCATTTTCCTCTGCCCACCTAATTCCATCAGCAATCCAGGAATCGGTAGAATACCAAGAAGCTCCTACACTGTAGGCAATTCGAACGGGCATCACTTTAGCATTGTATGCAATGCCCGCAACACCAATGTTATTATTTGCTACAGCAGCTACAATACCAGCACAGGCAGTTCCGTGTGCATCATTACTGCCTGCGTTAGGCGCTCCATTTGAACCATTTCCTGTAGCATCAAAACCAGTTAATAAATTGGCTGCTAAATCAGGATGATTTAAATCCACTCCTTCATCAAGAATAGCTACTTTTATATTTTGTCCAGTCGCATAATTCCATGCATCTTCTACATGCATATCGGCACCTGGTGTACCACTATAATATCCCTGATTTTTAATTGACCACTGAGAACTATAATACGGATCTATAGTATGCCGCTTTAAAAGTCGCATAAAATTAGGTTCGGCAAATTCTACATTTTCATTTTGCTGTAAACGCTCTGCTAATACAAATAACTGCGATGTTGTAATCTCATTCACCTTGATAATATATTGGTTTTCTACAAACTTATCAGGAGTAACATTAACACTGTATTCTTTAAACAAACTTTGAACTTGTTGTTTATTATCCACAATTTTCACAATCAATTCCCCCGTACAAATCTGTTTAGTGCTATCGCTATAGATCAGAACTGGCTCTATTCTGGTCAATAAACCACTAAACCTACCAGCTATAGCCGTTCTTCTATTAGAAAATTCCTTTTGCAACAGGTCATTAAAAGTTACTAATTCTGCATTTTTGGCAATTGGAATGTGCTTTGTCAGTGATAATTTCTGTAAAGCTTTCTCCCTACTGACTTCCGAAAACTCTACATAATACTCATTGGGAGAAATGCTAAATTCAACGACGCTTTCCTTAACCTTAAAGCTAAGTTTTTCTTGAGCATATAGGTTGAGTGATGAAAGGAAAACAATAATCAATAATAGTTTTTTCATTTTCTTTAATCTTTAAACTTTGGTTAACAAAATATTGTGATATGTATAAGCTAATACTATAGCTGGAGGTGAACATTTTTCATATATGATTTGTAATTAATTCGATTTGTGCTTATAAATGTCACCGTTGTCGTAAGTGATTATTTTTTTTACCAATTGTATACCCTAAAGCATATCTTATTGTGTTATTCATAATGCTGAATTCCTGAGTTGGAAAAAGGTAGGAGAAATTGAGACTAAAATTTAAATAATCCAAACCGAATCCAGCTGTAAAATACTTGCCTTTTTCAGGGATAGTTTCAGATTGATAATAACCTGTTCTTACCGCAAACTTCGAAGCAAGCAAAACTTCCAATCCCGCTGAGATGTTCGATGCACCCGGGGTGTTTTTAACGATAAGTTTATTCAATTCCAAGCTAAATGCATATTTTATATAATTATCCATTGACCCCATAAATGCCCCCCCCAGTTTGGCCACGATGGGCATTGGTAGATCAACCAATCCATATTTGATGTTAGGTCCAAGGTTAGCAATACTAGCCCCGAAAGCAAGAGTACCATCTTTTCCTCCAACATATATTGGCTTTTGATAAAAAACCCCAACATCTACAGCAAAGTCTTGTCCGACAACCCCCTGTCCCTGTACAAAATCCAATACGACAATATCTGAACGAATGTATTTTAAAGTAGTTGCAAGAGAGAGTACTTCAGACAACTTTCTGATATACGCAAAATCTATAGATAAGTCCATGGGTTTATACGTACTGCTTTCATTGCCTTGACTATCTGTGAAAACATTTCTTCCTAGCATAAAATACTTAATAGAAGCAGCTATGGTCTGTACCTGATCCACCTGATGATAACCCGAAAGATAAAACACATTCATATCCTCTGCCAATTGCCTTTGCCATGGGGTGATGGAGATCCCAATACCAGAAGTTTGATCTGCAAAAGCATACTTTGCGGCATTCCAATAAATAGAGTATATGTCTGGAGAAGTCGATACTCCCAAATCTCCCATCCCAGCTGCACGGGCATCAGGCGTAATTAACAGAAAAGGGAGTGCAATTTTGTCGGAATAAGATATATTGTTTTGTGCAAAGCACATTAATGCTGTTAATAGACTGAAAAACACGCATAGCAGAAAAGAGCAAATTGCAAAAATTGTTCTCATGAGATGTTAAATTTATGAAACGTACAACAAGATAATTAGAACCCAAAACATTTTAATGCAGATCTTGGACAAAAAATTAACTGTTTCTTTTTAAAAGACTATAGGTGGTTTATTTTCATATCTTGAAATAGATTTCTGATTTAGTTTTGGTAAACGGCAAAATCGTCTATGTTAAGACGTCCGTTCTTAATTGATGGATCATCTTTTGAAGAGCCAAGTCCTAATTTATTAATACGAAAACGTACTCTACCTTTAAGATCAAGGTTAAAAATAGCTACCTGTAATTTATTGTTTGCATCCTCAATATCTTTTCCTTCTTGCTTCCATGTTTTACCACCGTCAGTTGAAGATTCCAACCGCCATTTACAGGACGGGTCTTTGTAATAACTACCGTAAGCTACTTGTACTTTTGAAGCGCCATTTAGCAAATCAAAATTCATCTCTAAGAAAGAAGATTTGTCTCTATTTTGTTGGAATCTGACAGATTGTTTTCCATTAACCCTATCTCTGTCGCCTATCGCGCCAAGCAGTGATTGGTCAAAAATCCAGTTCCCACTTTTTAAATCAACATCAGCTTTTTTGTAGTGTGATTTAGCAGTTGTATCTGGTGACTCAAATGTTTCGGGGAAATTGGTGTATAAATTACCTTTTTGCGCAAATACGAAGTTCGATGCGAATAAGATCATTAAAAAAAATAGCTTTTTCATTTGGGTTTAAATTTTCAATAAGTACCCCCTAAGCATTGTTATTGTAGCAATGCTTAAGGGGCTTTATATTATAAGGGGTGATTTAGCTCTTAAAAAGATTAATAACTTTTATATACAGCAAAATCATCCATCCCTAACCTTCCATTATAAACAGTTGGTATACTCGTTGCTCCAAGTCCTAGTTTATTTACCCTAAAACGAACCGGAACTTTAATATCCATCATAATGGTTGCCATTTTAGGCGTTAGACCTTCGTTTGTTGGAGCTGCATCTTTATATACGTTTCCAATAGCTGTCCACGTTGTACCTCCGTTTGTGGAGTACTGCAACTGCCAGCTTGATGAAGCATCTGTATAATAGCAACCATACCATACTGTAACTTTTGATGCTCCATTAGGTAGGTCATAATTCATCTGTAAATAAGCAGAAGTTGTAAGATTCTGTTGAAATCTTATAGCCTGTTTTCCGGTCACAATTCTATCTCGACCACTTGTTTCACCTAACAAACAATTATTCAATGTCCACGGACCAGTTCCGCATTGTACTACCGCAGAAGCATAACCTGATTTTGTATCCGCCAAAGGAGACTCAAAACTTTCAGGATAACCTTGATATATTGGTCCACTAGGGTACAACATATCAGCATATTTTTGCAATCTAAGTTGTGGCTCACCTTGCTGATAAAGAATCCCGACAAAAGTTGCACTTGGCGCTATTTTATCTTTGGCAAAAACTGCATTTTGTTCAGTGAAAAGATTCAATGTATTTGCTCCGGTGCCTATAACTTTTTTACCAGCAAATGTTTCTCCACTTACAGGTAATGGATTAATATCACCAGTAATACTAATCATTGTACTTTCGTATTGTGAAAATTTGGTAGCGATATCATTGATTGATAAAGAGCGTGTAACAATTGCATTATTTGCTGATACTTTGGTAATTTGATCGCCGGTAATTCCTTTGATTTGTAAACTTCCCTGGTTACTTCCCAATACTGCACTTTTTAAATCAACAAGGATCGAGTCTCCCCTTTTATAATTAGCAGCCACAGTAGGATCAACGTCCAAAACAATACCGCGAGTTAAATTACGCCATGTACTTTGTATCACAATGCTACCCGCAGGCAGATTTAATGCCCCATTTTCGGAGATTACAACACCGCTGGTTACGTGAGCTCCTGATAAAATACTTGGCTCTAATTTTAGGTCGGCGTCTTTAAAAGCATCACGAATTACATAGATTGACACCATTGGATTTGGCGTCCCAATAGAGTTGTTAATATTTTCTTTTAGACAGGATGAAAAGCCAATACTAGTCGTCACTATCAATATAAGGTAAAATATCTTTTTCATTTTTTTACGTTTTTATTGGTAATTAATTAAGGTCTATTCCACCAAACCTTTACATTGATATCATCTCCACCCATAGCCGATACTGCAGCCTGATAATTGGTTGGATTTGTGGCTTGCGTATTGACTGGATATCTAAATCTAGATGGCATTTTACCATCATTTTTTACTCCAGGACCTATAGGAAGGTAAGGATGTCCTGTTCTTCTAAATTCCGTATATTGTTGAAAGTCCGTAAAAAATAATGCAAAATATTTTTGAAGGAAAATTTGCTCCATTTTTGCATTTAAATCTCCAAGATCGTTCCATTTCACATCTTCCTTATCCAAATGCCCTGCCGGCATAGCTACTTCCCACATGGTAATTGCATTTTCTATTCCGGTGTTATAATAAGTCTTAGGTATACCTGTGATATAGCCCTTCAATGAAGCCTCAGCAAGCATAAATTGAACTTCTGCATAGTTCAAGATATTCCCCAAACGCTTGTCCGTTTTTAAACTAAGCATAAATGTAGATGCAGGTTCAGGAATTTGACCATTAATGTAACCACTAGGCATTCCAATATATCCGCCACCAGAAATAGTCGCCCATTTTGGAAGACGCGGATCCGTCCATGCATTTAGGTTATTTATAAAAAATTCTGTATAACCTTTACCACCACTGAAATCCAAATCCCTGTAGTTGGCAAATTCCGACATTAAAGGTGTTGTTGAACCAACTGGCAATATTGCAGATTCCAGATTATTGGAAATCATTGGATAAGTTGATTTTTTGGTTTCAGCAATTTCCTTGATTTTGTCAATTGCGCCAGATTCAACTTTAGCAGAAGCACGAAGTAAAAGACGCAAATAAAGGGAGTTTCCAAATTTTCTCCAGCTCAAAGCAATTCCTCCATACAATGGATCAAGAACTCTTTGCGCACTTGGTAAATCAGCATTTTCAGTAAGCAATGTATTGGCTTCTTCTAGTTTTCTATACAGATCTGCATAGATATCTTTCTGACTATCAAATTTTGGCTGTACAAGGCCTTCCTTTCCAAGATTTGATTCAGAATAAGGAACATCGCCATACAGGTCAGTGATTAAAGAGCTTGTCCAAACATCCAATATCAAGCCAATTCCCATAAATGTTTTATAGCTCGCCTGCTGCGTTAATCTTGCACTGTTGTACATATCTCTAAAATTGGTAAGTTGCAGATACCAATTCCTCCACATAAAATCAGATTCACTTGGTTTAACAATGTATCGATGAACCTCCCTTGAGTCACCAGTAGTAACATCAACCTGCATGAGTTCATTATTTAAACGCATGGACCTATTCATATTATTGTTAACCATTGCTAATAAAGCTGGAGCTAAAAGTGTCTCAGGGGTAGCAGCAATTGTTGCATTAGGATTTGTATTGATTTCGGCGAAATCTTTAGTGCATGAAGGACTACAAACTGTTACAGTTAATAATGTAGCCCACATAAAGTTCTTTATATTTTTCATCATTCTTTAGATTACAAACTAATGCTTAAGTTAATTCCAATTGTTCTGGTAGAAGGGAATTGAGCAATCTCAGCTCCTGAAGTAATCTCTCCGTCTGCAAGAGTACCAAATTCAGGATCGAATGCAGGCCATTTTGTAAATACGAGCAAATCACGACCGTAAACACCAATAGTGGCTTTTTGCATTTTTAAACGTTTAATCAACCTAGGTGAAAGTGTATAGTCAAACCGAACCTCTCTTAATTTGATATAATCCGTCCTAAATATATTAGACTCTATATTTTCTCTTTGAAAATGGCTATAGTAATAGTTACCAATATTTGTGGCTACAACATCATTTGGACGATAGGTTCCATCAGCATTTTTAATTACACCATTGCCAATAATTCCATTATATCTTCCTGGAAGTGTTTCTTTAAGCTTTCCTTCTTCAGCCAAAACTGCATGAGTTAATGAATAAGCCTTACCACCAATTTGTCCATCAAATAAGATATTTAATCCAAATCTTTTATAGCTAAATTGATTACCAAAACCGAATTTGTATTTTGGTACATAATTGCCCAGATATAAAAGAGTATCACCTAACTTCGCCAAACCGTTTTCATAAACAATTTGTCCATCAGGTGCGTGAACATACCCGAAACCGAACATATCACCCAAACTGCCGCCAGTTCGCGCTTCTATACTACCATTGGCACCAAACATGGTCAGCAGCACCTTTCTATCATTCATAATACTAATAACTTTATTAGTATTTGAAGAAATGTTACCAAACGATTTCCAGTTTAACCCATTTTTAGATTTCAAAGGCGTTCCGTTAAGCTGAATTTCAAGACCCTTATTCTGAACTTCACCGGCATTGATATACATCTGGCTATAACCACTTGAAACGTCAACAGGGGCAGGGATAATTTGATCTGAAGTATTATTTTTATATACCGCGACATCTAACTCTACGCTGCTTTTAAACAGCCTGATATTTGTACCCAACTCTAAACTTTTTGTAAACAAAGGTCGTAAATCCATGTTAGGAAGAGTAGTTGGATTAACTAGTCCTGAAGGAAAATATATACTTGGACTATAAGTATAAGATGTCATGTAAGGGGTCGTACTTCCGCTACCTACACCTGCAATTGAAGCCCTCATTTTCCAGAACGAAATTTCTGAAGGCAGTTTAAAAATTTCAGACATCACTGCACTTAGGTTGAGTGATGAATAGAAAATAGGCTTATTTCTAGCAGGAAACATAGGATTTGTCAAAATACTCGTTCTGTCTGAGCGGACAGTGGCATCTAAAAATAAGTAATCCCTATAACTTATTGTACCTAATCCATACCAACTATTAGTCGCATATTGAGAACGGACAGGACGAGCCTCCAATGTAAGCGCGCTATTAGCTAGAGTAAAAATACCCGGGTATATTAATTTTTCCGCACGATACTCATCCCTTCTATACCTGTTATGCATCATGCTCCCTCCGACAGACATACTGTATTTAAGATTAGCACTTTTAATCGCGTCATCATATTTCAGCAAAAAATCGCTGTTAACTTCACTTATAACAATATCCTGTTCACGATACATCCCATCGGCATACTTTTGGGTATTTTTAGGCTTGCGTTGTGATCTGTCTTCAGCCGAAAAATCAAGGGCAGATCGAACTAGTAAACTCAGCTTTTTATTAAAATTATAAGTAGCGCTAACATTACCAATTATTCCATTCCTGTTGGATTTATTAAGCATTTCATTAGCCTGCAGGTAAGGATTGTCTAGTTGTAAAGAGAAAGGTCGACGTTGTGTAATACCTTCCTGGCCTGGCAACCAATAATCTTTAAACCAATTTAGATCCATATTAGGAGTAAGACCACGGATAAAATACATAATCGTTTGGTTATTGTAACCTGTCGACGGCAGGTTATCACTCCAACGATTATTGTAGTTGATTTTACTCGAAACAGTCAGTTTATCATTAACAGCATGACTAAGCTGTAATGCTACTGTATTTCTGTTGTAACCTGTATTAGGTATAATCCAGGTATTAACTGCATTTGTGTAGGATAGTCGAACTGATGTCTTAGCTGTTCCACCTGCCAATGAAAGTGAATTCGTAAAGGTCTTTGCCGTTTCGAAAAAATCTTTTCTATTGTTCGGGTATGCTACCCATGGTGTTTTAGTAGCTGTACCTGCCGGAATTGCCGTAAGCCTATATCTGTCAGGTTCATACTGATAATACAATTGTCCATTAAATTTCGGTCCCCATGCTGAACTTGAACTATAAGTCCTTCCTCCATCTTCACTATCCCCATAAGAATAATACAAATCTCCATTGGTAGCTCTGTCTCCTTGACCATATTCATATTGATAATCCGGCCAACGGTTTATAGTTGCGAATGAAGTATTTGAATTTAAAGTAATACCCCACCCTTTTTGCTTTGAAGAGCCTTGTTTAGTAGTAATAAGGATAGCGCCATTCCCACCACGAGAACCATACAAAGCTGATGCTCCAGGGCCTTTAAGCACCGATACACTCTCAATATCATCTGGATTGATATCAGCAATACTGGAGCCAAAATCTACAGGTGAATCTGCATCAAGATAGTTCCCACTACCTGTCCCCGTCAGCTTCCCACTACCACCACTAATAATAACTCCGTCAACTACAATTAGCGCTTCACTATCGGCAGCGTTAAAAGAATTTTCACCTCTCAAAATGATCTTTGTGGAACCAGCAGGACCACCGCCAGATTTTATAATATTCAATCCGGCAACTTTTCCTGACAATGCATCAGTCCAGTTATTAGATAATGCATTGGTTAAATCTTCCCCCTTAACAGTAGTAGTGCTATAGCCCAAAGATTTTTCTTCCCTTTTAATACCAAGTGCTGTAACGACAACTTCATTAAGATCATTACTTGAGCTACTCATCATAATGCTTAGGTTATCCTGACTGGCATTAATTGTATGCTTTACGGCCGTAAAGCCTAACATATTGAAGGATATTTCAGCCCCTTTGGCCACCTTTATAGTAAAGAAGCCATTCTGATCTGTTACACCTAATACTTTCCTTTGGCTATCTGTAATGGTAACGCCTGGTAAGGGTTGCTTATCTACACCATCTTTTACAGTACCTTTTACAGTTACAATTTCCTGTCGAAACAGGTAAGCTACCGACCCGGTTTCGGCCTGTAGCAATTGAGGCAATTGTATAAAAACCACTATCCAGGCAAAAGCAAGGTATTTAAATGGTCTTTTAAATTGCATGTAGTTTGTAGAGTTTCTAATCATAATGCATTTTGGTTTATTTGGTTAGTTCTTTTTGTTTTGAAATATTTCGTTTCATTTCGACTAACTTTAATTTGCAGCAAATATCAAGTTTGATATTTTAAGTTAATGTTAAGTCTCAATTAAATTAGGTTATAGCTTTTGCCAAAGCTTCACCTTTATATTCTCCATCATGAAGTGTATAATAAGTACTGCTTTGCAAGTATTGTAAATGTTTCGACCTGCGTATTTATCCATTTATCATCCTTACCCAACTCTTCTGCCATTACACTAGCCACTGCCGGCGCAAGGATCAAAGCCAATTTTGCATCCAAAAACAATAAACGCATCCTGCGCGAAAGCACATCCTCTATGGTCCGCGCCATTTCATTGCGAACCATCCAAACCACCTCTGCCTTCATATACCTGAATCCAGGTTTCAAAGCTTCATTTAGTTTCGGATCAGCTTTCATCAAAGCACGAATTCCATCAGCATCAGCTCCATACAAACCCAAATCTCCAGTCTGCATCTCAGCAACATATCCATGTATTTTAACATCCTGTGTAATACATTTTTTTGCAGCTAGCTTACCCAGCTCAATCGCCCTATCAACAACATCCATGGCCATCCTGCGATAAGTTGTCCACTTACCACCCGTAATGGTGATCAATCCAGACTTACTAATGATTAATTTGTGACTTCTCGAGATTTCTTTAGTACTATTGGTATCTTTACCCGGAGCAGCCAATGGCCTTAAACCCGCAAATGCAGCAAGCACATCATTTCTAGAGGGTTCCTTTGTAAGATATTTACCTGCAGTAGTTAGTATAAAATCAATCTCTTCATCCAATGGCCTCGGCTCTAAACTATGTTCATCTAAAGGCGTATCGGTTGTTCCTACCAATACTTTACCATGCCAAGGCACAGCAAACAGTACCCTTCCATCTGGAGTTTTAGGGATCATCAGCGCGCTTTCTCCTTTTAGAAAGGAAGCATCAAGAACTACATGCGCCCCTTGACTTGGGCGAACAATTGCCTTTCCAGACGGAACATCCATCTTTAAAATCTCATCCACAAAAACACCGGTAGCATTAACCACCACTTTTGCTTTTAGTGTATAATTTTTATCCGTCTCCGTATCTGTAAAACTAACACCATTGATATTCCCATTATCTTTTGTTAAACCGGTGACCTTTGTATAATTCAATAACACCCCACCGTATTCGGCAGCTGTCTGTGCAAGATTCAATGCCAACCGGGCATCATCAAACTGTCCATCACTATAGCTCACTCCACCCATTAAACCTTCAGACTTTAATCCTGGAATAGCTTTCAAGACTTTATCTGCTGATAGAAATGATGATTTCTTAAAACCACTTTTTCCAGCCAGTAAATCATAAAGCTTTAACCCAATCAGATATTTATACTTCGATACCCAAGAATACACTGGTATAATAAAATCCTGATCTTTAACCAGGTGAGGTGCATTTTTAAGCAAAAGCCCACGTTCATGCAATGCTTCATAAACCAATGCGATATCACCTTGTGCCAAATACCGAACGCCCCCATGAACCAACTTGGTGCTTCTGCTTGATGTTCCCTTTGCAAAATCTGATTGCTCAAGCAGCAATGTGCTATAACCCCTACTTGCTGCATCCACAGCTGTCCCCAATCCTGTTGCCCCGCCACCAATAATGATAACGTCCCAACTATCTTTTCCTTCTACTTGCTTTATGAATGACTCCCGGCTAAATACCATTCCGTTTTTTTTCAATTTCAAACAATACTATTTCACAATCTTTCGTTTATGAAATAAAACATAACTAAACGAAACTAAAGAAAGATTTTTATTATAAAAAACAAATTGTCATATTTATTTTTTACCGTTAAGTTTGTTGCGCAATTAGCATTGCTATTAAAAATTATGCTTATATTACTACTGCCTTACCTATAGATAAATGATCAACATCGCTGAAAGACATCAATATATTTTAAATAAAATTCAAACAGAAGGTGCTATAGATGTGCAGTCGCTATGCAAAACATTAGACGTTTCGTCTGTAACAATACGCAAGGACCTGAAACTTCTCGAAGATAAAAATCTTTTATACAGGACCCACGGAGGGGCGACACTCCATAATCCTTATACAGTTGACAGACCTGTAAATGAAAAGGTACATCTGCAATCGGCAGAAAAGATGAGAATCGGAGCATTGGCAGCAGAACTCATTGAAGCCAACGACTCGATCATCATTGCCTCTGGGACAACTGTATTGGCCATGGCACGCTGTATCAAACCAAAAGGTAGCTTAACGGTAATTACAGCAGCATTAAATGTTGCGCTTGAATTGCTACATCATAACGACATCGAGATCATTCAGCTAGGAGGGTTATTAAGAAAAAGCTCATCGTCTGTTGCAGGGCCTTATTCAGATAATGTTTTAAGTACCGTTTTCTGCAGCAAACTGTTCCTTGGTGTGGATGGAATAGATCTGGAGTTTGGACTAACTACCACCAATGCATCAGAAGCCTACCTAAACAGGCAGATGATTGAATCTTCTCAGAAAATAATTGTACTTGCAGACTCAACCAAGTTTGGGAAACGAGGCTTTGGAAGAATATGCGGCATTGAAGAAGTGGACCATATCATTACTGATAGCGGCATTTCCGATCAAATCAAAAAAGGACTGGAAAGTTTGGGGATTAAAGTTTCTATCATTTAATATACCATCGCGCCAGCATATACCAGAGGAAACTTAAAGCAGCTCGATCTCCTCAATAGAAAGCTTAGTATATTTTATTATTTTAGCAATTGGCTCATTGTCTCGCTTCATTTCAATTGCCAGTTCTTTTCTCTCTTTCAAAACCTTCGTACGTTCTTCAGCACGTCCCTCAAAAAGACCTTGCTGAATTCCTTTTTCAATACCAATTTTTAAACTAGTCTCCTTCACCGTTTCCATGAGGCTGTAGTTATCGCGTTTTATTTTTAAGTTTGCCTGGTATGCATTCATATCCTTTTGATTTAAACTACTGATTTCTGCTATTTTAAATAGTTTTTTAAAAACATCACTATTACTCAAAGGTAAAGGAATTTCCTTCAGATTACTCATATGCTTTAAACAGAACAGCCAGTTATCTTCACTCGTGATTAACTGGTCTTCGCTTTTATTAAAGCCAGGCAACTCGACGAAAATATATCCCAATTTATCATAAAATTGTCGGTTAGTATTGACGTCCATTAGTCTTACATCATGTATGTAATGATTACCCTCAATATCCTCAAGCCGAAAATCTATAATTGCAATAAAATAAACCTCAGGCAATTCATAATTCCAGTTAGCATCTACAGACTTACCTTGCTCTTGAACCAGGTTTGCAGTGTAATACAAGATTCTGTCTTTAAAAAACTTACGATTGCCTTGCTGCATTTCGACAACAAACCTTTCCCCCTTATTACTGATGCAGTATATGTCAAAAACAGTTCTGCGATCAATTTTCCGATTCCCTTTATGATCAGTTTTACCAAGCTTAACGGCTTCAATTACCTTACGTCCTTTAAAAACCGCATTTAGGAAGTCTTTTAATAAATCCAAATGCGACTCCTTAGCAAAAAGATGCCTGAAAGCAAAGTCGGTTTTAAAATCGATATACCTCGATCTCTCCTCTACCGCTTTACTAATGGGGATACGAACTTGCTTTGGCATAAACAATCTTAGTTAGCCTAACAAAGATAAATAAATAATTCTACTTTAAAAAAGTATAATTAATAATAAAAACAATTAACAACTAAAAATATCAATATATTAATAATTAATATTAACATAATTGTATTATTAAGAAATATCAGGCCATACAAAGAATATAAGTGATCAATAGCGAATCTGCATTTCTTCTAAGAAATGTAGCATTGCCACAATCCCACTCGGTACTATAGTTAATTTTTTTGTAATTTATTTTTTGCGTTCGGTAGTATACCGAACCAATTGCTCCAACCCTGTCCTTGCATCACAAGGCTCAAAGCTGTGCAGAATATCAAAGGCCTCTTGCTGATACTGGATCATTTTCTCATTGGCATAATGCACACCCTCTTTGGCATTTACAAAATCAATGATCTCCTGTATCTTGGCCGGCTCATCCTGATGATTCTTTACCAGACTTATAATTCTTTTCTTCTCTGCCTTATCTGCGCGGTTTAACGCATAGATCAACGGAAGCGTAACCTTTTTTTCCTTGATATCAATACCCAGGGGCTTACCCACATCATCGGTTCCAAAATCAAAAGTATCATCTTTAATTTGAAAAGCAATACCCACCTTTTCGCCAAACAGCCGCATTTTCTCAATCGTTTCTTCATCAGCACCTGCCGAAGCAGCACCACATGCACAACAAGAAGCAATAAGAGAAGCCGTTTTTTGTCTGATCACATCAAAGTAAAGTGCTTCACTGATATCCATCCTTCTTACCTTCTCGATCTGCAGCAACTCCCCTTCACTCATCTGTTTCACCGCCTCAGAAACAATTTGCAATAACCGGAACTCTGAGTTGTTTACAGAAAGTAATAAGCCTTTTGCCAGCAAATAATCACCTACTAAAACGGCAATCTTATTTTTCCATAAAGCATTAATAGAAAAGAAGCCCCTGCGCTCATAAGCATTATCCACCACATCATCATGAACAAGTGTAGCGGTATGCAATAGCTCTACAAGCGCCGCCCCTCTATGAGTTGATTCTATGATTCCACCGCAAAGTTTCGCAGCAAAAAAAACAAACATTGGCCTGATCTGCTTACCCTTACGCTTTACAATATAATGGGTTATACGATCTAGCAATGGCGCATCACTATGCATTGATGCCTTGAACTTTTCTTCAAAGACAGCTATATCTGCGGCTATGGGTAGTTTTATCTGATTTATTCCTGGCATTCAGGTTAAAAAATATGTGTGCAAACATAAATTAAATATCTTTAAAAGCGTACTTTTAGTAAAAAAGAGTTTAAAATGAAACCATCATGAATAAACGCTCAAAGACTTTAAAGATTTTTACTGCAGTTATTTTAATTGGTGCAATCGTCTATTTGCTTGGGCCCAAGCCTAACCATCCCGAATACAGCCCCCAACTCCCAAATGTTCCTGCACTTTCTCAGCTCGAAGACTATGTAAAGAAGATAGAATCACAACACAAAATAAAGCCCGGTAACGAAGCCGAAATCGTTTGGGCGGACAGCAGTCAAAAACAGCAATCAGATTACGCTGTAGTGTACCTGCATGGCTACACAGCCTCTAAAGCAGAAGGGAACCCTACGTACTTTTACCTCGCGAAATTATTGCATGCCAATCTATACCTGGCGCGACTTGCAGACCATGGGGTGGACACTGTATCGGCAATGAAGTATTCAACTCCTGACAGGCTTTGGGAAAGCGCCAAACAAGCATTTGAAATTGGAAAAAGACTCGGCAAAAAGGTGATCATTATCGGAACATCCACCGGAGGGACACTAGCACTTAAACTCGCTGCCACTTATCCTGATGTCAATAGCCTTATTTTAATTTCGCCAAACATTGAAATCAACGACAAACTGGCCTTTATGTTAAATAACCCCTGGGGCTTACAAATTGCGCGCATGGTTATAGGTAGTAAGGAGAGAGTGGTGAAAAATAAAACACGTGATGAAAAAAAATACTGGTACTCCAGTTACCGGCTTGAATCGACTGTACAGTTACAAGAACTCCTGGAAACCAGTATGAATAAAACAACATTCGAAAAAGTAACCCAGCCAGTATTACTACTCTATTATTATAAAAATGAAAAAGAGCAGGACCACGTGGTAAGGGTATCTGCAGAATTACGGATGTTTGATCAACTGGGCACACCAGTACCGTTAAAAACCAAAGTTGCGATCCCTAATGGCGGCAGTCATGTTTTAGGCTCTTATATGACCTCAAAAGACATTCCATCAGTAGAACGTGCAATAGGCAGCTTTGTTAAAAATGTTTTAAAGCTAACAGCTTAAGCTTTCATCGCTTTTGAAGGACAGGCAAAATCTGTGCGTTTTAAGCCTGTATTTTTAATTGCACCATAACCGCCGGCAATATCTATGACATGCTCAACACCCCTTGCTTTAAGGATGGAGGCAGCTATCATAGATCGGTAACCACCTGCGCAGTGTACATAATAAGTATCATTCTGGTCAATTTCACCAGTCCAGTCATTGATATAATCCAATGGACGGGTCAGCGTCATTTCCAGATGCTCAGATTCGTATTCCCCAGGCTTCCTTACATCAAGCACCCTAATGGATGTATCTGCGTTCGCTATATGCTCAAATTCATCAGCTGTAATCGATTTAATGATATCCACATCCTTACCGGCCTGCTCCCACGCAGCAATACCGCCATCTAGATAGCCAATTGTATTGTCATACCCTACCCTTGCCAGGCGGGTTATGGCCTCGTCTTCCTTACCGGCTTCCACAACCAGCAATAGAGGGTGCTTTAAATCCGTAATCAGCGCACCAACCCAAGGGGCAAACTGACCATTCAAACCTATATTTACAGATGAAGGTACAAAGCCTTTGGCAAATACCTGCGGATCTCTGGTATCCAAAATCAAAGCACCCGTTAAGTTTGCCATAGTTTCGAACTCCTCTGGACTCAAAGGTTTCAGTCCTTTTTCATAGACATCATCAAAACTTTCATAGCCATTTTTATTCATGGCAGCATTTTTTGCAAAATACTGCGGAGGAGGTAAAATACCATCAGTAACTTCTTTTACAAACTGAGCTTTCGACGTAGCTTTAAGTGCATAATTCACTTCCTTCTGGTGACCAAGGGTGTCAAAGGTTTCTTTACTCATGCTCTTACCGCAAGCAGAACCCGCGCCATGAGCAGGATACACCAATACCTCATCAGGAAGTGTTAATATTTTATTTTGCAATGAATCATATAAAGTAGCAGCCATATCTTCCATAGTCAGGTCTCCCTGCTGTGCCAGATCCGGCCTGCCTACATCACCAATAAACAAGGTATCACCGGTAAAAATGCAATAAGGCTTGCCATCCTTATCCGTCAGTAAATAAGTAGTCGACTCAGGTGTGTGTCCCGGTGTATGCAACACCGTGATCGTCAATTCGCCTATTTTAAACTGCTCCCCATCTACTGCAACATGTGATTTGAAAGAAGTTTTGGCCGTAGGACCATATACAATTTCAGCACCCGATTTCTCAGCAAGATCAATATGTCCGGATACAAAATCGGCATGAAAATGCGTTTCAAAAATATACTTGATTACTGCATTGTCTTTCTTAGCTTTTTTGAGATAAGGCCCTACCTCACGTAAAGGATCAATAATTGCGGCCTCCCCGTTACTCTCAATATAATAAGCAGCTTCTGCCAAACATCCCGTATAAATTTGCTCTATCTTCATTGCCATCTTTATTTAACTACAAATTTAAAATTATAATACCCGCACAAAAAACAAACGCTAAAGTTTTACGTTAAGCCGTTAATTCTCCGCGAAGTGATTGCTCCATCAATTTAACGACCTCTTCGTAGCTATGCCCTTGCGCCATCAGATACATGAGTTTAGTGATGGTGGCCTCGAAAGTCATGTCGTAACCGCTTACTACACCCATTTCCTGCAGCTGTTTACTGGTCTCATATTTACCTAATTCTACCGAACCACGCTGGCATTGAGAAATATCGACTATGATCTTACCACTAGCTATAGCTTCCCTCAAACAATTGATAAACCATTCGGCAGTAGTTGTATTTCCAGAACCAAAGGTTTCTAAAACAATCGCATCTACTGAAGAATGTGTAATGGCCATTACTGCCTGTTGTGAAATACCAGGATACATCTTCAATACCCCAATGTTCGAATTAAAATCTAACAACACCTGCAATTCCTTTCCAGGCTGAGGCAGGATATAATTATTAAAGAAATTTAAATGAACACCAGCTTCGGCAAGTATAGGATAGTTTGGCGAGCGGAAAGCCTCAAACTTCTCCGAATTGTATTTAATGGAACGATTGCCGCGAAACAACTGGGAGTCGAAGTAGATACAAACTTCAGGGACTTTAGCTTTACCTTTATCTTTCATTGCCGCAATTTCAAGTGCGGTAATCAAATTTTCTTTAGCATCAGTTCTGATCTCACCAATTGGAAGCTGCGACCCCGTAAGGATTACAGGTTTGCTCAGATTTTGCAGCATAAAGCTTAAGGCCGAGGCAGTAAAGGCCATTGTATCCGAACCATGCAGAATAACAAATCCATCAAACTCATCATATCTGGTAAAGATCAGCTTTGCCAGCTCCGCCCAAATGTCGGGATGCATATTTGAAGAATCCATAATAGGATCAAAAGAATGAACTTCAAGCTCATAATTCAATCTTGCCAGTTCAGGGACATTTTGCTGAATTTGCTTAAAATTAAAAGGAATTAGTGTACCGGTATCGGTATCATTTACCATACCTATAGTTCCGCCCGTGTATATGATGAGTATTTTGGTCATTATTAAATTTTAAAAATGCTGATGGAATTTGCTGTAGTTACAGCAGCTATTTCGGCTACACTGGTTTCATATATTTCGGCCAGCTTCTCTGCAACATACACCAGGTAGCTGCTTTCATTTGGTTTACCGCGATACGGTACAGGTGCCAAATATGGCGAGTCCGTTTCCAAAACCAGATTTGCTAAAGGCACTTGCTTTAATACTGCATCCAAACCAGAGTTTTTATAAGTCACTACTCCACCTATGCCCAGATAAAAACCAAGCTCGATGGCTTTATTGGCCTGCTCCAGATTTCCTGTAAAGCAATGCAAAATTCCTCTTAACTGTTCATCCTTTTCTGCTTCCAAAATCTCAAAGATCTCATCAAAAGCTTCCCTGCAATGTATCACAATAGGCAGTTCAAGATCTTTTGCCCACTTAATTTGCTCTCGGAAAGCTGCTTGTTGAAAAGCGAGTGTGCTTTTATCCCAATGCAAATCTATACCAATCTCTCCGATGGCATAAATATCCCGGTCCACCATACTCTGGCAAATCTCATCCAAAACCTCTTCATAATTCTCCTTTACATCACATGGATGTAAGCCAGCCATTGCAAAACAGTTATTGGGATATTTCTTTACCAGGGCATCAATTTTTGCAATAGATGCAACATCAACATTAGGTAAAAACAGACGTTCGATTTGATTGTCAAAACAACGCTGCATTAGCTGATCTAATTTCTCCTCATCTGTTTCGTAGTACAGATGTGTATGGGTATCGGTTAAAAGCATTGGCGAAGTTAATAAAAACCATCGGAGCTTAACAAATAAAAAACCCGGTCTGCTGATGCAGACCGGGTTCCTGTCTTGTAATTATCCGGATTAGCGGATAATATTATACTTATTTTTTTGCAGTTGGAGCCGGAGCAGCAACTGGTGCAGCCGGAGCAGCTGGTGCTGCAACTGGTTTTTTAATATCAGCTAATTCAACTTCGAATACAAGTGGAGAGAAAGGACTGATACCACCTTGAGGCATACCACCTTCACCATAAGCAAGACTTGAAGGGATGATCAAAGTGATTTTTCCACCTTTACCGATCAATTGTAAACCTTCGTCAAATCCTGGAATTGCTCTTCCTAAAGTAATAGGGCGAGGACCATATTGAGCCATTGCATTGTATCTACCTGCTTCTTTAGCAACTTTCTCATCACTGGTATCGAAAATATTGTCTTTACCGTCAGATTTTTTAGTTGTTAATTTACCAGTGTAGTTCACCATCATTGTATCACCTAAAGCAGGTTTTACAGCATCACCTGGCTTGCTGATTACATATTGTAAACCAGAAGCAGTAGTTGTAGTTTTCAGGTTATTATCAGCGATATATTTTTTGATTTTACCGGCTTCAGCACCTTTCTTTTTCTCGATGCTTGCTTTGTAATCTTTTTCAAAGAAATCTCTCGCTTGTTTTTGGAAGGTAGAATCAGCTTCGCCAGCTTTTTTAGCTAACACTTTTTCCACTTTTATAGTAAACACGATGTATTTATCTTTTGTGCCCGGAGGTTTTGGCTGACCAGAGTGTGCAGCCATAGTATCTAAATCCAATTTAAATGTAGCACTATCACCTTCTCCAAACAATGTTAAAACATCGTTCATATCACCTGCATAAACTTTTTTAGCAACAGGAAAAACCTGAGGTTGATCCATATCCCATGTATTGAACATCACAGAATCTTTCTCACTTTTTTGGATAAAGTTTAACTTAACGATATCACCTTCTTTAATCTTTGCGTTTCCACCATCTTTATGAATGATGTACGACAGGCCTCCCGGACCTTTTTTGTAGTTGTTACAAGCAGCCAGCCCAAGTGTCGCTGCGAAAAGAATTACTAGACCTTTCTTCATGTGGTTTTTTAAATTTATATTTTTTATAGTTTATTTTTTAAATTCTTGTTTAACAACTCCGCTGTTATCGAAACAATTGGTCTTTATAGTCTGGTAAAAGCGCTTTAAAATCCTTCACTGTATCCTCTAAATTTTTATCGGAATACCCGCCGGCGGCATTTCTATGTCCACCTCCGTTAAAGTATTTCTTACAAATCTCATTCGCAGGAAAATCTCCTGTGGAGCGCAAAGATAATTTAACTTTATCAGTTCTTTCAATAATAAATGCAGCCAATTTAACACCATTAATTGACAATGCATAATTCACTATTCCTTCAGTATCACCGGTTACAATATTGTAAGTCTTCAACTCTTCTTTAGTAACCGATATGAGTGCTGTATTAAATTCCCTAATCACTTCCAGCTTCTCGCTTAAACAATAGCCCAGAAAACGTAAACGGTTTTCTGTAGCATTATCGTATACCAACTGATGAATTCTCCAATGTTCAGCCCCCAAATCGATTAAATCGGCAGCAATGCGATAAACCGCAGCATTTGCTGATTCAAAGCGGAAAGAACCCGAATCTGTCATGATCCCTGTATATAAACAGGTAGCGATGTCTTTATTCAACATTGCCCCATCTCCTAATTCATTTACAATAAAATCATATACCAGTTGAGCCGCAGCACAGGCACTGATACTCCAATGACGGTAATCATCAAAATCTTCAGGATCCAGGTGATGATCGATCATTAGCTTATAGGCGTCTGATGCCCTCACCAATTCACCCAATTCATTGATCCTGCCAAGCGCATTAAAATCAAGGCAAAAAATCATTGAAGCTTCTGCTACCAGTTTTGCCGAACGCTCTTGTTGCTCGGGATAAATAATGACCTCCGCATTATTGGGTAGCCAATGTAAAAAGTAAGGGTAATCGCTAGGCGTAATTACATGAACATGATGCCCTTTCTGAATCAGATAAGCATATAAGCCCAGGGATGAACCCATTGCATCACCATCGGGTTTATGATGTGTAGTAATTACAATTTTCTGTGGCGTAGCCAGCAAAGATTTTATTTCCGAAATAGATAGCATAATTTTCGCTGCAAAGCTAGTAATTTAATGATAATTGAAGCCTATAATATTTATGCCATTTAAAGTAAACCATTTTATCTAAGTTTCGAACTTTAATATTAGCAGTATAAAACGTAATTTTGCAAAAAATCATATAAAAAAATGAGTACAAATAGAACTTTTACCATGATTAAGCCTGATGCTGTTGCTAATGGCCATATTGGTGCAATCATTAACGACATCACTGCTGCAGGTTTTAAAATCATTGCATTAAAATACACTAAACTAACTCCGGAAACAGCTGGCGAGTTTTATGCAGTTCACAAAGAGCGTCCTTTTTATGCTGACCTGGTAAGCTTCATGTCTTCAGGACCAATCGTTGCTGCGATCCTTGAAAAAGACAATGCTATCGAAGATTTCAGAAAATTGATTGGTGCTACTAACCCTGCTGAAGCAGCTGAAGGTACTATCCGTCAGAAATATGCTAAATCAATTGACGCTAACGCTGTTCATGGTTCAGATTCTGATGAGAACGCTGCAATTGAAGGCGATTTCTTCTTTACTGCTGCTGAGCGCTTCTAAGCATCACGCTGTAGCTATGTTTGCGATCAAGTCATCCTGACGCAGGTCAGGATCTCGGAAACAGAATAAATAATATTAAAAATAAGCACCTCAAAAAAAGGTGCTTATTTTTTTATAAAGTTTGTACCTTTCAGCCACAACAAATAGAACTAATGAAGAAAACAGTTATTACTCTTATGCTTCCGTTTTGCGCGCTTGCCGTGAACGCTCAAACGAAAGCAAAAACAGCTACAGTAAAGAAAACAACAACAGTAAAAAAAACTACACCAGCTGTTGCATTTAAATCAACGTTAGACTCGGCAAGTTATGCTTTTGGTAATACCATGGCCACCAGCATGAAAAACGATGGTCTAAACAGCCTTAATTACGAATTATTGATTAAAGGATTAAAAGATGGTTTTGGTAATGCTACCCCATTAATCCCTAAAGAGCAATCTCAGGCTGCGATCAACAACTTATTTAAAAGTGTAAGTCAACAAAAATACGCGCCGGTTCTTGCAGAAGGTAAAGCATTCTTAGAACGTAATAAAAAAGAATCAGGCGTACAAACTACGCCAAGTGGGTTGCAATATCAAGTGATCACGAGAGGTACGGGGATCAAGCCTAAAGCTACCGATACAGTATTGGTTAACTACAGAGGAACTTTACTTAACGGAAAACAGTTTGACAGCTCATACGACAGAAAAGAGCCGCTATCCTTACCACTAAATGGGGTAATCGCTGGCTGGACAGAGGGTGTTCAATTGATGCAAACAGGTTCAAAATATAAGTTCTTTATCCCTTACAACCTTGCTTACGGAGAACGTGGCGCCGGAGAGGATATTCCTCCTTACAGCACCCTAATCTTTGAAATTGAACTGCTAAAAGTAAACGGAAAATAGGCTTATCAAACCATTGTCTTCCTGGTTTGTTAATTTACTATATCAAATTATCAACCTATGACAACGAAAAGATATTTTCCGTTAGCAATCATCGCCTTCCTTTCTACCACGCTTATGAGTTGCGAGTTGATAAAGGGCATTTTTAAGGCAGGTCTTTGGACAGGTGCAATTATAGTAATATTGGTGCTTGCACTTATTATCTGGTTAATCGGTAGAATCTTTGGAGGATAAACCAAAATCTAAAGAAATACCAGATCAGTAATCACTTCAGATCCGGCGCGTTCATTTATCTTTTGAATGATGCCGGATCTTACCATCAGCAACTCATTCTTGATTACTGACGACTCAATCCTGATAAATAATTTCTTTTGTGAAACATAAATTTTTGTAGTCCGGTTAGCAATAGCCGTCCCCATCAGTTCGGGCCATAAGGCCACCACCGAAGTTTCATCAAACTTACCTTTCAGCTTGTAGACATTCAGCAACTTGCCAATGCCTTCTTTCAATGTAATGTCGTTAGGTTTACGCATGATTTATTGTTCCGTTAGTGACTTCGAATAAAGTTACCGGTACTTCGATTTTATTAAATACGGCCAGTACCCGCTCCTTTCCTGTATCAGTAATAAAGATTTGTCCAAAATCATGATGAGATACCATTTCCATTAGTTTATGCATTCTGTTGTCATCCAGTTTATCAAAAATATCATCCAACAACAGCAAGGGTTTAAATCCTTTATACTTCTGAAGATAAGCATATTGTGCCAGCTTCAATGCAATTAAAAAAGATTTCTGCTGTCCTTGCGAGCCAAACTTTTTCAAAGCCATATCTGATATCGTAAAGACCAATTCATCTTTATGGATACCTGTGGTGGTCCTTTCCAGAATTTTATCCTTTTCTATAGACTGTAACAACAATTGTTCGAAAGCTGTATCATTTAGCTGACTCTGGTATTGCAGACTCACCTGCTCCTTATCATTGGTTAAGAATTGATAATATTTATCAAATAGCGGAATAAACTCGATCATAAACTGCTGACGCTTGGCATAAATCTTAGTACCAGAGGCAACCAACTGTTCATTATAAATCTCCAACAAAGTCGGATCATAGCTTCTTGTGATGGCAATCTGCTTTAACAAGGCATTCCGGTTTAACAGATGACGGTTGTATAAAATCAATTCGTCCAGATAATATGTATCCGTTTGCGAGATTACATTGTCCATAAACCGCCTGCGTTCCTCACTTCCCTCCATAATGATGTTGGTATCGTAAGGAGAAATCATCACCAATGGAAACAGGCCAATGTGATTGGCCAGTTTATCGTATTCCTTTTTGTTCCGTTTAAACTGTTTTTTCTGATTCCGTTTTACCCCGCAGGTAATCTTTTCATTCTTCTCTTCACGATCAAAGTCACCTTGAATCATAAAAAGATCATGACCGGTCTTAATTTGCTGTGTATCGATGGGATTAAAATACCCTTTACATAGGCATAAATAGTGGATGGCGTCAAGTAAATTAGTTTTACCGGCCCCATTATCACCTACAAATGCATTTACTGTTTTAGAAAAACTAACATTTGCATCCGTATAGTTTTTAAAATTAAGAAGGGTAATGTTTTTTAACCACATAGTATCAATAGCCAAAGTTACCGTTTAGCTTTGTTAATTCTATGATTTGTTTTTCCTTCCGGATAAGCTGTCCTGATATAAATATTAACCTTTACCACGGTTCTAATTAACGCTCAGTTCATTAATTTTGTTTAAATACTTACAAAAGGGTTGATACTTTGATGTAAAAATGTATTTTTGCAATCCTTAATTTTTTTAAATAAAATGTCTACAACAGAAAAAGAAATAAATCAGCCGGTAAGAAAGGGCTCTTTTTTAGAAGAAAATTCGAAAAGTCTTTTATTCATTGCAGGTGCAATTGTAGTATTAATAGGCATCTACTTCTGGTATCAGAATGTATACCTTAAAAACAGGGCTGAAGAAGCTTCAGCTAAAATGTACAAAGCAGAGCAATATATTGGTGCTGCAGATTCATTGGCCAACAAAGCTATAAATGGCGAAGGTGGTTACCCTGGTCTTGAAAAAATTGCAGAGGAGTATGACAATACAAAATCAGCAAATCTTGCTAACTTATACCTTGGCGGTATTTACTTGCGTAAAGGTGAATACAAAAAAGCAACTGAAGCTTTAGGCAAATATTCTGAGACAGGAAGTCCTATTGCGGATCCATTGGCTCTAGGCTTGTTAGGTGATGCTTACAGCGAGCTAAAAGACTATAAGCAGGCTGCTACCTACTATAAAAAAGCTGCTGATAAGGCAAGCAACAAATTTACTTCTCCTATGTTCCTTAAAAAACTAGGTTTGGTATATGAAAACCTTAAAGACTTTAAAAATGCTGAAGAAGCATATACTAAAATAAAAACTCAGTATCCTGAGAGCCAGGAAGCGGCTATGATTGATGAGTACATTGCGCGTGCAGGTGTACAAGTTAAATAAAGAGTATAAAATTTAACAGAAAAGGTTAGCAGTGATGTTAGCCTTTTTTTTGTGCTTTACTCCCAACTCATTTCTTAATTTTTATTTAAGTTTGCAGCCATGGCAACACAACTAAAAAACCTATCCGATTTTTCGCATACTACTGTACCTGATGGTAGTGCTTTTAAATTTGCAATTGCTGTTGCAGAATGGAATGCCGAAGTTACAGGCAGCCTGTATAATGGCGCATTAGAAACCTTGCTTAAACATGGTGTTTCTGCAGAAAGCATCATTTCTGTGCCCGTACCCGGTAGTTTTGAGCTTACTGCTGCTGCCGAAATACTTTTGCAAAAACACAAAGACCTTGATGCAGTCATCTGCCTGGGCTGTGTAATCCAGGGTGAAACCAAACACTTTGATTTTATCTGCGATGCAGTAGCCAATGGCATCACTCAGGTAGGCATTAAACACGCTAAACCTGTAATATTTGGCGTGTTGACTACAAATGATCAACAGCAGGCCATTGACAGAGCTGGTGGTAAACATGGTAACAAAGGAGATGAAGCAGCCATTACTGCCCTAAAAATGGCAGAATTGAATGCTACTGTTTAACAAAATTTGATTCTTTTGTTAAAAACTGTAGATTAGTATCCATATTTCCTTAAAGAAAATAAATAAATGAAAAAAGTTGCAATATTATTGTTAGGCGTGTTTTTTGCAATAACCTTATTGGAAGCATGCTCCAATAAAATTTGTCCGGCGTATAGCTCTTACCCAGAAGGCAAAAGAAGAAGAGGATAAGAAGGGTTTATTTAATAAAGAGATTTCATGCAGTGGAAAAACATTACGGATCCGGCACATATTAGTCAGATACAAAACCAGGAAGGCTACAGTTTAATATTTAAACACAGTACACGTTGCTCGGTCAGCGCAATGGCTAAGAGACGTTTCGAGATGGATTGGGAAGCAATACCCGAAAACACTTCCCTGTATTTTTTAGATTTAATCAGCTATCGCGACCTTTCTGCGCAGATAGCTGAAACTTTTCAAGTGCATCACGAATCACCGCAAATTTTATTAATCAAAGATGGAGATTGTATCCTGGATGCTTCTCATAGTGACATTTCTGCAGAAGAAGTTGCCGAAATGATTAATAATTAAAAGTAACCGTTTTCTTAATATCAGGATGTAAACTGTAGATCACAGGACAGGTATTGGCCGAACGTTCAATGATCGTTTTATCCTTATCAGAATAGTTGTTCGCAGGGAATTGAAAATCAACCACTATTTCCGCCACCCTTCTTGGGTGCTCTGTCATAATCTTAGTGATATTGCAGGTAGTACCATCAATGTTAAAACCATGTTCATTTGCTACAATTCCCACAATAGTAAGCATACAGTTGCCCAAAGAAGTAGCCAATAAATCAGTTGGCGAAAATGCTTCACCCTTACCTTTATTGTCTACCGGAGCATCTGTGATGATTTCATTTCCGGAACGTTGATGTATAGAAGTGGTTCTTAAACCACCATTGTAAGTTATTTTTGAAGTGCTCATGATATAAAATTAAGCATTACTCTCCGAAGTATGATAATTTTTCCCTATAAATTCCTTTTGGAATTGATTAACTTTAATAGTAAATAAAATCAATTACCATGAAAAAAATATTGTCTGTTATCCTCATCACTATTAGCGCTTTAGTCGCTTGTACTTCGATGAAACCAAATCAAGCCGTTCAAAAACTAACCGGCCAATGGCAGCTAAACTACATTTCCGGAATAAAAATGACCTTTGATGATCTATATCCTTGGGCCAAACCTACGCTAAATTTCAACGCCCCCTTTACAGAAGTAAGCGGCAACACCAGTTGTAATGGATTTAGCACAAAACTAGTGGTCGATGGAACGAAAATGACCATTTCACAGCCAGGTGCGATGACTATGAAACATTGCGAAGGTGACGGAGAAATGAAGTTTATGGAAATGCTCAAAAAAGTAAACGCTTATAATATTGATGGCAATCTGCTTACCTTACTACACGATGGTTTCCCGGTAATGACATTTAACAAGAAATAGATCAAGTTTACATCTTATAAACATTTCATCTTTATAACTATTCAAACCTATTGCTTAACTTTGTGCCATGATCGCACTTCCGGTTGTTTCAGAAAACCCAGTACAACGTAAACCAGATTGGCTTAGAGTTAAGCTTCCTGTAGGTAAAGAATATGCGCAAGTGCGCAGTTTGGTTGATACCCATAAACTCCATACCATCTGCGAAAGTGGTAATTGCCCTAATATGGGCGAATGTTGGGGTGCAGGTACAGCAACCTTTATGATCCTGGGTAACATCTGTACCCGATCATGCTCTTTTTGCGCTGTAGCTACAGGCAGACCTTTAGCAGTTGATACTGACGAACCTAACCGGGTTGCAAACTCTGTTAAATTGATGCAGGTAAAACACTGTGTAATTACTTCGGTTGACAGGGATGACCTGAAAGACGGCGGTTCAATTATATGGGCTGAAACTTTACAGGCCATCAGAAGAGAAAGCCCTGAAACTACTTTAGAAACGTTAATACCTGACTTTAAAGGTCAATGGGATAACTTATACCGCGTTTTAGAAGAACGTCCTGAAGTGATGTCGCACAACGTAGAAACAGTGAAACGCTTAACTAAACAAGTGCGTATCCAGGCAAAATACGACAGAAGTCTTGAGGCTCTTAAACGTATCTCTGAATTCGGACTGAGAACCAAAACCGGAATTATGTTGGGACTAGGTGAAACAGAGGACGATGTTTTAGAAGCGATGGATGATCTTGTCGCCAATGGAGTACATATCCTGACCTTAGGACAATACCTGCAGCCTACACGCAACCATCATCCTGTGGTTGACTGGATTCATCCGGATCAATTTGCTAAGTATAAAGAGATCGGATTGGCTAAAGGATTAAGGTATGTAGAAAGTGGACCGCTTGTACGCTCTTCTTATCATGCTGAAAAACACCTGTTTGATCTTTAATAAAAAATAAATTCTTATTTATTCCTGTTGTTCTTTCTGTATATTAGTATGGAATTGACAACAGTAAAAAAAATATCTCTCCCTGAAGAAGAGCTGGTAAGCGCCCTTAAAAGCCAAAATACCATTGCCATTCACGCATTATACGACATGTATTCTGCTGCGTTATTTGGAATTATCTCTCGAATTATCCCACAAACGGAAATTGCCGAAGACATTTTACAGGAAACTTTTATAAAAATATGGAATTCAGCAGATGGTTATGACTCCGACAAAGGGCGTCTGTTTACCTGGATGATGAACATTGCCCGTAATCTGGCAATTGATAAACTGCGCTCTAAAGATTATAGGAACGCTGAAAAAAACCAGGACATTGAAAATAACGTAGATTTTATTGATGCACATAAGGAAATATCTTTTAATGCGGATACATTAGGCATTAAGGACATAGTAAATACCCTTAAACCTGAATTAAAAGCAGTGCTCGATATGATCTATTTTAGGGGATACACCCATGTAGAAGCAGCAGAGGAATTAAATTTGCCACTGGGAACTATAAAAACAAGAGCCCGAATGGCAATTATAGAGTTAAGAAAGAAGTTTAATTAAGGTGGAAGAAGGAAGAGCATATATCGAAACGGGCATACTTGAACAATATGTTACTGGACAATTAACAGCTAAGGAGCAACATGAAGTTGAAGTAATGGCGGCTAAATACCTTGAAGTAAAGCAGGAAATAACAGCCATTGAAATGATCCTCGAAAAATATGCAATTTCTGAGGCGAGGAAGCCTCGCGCAGCACTAAGAACTGAGCTCTTTCATAAAACCTGGCTAAGCCAAATGAAGTAAATCACAAAAAGATTACATCGGAGAACGACGCTAAGGTTCGAAAACCGTGGTTGTAGAGTGGAGCCCTATTTAAAAAATGATTTTACAGTTATAGGAATTTGTGCTGCCAACTGTGATGCGGTTATGTTGTGATGGCTTAAAGCCAGTTCGTCCCCAGCCCTTCCATGGAAATAACAGCCCAATATAGCTGCAGCCTTTGCACTGTACCCTTGCGCAACATATGAAGTAATTAAGCCTGTTAATACATCCCCCATTCCACCTTGCGACATTGCCGGATTACCTGTAGGATTAATCATCACATCACCTTGCTGGTCAATAATAAAGGTGTATTGGTTTTTCAAGACAATAACAGAACCCAGTTTTTTTGCCATTCTTCTTCCAGCCTGCAATCTATCCCACCAGTTTTTATGTGTGCCAAAGAGGTTGTCAAATTCCTTTAAGTGGGGAGTAAATATAGAATCCTTTGCCAGGTGCAAAAGCAAGTCATCCCGCTTAGAAAGGATATTTAAAGCATCAGCATCAACAACAACAGGTGCATTTAAAACAACCAACTCTTCCATTATGTGCACCGCTTCAAATAGTTTCCCTAATCCGGGGCCTATTGCAATGGCATTGTATTTTTTTAATGATTTTATTTTCAAAAGGCTACTTCTGTCCAGATACATCGCTTCGGGAAGTGCAGTATTTAAAGCCATTAGCCCGCTTTCTGGTATAGAAACCGTAGTTAAGCCAGCGCCACCATACAAACAACCACTTGCACAAAGCAACGCCGCCCCCATGGTTTTCACTGCACCCGCAATAATCAGCGCATGACCATAAGTGCCTTTATGTGAAAAAGGCTTTCTGGGTTCGAGAATCCCCTTAATATCAGCGCTTTCAATTAATTTATAGGGAGAGCTTTCATTTTCCGTGCCCGATTTTTCCAATCCTTCATCCACAACCTGCAATTTACTTGAGGCATCAGAATCGGGCAAAAAGGTACTTAAAAAGACTGCCATAATGGTCCATTTACAGGCCCAATTCCTTTTTCAGGAACTTGCCGGTTAAGCTGATCGGATTCTGGATCAAGCCTTCAGGAGTCCCCTCAAAGATGATTCTTCCACCTCCGGCACCGCCTTCCTCGCCCAGGTCTATTACCCAATCGGCAACTTTTACTACATCCAGATTATGCTCAATAACCAGCACCGTATTTCCACGCTCTACCAATTCGTTAAGCACCCCCAGTAATACATTTATATCCTCAAAATGTAGGCCAGTTGTAGGCTCATCCAGGATATAAAATGTCCGCCCCGTGTCCTTTTTTGAAAGCTCTGTCGCCAATTTAACCCGCTGAGCTTCACCGCCAGACAACGTCGTAGACGACTGACCTAAAGTGATATACCCCAATCCAACATCTTTCAATGTCTTGATCTTCCTGTAAATCGAAGGCATATTCTCAAAAAAGTCACAGGCCTCTTCAATACTCATGTCTAGCACATCACTAATCGACTTGCTCCTGTAACGGACTTCAAGTGTTTCGCGGTTATATCTTTTGCCGTGACACTCCTCACATGGCACTTGTACATCAGGTAGAAAATTCATTTCAATAACCTTCATACCCCCACCCTGACAGGTTTCGCAGCGCCCCCCCTTTACATTGAATGAGAAACGACCTGGTTTATATCCCCTTATCTTAGCTTCAGGCAGTTGAACATATAGATTTCTGATGTCCGAAAATACACCTGTATAAGTAGAAGGATTAGAACGTGGCGTACGCCCGATCGGAGCCTGGTCAATTTCAATTACTTTATCTATTTCCTTTAAGCCATTGATCTTCTCATATGGTAGAGGATGTTTTTTAGCCCTAAAAAAGTGATGATTTAATATGGGATATAGTGTCTCTGTGATTAAGCTCGATTTACCACTACCCGAAACACCGGTCACAGTGATAAACTTACCCAATGGAAAATCTACGGAAACATCCTTTAGATTGTGTCCGCTTGCCTTAATGATTGACAGCTTATGTCCGGTTCCTTTTCTTCTTTTTTTAGGAACCTCGATACCCTTTTTGCCATTTAAATATGCGGTAGTAAGGGTATCCAATTTCAGGATTTCTGCCGGAGTACCTTCCGCTACGATTTGTCCACCACGCACACCTGCTGCCGGACCAACATCGATCACATGGTCGGCCTCCAAAATCATATCCTTATCATGCTCCACTACCAAAACTGTGTTTCCCAGATCCCTCAGATTTTTCAAAGCGCCAATTAAGCGTTCATTATCACGTTGATGAAGTCCTATACTAGGCTCATCCAGGATATACATTACATTCATCAACTGCGATCCGATCTGTGTAGCCAACCTGATCCTTTGTGCCTCTCCACCCGAAAGTGTACGTGCAGTACGGTCAAGCGACAAATAGTTCAATCCAACATCACTTAAGAAGCCCAATCTTGACCGGATTTCTTTTAAAATTTCTTTGGCAATTGTATTTTGTCTATCGTTTAATCTGCTTTCTAAACCTTCAAACCAGGCTCTAATCGTACTGATATCCATTTCTGCCAACTCAAAAATATTCTTGCCGTCGATTTTAAAATGCAGACTTTCTTTCTTTAAACGTGCTCCATTACAAACCGGACATGTTTTTAGCTTGCGGAAACTTTCCATATCATCTACTGCAGCCTCACCTTTACGCTCCTGTTGTTCTTCCAGCAGTTTAATGATACCATCAAAAGTAATCTGATAGTTTTGTACGTTCCATTTATTGTACTCTACTGCTACTGAAAGTAGTTCATGAGAGCCGTTTAAAATGATATTGATGATGTCATCACCCAACTTTTCAATTGGGGTAGACAAAGAAAAATTGTACTTCTTAGCCAGTGCCTTTAATACCTGGAACATCCAAATATCACGGTATTCTCCAAGTGGCGCCAATCCACCATTCATAATGCTCAACTTAGGGTTGGGCATCACAGATTCCTTATCTACCACGAAAATATAACCCAGGCCATCACAATTTTCGCAAGCACCATATGGTGAGTTGAAGGAGAAGCTGTTTGGCTGTGGTTCATCGTAAGAGATACCCGTAGTTGGACACATCAAGAAACGGCTAAAATGGGCAACATTATTGTCCTTATCACTGATCTTAATGATGCCTTTACCCAAACGCATAGCAGTTTGCAACGAATCTTGTAAACGCTTTACATCTTTACGGTCGATGATCAGTCGATCTACCACAATTTCAATATCATGAATCTTATAGCGGTCTACCTGCATTTTCGGAGTAATATCCTGAATATCACCGTCGATACGCACCTTTACATAACCTTGCTTACGAATTTGCTCAAATAACTCTCTATAATGTCCTTTACGCCCTTTTACTACCGGAGCAAGGATATTTACAGGCATCTCGCCAAACTTATTAAAGATATTTTCAAGAATCTGACCTTCACTCATCCGTTCCATCTTCTCACCCGTATTATACGAATAAGCATCAGCGGTACGGGCGTATAACAGACGCATAAAATCGTAAATCTCAGTGATCGTACCTACTGTAGACCGGGGGTTTTTACTGGTAGTTTTCTGCTCTATGGCAATAACCGGACTCAAACCCGATACTTTATCTACATCAGGTCTTTCCATTCCGCCCATAAACTGGCGCGAATAGGCACTAAAAGTTTCCATATACCTACGCTGCCCTTCCGCATAAATGGTATCGAAAGCTAAAGAAGACTTTCCGCTCCCACTTAAACCGGTAATAACTACAAGTTTATTTCTGGGGAAGGAAATATCAATATTTTTAAGGTTATGTACCCTGGCCCCATACACTTCTACATCTTTTTGCTCGCCAAGGTCAACAGTATTTTTGCTCATATATATAAAAAAAAAACAACCTATTTAATCCACAAAGATAAGGCATTATCCACAAAAATTACCAAACTAATGTAGTCCCATCTTCTGTAGGATGTCCCGTACAAACCAGTACTCTACCGGCTGCAATCTCATCATCCATCAGCACTTCGTTATAATCCATTTCAACGCCACCCTTAGTACAATTTGCAATACAGGTACTACATATTCCGGCATGACAGCTGTAAGGCAAATTAATCTTCTGCTCTAAAGCCGCATCAAGTATAGTTTTGTTATAAGGAACAGCAAGATGATAAATCTTGTGCTTAAAATTCAATATTACGGTATAGGTATTGGTATGTTTTACTTTTTTTTCTGTCGTATCGTCTTCATCTACCTCATCCTCCGGCAATACAAAAGTTTCTCTCTTAATCTGAGAAATATCAAAACCCATCTCCAACAGTTTAATGCGACAGGTCACCATATAATCTATTGGTCCGCAAGTATAGAACAAGGCATCCTTCTTATCAAAAACCAGCTCTTCCTTTACGATCTTTTCAATCAGGAATACATTTAACCTGGCAGTAAGTAAATTCTTGTTCTGACTGGAGACATAAATGATTTTAAATCTTCCCGGGTATTGTTGCTCCAAATCATTCAGTTCTTCATAAAAAAGAGTTTCCGCTACAGATCTTCGGCTGTAAATCAGGACCAACTTTGAGTATTCTTCTCTACGGAGCGCTGTTTTTATGATGGAAAAAAGCGGGGTAATGCCAACCCCTGCTGCAAAGAGAAAAACAGTTCTTTTGATCTCTTTATCTGGCAGATAGGCAAATTGCCCATTGGGTTCCAAGGCCTGAAGTATATCCCCCACAGCTGTTTTGTGATGAAGTAACCTGGAAATCTCGCCATTCTCTACGCGTTTTATCGCAATAGCCAACGGCTCATCCACATCCGGGGAACTGCAAAGTGAATAAGATCTGCGCAACTCACGTCCATTAATATTAAATACAAACGTTAAGAACTGTCCAGCCTGATACAGTGGCTTCTTGCCTTCTAATACTTCAAAGCTGAGCACCAGAGTTTCCCCTGCACTATATTTCATGTCTTGTATCCGCAGTTTCATCAATTCCATAGGACGCTCAAATTAGCAAATTCCGGGCAAAAACAAAAAGCCGAGCAAAATTTCAAAAACCAGGACACCCAATAATACATCCCTGTTGATGCTAACTAAATAAGCCCCTCTTTCCCGAAGTAATAAAAGGCGTTCATACTTAGCGTGGTGACTTCCAGTTTGCCCTCTCTTCGGGTATTAGCTCCGATACCTTTTCCTGCAGCCAAGTCTTGCCCATGCCGCTTGCCCCCAGACAACATACCGTTTCCTGTGGTTGCACCTGTATTTGTCATTCAAAAAGGAAAAGCAATACTCAAACAAACAACCATCAAACGGGAGTGTCAAGTGAACTGTGCTGGTGTATAATATATACTGGTCTCCTACTGGTCTTGTACTGCTATTATACTGGTATGCTACTGCTTTACCAGTATAATAGCAGTTTAATAGCAGTATAATAGCAGTTTAAATATAAATAGAGGATAGTATATGTATTAAATCAATCCCTTAAAGAATTCTTGCTCCCTATAGCTGATTGCCATGCCCAGCACACAAACAAAAAGCCGCTCAGTATAAACTGAACGGCTTCCCCCATTTTCGAGTATCGAATTAATATTATTCTGAATTTCTTTCTTCAGCTTTTTCGGCATTATAAGCCAACAATGCTCTTGGAGCAGTGTAACCGTAACGCACAGGATCTAACATAATTTGTTTCATCGAGATCAGTTTGTAAACATATCCCCCGGTTTCATTATTCAACTTCATTTTGAAGTAGTTGTCCTGGTTTTGTCTGTTAATCTGACGCTTCATGTGGTTATCACCAACATTATAAGCGGCAGCAACTAGTGTCCAACTATCAAAAGTGCGATAAAGATCCTTGATATATCTGGCAGCTGCAATAGTAGATTTGCGCAAGTTATTACGCTCATCAACTCTAGAGTTAACTTTTAGGCCATACATACGGGCTGTTCCAGGCATAAACTGCCAGGCACCTGCAGCACCTTTAGGTGATACTCCGCTATCTAACCCCGATTCTACCAAAGGCATATACTTAAAATCTTCGGGAATTCCATAAGCGGCAAGGATCGGCTCGATAATTGGGAACCATTCTGCTGCTTTTCTGTGCAGCTTATTAGTTTGTAAATTACTAAAGTAATGCGCAGCCAGCGTTTTCTTCATTTTACGCTCTACTTTGACGTCACCAATTGGCAATGTCTCATCTGCAAAATTTAATTGAGCCATCAAAGATAATGGCTTCGTGATGTTAAAGGTTAGGGTATCGGTACTCGTTATTTCTCCTTGTTTTGAAGAACTTTTTGTTGCTTGGGGCATGTTGTAAGCAAACACTTTTGCCATAACCAGTAATGATATAATTACCGTACATGTCATTATGTGTTTCTTTATCATTTTCCTCCTTTTTTTGGTTAACAATTTTAAAACGTCTGCAAATGTACATCATATTAATCTAATTATCAAGTAATTACAGAATTACTTGCGAAAATCGATGTTTAAACACATTTAAAGCCCGATTACAAAAGTGCCAATTCAGGAGGTTTTTCAGGTTTATTTTACCTCGCTTACAAATTCAAAAACCAGTAAAAAGGTCATGATTGCATTTCCTGGATTAACCACATTTGTGCTTTGTAAACGATAGATAGTAAACCAAAAATTATAGCAAAGGTAGTCAAATACATATTGCATATCAGATGCTTAATTGCAGTAGTCAGACACTTATAATTGTGAATCAATGCATTTTTTAGTAAATTTGTCGCCGCATAAATTATGCGGATAAAAGCGTATCATGATAAAAAACAACAACAGGAACAGTCGGGATGACAAGTCCAAACCGGGAAACCGAAGCACAACAGGCAAAAGACCAGGTGGAGCAGATTCTTCATACAAGGGAAAAAGCAAGTTTGACGATAAAGAAGGGAAAGACAATAAATTTGGCGATGCCAAAGATTTCAAGCCTAGAAGAGGCAAAGAAGGAGATTCAAGAAGCTTTAAGTCAAGGGGCGAAAATGACTCAAAAGAATTCAGACCAAGAAGTTCGGGCAGTGATTTTAAATCCAGATCCGGAAAAGATGGTGACCATAAAAGCTTCGGTTCGAGAAGCACTGGTTCCAGAGATTTTAAACCAGGTAATAGAGACAAGGATAGCAGAGATTTCAAAAGAGAAACTCCTACCGGAGAAGGTAAACGTAGTTATATAAAGAAAGATCATTTTAGTGCAGGGGGTGATAAACCTTTCCGCAAGTTTGACGATAAAAAAAGCCAAACTTCAAGAAGTACTGATAACAGACCTTTCAGAAAAAGAGAAGACGAGGGTTCAAGACCTGGATACAAAAGTGCAGGCGCACGTCCAGAGCGCTCTTTTGAACGCCCGGAACGTGGAGAACGTTCAGATCGTACCACTCGCCAGGATCGCAATAATACATGGTCAGGTCCTGAAAAAGCACCAACCATGCGTGGCAGAAAAAATCCCGTTGTTCAAAAAGATGACGGTCTGATCCGTTTAAACAGATATATTTCTAATGCAGGCATTTGCTCACGCCGTAAAGCGGATGAACTGATTGCTGCAGGAGTAGTTTCTGTAAATGGTGAGGTAGTTTCTGAATTAGGTCATAAAATTGACCCGGCAAATGACCAGGTTCGTTACAATGGAGAATTGCTAAAACGTGAAAAGAAAATTTACGTGTTATTGAACAAACCTAAGGATTATATCACGACTACAGATGATCCACAAGAACGCCGTACAGTTATGCAATTGGTAGAAAAAGCGAGCAGAGAACGCATTTACCCCGTAGGTAGGTTAGATCGCAACACTACAGGTCTATTACTGATGACCAATGACGGTGACCTTGCTGATAAGCTTTCTCATCCAAAAAATGGCATCACCAAAATATATAACGTAGAATTAAATAAGAGCTTAAGTCAGGGCGATCTGAATAAAATTCAGTTCGGTTTAGAACTGGAAGATGGAATTATCAAACCTGATTCTGTATCTTACGTTACCGGAGGTTCTAAGCGTGAGGTTGGTATACAAATCCATAGTGGTAAAAACAGGATCGTACGCCGTATATTCGAACACTTAGGATATGATGTAGTGAAACTAGACCGTGTTGTTTATGGCAACCTAACCAAAAAGGATCTTCCTCGTGGGAGATGGCGTTACCTGGAAGAGCACGAACTGATTCAGATAAAACACCTGATTAAGTAATCATATATGAAAAAAATTCTCTCGCTTTTATTGCTTACCCTTTTTACACTGCAAAGCTTCGCACAAAAAAAAGAATACAATTTAATCATTGGGACTTACACCAGTCCGGGTAAAAGCGAGGGAATTTATATTTACAACTTTGATGCAAACACTGCTGAATTTAAATTTAAAAGTGTAGCCAAAGATGTTACCAATCCAAGTTATCTGGCTGTTAGCAAAAATAACAAGTTCATATACTCCGTAGCAGTAGCACCCGATAACAACGCCGCAGCGGCTTTCGGCTTTGATGGAGTAAAAGGTGAGCTCACCTTTATCAACAAACAAGCTACAGGAAGTCCCGGTCCATGTTTTGTACTTGCTGATGAAAAAAGTGTTTTTACAGCCAATTATGGTGGTGGAAGCATTTCAGTTTTCGGAATTGAAGGTAATGGCGCTTTAACTCCACTGAAGCAATTGATACAACATACCGGCAAAAGTATAGATCCGCAAAAAAGACAGGAAAGTGCTCATGTCCATCAGATTCAATTTACACCTGACAGAAAGTATGTAACCTGTACAGATCTTGGTGAAGACCAGATTTACATTTATAATTATAATCCAACAGCCAAAGAAGAAGTGCTGAGCATAAAACAGGTTGTAAAAACTACTCCTGGTAGCGGTCCACGTCACCTTACTTTCAGTCCAAATGGTAAATTCGCTTACCTGGCTCACGAATTTAATGGGATCATTACCGTATTTGCATACAACGATGGTAGCCTAATTAAAATTCAGGATGCCGGCACTATTGATAAAGATTTTTCCGGAAGAGTTGATGCTGCAGATATACATGTATCACCGGATGGCAAGTTTTTATATGAAACCAACCGTGGCGATGCAAACACCATTTCAGCATTTGCCGTACAGCCTAATGGTCAGCTCAATTTCGTATCCCGGATCAGCACATTAGGCAAAGGTCCAAGAAATTTTTCTATAGACCCTACAGGAAAATACTTACTTGTTGGCCATCAATACACCAATGACATCGTGATCTTTGAACGCAATAAAAAAACCGGCACCTTAAAGGATACCGGTAAAAGAATTGAACTAGGCGCTCCTGTTTGCTTAGTCTTTGCGCCAATTAAATAAGCTTTAAGCTTTATGTAATCTATTTGACTCGTCTATTATCTTATTGTAGTAATTGACGTACTCGGGCAGGATTTTCTTTAAATCGAAGTCCTGTGCCCTTGCAAATGCATTCTCTTTAAATTTATGTAACACTTCATCATTCGCTAAAATCTGAATGGCTTTATTGGCCATATCCTCCACATCCCCCACATTACTCATAAAGCCCGAAAAACCATCTACATTTAGCTCAGGTAAACCACCAGAATTAGAGGTAATGGCAGGAACTTTACAGGCCATCGCTTCTAAAGCAGCCAAACCAAAGCTTTCTGATTCGGATGGCATCAGAAACAAATCAGAGACAGAAAGAATTTCTTCTACTGCATCTTGCTTACCCAGAAAACGAACATCGTCGCAAATCCCAAGGTCTCTGCACAATTGCTCGTCATAAGCACGTTCTGGTCCGTCACCAACCATTAATAATTTAGAAGGAATTTTCTCCAGAATCTTATGAAAAACACGGATCACATCTGCCGTACGTTTTACCTTTCTAAAGTTGGAAGTATGAATTAGAATACGTTCATTATTAGGCGCAATAGCCTTTTTAAAATGATCTTTCGGTTTTAAGCTAAACCTCGAAAAATCGATAAAATTAGGAATGACCTTGATTTCGTTGGTGATTTCAAAATACTCTTCGGTATCTTTTTTTAAGCTTTCGGATACCGTAGTTACTCCATCCGACTTATTGATAGAAAACGTAACTACTGGTTTATAGGTTGGATCTTTTCCCACCAGAGTAATGTCTGTTCCGTGCAAGGTTGTTACAAATGGGATATGAATACCGTAGGTTTCCAGAATTTGCTTAGCCATAAAGGCAGCAGAAGCATGTGGGATCGCGTAATGAACATGTAGAATGTCGAGCTTTTCAAAGCGCACTACATCTACTAGCTTACTGGCTAATGCAGACTCGTAAGGGGCATAATCAAACAAAGGGTAATCCCTTACGGATACTTCGTGATAGAATAGATTTGCAGAGAAGAAATCCAGACGAGCCGGTTGACTGTATGTGATAAAATGTACCTGATGACCTTCGTCGGCGAGTGCCTTTCCAAGTTCTGTGGCTACAACACCACTTCCACCAAAAGTCGGGTAACAAACAATACCTATTTTCATTAAAAAACAATTTTAGTTTTATGAAGCTATCATGAGCATATACACGCAATTTGTAATCGCTATGCTCACGATCGTTTCATTGAAATTATTTAACGACGCAAAGTACTGTACTTAAACTGATCTTTATGTTAAACAATTGCAATTATTTAACTAATGCTTCATTTCTTCCTGAATAACCAAATACATCTCATTTGGTCGTTGCGTACCGATGTAATACTCAAGGCCATCCCGATCTGTAAGTACAATGGCATCCTTACCTGAAGAGTAAAACCTGATACTTCCCTTACGGTGAAGGTTATACACAGGGTTATTAATAAAGTAACTGCTATAAGTGTCTTTTCTAACCTTAACTATTGTATTTAAGTCTATTTCTACTTTTTTGGCAGACCATAAACCATCAATAATAATACGTTTCTGATCAATTATTGTTTTATACTGAATAAGAAAAAGTAATAGGATGGAAACACCAATAATACCAAAACCAACCACCAGAAAGAGATCCTGCGTATTGTCGCGATCACGTTCATAAACGTAGGCAGCAAAACAAAATGCAGCCATCACCAGCCTGATACAAATTCTTATATAATCGCGACCAATGTATTGTTTCTCATAAAAAGCGTAGCGGTTCACCATGTGTGTGTATTTTGACTATAAAGTTACTGGTTTTTTAATTGCATCATACCCTCAGTCCCTTTAAGATTGTTTAGAAATTGTAATATGTAGATGTCGCAATTCAAAAATTGTTACATTTTTTGTAGCCTCAGTAAGTTTATACCTATTGTCTTGTCTCCACCCTGCGATCCAGATTAGCTCGCCATTCCCATTCACCAATATCGGGATAAGATCCTTGTCACTTAGTGGAATCTTTTCGTCTATAAAAAAATTGCTCAGTTTTTTATAACTGTTCATTCCTATGGGTTTAAACTTGTCACCGGCCTGCCAGGTTCTCAATACCAATGGAAAAATCAATTTATCAGTATCCACATAGGCCTTATTGCTGCTTTTCTTAAATTGAATATCTTCCGACGAAGTGATGAGGATTTGGCTACCTAGAAAATTAACTGTCTCATCATGAGAATGGATGATTTGGTTCTTGTTAACCATATTCTGGTCTGAAAGCGGGTTGATGATCAGCTCTTGCCGATCTACAACAATGCGATGTGAGACACTGAAGAAGGCTGTACCACTTTGTTTATCCAGTCCTTCTAAAAGTTCGGCAACTACTGACTCCGAAAAATCAAAAGGTTTTAACAATTCAAATACCAGCAGATGTTGTGGGTTTAATGCTTTTATTTCTTTTATGGATATATAGAATTTCCCCTGCTTTTCCTTCAGGATTTCTTCTTTTAACTTTGTTACTGTATGCTGCAGAACAAGTTCAGTATCTGCAAAGCGTTTGATGTTATGCTGAAAAGTTTCTTCCAGACCGGGGTTAATCTCTTTGAGATGAGGAATAACTTTTAATCTTATTTTATTACGGGCATAGTCGGTGCTTTTATTAGAGCTATCCTCTACAAAATCAATATCTTGTTTGCTAATTAAGTCAGCAATTTCCGCTGAAGACAGAAACAATAAAGGCCTGATTAACTTACCCCTTTTTGGTAAAATACCATGTAGTCCTGCAATTCCTGTTCCCCTGGTTAGATTCAACAATACCGTTTCAATTGCATCATCCTGATGTTGTGCCAATGCAATAGCCTTATATTGCTCACGTTCTCTAAGCTCCTCGAACCATTGGTAACGAAGTGTTCTTGCCGCCATCTGTGTAGATACCTTGTGTGTTGCAGCAAATTCTTTCGTTTTAAAATGGGTTACATGGAATGGGACATCCAGCTTTTCTGCCAGCATTTTTACGAATTCTTCATCCCTTTGGGATTCAGCACCTCTTAAATTAAAGTTGCAATGCGCTATACCAAATTTAAATCCGGAGAGTTTAAATAAGTGCACCATTAATACAGAATCCTTCCCGCCGCTAACTGTCAAAAGGATTTTATCTTTTGCGTTGAAAAGTGAATTCAGGCAGATATAGTCTTTAAAATTCTGAAGGGGTAACATGGTCTCAAAAATAATGAATAAAAACTCATCATGGCTTGATAAGCTTTAAAAAAACAAATTATAAAACTAACTTTGTAACGTGCAGATATTACGCTATTTCCTGATCATATTATTATTTCCCGCATCTGTGCTCGCGCAACAGAAGACAAAGATTATTGTACAAAAAGCTGATGCGACTCATTTCGATACAAAAAAGAACATATCCTATTTAAGAAACCCTGTGTTTAGGCATGAGAATGCTACGCTTAGCTGCGATAGCGCTGTTTTTTATGTAAATGAGAATACTTTTGATGCTTTTAAAAATGTGCACATCAATCAGGCCGACACCATCAATATCTATTCAGATTATTTAAATTATAACGGGAATACCAAAATCGCTCATTTAACCAGCAATGTCCGAATGATAGACCGGGAATCTACCTTAACCACCAACATCCTGGATTACAATATGGCCACCAAATATGGGACTTATGTAACGGGGGGTAAAATTGTGAGTAAGGATGTAACCTTGACCAGTAAAAACGGTTATTATTTTTCCAATAGTCGCGATGCCTTTTTCCGCTACAATGTCGTGGTTGTAACCCCGGAAACTGTAATTAAATCAGACACATTACGCTACAATACCTTAACCAACTGGACCTATTTTTATGGCCCGACTAATATAAAGGGTAAGGATGACAACCTGTATACAGAAAACGGAGCCTATAATACGAAGACTCAGTACGCCTATTTTGGAAAGAAAAACCTATATACAATGGGTTCAAAATCGCTTAAAGGTGACAGTTTGTACTATGATGGGATAGCCGGCTATGGAAAAGCTGTTAGAAACATTGTTTTTAAAGACACCGTTGATAAAACAGTCATGTACGGACAACTGGGTTTTTATTACAAAAAAGACGAAAGGACAATTGTAACCAAAAACCCTTATGTAGGTATGGGTACCTCCGACTCTATAAAGGTGAACAATAAACTGCAACCCGACAGCTTATGGTTGGGCGCCGATACGTTGGAAACCCAAATGGTTCTTAAAAAGACCTTAACGCTCATTTCATCGCCTGTGATAAAAAAAGACAATGAACTTGGGGAGGAGGAGAAAGAAGAAAAAAAGGTGGGCGCATCAAAACCTAAGGCAACCGCAACTGAAGAAACGACTTCGCAAAGAAAACAGAACCGGTTAGATAAAAAGAGTGCAAAAACGGGAAAAGAAGCAGCTAAACAATCCATCAAAAATGAAAAGATTTCTATTGCGGCAGATAGTTTATTAAAGGATAGCCTCGCTATTCATAAAAAAGCAATACCAATATTAAAGGATTCTCTCCTATATTCAAAAGTCGACTCTGTGACAAAAAAAGGGAAAGCTGATATGACCTTAAAAGGTAAACTGCCTGCAAATAAAATAAAGACTTCCCTTAAGGATACCATTCCTTTCAACCCGGAAGATACTGTACGGACCAGGGTGATTAAAGCCTACCATAACGTGCGAGTATTTAAAGCCAATATGCAGGCTAAGGCGGATTCATTATTTTATACAAGCGCGGATTCTACACTTCGCTGGTACCATAACCCTATTATATGGTCTGAAGGCTCGCAACAAACAGGGGATACAATTTACCTGCAATTGAAAAATAAAAAGCTAAATACTCTGCAAGTTATTCAGAATGCTTTCCTTGTAAATGTCAATGCAGATTCAGCAAGATATAACCAGATCAAGGGAAGGTTGATTACCGCCTTTTTTAAAGATGGTAAACTCAAGAATATGTTTGTGGACGGGAATGCTGAAAGTATTTATTTCAACCAGAATGAAAAGAAGGTTTATACAGACATGAACCAAACGGTTAGCAGTCGGCTAAAGATCCTTTTCAAAGAAAAAGAGATTGCAAAGATTGTGGCTATCAGAGATCCTGAAGGGGTCAGAACGCCTGTTCCTGAATTAAAGGAAGACGTTTTCCTGACCGGTTTTACCTGGAAACCTGAGCTAAGACCGCTGTCAAAAAAAGAGGTGATTAGCGGCAAACCCAAGTCTAAAACTCCTGCAAAGAAGGCAGGTCCGGCGACAGCCTCAAAAGCAACTGGCAAACCTGCCGAAACGACTAAAAACATACCAGATCCGAAAGGGACAATTAAGAAGACAGCCCCTGTCCCTCAAAAAGACAGCACAGCGGTTACTCCTGTTGTACCGAAAGCTGTAGTTGGCTCTAAGACCGTTCCGGCTAAAGAAGAAAAAGCTGATACAATTAAGCCTGTTTCTGCTCCTTTAAAAAAGATATAAGCTTATTCATGGCCAGTGCCCTGTGACTGATCTGGTTCTTTTGTTCCATACTCATTTCGGCAAATGTATGGTCATAACCATCGGGCACAAAAATTGGATCATACCCAAAACCTAGTGTTCCCGTTGGCGTTTCCCTAATTGTTCCATTGATAATGCCCTCAAATAGAAAATTCTCACCGCCGCGCATCAAAGAAATAACAGTCCTGAAACGTGCCTTTCTGTTTACCTGCCCCTCCATTTTCTGAAGTACCAGCTTTAAATTTTCCTGATCATCTTTAACTCCGGAATACCGGGCAGAAAAAATACCAGGTTCCTGGCTTAAGGCTTCTATTTCCAAGCCGCTATCATCAGCAAAACAGTCCATCTGATAGTGCTCGGCAACATAACTGCTTTTCAGTGTTGCATTTTCGGCAAAAGTACTCCCGGTCTCAGGAATATCAGTTTTACAGCCTATATCATTTAGATTTAAGACTTTATAGTCATTCAAAAGCAGGTTGCGAACTTCCTGAGTTTTATGCTGATTATTGGTGGCAAATACGAGTTCTCTCATTGTTATAATCCAAGGTTTTGAAGGCTTCCCCACAGTGCTTTTTTTCCGGCCGGGTTTTTATCCAGCGCTCTCAATTCGGCAGAAAAGATCATCCTTACTGCCCCTTCCTGTACAACCACGTGTTCGGGATGTGAAGCTGCAAGAGAAAGTTCTACCGGTGTTACCCCAAAAGCAAAAATGAGTGTACTGGAGAAGTAATCCTGTAGTGCCTTAAACCCTGTACCCTTATATTTTGCATAGTTTAACAATGCAAAATCATTTGCTGAGAGATTTACTGATTTTACTATTTTCCGAAGCAGTTCGCGCCCCAATTCATCACTTACCTCATTCTGCTCATCGTTGACCAGGATAAGTATATTGCGTTTATTGTTTCCCAGGAACTTAAAGTCTGCAGGCAGTGCCGCTGGCAAAACTGCAGGCTGGCTTGTTGAAACCGGAATATTCTGATGAATTACCGGAGTAGCTAACTGAATACCAGGCTCATTTACCAGATAAACATCATCGGTAAAAAATAAATGCATGGCTGCTTTATCAGCTGTTAATTGGTTATCCATTAATGAGAATTTTACTGGGAATATTTTTTCTGTTAAAATTAGTTAAATATCTTATTATAGTGCCTTTATTTATTACTTTTATGCCTTAAAAATATACACTATATAACTTTTGTGAGAGCAGTTTATTGCATTATTATTTTATTTCTTTTTATTTCTGGTGCATTTGCACAAAATGTAGCCACCATTAATGGGAAGCCTATAAGTAATAAAGAGTTTATGTGGTTTTACAAAAAGAATCATGGTGGAAATGCAAATGCATCTGTTAAAGATTTAGAAGCTTATTTAAACCAGTATATCAATTTTAAGCTTAAAGTTTTAGATGCCAGAGACATGGGACTAGACACAGATACGGCTTATCTTGCAGAGATAAAAAATTATGAGACAACATTAGCTGCTCAAAAAAGGGTGCCTAAAACCAGCATGATATATTCAATGCTCATGAATGAATATAAAGAAGCTGCTTTAATGTTTAATGTTTCAGAAATAAAAATATGGAATAAGTCGAAAGATGATCAGGACAGCCTGGAACGGGATTGGATGGATGCACTTAAAAAGAAATACACGGTTAAGATTAACCAGAATGAGGTAAAGAAACTGGCAAAGTTATAAGTAAACTAGTCATTAGCTATTGAGAATATTAAATTTGCAAAACGAATACAATTGAACAAACATATAATGAAGAAATTTTTAATGATTACAGGCGGATTAATCTGCTTGTTTTTAAATACTCAGGCACAAAAAAAGAATATAGACAAGGTAGTTGCGGTATTGGGAAGCAACATTATTCTATTATCCGATTTAAACCAGCAGTATGCCCAGTATCTTAACATGGGTAACCCGGAAAACCCTGAGATTAAATGTGAAATATTACGCCAGATTCTTACAAATAAACTTTTAAAACAACAGGCGGAAATTGACTCTATTACTGTTGATGAAAATCAAATAGATGAAGAGGTGGACAAGCGGATGCGCTATCAAATTCAAAAAGCTGGTGGACAAGAGCGCTTAGAGCAATTCCTTAACCGTTCGGTATTACAATACAAAGATGAAATCAGACCTGACATCAAAGAGCAGTTGATTTCAAGAAAGATGGAAGCCCACATCACTCAAGACATTAATATCACTCCATTGGAGGTTAAAAAATATTTTGAATCCTACAAAAAAGACAGTCTACCTGATATCCCTACTGAGTTTGAGATTGGAGAAATTGTCATGTATCCTAAGCTAACGAAAGCGGAAAAACAAAAGTATCATGATAAAATTGACGCTTTACGTTTAAGGGTAAAGAGTGGTGAAGACTTTGCTTTCTTAGCGAAATCTTATTCTGAAGATCCTGGATCTGCTCCTGAAGGTGGTGATCTTGGATTTTTTGACCGCAAAGCGATGGCAAAAGAATTTACGGCTCAGGCCTTTAAATTAAAAGCGGGAGAAGTATCAAATGTTTTTGAAACAGAGTTTGGCTTCCATATTTTACAGGTGATAGAACGTCGTGGAGAGCAGGTTCAAGCTCGCCATATCCTGATCCGCCCACAAAATACACCTGCCAGTCTGGAACGTATTAAACTTAAGGCCGACACGATATATCAGAGCCTGGTGTCTAAGAAAATTCCATTTTCTTTCGCAGCATCACAATATTCAGACAACAAAGAATCCCAGTACAATGGAGGGATGCTACTTTATGCTGATAATGTGACAGCCAGAACTTCTTTTATCCCTGCAGATAAACTAGATCCGAAAGTATTCCTTATTGCTGATACGATGAAAGTTGGAGAAATATCTTCCCCTACACTTTTTACGGATCAAAGTGGCAAAGAAGGTTATAAAATTCTTTACTTAAAATCTAAAATTCCTCCTCATAAAGCTAATTTAGAACAGGATTACGCTAAGTTTAAGGAATATGCACAGCAGGATAAAGTAAACCGTGAGTTAAGTGCATGGTTTGAGAAAAAAAGGGTAAATACCTACGTACGCATTGATGAGGATTATGTCAATTGTGATGAGCTAAAAATGTGGACTTCTAAAATATCTGCAAAAAAATAAACGCTTATGCAGTTTGACAATGACATTAAAGCCGTTGATGCGCTGCATCAATCCTATAAAAGCATTAAAGCTGAAATAGGAAAGGTTGTTATCGGACAGGACGAGATTATCAAGTCTGTTTTGATATCCATTTTTAGCAATGGACATTGTCTGCTTGTTGGTGTTCCGGGGCTGGCTAAAACGCTACTGGTTCAAACGGTGGCAAATGTGCTGGATCTGAATTTTAACCGGATACAGTTTACCCCAGATCTGATGCCAAGTGACATTATAGGCGCTGAGATCCTGGGTGAGGACAGGAACTTTAAATTCATTAACGGACCAATATTCTCCAATATCATTCTCGCTGATGAGATCAATAGAACGCCTCCAAAAACGCAGGCAGCCTTATTAGAGGCTATGCAGGAAAAGGCGGTTACAGCGGCAGGATTAAGGCATACACTGCCTAATCCTTTCTTTGTATTGGCTACTCAGAATCCCATTGAGCAAGAGGGTACCTATCCCCTTCCGGAGGCTCAGCTTGACAGGTTTATGTTCAATGTCCTGTTAGGCTATCCTTCATTTGAGGATGAGATGACCATTGTAAAAAATACGACCAGCAATAATGAGGTTGTATTGAATAAAATTATCAATGCAAGCCAGATACAATACTTCCAGAAACTGGTAAGGAATATCCCCGTAACCAATAATGTTGTTGAATATGCTGTAAAGCTGGTTAGCAAAACACGCCCGAATACGGCTTTTTCTACCGATGAAGTAAATAAATACGTGAACTGGGGCGCAGGTCCAAGGGCATCACAATTCCTGATTATAGGTGCTAAATGCCATGCTGCTATTACAGGAAAATATGCGCCTGACATTGAAGATGTACAGGCTGTAGCAGAGGCCATCCTTCGCCATAGAATTGTACGGAATTACCGTGCAGAAGCTGAAGGGCTCTCTATTGAACAGATCATCAAAAACCTTTATTAAATCGCTTTTTATTCCTGCATTACGCGGTTATACTGATTCGGATAATCCGTAATTACTCCATCAACACCCAGGTTAATTAAATACTTCATGTCTTTGGCAGAATTTACTGTCCAGGGGATTATTTTTACACCTGCGGCGTGGCAACGATCTACCAGTCCCTTTCCAACCAATACGTAGTAAGGGCTATAATAAGTCGGCGTAAAACCCAATACCTGAACTGCATCTTCAAAATCCTGCTTCTCATCGATCATTAACGATGTTTTTATCGTCGGATAATGCTCATGGAGGTATTGAAGTGTGCGGACATCAAGCGATTGAATGATCACTCTTTTTGTCAGTTTCTTAGCTTTTACAATTTCCATAATGCGCTCGATGAATACTGATGGATCAGGCTGGAATTCGCCATCGCCTTTCCTGATCAATGAGGTTTCTATACTATAAATTGGTTTTGCCAGTTTCTTTACCTTCACATAAGCTTCTACAGAATCAATCACCTCAGCAAGCAGCGGCTTATAGGCATTTAGCTTCATCTGACCTGGAAAACGCTTATGAATCTTATTACCGACATCAAACTTTTTGATCTCGGCGTAATTCATCTTAAACATATTGTAGGTCTTTTCATCTTTAAAGGTGATTGGTTTCCCATCGGGTCTGGTACTGATCTCGTTGTTAAAATAAGGCTCGTGCGAAAGTACGACCTGTTCATCTTTAGAGATCACCACTCCCATATTAAGTACGTTTGCGTTCAATTCTAATGCCTTGATCATTCCCGGAATGGTATTCTCGGGCATAATTCCTCTTGCCCCTTGATGACCAATAAGCATAAATTTTTGAGCATGTACCTGAATGGCTGAGGCAAGGAATATAATCAGTAATATTTTCTTCATCTGTAGTTAAATAATGGCTTAAAATAAGGATTTATTGGATGCAAACAAAAAAGGTCCCTTAAGAATAAGAGACCTTTTGTATATCAAATTGATATTGCTTAGCGTTCTGCAGGAGCAAATACCTGAGCGATAATGTTCCAGTTATGGTCTGCCTGACGCTCATAAATAAACACATAATTGAAGCTTTCTCTTAGATTTGCTTTATAATCTATGGTTGCAATACCATAAGTATAAGCCAGGTCGCCACCATCTGCCTTATTTGCTTTAGTTGTTTTTAAAGAGATCTTATCAACCATGTTATTAAAGAAAGGCAATATTTTATCTTTACCAATAATCGGTTCATATCCAGGAAATATCAGTCTTGCATCTGGATTAAGGAAAGTTGAAAAGGCAGCAATGCCATACGTTTTTAATGTTGTATTTAATGTTTTTTCCGTAGTTGCAACAATATCTGCACCCGCAGCTCTTACCTTATCATTTAAAAACGTTGGTTTATAAGATTCCTTAGGTTCAATGAACTCAGGAGTTACTTTATTTAATGGTTTATTGGTTGAAGTTCCTAAATCCAATACCAATTCCCATTTTCCATTATTTGCTTTCCATACCGACAAGTATTGTCCATATGATGGGTTACTACCGGTTTCAGTGTATGGGCCGGTTGTAAAGCCCCAGTCGCCACTTTTTGATACCCTTGCATATACAGGTGTCCAGCTGATATTTTTACTATCCGGCTGTCCGGCATAAAAAGTTCTGGCATTTACAGGATTGGGTCTGAAGGCAAGGCCATCCGCAGCAGCAAAAGCTGTATATGCAGCTTTCGAACCATTTTTTGCAAAACTGTCTGCAAATTCTTTTTCAGCTTTCACTAAAGATTTAGTGCTTCCATCAGATTTTTGTGCATATGCACCAAGTGTTAGAGAAGCGGCAATAATTGTATAAAGAAACTTGTTCATCATTTAAATAGTTTGCTTGCGAATATAGGGTTTGGAAATTTTTCTCTTCTAAAAAGTAATTAACAATTAAACACTCCTACGATTTAGTCCACGTAGTGCCTTCTTTACTATCCTTTAACAGGATACCCATACTTTGCAGGCCTACTCGTATTTTATCAGAAGTTGCATAATCCTTGTTCTCTTTGGCAGTTTTACGCAGGTCGATAACCATATCCAACACCGCATTTAGCTCAATATTAGAAGTCTCCTCATCTTTTAGTCCAAAAACATCAAATACAAAATCATTCATCAGCTTTTTAAGTTTTTCTAATTCCGTAGCGGAGATTTTGCCTTTTCCATCATAAATTGTATTAATGATACGGCTAGCTTCGAACAGCTCGGCAATAACTACCGGGCTATTAAAATCATCATTCATTGCCTTAACGCAATTGATGGCTAAAGGCTCGATTTCAAAATCGGTATCCACTGAAGGGTTTAGTTTTTCGAGCAAGCTTACTGCATTCATTAACCTTCTGAAACCTTTCTCAGAAGCATCTAATGCTTCATTAGAGAAATCCAGGGTGCTACGGTAATGCGCTTGAAGCATGAAAAATTTAACCGTCATTGGGCTATATCCCCGTTCCAATAAAGGATGGTTACCAGTAAAGAGTTCGCCTGGCAGGAAACCATTTCCTGCTGATTTAGACATCCGCGTACCATTTACGGTAAGCATATTGGTATGCATCCAATATTTTGCAGGTTGTTTATGGCTGCAGGCTTCAGACTGAGCGATCTCGTTGGTATGATGTGTTGCTGCAAGGTCCATCCCCCCACCATGGATATCAAACTCATCGCCCAGGTATTTGGCACTCATCGCCGAGCATTCAATATGCCACCCGGGAAAACCGACACCCCATGGAGAAGGCCAGCGCATTAAGGTTTCGGGCTTGGCCTTAATCCACAATGCAAAATCAAGTCTTCCACGTTTATCATCCTGACCATCCAGTTCGCGGGTGTTGGCCAGCATATCTTCAAGATTCCTATTGGTTAATATGGTATAATTATAGGTTTTACTGTATTTATCTACATCAAAATAAATTGTTCCGTTTACCTCATAAGCATAACCATTGGCAATGATTTCTTTGATCATTTCAATTTGCTCAGTAATGTGTCCGGTAGCGGTTGGCTCTATGCTTGGAGGGAGGGTATTAAACATCCTTAATACATCATGGAATCCCAATGTGTATTTTTGGACAATCTCCATAGGCTCCAGCTGTTCTAGCTTAGCCCTTTTAGCAAATTTATCATCTCCCTCATCGCGATCGCCCTCTAAGTGTCCCGCATCAGTAATGTTTCTGACGTACCGTACTTTATAACCACTATATTTTAAATATCTAAATATTAAATCGAAAGAAATAAAAGTGCGACAATTACCTAAATGAACATCACTGTATACAGTCGGACCACAAACGTACATGCCAACATTGGGAGCGTTTAGCGGTTCAAAAATTTCCTTTCTCCGTGAAAGGGTATTATATAGGTGTAAGCCTTTATCCATTATACAAAGGTAAAAATTTTAGGGGTTTAATCTTAAATCACTACGAACAGGAAAATGGTCTGACAATTCAGCCTCAATGATGTGATAATTCATTACATCTATGCTTTTAGTGGTAGCAATATAATCGATCTGAAAATTAGGAAACTTCCCATTGTAAGTTTTCCCAAAACCAGTTCCTTGTTCTTTAAATGTATTTTTTAATGATTTTGTCAATTGTGTTACCGCATAAGATGCCGGGGTATCATTAAAATCGCCGGCAATCAGAAATGGAGTTTCACAAGTCTTTATGTGTGCTTTCATGACATCTACCTGCTCGCTACGTTTCAGGAAAGCATTCCTCAGCATTACCAATATTCTTTTTGAAGGATCGAGTTTAGGGTCCAGGTCTTTAACCTGATCAATATAATCGTAATCCTGTTTATCAAAAGATATGGATTGTAAATGCACATTATATATCCTGATCTTTTGATTTTTAATCATTACATCAATATATATACTCGCATTTCCACCATAGTTTTTACCAAAAACAATCGTGCCTTTGTCTACAATGGGGTATTTTGAGAAAATAGCCAATCCGGTAGCTTCGTAATCATTTTGAGATGAGGGTACAAAATAATAATGTGGTTTATTTAATATTCTTTTTAAGCTATCAGTAATATCAAATGTTCCTTTTCTTCGGGTAAAATACTCCTGAAAGCAAATGATATCTGGATTTTCATTTTCAATCAGGCTCAACATTTTCTGCTTGACAGGCTCAACATTTTCCTGGCCATAAGGTTTAAAACTATGGACATTGTAGGTCATCATTCTTATCAGTCCGGCATCAGATTTAGGCCCTTTTCCTTCCTCGCCCTTAAATCCAAATGTAGCTGTTAATGCAGACCAGCCGAGCAGAATGATGAACAGTGTAGAAAAAGCGAAAAGCCATCTTTTACGCAAGCACCACCAAAAAATCATCAGCACATTTAGCACCAGAAAAAAGGGGTAAGCCAAACCAAAAAAGGCAATTAACTGAAAGCTACGGGGGTCAAACCTACCTGCCAGGAAACCCAGTACCATACCAAGGGCAAGGGCAACTGCGACCAGACGAACTAATCGATCTAAAAATGTAGGCTTAGCTCTTCTCATTAATTTTTACTAGCCTTAAATAAGGTCTCCTTTTCTTGTTTATTGAGTTTATCGTATCCTGTTTTTGAGATTTTATCCAAAATTCTGTCTATTTCTTCCTGATTTACGTTGTCCGTTTGTTTTTGGGTATCCTTTTTCCCTGAGTCATTTTTAACAACTCTTAGTTTAGGCTTGCGTTTAAATAGGTTACTCCAGTCTGTTCCATTTCTTAACAGCTTAATGTAGGCAAAACCCAGTACTGCGCCACCAATATGTGCAAAGCTACCACCGGCGTCGCTAGAAGCAATACCGATCAAATCTAAAACAATATAAGCTATGGCGAGATATTTTAATTTTACATCGCCAAAAAATAATAACCTCATGCTATAATCCGGCAGCAAGGTAGCCGTAGCCACAATAATTGCCATCACAGACGCCGAAGCACCAATAACCGTTGCTCCCGGCAAAGCCATAGCAAAAACAGGGAAGATATTATAGGCTAAAGCATAAAACAATGCTCCGCAGACCCCTCCTGTCAGATATACAAAATGAAACTGACGTGGTTTTAAGAAATCAAGAAAAATATTCCCTAGCCAGAACAGCCATAGCATGTTAAAAAGCACATGAAGCAATCCGGCATGAAAAAACTGATAAGTAATTATTGTATAAAATCTGTATGGCAACTTATCCAGTGAGGCTGGAAAGCCAAAATATTCTCTGATCAGACTATCATATGCAATACCACCTTTACCTGATAAAAAGAAAGGAATATTTAAGAGTGCAAAAACAACAAAAATAAGGACATTGATCCCTATATAGAAAAATACAGGATTGCCAGATTGAAATACTTTATACTTTAAGTCTTTTAAGAGGTTATTATTCATAGTAGGTATAAAATCTATCGTTATTTTTATCTCCCCAAAGCTTCACAAGGATGAAGCCAATTAATGCACCACCAAGATGCGCATAGTGGGCTACTGAATCCCCAGGCCTGTTTGCCACCCCCATAAACAATTCAAAAAGAATATACAATGGAATGAAATATTTTGCCTTAACAGGAATGGGTATAAACATAATGTATAGTTCTGTATTCGGATATAACATACCGAAGGCAACCAGCAATCCGAATATCGCACCCGACGCACCAATCATTGGGGAACCATAAATGCCAAATAAGGTCATCTGATCAGCCTGTGATAAGTTTACAGGCATTTGAACATGATTTGCCGCCATGTCAATCATAACCGGGTTGTGCAAAATTGACCCCGTAATGTGATAAACCTCATAAGCCTGTACGCCCATTTGCAGGGCTACTGCTCCCAGACCTGTAATCAAGTAAAAATTAATAAACCTTTTTGCCCCCCATCTTGCTTCTAATACACCCCCAAACATGAATAACCCAAACATGTTAAATGCGATATGCCAAAAATCTCCGTGCATAAACATGTAAGTGACCAATTGCCATACTTTAAAGTATTGCGAGTCAAAATAAAAAGCGCCTAACAGCTGATCCAAATCTATGTTTGCATTTCTAAGCACATATTTTGCAGCAAAAAACAGTGCATTAATGATCAACAAATTCTTTACTACAGGAGGTATATGGATATTATTCATTTATCTATTTGTCAAATTTTTTATCTAGCTCGGCCAAACCAATGGTTTGGATAACAGGTTTGCCACTAATACTAAAGTTAGGACTTTTGCAGGCAAAAAGCTGTTCAATCAATGTGTTCATCTCTTCCTGCCCCAAAACTGTACCATTTTTTATAGCACTGTTTCTAGCCATGCTTCTAGCCAGTGCATCTCTTTTATCTAATTTCAGTTCTTGCTGTGAGTTCTTAAAACCTTCTATTAAATGCTCAAAAAGCTGTGTTTCGTTCACATTCCCCCCTCCCAAATCAACAGGGATACCTTCAATTACAAGGGTGTTTTTGCCAAACTCTCTGACTTCAAACCCCAAACTTTTGATATCTTCCAGTAAACTTTTTGCCAGCTCGTAATCATTTGGACTTAAAGTAACTGTTTGCGGAAACAAACTTTGCTGCGATGCACCCTTTCTATCTTCCAGATGTACGGTAAAACGTTCATATAAAATCCGTTCATGTGCTGCTTGCTGATCAATAACCATCAAACCAGATTTAATTTGGGAAATGATATAACGGTTATGCAATTGCATCAATTGCTTTTGTACTGGACTAAACTGGTGCTCCTTCTCGTCTGCCGGTAAATCAAGTGCGGATTGCTCTGCCGGAGCATGATTGGCAATCTCATACAGTGATCCCCAGTTTTTTGTGCTGGGTGACATATTTCCACCACCGCCATAGCTTTTTGGGAAGCTTGCATAAGCAGATTCTCTTGTAGCTACCGGTTTATCTCCCGAAAAAGGGTTAAAATCAGGATTAAAGCTGATACTTGGCGGCACAATTTCTTCCGGTGCTTTATGGGTAATCATCCCACTAAAACCTGTTTCCTGATCAAAGTCTATCGTTGGACTGATGTTAAATCTACCTAATGATCTTTTTACTGCTGAATGTAATATAGCATAAATTGACTTCTCATCTAAATACTTGATCTCTGTTTTAGTAGGGTGTACATTTACATCAATATTGGCCGGATCTATGTCTATAAACAGCACATACATTGGATAATGATCTTCTGCCAGCAACTCTTCATAAGCTTTGCTTAGGGCATGATTTAAATAAGCGTCTTTTATAAAACGGTTATTTACAAAAAAGAACTGCTCTCCCCTCGTTTTCTTGGCAAATTGCGGCTTTCCAATATATCCTTTTAAATTGATGATGCTGGTTTCTTCTTCTACCGGTATCAAACGCTCATTGTAATTATTGCCAAACAGATGGACAATGCGCTGTTTTAAAACAGATGATGGTAAACGGTAAATCTCGACCCCATCATGATGAAGTGTAAAAGCAATAGATGGATGTGCAAGCGATACCCGCTGAAACTCGTCGAGAATATGACGCATTTCGGCCGGATTACTTTTCAGGAAATTACGTCTTGCCGGTGTGTTGTAAAACAGATTTTTAATACTGATACTGGTACCTTCTGAAGTAGCAACAGGCTCCTGCTTTAGAAAAACGGAACCTTCTATTTCTATAACAGTCCCAAGCTCTTCGTCATGTTTACGGGTTTTCATTTCAACCTGTGCAATGGCAGCAATAGAGGCCATTGCCTCTCCTCTGAACCCCATCGTCCGGATAGCGAACAAATCCTCTGCCTTGCGTACTTTAGAAGTAGCATGGCGTTCAAAGCACATTCTGGCATCGGTTACACTCATTCCGCTACCATTATCTATGACTTGTATCAAAGCCTTTCCGGCATCTTTAACAATCAATTGAATTTTATTTGCCCCCGCATCTATCGCGTTCTCCAATAACTCTTTTACTGCCGATGCCGGCCGTTGTACCACCTCACCTGCGGCGATTTGGTTGGCTACACTATCGGGTAGAAGCTGTATAATATCTGACATCTATATATCTTCGGTAAAGCTGCTAATTTAGGCAAAATAAGCCTCATCCTTTGTTTCATTCCAGAATATTTTGTCGTTGAATGGTTAAAAAATTACCACACACTTATTTACCGTCCTTTATATCCTTTTCCTATCTTTAACCTTATGAATAAATTGATCATAAGTCTGCTTATTTTGTGCTCATTCAATGCATGTGCACAAGACCATAAACAAAACGAACAACAACTTGCCATATCCAATGGCATTAGCAAGAATACTGTTCTGCTAAATAATCAAGATGCTATTGTCCCCTTGTTGAAACTCGACAAAAGAACGATCGCAAGTGTCTCATTAGGCTACAACTACCAGACAGCCTTTGATAGCCTATTAAATAAATACGCAAAAATAACCAGCTATTCCTCAACGCAATACAAAGGTGATGCTACACTAGACAATCTGGAAGATGACCTTAAATATTTTAACACAGTTATTATTACCGTGCCATCTACTGAAGCAGAAAGTGTAAGGAATATTGATTTTATTTTAAGCCTTTCAAAAAGCAAACAGGTTATCGTGGCTCTTTTTGGTGACAAAGGAGCGATTCCGGTTTTTAACCCGCTTACCTGTCCATTAATCTGGACCGAACAAAACACACCAGCTGCTGCTACTGTTATTGCGCAGGCTATATTTGGGGGCATCGGTTTAAATAAAACATTAGCCACTACACTATCAGCAAAATACACAGCAGGCTCAGGTTTCAGCACCAGTAGTACCCGATTAAAATATACTGTACCGGAAGACGCCGGAGTGAACACCAATAACCTAAAGGAAATTGATGCCATTGCCAAAGAAGCTATTGATGCTCATGCTACCCCGGGCCTTGTAGTCCTGGTTGCTAAAGATGGAAAGGTAATATTTAACAAAGCTTATGGAAATCATACATATAGCAATGAAGCTCCCGACAAGCTAACCGATATTTTCGATCTGGCTTCCTTAACCAAAACTACTGCTACCACTCCTACAGTAATGCGACTGGTTGAGGAAAAAAAGCTAAACCTTGATACCAATATCGGCGCTTATATCCCGAAGGCCAGAATGTCGCCAATGAACAACATTAAGGTCCGTGAAGTAATGCTTCATCAGGCAGGCTTTATCCCCTATATCCCTTTCCACAATTTTATACAACCGGGCGACTACAGTCGTGATTCGAGTGCAGCATACCCGACCAAAGTAGCGGACAACTATTACATCAAAAAAAATTATTTTAAAGATGTGATGTGGCCAAAAATGCTAAACTCACCGATAAAAACAAGGGGGACTTATGTATATAGTGACATCAGCATGTATGTAATGAAGGAAATTGTAGAACGTATTACCGGCACTCCGTTGGATCAATATGTACAGGAGAATTTTTATAAACCACTGGGTATGCAAACAGCCGGTTTTTTACCTAGAAACAGATTTCCAAAGGATCAGATTGTCCCTACGGAGGAAGATACTTACTTCAGAAAAACATTACTGCAGGGCTATGTTCATGATCAGGGAGCTGCACTCGCAGGCGGTGTATCTGGTCATGCAGGCTTATTCGCCAGTGCGAATGACGTGGGTATCATTTATCAAATGCTATTAAATAAAGGCAGCTATGGCGGCGAACAGTACTTTACACCACAAATTGTAGATATGTTTACCGCTAAGCAATCCAATGTGAGCAGAAGAGGTTTGGGTTTTGATAGATGGGACCCTGATTTGACAAAAAAATATCCTTCAGAAACCGCATCCCCACAAACTTACGGACATACAGGCTATACCGGAACCTGTGTTTGGGTTGATCCATCAAGAGGATTGGTATATGTATTCCTATCCAACCGCGTTTACCCTTCGGTAACAGATAAACTAAGCACCCTAAAGATCAGAGGACGCATACAGGATGTAATCAATAAGGCTATTGACCAGAAATAATCTTCATGCCCTTCCGGAGGCTATTTTGCTTTAAGAAGGGCATGATCTATTTACAATTGATTACGGGTGACTTTACCTTTTATCAAAAACATCTTTTGAATAGAAGCTCTGTCAATCACAGTATCTCCCTTGAAATTAGGATTTGAGGAACGAAGGATAATCTTTTTTTGATCGGGATGCTCAAAAATCAATTTCACTGTAGTCATATGATTAGCACGTTCATCAGCGACTACCAGGTAGGCCTCTCCCCATTGAAGCACATTAAAGTTTGTAATCTCCCGGATGGCAATAATTTCACCACTTGCATATTTGGGATACATACTATCCCCATATATCGGCAAATAGGCATCACAGTCATTGAACGGCCTGAAGTTAACGTAATATTCGGGAGCTTCACCCAACACGCCATAAGTACCAAAGGATATTTCGGACAGGTTTACATTAAAGAAAGGAACACCTTTCTCTTCTGGTTCAACAACCAACCCCACTTCAGCAGCCTGAGTTTCAACAAACACCTCTCCCTTACCTGTTCGTATCCATTCCGGATTAATATGATAATAGTCCGAGACCTCTTTTATTAGTCTTGGACCAATTGACCGTTTACCATGTTCAATGGCCACATAATTACTGACATTCCGATTAAGTGGACTATAATACTCCTTTGGGCCTTTCCCTGTAAGCTCACGCAGCTCTTTTAAACGCAGGCCAATTTTAATCGACTGAGGATCAAGTTCTTTCAAAATAATATTATCTTTAATAGTCTTTTGACTTCTTTATATAGTCAAAAGACTGTAAGTTTGTTTTATTAGTTGCGGCAAGATACAAAACTTACTATAAGTAAAATACTAACCAAATCCAGATTATGAATTACGGCCAATTTTGTTGTTATGGGAATCATGTTAGCTCGCTAACAAAACAGGAAATCAAAAATCCACTATCCGTACTTGAAGCTATATACAAGAAAAGAGGCCTGAAAAGCTTTAAGGAAAACCTATGGCATTTTTTCCAGAGCATCTACAATGACCAGCAATGGAGAAAAGCCGGAGCAGCTAATTTTAACCGGATCTATATCGATTTAATCAGACTAATAGATGCTCTATGGTTGATTAAGACTTACCAGCCCGAGCTTTGTGTTGCCCTCCATACCCCTCATTTATCAATCAAAACATCCGGCGGGTTAATGAACAATTTTAACACCATGCTTAACTGCAGACAAAGCATTCATAAAGTCCCAGCAAAAAACAATGTAAAATCCTTCTACAAGTCCAGATCGCTATCCTTTATTAAATACAATATTCAGGGTTATCTGCAACTGGCCTTAAATGCATCCTATATGAGTGGTAATAAGTTTACCTATTTTACTTTACCCGAATATAATGTAGTGGATGATTTTCTGAAGCTTGAATGCTTAATCGAACATGGGTCAAGTATTTACATTAACCATTCAAATCAAAAATCCAGGCATTGCAAGGCTATTAAATTCGCGACTAACACGGATCATACCACAACACTAAGTAAGGAATCTATTGCAAACCCGGCTGCTTACATTAGAGGCTTATATTTCTATGATCTCAGGTTTGAGCGAGTATACGAAAGTGTAAAAATATTGGAGAAGAGTTTTTATGATAAAAACTTTTGGGTTAAAGCTGACAATCCTGGCAACATTCTCTTTTTCACTGAGTGTTTAAAGCAGTTAATTGATTGCATCTGGCTTTTGACACGAAAGGATGAAATTGAAACTGCCGCTAAGAAGAGAGCACTAAGCAATGGCAAGAAAAGACGAATCGTAACCTTAAATAAACAGGAGCTTAATCATCCATTTTTAGCCATAAGTAACTTTTTCGAGCATAAAAAAATGCATGAATGGAAAAAACAAGTTGATGAATGGACAGCGATCTGTTTAAGCTCAACAAAAACCATTAAAGCAAAAAACAAGATGGAGACATCTGAAAATCTCAAACATCTTTTAAAGTTCATCGAGGCTTCACACCTATTAACATGTTAAAACTTAAAATCTAAACAAAGTATGGAGAACCGGAAACGCTAGTTACCAGAATTGGGCAAATATTGAACGCTGCCAATATCCTATGCCCAAAAAAACTTACACTCATGAAGCAAGGCAGCATACCACATACTCCATAGCCCTATGGATAGGTGGCCCTACATATACCTATAGAAAATCCCACCGCTTGCTTGTAAGAAAAAAAGAGTGCCCATTGCGGGCACTCTTTTTTAATATTATTTCTTAAGACCGATCTCTCTTAACCGTTCATCCAAATATTCACCGGCAGTCATATCTGCATATACTTTCGGATGTTCAGCATCAATACAAGATGACAAACTTGTTAAATCCATATCGCTTCTTGGATGTAAAAAGAAAGGTACAGAGAATCTTGAAGTTTTCATCAACTCGCGTGGGGGGTTTACAACCCTGTGGGTAGTTGAACGTAATTTGTTATTGGTTAAGCGTTGCAGCATATCACCTACATTCACCACAATATCTGTATGATGAGCCTTAATTGGCAACCATTCATTACTTCTGGTCAATACTTCTAAACCATCAGCACTGGCACCAATCAACAAAGTGATTAAGTTAATGTCTTCATGCGCACCGGCACGAACCGCATCATCAGGTAAAGCTTCAGGATGTTCAATAGGGAAATAATGAATACCTCTTAATATAGAGTTCCCATTGTGAACATGCTTATCAAAATAATCAATCGGTAAGTTTAAATAAGTAGCGATAGCACGAAGTAAATGTTTACCGTTACCTTCCAAACGCTGATAAATCTCTCTTGTTACCGCATTAAATTCAGGAATTTCTTCCAGATATTCATTATCCGGATACTGCGCTTTTATCGGATCATTATCCATTACTTCCTGACCAATCTGCCAAAACTCTTTTAAATCAGCAGTTTTTGCTCCTTTTGCAGTTTCTTTACCTGGACTGGTATATCCGCGCTGTCCTGCAAGTTCAACTTTTTCGTATTTCTTTTTTTGTTCAGGAGAAAGACCAAATGCAGCTTGTATATTTTGATACAGCTTATCGATCAACTCCTGACTCACGCCATGATTGGTAATCGTTACGAAGCCGGAATCATTGAACGCTCTGCCCAATTCATCAGAGAATTTTTTACGCTGTGATTCATTTCCATCGATGTACGAACCCAGGTCTAAACAGGGAATATAAGGTGTAGACATAATCTTTAATTTATATAGCTAATAACCACTAATTTAAGAAACAATTGTTAATAAACATTAAATATACAAATGCAACCCACATAAAGAACTGCAAATAAAAAACTTAAGTTACTAACACTTCAAGCTTGAAATCCATAAATTATCAGCAGATTGTAAAGTTAGCCATGTATTTACAGACAAAAAAACTAAAAGCCCTTGTCTTGCGTAACTTTATAGGAGGGATAAATCTCATTTTATTCATTACGGTTATGAAGTATTTATCAATTATGATTATAGTTCTCTTATCAGCATTTGGTGCAGATGCACAGTCTAAGAATTTACAGAAAGCAACTTTTGGAATGGGTTGTTTCTGGTGTTCGGAAGCTTTATTCCAAAAACTTAATGGCGTCGTGAATGTACGGTCAGGATATGAAGGTGGCCATGTAGCCAATCCATCTTATGAAGATGTATGTACCGGAACCACCGGCCATGCTGAAGTGATAGAAGTTACATATGATCCGCTCAAAATCAAGTATGATGAGCTACTCGAGGTTTTTTGGAAAAGCCACGACCCTACTACCTTAAATCGTCAGGGTGCTGATGTAGGCACACAGTACCGTTCCGTAATATTTTATCACAATGATGAACAAAGGCGAATTGCTGAAAATTATAAAAAAGAGTTGAATGACACCAAGGCTTTTGACAGGCCTATCGTGACCGAAATCAGTAAAGCTGGCCCATTTTATGTAGCAGAAAGTTATCATCAGGATTATTTCAACAAAAACAGGAACCAACCCTATTGCCGCCTGGTGATTTTACCAAAGATGGAAAAGTTAGAGAAGTTGTTTAAATCCAAGTTAAAGCACTAAAATAAAACTTATAAACCATTATTTTGTTTTCATAATCGGGTTGTAATCTGGCAACCTCGCTAGTATATGATCATGGAAAAGATCCTGCAAAAACAATGGGAAGAAAAGGATAAAAAGCTCTATAAAGTTGTCATTTTTAAAGATTTTGAAGAGGCTTTTAGTTTTATGGTTCGCGTAGCCTTTTTAGCAGAGAAGCACAACCATCATCCTAAGTGGACCAACGAATGGAACAAGGTAGAGATCTGGTTATCGACCCACGATGCCGGAGATGTAGTTACGGAAAAGGACCGAAGCCTTGCAACAGAAATAGATAAGCTACTTGGTGTAGATTAACCAACACTCATAAAAAATGCCCCAAAAAGTGTCTAACTTTTTGGGGCATGTCCACAATTGATGAAATTGCGGACTTTTTATGTTAAGGATATTTAACTCCTCTATACCTGGTAACATCTACAATTGGAATACTTGAACCATATTTAGCGTTAATGGCCGAAATAAAAGCATTAGCTGTTATCGCATAGCCCAGTGGTGTTAAGTGTATCCCATCCAATGAGAAAAGATTGCCCTGAATAAATGCCCCGCTAATCGGAATACCATTCACCTCTCTACCTTTAGCGTATTCATTTAACAAAGCATAGGCATCCATTATCGCCAGGCCTTTTGCATTAGCTATACTCTTAATGGTATTGTTGTAAGACGCGATGTAATCATTTACAATCAGTACCTCGCCCATATCCAGCACATATTTACTTTCCACCGGATTGCGTGGGTCCAGACCATAAGGTATGCCTAAACCATTTGGCACACCTATTACACCAGCAGAACTTAACGGTAAAATAAACAAGTCACCAGCCGTAGCAGCTCTGGGTGTGCCCACGCCTGGCTGAATATAAATATCTTTTACATTTGCGCCTGCCGGAGTAGCATTAATAGCAGCAAGCAGAGTTTGTAAAGTAACCGTATTAAAATATGCCGTTGAGGTAACATTGGGAATAGTAGCTACCACCCCTTTAGCTCCTGTTGAAGTCAGTTTATCGATTACTGCATTGTACTCACGCGTAAATAAAGCCTTATCTGTTGGTGGCGTCCCTGTTGCTCCTGCAGAAGCATAACCCAGGATATCATTGTTACCTAGCCAATTGCTAAAAAATGTCCATGGCTTAGCTGTTGCAAAGTCAAGATAAGCTGTAGGATTAGTACCATACGCTCCAGTTAGCAACCGTTCATAAAGACCGTTTGCATTCGCATATCCGGGTGTCCTGGCATCGACCAATCTAATCCCTGGCACACCATAATTGTTAATCTCACCTGTATACTTGGTATATAACGTTACCGCCCCCACTTGTCCAACTATGGCCAAATTAGATGTTTCCGTGGTAATAGTAGGTACTCCATTAACTAATGCCGTTAATTTAAGATAACCTGTACCATTTGCTTTATCGGCAGGAAAGAAGGGCGTACTAAAACTACCGCCACCAACAGCTTTCATTTGCTCGGCAATCATCCCCGGAAAAGAATTCTGTTGTCCTTCCAGATATAAGCCGCCATCTGCATAGCCGGCAGTAAGTGAATTTCCAATTGCAATATAACGTGTAAAATCAGCGGTTCCCTTACTTGGTGTAAAGGTCTCAATGCTAGGTTTGCAGGATGCCAATCCCAGAATGGCTAGTGCCAGCGCACTTTTATAAAAGTATGTTGAGTTCATGATATTTCTATTTGAAAATTAGAATTTATAAGATAATGCCACACCAGGGATGTAGGCCACAGTTTTAAATGTGCCGCTAAGTTTGGTTTCGAAATTGGTTTCGGTTCTGGATTTTACGTTCTCGTATAAGAAAGAAAAATCAACACCAAATCTTTCTGATGGTTTTAAACCAACACCGGCACTTAATAAAACACGGTTGGCATCAGGTACTTCAGGTGTAACATAGCCTTTGCTAACTGGGGATAATGCGTAGCCAACACCTGCCCTAAGTGTTAAAAAAGAACTCGTTTCATTCTGTATACCTAGTCTAAAAGTTGCAGCATCATGATAATTACGTGCTGATATTGTAGAATTACCATTGTTATAATAAAAGGCCAGATCTTTATAAGTATGCCACCATACCCAATTCACATCGAGTGCCATGGTAGTCTTTTCAGAGGGATAAAAACCAAAACCCACAGTACTGGTAGCAGGCAATGGTAAAGTTGCATTAAATGTTGCCGGCAGCAATGGTTGTACAGAAGAAGGTATGTTAGCAAAGGTTGCATCTCCGTTCTCTACTTTTGCTGATACCTGAGAGCGGTGAGTAACACCGATTGACACTCCGGAAATTGTTTTAATAAAGATACCTGCATTCCAGCCAAAATCTTTCGAAGTGCCTTCAAGTCGCACAGTCCCCTGCTGCCCATTATTGCTATATGGAACAGCCATTCTAAGATCTACTTTCCCTAAAGCATACACCAAACCACCACCAATACCAATTCCATCCGTAATCTTTAAACTCACCGTTGGCTGAATATAGATCGCCCGCAAATCGAGAGAGGTTACAGTAAACTTTCCCGTCCAATCTTCCTTCCAGTGCATCGCACCCCCAAATGGAGTATAGACACCAAGGCCAAATCTTAAACGGCTTTCCGGAGAACCAAAAACGGCATAGGCTGCAAAAGGGGTAGGCACCTTATTTTTATTATATTCAGTAATTGGGGAGCCGGTTTCATTAAAAGCCGTTTTAAGCCAGATACCATTGATACCGGCCTGTACTCCATTTTTTTTGAGGAACGAAACTGCTCCCGGATTAAAAAACACAGCAGCTTCGTCTAAGGCTAGTCCAGCGCCGGCACCGCCCATGGCAGTTTGCTTCTGCCCCTGAAGGTTAACCTGAAATGACTGTGAAAATCCCAATACAGGAATAGCCAGTAAAAAACTTAATAAAATCTTTTTCATTGGTATTTGATTTTTAGGGTTGATGATTTGGTTAGTTGTTTTGTTATCAAAATTCTTGTCGTTTTAATTCATAACAATCCTTGATGAATGTAAGTTTTAGCTAATATATAACTATGCATGCATAATAAAAAGACATTCTTCATTTAAAAGTCAAAACCTCTTGATTTTTTTTACAGAATTTATAACATCAGTACATTTGCTAACACTGTTATTTTTTTAAGGTAAAAAAAAAGCAGCACCCTGATAAAATTTGATTTAACTATTAGAATATGAGCTTAATAGAAGCATTAAACTGGCGTTATGCCACAAAAAAAATGAATGGTGAGAAAGTTTCTCAAGACAAAGTTGACCAGATTCTTGCTGCAGCACGTCTTGCCCCTACATCATCTGGATTGCAGCCATTTAAAATCATTGTGGTAACCAACCCTGAATTAAAGGAAAAAATTAAAGCTGTAGCTTATGGCCAACAGCAAATTACAGATTCATCACATGTATTGATCTTTGCTGCATGGGACAACTATACTGAAGAACGCATCAGATCTGTCTTTGCCTATACTAATAATGAGAGGGGTGTGCCTGATTCTGCAACCGCAGATTATGTAAACAATCTAATTGGAATATACACCAACAGAACGACTGAAGAGAATTTTCACCATGCTGCTAAGCAAGCTTACATCGCTTTTGGTGTAGCGCTTGCAGAAGCTGCGATTTTAAAAGTTGATGCTACACCAATGGAAGGATTTGAACCTGAGAAATTAGACGAATTACTCGGTTTAAAGCAACTTGGTTTACGTAGTACCACCATATTACCACTTGGCTATAGAGATGAAGCCGGTGACTGGTTGGTAAACATGAAAAAAGTCAGGACTCCTTTGGAAAACTTCATAATCGAGTTTAAGTAAAAAATTTTTCAAAGAAGAGGCCGTCTCATAACCAGTTTATGAGGCGGCTTCTTTTTTACTTCACCTCCCAACTGTCAAAAAATGTTAAACATGTGTGGTTGTTAACCTATTCAGTTCATAAATGAATATATTAGCAATATTAATTAGCATACAACCATATTGATGAGATTTATAAAATTTGCGATTGCCCTAATATTACTTTCAACTGCGGTGCAGTTTTCAGCCTTTGCACAGCAGGACAGTATCGTTTTAGATAACATTTTAAAGAAAACTAAAAAGTTAAATGACGAACGGCCAATAGAAAAGGTATACCTGCATTTCGACAAGCCATATTATAGCGTTGCAGATACCATGTGGTTTAAAGCTTATTTAACAATGGAACAAAATCTTCCCTCTTTGTTAAGTAAAATAGTATACGTTGATGTCATCAACAACAAAGACTCACTGGTACAAACGATAAAACTTCCTGTAGTTGGTGGCGTAGCTAGTGGAAACATTCCACTCACTCCCGGCACTTATCAACAAGGCAATTACTATGTTAAAGCTTATACGGTATGGATGCTAAACTTTAGTGAGGATTATTTCTTTAGTAAAACGATTCCTATTGGAGAGGCTATTGAAAAGCAAGTCAACACACTACTTAGTTACAAAACTACAGAAACTGATAAAACCCAGGTTATTGATGCTGTCATACAGTTTAAAAACCGCGACAATGTGATTCAAGCTAATAAAACAGTAAACTGGAGAGTTTTATCAAATTACGACGTGGTAGCTAAGGGCAAGGGAACTACTGATCTAAATGGTTTTTTAAGGATAAAAATAGACCCACGAAAAAGCGACAAAATTAAAGAGGGGGAATTGATTACAGATATTAACATGACGGATAAGGATATCGTCACTTCTTCTTTTAAACTTAAACCGACTACTGCCGCGGCTTATGATGTTCAGTTTTTTCCGGAAGGGGGTGAACTAGTTGCCGGAATTGCATCTCGTATTGGCTTCAAAGCCATTAATGGGAATGGCGCAGGTATTGACTTGAAAGGCTCGATAGTTGACAACAATGGCACTAAACTAATTGATTTTAGCTCTACTCACCTGGGTATGGGGTCCTTTTATATGAATGCTGAAACGGGAAAGGCTTATAAAGCCAATGTCACTTTTAATGATGGTACCACTAAAAGTTTTGACCTGCCAAAAACACTTGAATCCGGAATAGTTGCCCAGGTTAACAATACTGATTCACTAACATTCAACTTAAAAATAGTGGCTAATGGTCCTTATTTTGAGGCCAATAAAAATAAAAACTTATTTATAGTAGCCACGAATGGAACAATGGTCTATTATGCTGCTAAAACAAAATTAATTAATCAGGTAACCGCAGCAAAAATTCCTAAAGACAAATTTCCGGAAGGCATTGTTCAAATCACACTATTCTCTGAAACGGGCGAACCTATAAGTGAAAGGCTTGCTTTTAACTATCAGCCAAATGGGATAAAGCTTTCATTAAAAACTGATCTCCCAACCTACAAGCCACGCCAAAAAGTTAAACTGGCAGTAACCGCTAAGAATGCTACTCAATTTGCAGATGGGAATTTCTCCATCGCAGTAACTGATGAACAAAAGGTGCCGGTAGATGAAAATTCGGAAATTACAATCTTAAGCTCATTATTACTTACTTCGGACTTAAAGGGTTATGTAGAAAAGCCTAATTATTATTTTAATAAAACCAACGCTAAAAAACTAGCGGACTTAGATGTTTTGCTACTTACACAGGGCTTTCGCAGATATGCTTATAAAGAGATTATTGAAGGTAAATTTCCTCCGGTTAGCTTTATACCTGAACAGAGTATGGTACTAACCGGAACTTTAAGAGACCGTACAGGTATGCCTGTAAGAAAGGGTAATTTACGCTTAACTGTTCCCGGCACAAGAATTGGGGTTGAAACCATCACCAGCCCATCCGGAATTTTCGCTTTTCAAAACCTTAATTTTCCTGATTCATCAGAAGTGGTTATCAGTGCAAAATATAATCCTAATGGGAATAACCTGATGGTTTTATTGGATGGACAGCCTTCTCCACAGATCACCAAAAACCCTTATCCTGCCCAAGAGGTAACCAATATCGACAGTACTTTATCTGCATATCTAAACAACAGTAAAAGACAGTACAGCTATTTACGTCAGCTTAAGGAAGTAAAAATTGAGGGTGCTAAAGCGAAAAGACCAAGTCACGCTGATTATCCGGCTCTTGCAGGTTTAAGCTCCATTTCGGGTACATTAATAGAAGGCGATCGCTTTAAGGATTGTAATATGCTAACCATGTGTCTCCAAACTATGGCTACCGGACTTATTTTTTACGAGAACAACTTCTATGTAAACCGAGATTACCAGCAAGGTAGCCGCGTACCAGTACAAATTTTTCTAAATGGTATGCCAATAGATTATTTTGGGCTTGCCAGTGTACAATCAGCTGATGTAGAAAACGTAGAGGTATTTACCAAAGATGAGTTGGGTACTGTAAACAGAATGTACAATACCAATGGAGTATTGGTAATTAATACCAAAAAAGCACCTAAAGGTACCAAAATGAGCATGGAAGAGTTTAAAAAATTAATTCCGGATCCAAGTGTGCTTAAGATTAGACCTAAAGGCTTTAGTAAGCAACGTGAATTCTACTCACCTAAATATGTTAATGCTGCGGCAACTTATAACTTTAACGATTTACGCAGTACTATTTATTGGAATCCTAACGTAATCACAACTGCTGCTGGTGGATTATCATTAGAATACTATAATGCGGATGGGAAGGGCACTTACAAAGCTGTCATTGAAGGGGTAGACAAGAACGGAAACATTGGCCGCTTTGTCTACCGCTATACAGTGAAATAGACTTATTCTTCCTCGTTGTCCTTTTTGAGTGTTTTTACACATTCCAATCCATCTTCTGTCATGATCCATTTGGTCATTTTATCACCAGAAGCTTTTTCGTCACATCGCCAGTAATTGTGACTGGCGATGGACCATTCAAACTCTCTTTGGATCTTCAATTGAGTCCCTACCGGTACTTTAAGCACCAGTTCTACCCGCTGATTTCGCCAATTAGCATTTTGAAGAAATTGTAACCGTGGACTAAAAGTAAGTAGTGAATCCTGCTGCAGAAAATCGTAATGTATATTCTGAGCGTTCTTTAATGCAATTTCGAAAGTTTTCCCATCTGACCTATAATTTTGGCTCAAGGATACGGTCTTATTATCACTCTTCTCTATTCTTAGTCTAATATTTGCAGGCATGTCAAAAGCCCCTCTCGTCTTATTTAAGATTTTCTTCCCCCTGTAATTCTTAGGATCGATTTGAAAATTAAGACTATCTTCTTTGGTAAAAAACCTGGATCTGTTGATTTCGAGGGTATAGGCTGGATAAGCTTTAAAGTTACTTACCTGAGTAAACTCAGCTGTTTCTTTGAATTCAGACGATATTTTTGCGATATAAAAAATGCTAAAAAACACTCCGACAAGCCAAACAATTAACATTCCAAAAGAGAATGCCTTAGAAATCGCTTTACCATTAAAAGCAACTCTTACAGAAAACAGAACAAGGGCAAAAACAGGAATACCGAAGACAACAAAAAAGGCGATTACGATTGCAGGAATGGAACCCCGGTCTACCATGCTTAAAGGGAAATAAGTAAAGATATTACCATCCCAAAAACCAAATAAAGCTGCTATGGCAACAATGAATGCCAGTAACAACAGCGAGCCAAAAAGTGCAATCCCACCGGCTATAGTTTTAAGGATTATTTTACCGGCACCTTGAAGAAAGTTTCCAATCACCTCAAAAAACTCAGCTAAAAATCCACGAGAATGCTTTACAAGTGGATGGAAATGACTATTGGCAAATCCGCGCAGGGTAGGTTCCTCACCATACATAGCCATTTTTTCAAATCTGGTTTTTGCTTTGGGTACCATAATCCAGAAGATGATATAAATCAACACTCCAGATCCGAACAGAAAAATGGTAAGGAGCGTGAATAATCTTACCCATTTAGCATCAATGTCCAGATAATGCCCCAAACCTGCACAAACACCTGCCACCATAGCTTGGTCTGTATCTCTGTATAATTTTTTAATCGGATCATATTCAGGGACCGATATGTTTTCTTCTCCAGATCCTTCCAACGTTTCAAAATCCCTTACAGAGCCCATCTGTTGCATAACAGATTGAACATCTTCCATATTGATTACTTGTTTTTGTTGGGCAGAAAGCTTTTCTGCAAACATTTCTGCAATCCGGTTCTCAATGTCTGTTACAATTTCAAAGTCATCTGCATTTTTTGAAAAATGCTGTTTCACCTCATTTAAATAAACGGTGAGCATTTCGTAAGCATCCTCTTCAATGTGAATGATTGAGTTGCCGATATTTATGTTGTGAGTCTTCTTCATAATTCGGTTTGATTAGTTGGTCTTTTAGATTCCTGATCTGCTACTTTTCTGGAAGTAGTAATGGCATAAGCCAATTCTTCCCATGTAGTATCAAGTTGTTTTAAAATAGTTTTCCCATCTTCAGTAAGTACATAATACTTACGTGGTGGTCCTGAAGTTGATTCTACCCAATTATAGCTCAACAAACCGTTGTTCTTTAAACGGGTAAGCAATGGGTAGAGCGTCCCCTCTACCACAAGCAATTTTGCCTGTTTTAATTCCGCGATAATATCTGAAGCATAGATCTCGCCTCTCGATATAATAAGCAGCACACAGTATTCAAGTATGCCCTTTCGCATTTGCGTTTGCGTATTTTCTGCTATCATAATACAAAGTTATATGTTTTATATAGTAATATGCAATACATAGTACTATAAAAAGAACAAATAAAACTTTATCAATCTGATTATCAATACAATAATTTATTTACAATTTGAGGATTAAAAGAGAAAATTAACAGAAAAGAAGAAAAAATGAAAGTTATTAACAATTCCACATTTTCTAACAATCATGGCGCACAGTTTGCCTATTTATAGAGACATCTACAAATTACATTACCTATGTTAATCAAATTGAGTTCAATTCTTCACACTTTTGCCAGGCAAAAAGAAGAAAAAGCAGAAAGGCCTTTAACCAGAAAAGAATGGATTAATATAGATCGTATTGTTATGATCATACTGTTCCTAAGCGTCATAATCGGTGCAATTATTTTCTCTTAAAGCTTATTTTAAAGTAGTAGCGTATCTATCCGATGTGCCTGAACCCGGCGTTGTTCTGAAGACCAGGTATAAATGGTAAAATGTCCATCTTGCGAAGCCACAAGCGCAGTAGCATCTCTCTGGTCATGAACAAACTGGGCAGCCGAAAGATGCCTGGTGCCTCCTACTTTTGCAGGATGCATTACAACGGCCGAACCTCCATAAATTGGCTCTGAAAACGACAGCTCATCAATATTCTCTTTTCCCTTGGCCCGACCTATTTTGGCTCCAAAAGCCAGCAATTCATATTCATTGCTGATAATGGTTGCACCATCCACTGCCGTTAATCCGGCGAGATGTTCAACTTCTCGTTTTAATGCTGTTTGCCAAAAAATCTGACTGGCTTCTTTCCTGTCTTGTTGCAATAATTTAGATAAGCCCGTAAATGATGGCTGTATACCATATTGGATCGGCTTTATAATAGATTGGAGCCAGTTTCTTGTTTCAGTTGGGACAACCAACAGGGTTCCTCCTCTGCCATGTGCTCTCATTGAGACTGCCAGCTGTATCAATACATTAACAGAGTCATTCCAATAAGATGGTACGGTAAGATCAAGAAGTGACATGAGCATTGGCGGACAATCGGGTACATTGGTATGATTCCCATCTACCATTTTTACCTGATCGCCCTTAAGTACTGCAATATTTGTAAACTTTCCGAAGCCGTAAATTCTACGGTGTTTAATCACCAATAATGCCGGCTCAGAAACATCCAGTACGAAACAAAAATTAGGGATACTCACCGTAGTTCCCCATACATATAATTCACCTTCCTCTATCCAAATCCCCAGGTGGATACCTGCACGTTCTACTCCAGGAGCAATTTTGGTAAGTGTACCAGGATTTAAAGGTAACCGATGCTTAAAAAGCAAGGGATTACCGGCTTGTTCGGGTGGCAAAAAGGCAAGAGATATTTTTGGAGAGTGCCCCTCCTCTTTGCGTAAACTTGCCCAAAAAGTAGCATCAATAATTGCCTCAACAACATTTGCAGTAGGCAGTGGTGCAAGATCTTCTTCACCGCTCTCGGTAGCAGCAGCAAGGTGTTGTGCAAAAATCGCTTCCACTTTCGGAGCGATAATTTTTGCTGCCTGATACGTTGTACGGTAAATCATGCCATAAAGTTAATTGATTTCCAGAAACATATTAAAAACTATTTATCTAAGTTTGCAGGATGCTATCTTATACAGAAGAAAACTATTTAAAAGCGTTATTAATGCTCAGCTTTCAAAACGAAGAAAAACCGGAAGTCGGCACCAACGAAATGGCAGCCTATTTAGGTGTAAAACCTGCTACAGCTACTGATATGCTTAAAAAGCTGAAAGAAAAAGAGCTGGTTATTTACCAGAAATATGGTAAAATTTCACTCTCCGAGCTAGGTAGAAAGAAAGCAACTGCTATATTGAGAAAACATAGACTTTGGGAAACCTTCTTATACAAAAAACTAGATTTTAGCTGGGATGAGGTACATGAGGTAGCGGAACAACTGGAGCATATTCAATCTGAAAAACTGGTCAACAGGTTGGAAGAATTTCTTGATTTCCCGGAGTTTGATCCACATGGAGACCCAATTCCGAAAGCCAATGGCGAGATTCCTTCCATCGACAAAACTTTATTATCAGCAGTAACAATTGGCGAGGTATGCAAGGTTGTTGCTGTTAAGGATACCTCTACCCCATTTCTTCAATATCTTGAAAAACTAAGCATCACCATCGGCACCAAAATCAAAGTATTAGAAGTGATAGACTTTGATGGCTCACTAAATATCCAAATTGAAGAGGAAGAACCAAGAAGTGTGTCCATGAAATTTGCAGAAAGCTTGTTTGTAAAGAGATAGTAGTAGATTTGTACTGCTCCATTAAACTCCAATACCCCAAAATATGTCTACAGAAATAAAATGCCCTAATTGTGCCCACACTTTTCCAATTGAAGAAGTAATGGCCGAGGAGTATAAAAAAGATCTTCGTGAGAAGATGGTTTCTTTTACCAAGCAAAAGGATGAGGAATACAATAAAAAGCTTACTGAATTTGCGCAACAGCAAAAGCTGCAAGAGCAGACTTTTGAACTTCAAAAAAAGGAGCAGGCCAAAGCTTTTGAACTAAAACTTGAAGAAGAGAAAAAGCAGTTACAGGGTGTATTGGAAGAAAACTTACGTAAAAGCATCTCTTCTGACTTTGAGAATAAGTTGCAAATGCTCGATAATGCCAATAAAGAAAATGAAGAGAAACTGAAATTGGCGCGATCTAAAGAACTGGACTTTATGAAAAAAGAACAGGCTATGAAGGACAAGGAAGCAGAATTGGAGCTCGAAATCCAACGTAAGTTACAAGAACAACGTGCGGAGATGACGGAGCAAATCCGTAAACAGGAAGCTGAAAAAACAAATTTAAAAGACACGGAACATCAGCTAAGGGTAAAAGAGCTAGAAAAACAACTTGACGATCAGAAGAAACTCGCAGAAGAAATGAAGCGTAAGGCAGAACAGGGATCTATGCAACTTCAGGGTGAAGTGCAAGAACTGATTCTGGAAGAGCTATTGCGGAATGCCTTTCCTTTTGACCTGGTTAGCGAAGTTGGAAAGGGGGTGCGTGGAGCTGACTGCGTTCATCACATCAGAAACCAATTTGGCCAGGATTGCGGTAAAATCATTTACGAGAGCAAGCGTACCAAGGATTTCTCTATGGAATGGATTGAGAAGCTGAAAAAAGACATGCGCAGTATGGGGGTTGATGTGGCTGTAATTGTAACTCAGGCCTATCCAAAAGGAATGGACTCTTTTGGGGAAAAGGACGGGGTATGGATTTGTTCATTTGAAGAAGTGAAAGCTGTTTCTTATATCCTTAGAGATGGTATCGTTAAACTATTCAGCGCAACGAAATCTCAGGAAAACCGCGGCGATAAAATGTATATGCTTTATGATTATCTAACCAGCAATGAATTTTCCGAGCAGTGGAAAGCCATTAGGGAAGGGTTTATGAGCATGAAACTATCCATACAGCGGGAACGCGATGCAATGGAGAAATTGTGGAAGGCCAGAGAAAAACAACTGGAAAAAGTGATGCTCAATGCAACACACATCAGGGGATCTATTGAAGGCATAGCCGGTACAGATAGCATCCAGCTAAGCCTTACAGATGACGATGATGAACCTTTATTACTGGAATAAATATTTTCTATTATTGGGCAAGATACCCACCATCAGCAACATAATAAGCTCCTGTAACAAAAGAAGCCTTATCAGAGGCTAACCACAATACGAGCTCTGCAATTTCCTGCGCTTCGCCTAAACGCCCTATTGGATGTAATTTCACCAATCCCTCCATCTGTTCTGGGCTAAGGTGTTCCTCTAGCAAAGGCGTTTTAATATAGCCCGGACCGACAGAATTAATGCGGATTTTCTGATCGGCATATTCAAGTGCAGCAGATTTAGTTAAGCCCACTACACCGTGTTTAGCTGCCACATAAGCAGGAGAGAATTTTGTACCAACCTGTCCCAAAATAGACGCCATATTAATAATGCTACCACCTCCGCTTTTCAAAATGGCAGGGATCTGATAACGCAAACCATAAAATACACCACTCAGATTAATTCCAATTACTTTATCCCAGCTTTCAACAGGATATTCACCTGTAGGCGCTGCTTCTCCCCCAATTCCGGCATTGTTTACACTAATGTGTAAAGCTCCATAATGGGCTACAGCCTTCTTTACCAAACTATCATTATCAATTGCTTTGGAAGTATCCGCTTTTATAAATACCGCCTCACCACCTTTTTGTTTGATCTCCACTACCACAGCGTTTCCATGCTCCTCATTAATATCCGAAACAACAACTTTTGCACCTTTAGCAGCAAAGATAAAGGCAACAGCTTTACCAATACCAGAACCAGCTCCGGTAACAACAGCAACTTTATTCTCTAAACTTTTCATATGACATATTTTATGATAATGGTCAGTCTTTAAAAAGGCCTAACCTTCTTTAAACATATAATTACAACGCATCATTAATCAATAATGTTTGTAAATCAAATGTCAGTTCTACAGCTAATCATATTGGATTTGAACTTTGAGCTGCGTTACTTTGTATTGTCAAATTAAAAAAATGATCTACGCCAAAAAGAAAATACAGAACAATGCAAACCTTGCCGCACAAACCGCAAAGATCATTGCCAATGTAAATGAACTGGAGCAAAAGAATTTAGTAAAGATTGAAGGGAATGAGGTTTTTCTTTATCCGGAAATCTGGAAAGATAAAGCCACTGCCTTAAACTGGATAAAATGCCTGCATTTATACTGCATGGTAAAAAAACGCTTTAAGGAAAGTGACACGCTTAATTTTAAGCATTTTGTTACCGGAGAACTGATCGGCACTTTTAAAAACAAAAAGGCAAGCGTAAGTATTTTCTAGTGGCGCCATTTTTCTTTCTCAGCGGCATTCAGATAGGTCCAGGCTACAAAACGGCTGATCTTCTGTCCTTGTGCCATTTCAACCGTTTTAACTTCTACCACTCCTGCGCTTTGCAATGCCTTATAAATAAATGGCAAATTACCGCTTTTTGAAACCAGACTAGAAAACCACAAACATTGATCGGCTATATCCGCGCTTTCATTGATCATATTCCTGATAAAAGACACCTCTCCACCTTCACACCAAAGCTCAGTATTTTGTCCGCCAAAATTCAACACTCCGTGACTTGCCTTACCTTTACCAAGATTACGGGTTTTCTTCTTTGAGCCCGCAGCGGCTTCTGCAGCTGAAGCATGAAAAGGTGGATTGCAAATCGTAAAATCGAATAACTCACCCGGTTTAACAATCCCTTTAAAAATATGAGCTTTATGTAGTTGATGTTTTAAGGTTATCGCATCTGACAAAGGCTTATTAGCCGCTACAATGGTTTTTGCCGCTTTAATAGCTAGAGAATCAATATCCGACCCAACAAAACTCCATCCGTACTCCTGATGCCCTATAATTGGGTAAATACAATTAGCACCCACACCTATATCCAGCCCTTTCACCATTTTTCCTTTTGGAACAACACCACCGTTGTTTTGCGCAAGCAAGTCAGCTATATAATGAATATAATCGGCCCTGCCTGGTATTGGTGGACATAAATAGTTTGCCGGTATATCCCAATGATCAATCCCATAAAAATGCTTCAACAAAGCTTTATTTAACATTTTTACGGCAACAGGGTCAGCAAAATCTATCGATTGATCTCCATAAACATTTACAGCAACAAATGGAGCTAAGCCAGGCAAGCTTTTAATCAATTCAGGAAAATCGTACCTGGAGCGGTGTTTATTTCGGGGATGAAGGATATTTTTTTCTACCATGAAAACAAAAAAGCCGGATATTAATCCGGCTTTGTGGGAGATACTGGGTTCGAACCAGTGACCCCCTGCTTGTAAGGCAGGTGCTCTGAACCAGCTGAGCTAATCTCCCCTTGGTTCTACTCTTTTTGTTTTAAAACAGCTGAGTTGCTGTTTTTGGTGGGAGATACTGGGTTCGAACCAGTGACCCCCTGCTTGTAAGGCAGGTGCTCTGAACCAGCTGAGCTAATCTCCCCTTGGTTCTACTCTTTTGTTATAAAAACCAGCCGAGTTAAGCTGTAACATTCGATCAAGGATCCCCTCGATTTGGGATTGCAAATATACACCCTAAAATCATTTTTGCAAAAAAAGATGTGTTTTTTTTATGAAAGGACATCTTCTAATACTTGATGAGATCGAATATCCCCAAAAGAGGCTGTATGTAATGTATAGTAAACCAGTATTTTATCCAAAATCAATCGCCGGGTCTGATTCTCAATATTTATTTCATTTATTTTTTCAAAAGGCAAAGAAAATAAAGAAATGAATAACGAAGCTTCAGATTTATGGAGAAAATTAGGATGCACAGGAATAGAGGATCTGAATTCGCCCTCCTGCAAATCAAAATAACTTTGGTCACTTTTAGTTTCTGTACTTGGTGCAAATCCTAAAAAACGGGACAGCTTCAACAAAAAAGCAAGGTGAAAATTTACGTTCATCTCTTCCGCTTCGTCGAACCAGCTCACTGCACTAAATATAAAATCAAACAAATACTCATCGGTGGTTTGCTGCCTGATGCTTTTGTATAAAACTTCATTTAAAAAAAGAACAATGGTACTCTTAATAATGTCGTAAGGAATACTGCGAAAAACTGGAGATGGCCTAAGTTCAGAAACACGTTGTATACTCGTGTTCACTTTATGATAAACCACCATATCTACCAGGTGCAGTGGCTGCAACATATTCATACTTATTTTGGCTCTCGGCTTCTTTACACCATTGATCATATAAGACTGAATACCAAATTTTTCCGTAAAAATCTGCACAATTACACTGCTTTCGCTATACAATGTAGTTTTTAAAACTATGCCTCTGGTTTTATGTAGCACAGTTAAATATTTTGGGAACAAAGATGATCAAACCAATAATTACAGCGGCAATAGCTATCATAAGTACAGCAGCAGCAGCAGCATCTTTAATGATCTTAGCTTTGGGGTGAATTTCAGGAGAAACCAGATCAACCAATACTTCTATAGCCGTATTGAACAATTCTGCCATCAATACCAATCCACTCGCTGCAATGATCCAAAGCCATTCGCTGACCGACAGCTTAAACCACCAGCCTGCGATACTTACTACAACCAAGGCAAAAACATGTATTTTAAAATTGAATTGGCTCTTAAAACTATAGCCCAATCCGGAAAATGCGTAGCCAAAACTTTTTATAAACCTACCCATACTTATCATTCTGTATCAATTACAAATATACAAAGTAAGTTAGGATTGCAGCGTGGGGGTTACCCACGCTCTACTACACATTGCGGTTCATGTTTAATTGGAAAATTACAGGAATTAGCAATAAAACACATCTTATGTGCCTGATCGTGCAGTGCATTTGCCTTTTCAATATGTTTCTCATCTGTAATCACTACAACCGGATTAAGCACAACCTCGTTAAAATGGCCACTTCCATCAGAATTTTCAGTCATCTTACCTATTGGATTGTCCTTGTAATCCATTACAATAATTTCATTTTGCGAGCATAAGTGCAAATACCATAGCATGTGGCAGGACGATAAAGAAGCTAATAAAAGATCCTCGGGGTTATGTTTTGTTTTATCACCAAGAAATGCGGAGTCAGAAGATCCAAATATATCAGGCTTATTGTCAATCGAGATAATATAATTTCTGTCGTAAGACCTATAATCCATTGTTCCCGAGCCTTTATTGCCCGCCCATGTAAGTTTCGCTTGATATTGATGTTCTTTAGCCATAACTAATCTCTTTTATTGTTTCTACCAATTTAAACAAACTTATTTATCATTAGTAAATAATCTAAACAATTCCACCCATCACCGGATCACTAAAGCCGGCAAGTCCGTCTTCAACTCTTCCGGCATATCTTTGCTCAAAACGCTCTGCTCCTGCAACCATGAGAATAAAATCATACCAGCTATGACTCTGTTTTAAATCCAGCACCAACTCCTGACTACTTCCTGCAGCTACTTTCTTTCTAACATCATTTTTATGATAGCCAACATCTTTAATAGTTACCTCATAATCCTTCGAAGCATCTGTATTCACCAGCTTCAACAACACATTACCCGTTGGCTTACCGTTTGCCACATTGCGTTCGTAGGTGCAAAATACATTGAGTCGCGGATTATTAACAGTTCCCTTAAATTCCCGATAGTAACCATTAGGCCCATTTACCCTAAGGTGATACTTCCCGTCCTCAAAAGCATCAAGCGGCCAACTGTAAGCTAAAATATCACCTGCTTTAACTGCAAATGACCAGTTTCTACAAACCTGAGTACCTATATTATCCGAAGTATCAGTAAACTTCTCCGGTGCATAAACCGTAAATGGAGCACCTGCAGCATTTTTGCCAAAAACAGCGTCTCCAGCTTTTAGTTTTATTTCAAAATGCTGCTTATTATCCTGCAATTTACCATCGGTATACAATTCATACGGCAAAGCACAAGAAGGACGAATACCTTTCTCCTGCGTCGACATTAACCCACTAGCCTGTGGATTTGCTCCATACCTACCTAAGTCCGCATCCGTTATCTTTTTAAATCCGGACGGATCAGCTTTAAACCTGGCATTATAAATTGTTTCAACAGTATTATTGCGGTCAAGGAAATTGATTTTATCCACCTTCTCCCCATTAAAAGGAGTAAATACCGAGGTCAGATCGCCACATATCGTTCTACGCCATTCACTAATGTTATCGATTCTTATATTTTTATTGAGTTTCTTACTAAAAAACACTTCCAGAAATTGCAAGGTAGAGGTATGATCAAAAACCTCTGAGCAAACCCGACCACCTCTACTCCATGGCGAAGCAATCAGCATAGGCACTCTAAAGCCCAATCCAATAGGCGCTTCCCGTGCTGCCTTTTCGGGAATTCCTTGTTTCAATTCATTAGCAAGCCTGACATACTCTATCTCTGTATCAATTCCTTTTGAGACCAAACCTGTTGCCGGAATTTTAGCATCCGGAATAGAGAACGGGGGGACATGGTCAAAGTAGCCATCATTCTCATCATAAGTCGTGATAAAGATTGTCTTTTTCCATACTTCAGGGTTTTTGGTCAGAATATCCAGAACTTCCGAAACATACCATGCGCCATACCATGGTGCACTTGGGTGATCAGAAAAATTCTGAGGACCCGCCAGCCAGGAAACAGCAGGCAGTTTACCCGTATTTACATCTTTTCTGAATTGATACAATACATCCCCTTTAGGCACAGTCACCTCCCGCTTAGTATTACCCTCTTCATAAGTCAACGTCGTAATATCCCTGAAATCAGGATCACCGGAATTGATCACAAAAGCCCTTTTAAACAGAGACTTTTGCTGATCTGTTAATTTATCATATGCTTCCTTGCTCCATTTTTTTAATTCTGAAGCCGCATTATCCAGTGCTTCCAGTTTATTTTTCAGATCAGCTTTTATTTTCCTGGCGGCAGCATCACTTGAAGGGCTCGCTTCCTGCAGTTTATTTATTTCACCCGGAAGGGTTTCTACCAGTTTTTGCAGGTTTTTAATATATCTTGATGAAAACTTCACATTATAAGCAGCAAAAAACTCTAACAAGTTACAGCCAAAATTGCTTAACCAGGCACGTTCTTCGCCTTTATATCCACCCCCACAACTCAAATCATTCTGATAAAAGCCCCATGTCACATTGTTTTCTTCGAGTACTTCCGGGAAAGCTTTCCAGGGTAGTTTTCCATAACTAAAATCATCATTTCTGATGTTTACTTTTTGCAATCCATCCAAATCATAACTAATCTTACCCGTCCAAAAGAAAGAGCGGTTAGGTGTGGTACTCGTCATGCCTGAACAAAAGTTCTGATCGCATACCGTAAAAGCATCTGCCATGGCATAATTAAAAGGCAAATCTTCACGGGTATAATGCCCTAGAGTTAAAGGCATGTCACTATACTTTTTATTCCCTGATCTTTTCGCTGTCAACCATTGATCATATTTTCCATTATGATAAGCATCAACCTGACTAGCCCGCGAATGCGGCAAATCACCCATCCAGGTAACTTTAGAATCTTTAATATTTAAACGAAATGGGACGTAAGTATCTCCAAGCGCATTGGTTTGCATCCATACCGGTTTTTGGTTTGGAAGTGTTATGGCCCGAGGATCATTAAACCCCCTTACACCTTGCAGGGTACCAAAGCAATGGTCAAACGACCTGTTTTCCTGCATTAAAATGACAATATGTTCAGCGTCAAGAAAGCTACTCCCCAATTTTGGGTCAATAGCCAGTGCCCGCTGTATCGATGCCGGAAGCATGGTCGACAGTCCGGCAGCACCAGACAATAACAATGATTTTTTAATAAATGCTCTTCTTGATTCCATAATTGAAACTTGTGTGTATCGGTAACCTAATGTATTTAATCAGGCTTCGAATTTCAAGTTTTTAAATTACGAATTCGGGCATTCAATATGAAATCCTTGTTAATTATTTAAGCTGGTATGCCATTACCGTCTTTTTATAAAAAGTAGGAATGTATAAAATCTTTTTTACCGGATCATACCCAAGATCGGCAGTATTCTTTTTCTCTAAATGTGTATCCAGCATCAAGTCATATTTACCATCCGCATACACATAATATACATAGCCTGCCCAGCTGGTAAACAAGAAGTCGCCATTTCCAACAGGTTCTAATCCATCACCTCCATTTGGTAATTCTGCAATTCTAGTCATCTTCTTTTGTGCATCAGCTTTCCATATTGTTTTCCCGCCCACAATAAATAGATCAGTACCAATAGCCTTTAGCCCATTTACACCACCAATATTTTCCATGTATACGGAAGGCTTACCATTTTCTATTTTGTGAATACGTTTGGTTTTCGAGTCCGAAACATATACAATTCCCTTATCACTAACCGTAATATCATTCAAAAACTTCGCGCTATCTATCGGTATTATCCGTGTCACTTTACCTTTTGCAATATCTATCACCACCACATCAGATAAATCTGCAGCATACATCACGTTACCAATCCTGCCCAACCCTTTTGGCGAGTTTAATCCCGTTATCCAGTTCAGGTCAATTATTTTTCCATCCATTCCAATTTTAGCTACCCCTCCTATCCCGTCCTTATCATTAGGATTATTACCCATTTGTGAAGCATACAGTATTTTATTTTTTGTATCAGGCAACACCGACTCGGGCAGATCAACCACACTGTCAGTTTCCCAAAGCTTTACAAGGCTATGTTGCGCCTTCGCACTTACAGATAAAGCAATTATAAAAACCAAACCAAGATACTTCTTCATAATGTTAATTTTAAGATTAAGGTTAACACACTAATTTACTCATGCAATTGAATAATAATCAACTAAAAAATACTGTTCCAATTTAGCTAAGTTCTAAGCGATTTTACCATTAACACCAAATTATGGCTCAAAATGCCACAATGCAGCTCTACCAGCGATCCGCACATTTTTAAAGCATCAAATAAAAGCTAACTTTAATTACACAATCAACCAAATAAAAGCTTATTTACGAAGCCATAATTATGAACAAAAACTATATTTTAGGTATAGCCTGTCTTGCATCCACCATCATGGTAACAGGGCAAGGCGACCTTTACGCTCAATCTAAGGATGCTGATTTAAAAAACTGGCCAAAGGGTGCTTCACCAAAAGAAATTGGGACAAAAGTAGCTGACCATTTTATTGAAACCCCGCATACCAATTTTAACAGACCTGGTCCACCAAAGGTGATCACCTACCCTGAAACCTGTACCTGGTACGGTGCATTAACTTTTGCTAAAGAAAGTAAAAACGGTAAACTCTTAGAAAAACTGAAAGAACGTTTTGAACCATTATTTGGCGTCGAAGCTAAAATGATCCCTGTACCTGATCATGTAGATTACAGCGTATTTGGTTCTGTTCCATTGGAATTGTATATGCAAACCAAAGACAAAAAATACCTGGATTTAGGCATTTCAATAGCCGACAAGCAATGGGGACCACCCGAAGGGCCTAGAGTGGTAAAAGAATCGCAAGGGTTTTACGATCAAGGTTATACCTGGCAAACCCGTTTATGGATTGATGATATGTTTATGATTACCGCTTTACAAGCGCAAGCCTACAGAGCCACCGGCGATCAGAAATATATAGACCGTGCAGCTAAGGAAATGGTATTTTATCTGGATCAATTGCAAAGACCTAACGGATTGTTTTATCATGCTCCTGATGTTCCTTATTATTGGGGACGTGGAGACGGATGGATGGCTGTGGGAATGGCCGAACTATTGAGGTCTGTACCAAAAACAAATCCTAATTACGCCAGAATCATGAAAGGCTATAAAGATATGATGGCTTCACTCCTAAAATATCAGGCAGAGGATGGCATGTGGCGCCAGTTAATTGATCATCCGGAATCCTGGCCGGAAACTTCAGCCACAGGAATGTTTACTTTCGCCATGATTACCGGTGTCAAAAATGGCTGGTTAGATAAGGAGATATATGGCAAGGCCGCACGTAAAGCCTGGCTTAAGCTGATCACTTATATCAATGAGAACAACGATATTACTGAAGTATGTGAAGGTACAAACAAGAAAAACGATTTACAGTACTACTTAGACCGTAAAAGAAATGTTGGCGATTTACATGGACAAGCGCCTATCCTTTGGTGTGCAACTGCTTTATTACGTTAACTAATGAGAAAGTCGGAATAGAAATGGTATTTTTAAGTAGTCAATTATAAAATTATTCCGGCATCTTAACTTTTTTAAATAAACAACTGATGAAAAAAATACTGTTAATACCTGTTTTACTTAGCGCGCTGGTGTTTTTCACATTATATGCATTTAAGGACATATCCACTCTCGGCGGCCCTAAATCTGATGCAGACAATGCAGGTTTAAAACTCACTGAAGGATTCGGTGCTCTAAAGGTTGCTGATATAGGTGCAAAAGCAAGACATCTTGTGGTTACACCTCAAGGCACCATCTATGTAAAACTGGCCAAAGTAAAAGATGATAAGGGGATCATTGTACTTAAAGAAAATAGTGACGGCAAGGCCCAGATCACCGGAGGATTTGGCAACTATGGTGGCACTGGCATCTACATGAAAGATGGGTATTTGTATGCTTCTTCAAACAAAGAAGTATTTAGATATAAGCTAAACGATAAGAATGAAGTAATTGATCCAAATAATCCTGAAACCATCGTTAAAGGTTTAAAAATGGGTCGCCAACACGAAACTAAATCACTTGTACTGGACAACGATGGGAACCTGTATGTAAACATAGGTGCACCTTCAAACTCTTGCCAGCAACAAGATCGCGGTTTAAGATCACCCGGTATTCCAGGATGCCCTCTATTAGACTCCGCAGCTGGAATCTGGCAATTTAAAAAAGATAAACTGAATCAAAGCTATAGTGAAGGTGTACGTTATGTTACCGGAATGAGGAATGTAGTGGGCCTTGACTGGAACCAACAAAACAACCAATTATTTGTAATGCAACATGGCCGGGATAACCTGAACAGCTCATGGCCGGAAATTTACAACGAAAAAGAATCTGCAGAGTTACCGGCAGAGTGCTTATATGCCCTAAAAAAGGGAGACAATGCAGGCTGGCCTTTCATGTACTATGATGGCTTACAACACAAAAAAATTGTAGCTCCGGAATATGGTGGCGATGGTAAAAAAGAAGCTGATGCCAAATACCTGGATCCGATTGTTGCTTACCCTGCACACATGGCTCCTAATGGACTATTGTTTTATACTGGTAAAATGTTTCCTGAAAAATATAAAAATGGTGCTTTCATCGCTTTCCATGGCTCATGGAATCGCGCGCCTGAGCCCCAAAAAGGTTTCTTTGTAGTATTCCAGCCATTTAAAAATGGCAAACCATCTGGCAATTGGGAAGTCTTTGCTGACAACTTTGCAGGCACACCAGAAAAAGCAGCGATGGGCAGAGCGGATCACCGTCCATGTGGACTAGCACAAGGTGCTGACGGTTCTCTTTACGTAACGGACGATCTGAAAGGAACCATCTATCGTATTGTTTACAACAAAAAATAACAAATAGAATGAAAAGATTCTTAATGATCTTAATGATCTTAACGGCGGGAGGGATAAGGTTATCTGCTCAAACAAAAGGGAAAAAGGCCACTGTAACGAAGCCTAAAGTGACTACAGGTGCAATAATGGCCAATGGAAAAAAAATTTATGGCCAGCAGTGTTTAGTATGCCATATGGCAGATGGTGGTGGGGTTCCAAACATGAATCCTCCGCTTATTAAAACATCTTATGTATTGGGTGATAAGACAAGGTTGATCAATGTAATCCTTAAAGGACTTACTAACGGTGAGGAAATAGACGGAGAGACTTATACCAATATTATGCCTGCGCATAATTTCTTGAGTGACCAGGAAATTGCAGATGTATTAACATTCGTTAGAAATAGCTTTGGAAATAAGGCTGAGGGCATTTCCGTAGCAGAGGTAAAAGCAGAAAGGAATAAAAAATAGCTTCTTAAATAAACATTTTAAAACCTGCCTTACCCGGTAGGTTTTTTTATGCCCTAAATTTATCCTCATGCGGTAAACACATGGTAATATAAACCCGATATGCAAGTCATAAACTTAATTATTTTTATATTTGGAAGATGATGAAGGTATCTGAGGATTTTTTGGTTAAGGCAGATGAGAAGGCCTTTGATTTAGGGCATCGCACAACTATTAATTATAATATCGGCAAGTATAATACTGCCGTTGAGCGTGGCTTATCTAAATTCGAAAACCTGGAGAACTCCAAAAAGAAGGCTCATGTGATTAAATGGCGGGTAATGGAGAACCTGGATAAATATTTACCTGAGTTCGAATCCAACTTCCAGCGTAGAGGAGGTAAAGTAATATGGGCCAATACGACCGAAGAAGCGCAAAAAGAAATCCTCAACATCATCAACAAAAGTGGTGGCAAAACAGTAATTAAATCAAAATCTATGACTACCGAAGAGATTCACCTCAATGAATTTCTGGGAGAACATGGGATAGAATCATTGGAAAGTGATCTGGGAGAATATATTGTTCAGCTACTTGGACAACCTCCGTATCACATTGTAACGCCTGCAATGCACCTCAATAAAGAGGACATTGCAAAACTGTTTCATGAGAAATTTGGTACTCCACTAGACTATACGCCACAACAACTTACCCAAAAAGCACGTGAGCTTTTAAGAGAAAAATACCTCAATGCAGATATTGGTATCAGCGGTGGAAACTTTCTGATTGCCGACACCGGAAGCATTGCACTAACTGAAAACGAGGGAAATGCAAGACTTTGTACGACCTTCCCTAAAATTCATATTGCTATTGTTGGTATTGAAAAGATCATTCCTTCAATGGCCGACCTTGATTTGTTCTGGCCACTTCTTGCCAGTCACGGCACCGGACAAAACCTTACTGTATACAATACCATATTAAGCGGCCCTAAACGTGGTGAAGAAACCGATGGCCCTGAAGAAATGTATGTGATCCTGCTAGACAATGGCCGCACCAATTTATTGGCACAGAAAGACCAGCGTCAGGGCCTGTATTGCATCAGATGCGGGGCCTGCTTAAATGCCTGTCCTGTTTACAAAAACATTGGTGGGCATACCTACAACACTACTTATAGCGGCCCGATTGGTTCCATCATCACTCCCCACTTAAAAGGGATGAAGGAGTTTAAACATTTGAGCTATGCCTCCAGCTTATGTGGAAAATGTTCTGAAGTGTGTCCAGTTAAAATCGACATTCACAAAATGCTTTTGCTAAACCGAAGGGATGCCGCTGCAACGCATCAGAATACAAAAACAGAAGAAATTGGCTGGAAGCTTTGGAAAACCGGTATGCTAAAAAGGTCAAGAATGGACAGCTTTGGCGGAAAATTCAAGAATTTCCTGCTTAAATTCCTCTTTAAAAAAATATGGGGAAAATATCGCGAAATGCCTACCGTTGCTCCTAAATCTTTTGCTAAATTATACGAAGAAAAAAATAAGGGAAATCAAGACCTCTAACCATGACCTTCGACAGAAAAGACAAGGATAATGCAACGCTGCTAAATTTATATTTACGTTTACTTTATCCTCGAATGGTTGAGGAAAAGATGCTTATTCTACTTCGTCAGGGTCGTATAGGGAAATGGTTTTCAGGTATTGGACAAGAAGCGATTGCAGTAGGCAGTACACTGGCAATGCAAAATGAAGAATACATCCTCCCAATGCACAGAAACCTGGGTGTTTTTACTTCCAGAAATATTCCGCTAACAAAATTAATGGCCCAGTGGCAGGGTAAGATCAGCGGCTTTACCAAGGGCAGAGACCGCTCTTTTCATTTTGGCACACAAGAACACCGGATTATCGGGATGATCTCTCATCTTGGCCCTCAAATGGCCCTTGCCGACGGCATTGCACTGGCCGATCTGATTGGAAATAAGAAACAGGCAACTTTAGTTTTTACAGGCGAGGGAGCTACCAGCGAAGGTGATTTTCATGAAGCCATAAATGTTGCCGCGGTATGGAACCTTCCGGTCATCTTCTTAATAGAAAATAATGGTTATGGACTTTCCACACCGATCAGCGAACAGTTTAAATGCAAAGATCTGGTTGATAAAGCCATTGGCTATGGAATTGAAGGCTTTCAGGTAGATGGCAACAACATCCTTGAGGTTTATGACCTGATTGATCAGGTTGCAACAAAAATGAGGGAAAACCCTAAACCTGTACTCATCGAATGTTTAACATTCAGAATGCGTGGCCATGAAGAAGCCTCTGGAACAAAATATGTACCTCAGGAGCTATTTGAAGAGTGGTTCGCCAAAGACCCTGTCAATAATTTTGAGCAATACCTTAAGGAACAGCGCATTCTCAGCACCGAGTCCATAGCGGAAATAAAAGCCAGGTTTAAAAGCCAGATTGAACAGGATGTGGAAAATGCTTTTAACGAAGATGAGCCTGAGGCGAATACAGAAAGGGAGGTTAACGATATGTATTTTCCTTATGTTTCGACAGCCATCCCAGCTACCGGAGCAACAATTGAAATGCGATATCTAGATGCCATATCTGATGGGCTTAAAGTTGCCATGCACAAGCACAACAACCTGGTATTAATGGGTCAGGATATTGCTGAATATGGAGGTGCTTTTAAAATTACCGATGGTTTTGTACAGGAATTTGGAAAAGAAAGGGTACGCAATACCCCAATCTGCGAATCGGCAATTGTTGGAGCAGCCTTAGGCCTATCTATCAATGGCTATAAAGCCATGATGGAAATGCAATTTGCTGATTTTGCTACCTGTGGGTTCAATCAAATCGTAAATAACCTTGCCAAGACCCATTACCGATGGGGTGAAAAAGCCGATGTTGTTATTCGTATGCCTACCGGTGCAGGTACAGGTGCCGGCCCCTTTCATTCACAAAGTAATGAAGCCTGGTTTACAAAAACACCCGGCTTAAAGGTGGTATATCCTGCTTTCCCTAATGATGCCAAAGGTCTTTTACTAGCTGCAATTGAAGATCCAAATCCAGTCCTATATTTTGAACATAAATTCTTATATAGAAGCCTGAGTGGCCCTGTTCCACAAGGATTTTACACCCTGGAAATCGGCAAGGCAAATGTTTTAAAACAAGGCGAACAATTTTGCATCATCACATACGGCTTAGGTGTGCATTGGGCTTTATCTTATTTGACTGAAAACCCTGACCTTTCGGCCACTTTAGTAGATTTAAGAAGCTTGCAGCCATGGGATAAAGAAGCTGTCGCCAATGCCGTTAAAACAACAGGAAGGACTCTTATTTTACATGAGGACACCTTGAGTTCTGGATTTGGTGCCGAACTTGCTGCCTGGATCTCTGAGCATTGCTTTCAATATCTGGACGCCCCGGTAATGCGTTGTGCCAGCATTGATACGGCAATTCCGATGAGCAAAGTTTTAGAAGACGATTTTCTCGCAAAAAGCCGTCTGCAAGACACCATTAAACGACTATTGGCTTATTAACAATTAAGTCCCTGTAGCCTCTAATGTAACCTCTGCAAGCGGATTAAATAAGTAGATGTTCCCATTATCCAGACAAACACAGCGGTACCTTTTTCTCAGCTTTTCACCCTTCTTAAACTGACGCCCATCTTTAATGGTAAAAACAGCATGTAAGGGTAGCTCTTCCAGCCTTGAAACATCAAGCAGCTCATCGTATTTTTTTAAGGCTCGTGACAACTTTAAATCTGTGCAGCTGGCGGCAGTAGGATTATTTAAATAACTAATGATGGCCAGCTTAACATCTTCAGGAAAAATGCTTTGCTCCAAAAAAGGAACCATCATTCTTTTAAAATTATACTTCCACTCATTTCCATGAGGTTTCACCTTATTCTTATGATCGTTCCAGGTGAGTAAGTGTGCAAATTCATGAACTGTAGTCACCAGAAATGCATAAGCATTGAGGTTATTGTTCACAGAAATTTTATGCCCGGCTCCTTTATAAGGATGCCTGTAATCACCCAGCTTTGTTGCCCTTCCTTTAGCTATTTTAAATTCACATTGAAAATAATCGATCCATTTAGCTATGACCGGTGCCGCACCTGCAGGCATATATTGTGATAATATTTGCTCCTTTTCCACAATCACAATATAGCTAAATTACTTTAAAAGCTGATAAGCGATCAAACTTGCTACATAAGCCAGGGAGGTCATATAAACCAACTGCGTAACCGGCCATCTCCATGATTTTGTTTCCCTATAAACTACGGCCACTGTACTCATGCACTGCATGGCGAAAGCATAAAATAACATTAAAGAAAACGCCGTTGCAAATGTAAACACAGGCAATCCTGTTTCTGCATTCTTTGCGCCTCTCATTTTATTTCTTATCGTAGCTACACCATCTCCTCCATCAACACTATAAATAGTAGCCATAGTACCCACAAAAGCCTCTCTGGCTGCAAATGAGGTGATCAGGGCAATCCCGATCTTCCAGTCGAATCCCAATGGTTTAATCACAGGCTCGATTGCATGCCCCAATATTCCGGCATAAGAGTTTTCAAGCTTTTCAGCAGATTTATCCCTTTCCAGCGTCCTGATTTGCACACTATCCTTCTGTGCCTCTATCGCTGCATATTTTTTTTCTATTTCCTCAAAACGCTTAGAAGGTCCGTAAGTAGCCAATACCCACAGAATAATCGAAATGGCGATAATTACTTTACCAGCTTCAAAAACAAATGTTTTAGACTTCTCGTACATCGTATACAGCACGTTGCTCCAACGTGGTTTCCGATACACCGGAAGTTCCATAATGAAATAAGATTTCTCCTTCGCCTTGATTAAAAAGTTCATCACAAATGCCACCAGGATTGCCGTAACAATACTGATCACATACATACCCATCAATGTTAAGCCCTGCAAATTGATAAAGCCCCAAACCATTTTCTCAGGCACTACCAATCCAATCAACAAAGTATATACCGGTAATCTGGCCGAACAACTTACCAGGGGAGAAACCATAATGGTAATGATCCTGTCTTTCCAGCTTTCGATATTCCTTGCACTCATGATAGAAGGAACGGCACAGGCCAAACTACCTATCATAGGCACTACAGATTTACCGCTCAATCCAAACCTCCGCATAACCTTATCCATCATAAAAGTAACCCGGGCCATGTAGCCTGTATCTTCCAGAATAGAAATAAATGCAAAAAGAATAGCAATTTGCGGAATAAAGATCACTACTCCCCCTAAACCCGCAACAACCCCATCCAACAATAGGTTGGTCAATATCCCATCAGGAAGATGCTGATGACCATATTCTGTAAGCCAGACAAAAGTATACTCAATCAACTCCATAGGGTACGAAGACCAGGAGAAAATGGAATTGAAAATAAAAAATAATATGCCTATGAAAATAAAGAAGCCCCAAAAACGATTGGTCAGCACAGCATCAATTTTATCGCTAAAGACAAACTTTTTCGCTGCGCCTGTATCTTTTACGATGCCAGTTAGTATCGTTCCGAGATAGCGATAACGGGCTATGGTTTCTGCAGCCTGTAATTTTGACGATTCAAAATGATGTTCCTTCTTAATCTGAGCAAATACCTCTTTGTCTTCGGCAGAAAAAACATCAAGCGTTTCATATTGATGAAGCACTTGCAATGCAAAATAATCGTTGTTTGTTTTTAACTGTTTTTTGGCTAGGTCTATTGCTTCAGGTGCAAGTACATGTACATCAGTACCCTCAACCTGTGTCGGGATAGCGGTTGTATTAGCAATCGCTTCCTTCAGCTCAAGCAAGCCTGAATTACTTCTGGCAGATATAGCAACAACCTGAACCCCCAATCTTTGCGAGAGCTTATCTACATCTACTTCTATCCCCTCCTTTTTCGCCATGTCTGTCATGTTCAAAGCCAGGACAACAGGAAGTTTCAAATCAGCTACCTGCAAATAAAGCAGTAAATTTCTTCTGAGATTGGTAGCATCAGCGACCAGCACAACTACATCGGGATGGCTTGAATTACTTTGATCTGCCAATACCTGAAAAACAATACTCTCGTCTCTACTTTTTGGATATAAACTATAAGTTCCCGGCAAATCTATTACCTGAGCTTGTTTATCACTGCTCAACTTGCAGTAACCTACTTTTTTATCTACTGTAATCCCCGGAAAGTTTCCAATCTTCTGATTTAATCCTGTAAGGAGATTAAAAAGTGTAGATTTTCCGGTATTGGGATTACCAACTAAAGCAATTTTTATATCTCTTCCCAAATCACTATTGTATTATAATAACAGATGCTTCGCTTTTACGCAAACAAAGCTGATAGCCGGCCACCCGAATTGCAATCGGACAACCAAGCGGTGCAAACCGTTCAACTTCTACAATCTCGCCAGGCAAGCAACCCATTTCCATTAATTTTACAGACATTTCTAAATCTGTAAATGCTACAATAGTTCCTTGTTCTCCCGGATTAAGCTGTGAAAGTTTCATCTATATTAAGGTTTGTATAAATCAACCATTGAGCTTCATTTTTAACGGAAAAATCCATTGATTTACTTAATGGTATGATACGGGCGCAATTTAGAGTTAATTTATAATAATTCCAAATAAAGACGGTATAGGAAAGTGATCCTATACCGTCTTTATTTAGTCATTTTATGCAGACTTGCTGTGAAGCTATAGCGTGAACTACCGCTGAGGATAATTGTTATAACTCACCTTTGGACATTTGCAGCCTCCTTTAAAAACACTACAACTGCCTATCAGGCAAACCAACAGCAATATGCCTAATTTAATAACCAGTCTTTTCATTTATAATTTGATTTATGCAGCAGCACAAAACTGAATACCCCCATAAATACACCAATCATATCACAACCAAAATCCCACCATTCGGCAGACCGGTAAGTGAATACCTTCCATTGTAACAATTCTATTCCGCCGCCCAAAACAGCAGTAATTACAATAATTTTAAAGATGGTTAAGGAGCTAAAACTATAATTGTGCTGATAATTAATCTTGCCGTAAAACAAGAGTATGGTTAGTACATAAAAGAATCCCAGATGGACAACTTTATCAAAGCCTTCAAAAAAGAAGCCTCCACCAGCGCCGGAAGGCATCCTCATGAAACACATCGCAACGATGATAATCGTCCATATCACGGCCCAGATCTGATATTTTAATTGTCCAAATATGTTCATCTGCTAGGCGCCTACAAGGGCTTTATAAGCATCAGCGCTTAACAAACCATCTACTTGAGACGCATCTGCAACAGCAACTTTTACCATCCACCCCTGACCATAAGGATCAGAGTTTACCAATTCAGGATTATCATTTAAAGCAGCATTGATTTCCAATACGGTTCCAGTTACCGGCATAAATAAATCAGAAACAGTTTTAACTGCTTCTACAGTACCAAATACATCATCTTTACCTACTTCATCACCTACAGTATTGATGTCAATATATACAATGTCACCTAACTCACGCTGTGCAAAATCAGTAATGCCAATATAAGCTTCATTACCTTCAACTCTAACCCATTCGTGGTCTTTTGTGTACTTTAATTCTGATGGAAAATTCATTTTTTTATTTTATTTGTTAGTTGCTATATTAAAACAAAATCAGGTAAGCTTATACCAAATCCGCATCAAAGGTAATTAAAACTCATCATTTAAAACAACTCTAATTCAGCGTAATCCTTAAGCTAAAACCAAAGTTACTAAACGAAGTATTAAACGTTTGAGAGGTGTATGGCTTGGTAACATTTGAATCATAAAATACCTTCACATTAAATCGTTGATTTAAGATATAATCAACACTTGGTCGTAAGGTAATGTTTTTAGCACCCGAAGAAACCTCAGCTTCGGCAACATCAGCCCTATAAATAACCGTCTTATTATCCCTTATAGCTACATCCAGCTTAAAGTCCATATTGTTATCCGTTTTCAAGCCTTTAAACAACCCAAAAGGGAACCTGAATTTTGTTGTACGGTATCCCAGGCCAAAAACCATATTATTTTCAGACAATTGCGCAAGTTGGCTATTCGCCAGACTCAGTCCTAACATCCGTGTTCTGCCAAGTTCAAAGTTAGCTGTCATGTTGTTTTTTAACCGTGTATCTACACCGATCAGTGGAGAAAACTGCTCGGCAATCGTAACCTGGGCATACTGATAGTAAGGCAAGAAGTTTTTGTTTTCATCCCTGCTCACTACATAACCATTATCTTCCTTATAACGAATCAAGGAATTAAAGCCATTGATGCTGTATACTGATCGGTATGAATGCCTGATGTCTATTGAACTGAATTCTTCTGCAAGGAAAGAAATTCTGGTAAGGCCCCTATAATTCAACCGCCAGTTTGGCAATGGAATCTTTGGCTGAGAATTTAAATTAATTGTTGACGCGCTCTTCCCGCTATAAGCAGCCAAAAAAGCGGAGACAATCACATCCTGCGAATTCTTATCATAACCGTCTGCATAACCCGATGATGAACTACCAACAGAGTTGACATTCTGCTCTCCCAAACGCTGAGAAATCACCTGCCTGTTGGACATAAACTGGTTAAATAATTTAGAGACTACACTGCCTTGTTTTTCGGAAAATGCTGTCCCAATAGAAATGTAGGAAATGCTATAATCTCCGGTTGTAAAAGGGCTCAGGTTTTGAAAATCCCGGATTGTCTGATCATACCTAAAATTAGTAGAATAATTTAATGTCCTGTTTTTATTTGCCGTAAGCGTAATACTCAAATCCTTTATTGGCTCAACTAAACCTGTTACACTTAAATCCTCTCTTAAGGTATTGATGTAAAGTTGTGTCTGCAAAGTGTCTCGGGTAATCCATCCATGACTTAAAGCCATTTCTCTGATATCACGCTGACTTCCAAATACAAAGCCCAGACCCGGAGCTCCGGTAACGTCGTCCAGACCAAAATAACTTGTCCTCGGTAGATAACCGGGTAAAAATGTACCCTTGGTTTGAGTAAAGGCCGCATTTACATTCTTTATACTGGTTAACAAACCAACAAAAAAAGAACCGCTGGTTTGGCTATCCCCACCTGCATTTGCCCGTCTGATAAAACCGAACTTATTGTACAAACCAGCAAGGTTAAAAGTTGGATTCAATTGTATCGTCCTGGAGTTCTGTATGGTATTACCTAAATTAATCAATGGATCTCTTAAGGTCGATAAAGCTTCAGTCTGCCAGTTAAAATTAGTCCCATATCTGGTTGCCACAGTTACCCAATCCATGCCCGGAATCTTATTGAATGGCAGAGAATAAGTAATATTCATATTGTGGTTATAGTCCGTCGTTCTACCCAGTTGCTTTAAATTTTGCCATACAGTATCTCGCTTCAATCCCTCAATCTTACCATCAGGTTCATCAATAATGGAATAGTTTGTGGCATCAAAATCCAATGTTAATGATCTCGTTAGGTTCCAGGAAATACCATAAACCCGGGTAATCAAAAAATTCTTATTATAAGTTGTATTGATAGGAATGTAATTATTAGGGTCGTTATTTCTTAATGTGTTTTCCGAATAATAACGATCCACATCAACTCTGAAGTTTAAGGCATTTGGCAATACATTTACGTTAAAATCCTTTAACAAAGCAAGCGTATTTGTCTTGATGATTTTCGCAAAAGGTTCAACAGTTTTCGACTGTCCCGAATAATTATACCCCAGGGATCCTCTGTAAGTCTGCTGGATATTCTTTTCGTTTATAAAATCACGGTGTGCAAACTTCGTATAAGCATAACTTACATTAAAGTTCTCAATATCCCATACCTGAGGTTTCTTATCAGGATTAGTCCGTTCCTTACGTACATTGGTGAAGTTGATACTGTTCCTTGTAGTATAATCCTGAGCATACTCTAAAATCGCTTTCTTCTCAGATTTAGATGCATTATCCAAAGCATTACTCAATTCAATATCAGGTGTTTTAGGATCATACTGAGGCGTGCTCACCTGGCTCGAATAACTCACAAACATAGGAATCTTAATTCCTGTTTTTTGAGGGAAGAACTTTCCAAGTTCCATACTTGATGAAACATCAAAAAACACATTATCTGCACGGTTCCTTTCACTAACCCGTTTTTCTAATGATCCAAAACCTATTGTCGATTTACTACCCGATATATTCACATCTGCAAAATCAGCCAGTTTAGCATTCATCCTTGCTGTAGCTGCCCAACCACCACGTTCATCAAACTCGGTTAGCCTCATTTCATTAAACCAGACCTGCGCATTCTTCTCCAGCCCATCATCATTGATACCATTTGCACTATTCCGGTATGGATTCAGGATCCCAAGCATATATACCCGCACCTTGCTCATATCAGGTTGTCCCTTTACAACAATCGTTCTCCCGTCCACCACATACTTAAAAGGCTTACTAATGTTCCATGGAGATCCATCTACATCAAGTGCCTTGTTCCTGGCTAATTTTGCTTTCTGGAACAGCTCCAGCTCAATGTCCATTTTATTCTGATCCGGCCATATCGCATAAGGATCACTTGTACCCGGTCTGGTAACTTTCAAAGGCAATGAATATTCGTAATAGTTATCCTGATTATCCGTTCCAATCCTTAAAAAAGCATTCAGGTCATTGTCATTTAATATCGAATTGCCCAATGCCTCCAGGTGAATAAATAGCTCCAGGTGCTTGTACGACCTAAAGTCGTTTAATGCCGTTTTAAATGTTGCCCTTCCATAACCATCACGTAGGTTCTTTATCGTTACAGCCAGTGATTGCTCATTCTGTCTCGTGTCCCCACGGTAATTGCTAAAATCACGTTCACGCTCAATACCCGGTGGCACTACATAAGGGATAGGAGTTCTTTTACCATTCTCCTCAATATTTACAGTTGATACTTCAATAGTTGAATTATCCGGTCCTAAATTTTGTAATGGCGGATCAAGAATAACCTGTGCGGCCTCATTATTTGCATTGTACTGCCTCCATTCTCCTCTTACCAGCTGAATCTTTGCAAATCTCAAAACTGTAGTATCCGCATAATTTGTCAGAAACATTCTGATAAATCGAATAGATTTAAAATCCTGAATGCTTCCGATTTTTTGCTGGTACTGCGCCAATGGGATACGGATCTGATACCAGGTTACAGGTTGTGTTTGACCATTAGCCAGTTTAACCTGTGAAGTAACCTTGTCTGTAACAAAATTCTGCCCAACCATTAAATCCCCTGGACGCATAGAAACTTTATACTGAAAATACTCATCAGTCTGGTTCATGTTGTTGTCCCTATTGATATCCTCCCCGTCGGGCAAAGAGGTAGATGCCGAATTGTCCACACCAAAGTCTTCCATCGATTGTTGCGAGGTCTTCGAATTTCCTTCAGTACCATTATACTTCTCATAGCGTTTTAAGATACCAGCATTAATCTGATCCTGTTGTCTGCCTCTAAAGTATACATAGTCATCTGATGAAGGATCATTGTCAAACTCAGCCGCTGCATCAGGATTTAACTGCCCTTTAATCTGACTAATCAGTTTAGCAAACTTTACCCGCTCATCCGCATTTGCCAATCCATCCAGTCCCACATCCTGTGCTTTTCTGGCAGCAGGGTCATTATCAAATGCCTGTACTACGGGTTGCAGCTTCGGTACCCTACCCCAGTTGGTTTCATCATAAGCATTTGGATCGCCATTTGCAGGCAAACCATTTTCCAACGATTTACGCCCATCTTTTAAGATATCTTCTGAAATGTTTCCAAGGTTAAAATATAAATCACCACCAGTCGAATTTGGCTTATAAATATTTGGGTCCATTACCCAAAGTTCAAGATACTCAATATTTAATGCTTGGAAATCGGTGGTTTCAATTTTCCTGAACAAACCGCCCCATCTTGATTTAGGGTTGGTTAATGTTCCGTTGGCATTAAATCCAGTAGTTGTATAATTATAAGGACCTCGGATATTAGGATAAAATGCGACATCAAGCGTTGGCAAGGTATAGGCCTGCCCGGTACTTGTTTCTTTAAAAGGAAAAACCTCTTGTTCAATAATCTCACGCACATAATGATTAGAACGCTCATTTATGTTATTCCTTAAACTTGCAGGAATATCTGTAGAATTCCGATTATAAAAAATAGGATCTATATTATAAAATGCAATTCTAGCCCGGTTAAAACCGTAGCTCAAGTCATCCATTCTGCTCGCTTCCGGAAAAAGCTGCGGAGTTCCCGATATCTGCCAGGCAACAGCACTTTTTAAATCTATCACCGAACGTGTGGCCTCAAAATCATCCAGATAACTTATCCCGCCTTTCTGACCACCAAAATTCAGTGCACTTGGATGTCCCGGAATCAATTGCGCAAACTCCCCCGAAAAAGTAATGTTAGATGGTGCTTTGGTAGATATGAACGGTAGCTTGTCCACAAGTTTAGTCAGAAATCTTGACGGCGAACTGTAGTTCATATCCAATCCCCACATTGTATTCGAAATAGGTTCCTCACCAATATTTACCTTAGGGGTAAGGGGTTTCTCTGTAAGGTTCATAAAAGTACCCCCCAGATTCAGTTTATTGTTAACCCTATAATCAAGTCGAGTACCAAATAAAGACCGCTGCTGTAATCCAAACAACTCATTGTTTTCTGTAGTTATTCTTATTGGTTGCCCGGAACTTAACAAGGCCGGATTGATAATCCTTACCCTGCCACCCTGATAGTCTACGGTAAAGTCAATGCCTTCCTGCAAAGGAATGGTTCCGGCAAATACTTTCACTGATCTCTCTGGAACATTGATTGCGTTTAAACTAAACTCTGAAGCAATTTCCGACTGGTAAGCTCCTTTAATGATGTACCTATTTTGATTACTAAACAATTGTTGAGCAACAACCTTAGTGGAATCATAAAGCGCAGTAAAAGTATATTTATCGATGAGCGATTGTTCCGTAGGTAAAAACTGATTGGCAAGATCCTTACCAAAAGGTTCAATAACAGGGAATATAATACGTCCATTTAATGGATCTATCGTGATGTAACCATTGATCGTGTTCGTAGAGAAATTTACCAGGCTATTAGTAGATCCGCTAACGTTGCCTGCATTACCAAATGAAGCATTCTGGCCATTACTTCCATTAGAGCCAAATGGTTTGTTCTCTGTCTGGAAATCAAATACCCCATCCGGTTTACGTTCATTTTGCTGGTTCAACCTGTCAAGCCCCGTTACTTGAATCCACTGCTTGCCATTAAGTGGCTTACGATCAGCGTCCAGTTTCTCACCTTCTTGTATCAATGGTTTTTCAACGCCAGTTTTCTCATCGATCCTAAAAATATCCAATTTAAAATTCTGCGGACTAATCTGATAACCACCAATAGAATAGATGTTTTTCATCATCAATCCCCATGTAGGCAAATTGGTCTTTATTGTCTCATTTTTCAATAATTTGGTATATAAGACTTTTGGGGTTACCGGATCAAAAGGAACATCTGTTGCAAACTCTCCGACCTGATACTCCACACCATTATAGGTATATCGGAACGCCACGGTAAGTACCTCATCACCATTCAAGGCATTATTTAAGGATAGATAGCCCAACTGAGGATGAAAACTATATTCTCTCTCTGATAGCTTTCGGGCATAAGTTAATTTTGCATAGTTATCTGTAGCACCACTACCTGCAAAAAAAGAAATGATTTCATTAGAGTTTGTGAGCCTCGAATTTTGTGGAATTTTCGTCAACAGGTCATTAGAGTTTCTTGGGAATACAGGGTTGGTAAAACCTGATGGGAGTACAGAAGTCCCGCCGGCGATACCGGAGTTAAAAGGTTTATTTTCACCAAGGTCAATAAAACCCAATACATCTCTGGAATCCAGCGTACTCCCGGCCCTATTCGTAATCCATACCTCGATTTTAGTGATCAACACACCTGAGGTGATGGTTGGCGGATTAGATTGTGATTTATTGTAATTATCTCTGAAATACTGAGCTAGAAAATAATGCTTATTTGCTTCATAATTATCTGCACTTAACCTAAACTCATTTTGCTGCGCACCATTGTTGATCTGTATTTGACGCGATTGCGACTTTTGTTGCGTAAAAACAGTAGCGACATTCAATTTGCCAAACTTCAACTGCGTTTTTATCCCAAAAAGGGCCTGTGTACCATTTATCAGCGTTGTATTTAGCGGCAAACTTACATTACCGGCTTCTATTTTTTGTATAATATCGTCTTCACCACCAGTGTAATCCAGTTTAACCTGATTTTCAAAATCAAACTGAGCTTCGGTATTGTAGTTCATGTTGACCTTTAAATTGGTACCAATATTACCAATCACATCCATCTGTATCCGTTGGTTAAAATCGAAGTTCCCTTGTACCCGCTGACGCTGGTTAAATAAAGGGTTTTCGTTTTTATTGATTCTACCTAAAAAGGTAAGTTCAGCTTCACCACGGGGCTGAATATCAATCGTTGTGCCACCAAATATCCGTTCAAAAGCCTTACTGTTAATTTTCAAACTGGGAATAATCCCGGTTTTTCTTACATCATTTACTTCCTGATCAGAAAGCACGCGCCAGTTATCGCGCTTAATTTCACTGTTTACTAAACGAAGGTACTCCTCTACGGTCAGGTATTGTACCGGACCAAAAGACTTATCGCCGATCAGCTCCTGAATTACATATCTTTTATTTACAGCGTCGTACTCAACTTTTCTATGCACATTATCCGGCAGTGGTGAAAAGGAATTGGACATAGACCTGATGCCAAGCCTCTGTTTCTCTTTCAACCCGAAAGAATTTTTTATAGTATCTTGTTTCGTTTTCTTAGGTGCAACCTGTGAAAAAGCTTGTTGTCCACCAAAACAAATAGTCAGGAAGAGAAATAGCGTCAATAAAGTTTTCAATGGCAGGTCTTATAAATTCTTCAATGCTATTTTTATCATTTGTTCAACAGACAAGTCCTGTCCACCAACTTTCACCGCATTGTCTATTGCCTTTTCGGAAGCAGGCTTAGCAAATCCAAGCATCATTAATGCCGATAGCGCCTCTTCTCTTGTTGTATTGTTCAGTGGAGCGGCCATTAATGAGCCCGACCCCTCTTTCTTCAATTTATCTTGTAATTCAAGTACCAGCCGTTGTGCAGATTTAGCACCAATCCCTTTAATTCTTTGGATCAGTGCCAGATCAGCATTTACAATTGCTGTTTGAATTTCTACAGGTGTTATAGACGACAACATCATCCGTCCTGTATTCGGCCCTATCCCGGAAACCGAAATTAAATGTAAAAAAAGCCTGCGCTCCCCTTCATCGGCAAAGCCATAAAGGGTATGCGCATCTTCTTTTATGTGCAACCAGGTATAAATCTTACACCTTTCAGTATTCGCCAGATTGCTATAAGTATTTAAAGATATATTGAGATGATAGCCAACACCACCAGCCTCCACAACAATATAGGTAGGGCATTTAAATGCTAACTTACCATCAATATATTCGAACATAATTATTTCTTAGCTATTCTTTTTAATAAACCGCCTGTTTTGGCATTTGCTTCTTGTTCCTTGCCCTGAACATCTAAAACAGCTAAGGTAATCATATTTACGATTTCCCTTACAGAACTACCAAGTTGAACAATATGAACAGGCTTATTTAAGCCTAGCAAAATTGGTCCTATAGCCTCCGCTTCGCCCAATTCTTGTAATAACTTGTACGCGATATTACCCGATTCCAGATTAGGGAATATCAGCGTATTTGCCGGTCCATCTATCAGTCTGCTAAAAGGGAAATTATCCTTCAGCAGTTCATGATTCATTGCAAAATTACCCTGCATTTCACCATCAACTACAATATGAGGGTGTTTCTCATGTAATATTTTCACCGCTTTTCTTACTTTCTCAGGGATCACTCCCTCATTAGAACCAAAGTTAGAATATGATAACAAAGCAACACGTGGATGAATATTGAACTTACTAACCGATTGCTCTATAAGCAAAGTTAAATCAACAAGTTCCTCAGCAGTAGGGTCTACATTTACTGTTGTATCTCCAAAAAACACAGGCCCTTTTTTGGTCATCATCATATACATACCCGCAACACGGTTTATTCCGGGAGCAGTACCAATCACCTGCAAAGCAGGTTTAATGGTCGAAACATAGTTTCTTGTCAAGCCTGAAATCATTGCATCAGCCTCACCAAACTCCACCATTGATGCACCAAAGTAATTTCTGTCCCGCATTAACTTAGTAGCTTCGAATAGTGTTAAACCTCTACGTTGTCTTTTTTCGTACAAGAACTGACCATATTTTCGCATCAACTCTGGCTCTTTAAACGGATCAATGATGGTCACACCTTCCAAATCCAGCGCACTTTCTTCAATAATACGTTCAATTACCTCTCTATTTCCAAGCAAAATTGGGATCGCAATGTTCTCATCTTTAACAATCTGAGCAGCCTTTAAAATTTTATAATGGTCAGCTTCTGCAAAAACAACCCGCTTAGGGTCAGATTTAGCCTTATTCGTAATTGCACGCATAATGGCATCATCCATACCTAATCTGTGTTTCAGTTCCTCTTCATAAGCATCCCAATCAGTAATGATCTTACGCGCAATGCCTGAATCAATTGCAGCCTTGGCCACAGCACTAGACACATTGGTCATCAACCTTATGTCCATTGGCTTTGGAATGATATATTCCTTACCAAACTTAATATTTTTCTCGTTATAGGCCATATTTACAGCCTCGGGAACAGATTTTTTAGCTAGCTCGGCAATGGCTCTAACTGCAGCAATCTTCATTTCTTCATTGATCGCAGTCGCCCTTACATCAAGTGCTCCCCTAAAAATGTATGGGAAACCCAATACATTGTTCACCTGATTAGGATAATCAGAACGGCCAGTAGCCATAATGATATCCTTACGGGACTTAATCGCCAGGTCGTAAGCAATTTCCGGGTTAGGATTAGCCATTGCAAATACAATTGGATTTTTGGCCATTGATTTCAACATATCCTCTGTTACACAATCTGCAGAGGATAAACCAATAAACACATCCGAATCCTTCATCGCTTCTTCCAGCGTATTCAGTTTTCTTGAAGTAGCAAACTCTGCTTTTATAGCATCCAGATTCGCCCTATCAGATCTGATTACGCCCGAACGATCGCACATCACAATGTTTTCTTTCTTTGCACCTAAAGAAACATATAAACGGGAGCAGGAAATTGCCGCAGCACCTGCACCATTTACCACGATTTTAATCTTATCCATTTTCTTTTTCTGCAGCTCGCAGGCATTTAACAATGCTGCGGCAGAAATAATGGCGGTACCATGCTGATCGTCGTGCATTACAGGAATATTCATTTCCTCTTTCAAACGGCGTTCAATTTCAAAGCACTCAGGTGCTTTAATATCTTCTAAATTGACCCCACCAAAAGTAGGTTCCAATGCTTTTACTATTTTAACAAAATCATCAACGTTTGTGGCATCCAGTTCAAGATCAAAAACGTCAATATCTGCAAATATTTTAAACAGTAGCCCTTTTCCTTCCATTACCGGCTTACCCGCCTCGGGGCCAATATTGCCCAGTCCTAAAACTGCTGTACCATTACTAATTACAGCTACCAGATTACCTTTGGCTGTATATTTATAAACGTCTTCTTTATTTTCTGCTATGCTTAAACAAGGCTCCGCAACCCCTGGCGAATAGGCAAGTGTCAGATCCCTTTGGGAATTTGTTGGCTTGGTTGGTATCACCTCAATTTTTCCCGGCCGCCCTTGAGAGTGGTAGTCTAATGCATCCTGCTTTCTATTAATCTTACTCATAAAATGATCCTATGTGAAGGGTCAAAGTTACAATTCTTTTGATAAGCCATAAATAAAAAAAGATCAGAAAAAAATTAGCCTCTCATTGGGCTAGCAGCGATGTGCTTCCCTTCACTATGAGGATAAATTTTTAACCGTTGCCCGGGAACAATTGCGGATCCCTTTAAATTATTCCAGACCTTCAAGTCTTGTACCTCAACATTATATTTGTTGGCTATGGTACTCAAATTCTGTCCAGAGGCAACCCTATGGTATAAAACAGAAGATTTATTTGCAACGGCCTTAGCTTTTCGCTTTGTACTGCCATCATTAGCGGCCAACACAATATGCCTATCCACTTCCAACTCCTCTTCATTCAGCAATTGGTATACCCGTGTAAAACTAGGAAGATCCACCTTGGGTAAGATCACGCGCTTAGGCGAATGTGTCGTACCATTTATAATCTTCTTCTTATAAGAAGGATTTAAACTCCATAATTCTTCTACATCAATGTTCAGGGCTTCAGCCAATGACGGAAGGGAAACAAAACGATTTACCTGGATGGTGTCTGTACTCTTAAGAAAAGGTGACCGCTGAGCCTTAATCTGATGATTGCCCGAATAATTCATCACATAGACTGCAGCAATGAAAGCAGGAACATAATTGCGCGTTTCTGTAGGAAGGAATCTTCTTATCTCCCAAAAATCTCTGGAATCAGCTTTGGCAATAGCCCGGTTTACATTGCCCATTCCGCAATTATAAGCAGCTATAGCTAGCAACCAGTCACCCAGCTCTTCATAAGCATCTCTAAAATAGGCGGCAGCAGCATAACTGGCCTGTATAGGATCTTTACGTTCATCCACAAAATTATCCATGTTCAAACCGTAATCCTTCGCTGTCGCAAACATAAATTGCCATAAGCCTGTAGCCCCAACCCGGGAAACCGCATGGGGATTCATAGAAGACTCTATAATTGGGAGATATTTAATCTCTTCCGGAATATTATAACTTTTAAGCGCCTTTTCAAAAATCGGGAAGTAATAACCAGAGAGGCCGAGCATCTTCCCCATCATGTCTTTACGACTGGCATAAATATCTATATAGTTCTGAACAAACTCGTTATAACTAAGTGGTACAGTTTTCTGAATAGAGTCCAGTCTGGCCTTATAAATATAATTATGGTTATGAAAAGTTGGCGTTTCTTCTACAACAGGTACATAGGTTGTGTCGGTTACATTGAGCTTTTGCGGCTGTTGTGCTGCTGCAGAAAAGCCGGTAAAGGCTAAAGCACATACAAAGCATACTAATATCTTCATAGGCATATTATTTCCTTTTTATAGGTTAATAAAATCTATTTCAGGCTGTAATTAAAAGCGGTGATGGTTTAGTTCGCCTGGTTGGTTAATTGCTCAACATTTTTTCTGCTTAAAAAAGCATGGGATAGAGACAACAGTTCCTGTTCCCCGAAGTGTCTGGCCATCAACTGTATACTTAACGGCAAACCGTTTGCATTATTGCCCAAAGGAATAGCAATTGCCGGAATTCCAGTTAAAGATGCCAATACGGTAAATATATCAGCCATATACATGACCAGGGGATCATCAATATTTTCACCAATCTTAAAAGCCGGTGTTGGTGTTACAGGACTAATTATGACATCAAAACTGCTCAGCATTTCTTCCATCTTCTCCCTGATCAGCCTTCTTACCTGCTGCGCTTTCTGGTAATAAGCATCATAGTAGCCGGCACTCAAAACAAATGTTCCCAGCAAAATACGACGTTTTACTTCCTCGCCAAAACCTTCGGCTCTGGATAGTTTGTAGAGTTCATTTAGACTGGATGCTTCCAGATTACGGTGTCCGTAATGCACTCCATCATAGCGAGACAAGTTAGAAGAAGCCTCAGCCGTAGTCAGTACATAATAAGCCGGCACTAAGTAATCAAGTAAATCAAAAGAAACGTATTCTACCGTATGACCCTGACTTTTAAGCTCCTCAATAGCTTTTAATATAGCTTCCTTTATATCTACATCAAGCGCTTCACTTTCCAGCGTCTCTTTCAAAACAGCAATCCTTTTAGGTGTACTATTTTTCAATCCACTTAAATACTCAGGAACTGCATGTTTAGAAACTGTACTGTCATGGTCATCCGCTCCTGCTAATACCTCCAGTAAAACTGCTGCATCGCTAACAGAAGAAGTAATGGTACCCACCTGATCAAACGACGAAGCATAAGCAATAACCCCATATCTTGAAATCCTGCCATAAGTAGGCTTTAAACCAATGCAACCGCAAAAAGCAGCGGGCTGTCTTACTGAACCACCTGTATCAGTGCCTAGAGCAGACAAGCATAAATCAGCCTGCACAGCGACAGCCGAACCACCGGAAGAGCCACCAGCTACCTTTTCATGATCAGCTGCGTTTTTAACCGCTCCATAATAAGAAGTTTCATTAGAGCCCCCCATAGCAAATTCATCACAGTTGAGCCTACCAATAATTATGGCATCCTCACTGATTAGTCTTTCTACGACAGTAGCAGAGTAAGGAGAGACAAAACCTTCCAGCATTTTAGACGAAGCACTTACCTGATGATCTTTATAGCAGATGTTATCTTTTATGCCAATCACCATCCCCGCCAACTTACCTGCTGTCCCTGCATCTATCTTTTCCTGTACAAGTTTAGCCTGAGTAGCCGCAGAATAAAAAAACACCTCATTAAACGCATTGAGGTGTTCATGTTTTTCTATTTGCTTAAAATAATAGTCTAATAACTCTGGCAAACTAAGCTTTTTATGCTCAATAAGAGTTTGTATCTCTTTTAGGGAGTTATACTTCTTCAAACTTCAAGAATACATTAAATTAAAAAATCGGGTTCGTAAACCTACAATGGTTTGTTTTGGTTATTACGGTTCTGTCCAACAGAATCATCATTACCATCTTTTCCATCTTTAAATTCTTTAATCCCTTTTCCAAGGCCATGCATTAATTCAGGAATTTTTTTACCGCCAAAAAGTAGCAATACTACTACTACTATGACAGCAATCTCTCCGCCGCCTAATCCAAAAGCTAATAATGATGTGTTAAACATGATATTTTAATTAAATTTTAGTTTTATCTGTGTGTTCGCTATCTGCAGTCGGCTCAATGTGCGTTGCAGACTCAATCTTTTCGCTGGTATTCTCCTCAGGTTTATATTCATAAGGATGATGTCTGCTGTTATCAGCATCGTTAATGGCAGACTTAAAATCATTAATCTCGTCGGTGATACCTACTGAATTTATATTCCTGTGAATTTCACGCTTGACTCCTTCAGATGCGTCTTTAAAATCTCTCAAACCTTTTCCTAGTCCGCGGGCCAATTCTGGTAATTTTTTACCTCCAAATAACAAAAGTACCACTACCAGGATCAGCATAATCTCGCCGCCCCCCATATTTAAAAACTCTATTAATGTCCCTGTATACATCTTAATCTCTATTTTTACTTCTTTAAAACAAATATAAACAATTAATTGCAATAGTTTATTTAGCGATCCACGATGCAGGATTTTGCGCAACAGCTCCTCGGTAAATTTGGAACTGCAGTTCTGGCATATCGCCCGACGAAGCAACCGTCCCAATATTCTGTTTTGTACTTACATCATCACCGGCACTTACGCTTACGGTCCTTAAATTCTGATACACAGTAAAGAACTGACCATGCTTAATCAGCACATAATATCTACCCAATGCATTTCCTACTTTAGTTACCTTGCCATTAAACACCGCTCTTACTCCTGCACCGTCCGCAGTTTGAATCGTAACCCCGGCATTATCGTAACTTGCCTGTCCTTCCTTATGTTTTCCGAAACTTTCAGTAATTGATCCTGATGCTACAGGCCAAGGTAAAGAACCCCTATTGCTTTCGAATGCAGCCGACAATTTTGCGGCTTCGGGCGTTGCGGCCAAATACTCACTGTTACTTGCCTTTGGCTTTGCAGCAGCTACAGGAGCTGGTGCAGGTGGTGCTGGTTTATTTTCAGCCTTCGCTTTCGCAGCGGCAGCAGCAGCGGCGATGGAAGCAGCTCTTGCCGCTTTTGCTGCAGCAACCCTTGCGGCTTCCTCAGCACGTTTTCGCTCCAGTTCAATCTCACGAACAATCGCTGCTCTGATGCTCCGGTCAAGCTGGGCCTGTTGCTTTTTACGGGTAGCAATATCCTGACGGAATTGTTTTTCCTCCTTACTATATCTATTCAACACAGCAGATTGCTCTGTCTTATTCTTACCCAGCTTATCTTTTTCATTCTCCTGCTCATGCAAAAGATTACTTTTTTCTTTCAGATTCTTATCTAAAATAACAATTTTATAATTCAGATCTTTCTGTGTCCCTTGTATATATCCAGCCTGTTTTTTGCGGTACTGTCCAAATTGTTGCAAATATTTAATCCGTTTGTAAGCCTGATTGAAATCCTTTGCTGCAAAAACAAACATCATCTTATCATAGGCATTTTTATTTCTCTGGGCAAATCTGATCATCCCGGCATAGTCCTTTTTCAGCTGCCCCAATTGTCCTTTAAGGATAATTACAGTATTGGTATTTTCATGGATCTGATTGTCCAGGTTCTTGATTTCAGAATTGATTACCGTAATCTTATCTTGCATTAATTTGATTTTGGCATTTAATGCATTGATTTGGCTTAAGGTTAACTTTTTATTATTGGCCGTTTTATTCAGGTTTCGCTGCAACAGCTCAATCTCTCTTTGTATAGCCTCTTTTTTTCTTTTAAGTTCCGAGCTACTTTGGGCAAAGGCAACCGATGCGGATAATATAAATAGTAGGAGGAAAAGAAATTTGCTTAGCTTCATTGGGTCAAAAGTATAAAAAAAATCAGTTTATTACTTCATACTTCCCAGGAACACTAAACGGGAAATCAAGTGGGACATTGCGTTCTACATTGTAGTATTCCAGTTCAATGTTTACAATTTTATTTCCTGTCATCGAATTTATCGTGAGCCCACTGGGAAACAATGAGCCGCCCAAATCCTGATAAGCGCCACTATACAGCACCTTTAAAGCTTGCCCGGCAGTTACATCATTAACAGTGCTTTCACTAACCTTCATCACACCGTCAAAAAGCACCTTATAAACCAGTGCTTCTTTTTCACCCTGCAATATCCACTGGCCATTTAACTGCTCAATTTTTGCCTCATCATTAAAAAAATACGGGATTGTATTACCTGATAAAATAGATTCCAGCCAATCAAAACTCACCTGCTCATTGGTAAATTTATGAATGTAATCAAATGGCTGCTTCAAGTATACATTCTGAAAGTTGTTCCGCACTTTAATGCTATCTGGTGTAATCAAAGCTCTTGCCACCTCAATACCTGCCAATGCAGTTATGCTCACCCAAATCCGGCGGCCTTTCTCCATCCGGATATTCATCGTAGCATTGTTCTTACTGCCTCCAAGGTCTAACTTAGCCTTTGCCTTAACAGACAATGTACTAAAAACCAAATCCTTAGACTTCAACAATTGAATATTTTCGGCATTTTCACTACTTAACTCTTTTACTATCGCTGGTGGTGATGCCACAACTACAGCTTTCTTAATTTTACAAGCCAACAAGGTTGCCGACAGCAAACCTGCCCACAATAAATTATTCCAAATATTTCCGCTCATTGATCTTTCTAGTTAATTTTTCTGAACCATTTCCTGCTGCTTTAGCTTTCTTCCACTGTACCAAGGCTAATGCTGTATCGCCCCGAACAAACAAAACATCACCGTACAACTCCAAATAAATTCCATTATCAGCATCCAACTCCAAAGCCGACTTAACATTCGTAAGCGCCAAATCATATTGATGGTCCTGATGTAATGCCAACGCCATAAAGTAATATAAGATGGCCTGATTGGGATAAATAGCCAGTGCTGCATCTGCAGTTTTTATAGCATCTTTATACTGCTTGAGAAGCAGTTGTATATTTAAAGCTTGCTCCCAGGCTCTGTAAGGATGTTCATCGCCCTGCAACACCAGCTTAAACTGAGCCAGTGCCCCATTTAAATCACCTTTTTTATATAAACTTTCAGCAAGTTGCATCCCCTGTTCAGCTACAGCAGGCTCAACACCAGACTTTCCGTCATCATGTTTACGCCCCTCTTCGCCTGAGATGTTCACCGGACCTCCAGACACAACCCGTCTTCTTGCACGAGTAAGCTCATCGGATGGGCCAAACTTTTTTTCCAACTCATCATACCCCTTCATCGCCTCAGGGATTTTACCAGCCATCAAATAAGCATTGGATCTGTCGAAATAATAATCACGTTTATCTGGCGAAAGTCTGATCAACTGATTCAAAACCCCTGCCATAGCATTCATATCGCCTTTACGTTTATACAGTTCGGCCATCAGCATCCAGTACCAGGTGTTATTAGCTTCTAGCGCTGTAGCTTTTTTAATAGCCATTTCAGCTTCATAAAGATTATTCTGCCGATAATTTACAATAGCAATTTCATAATAAACGGCAGCATTCTTAACATCCAACTGAAGTATTTTGTTAAAACTCTCGTTCGCCCTACTGTAATCTTCATTCAGCTTATCGCGCAAACCAGCAAAAAAAAGTACTTTTACCATGGCTGTATCTGCCAATAGCGCCATAGGCCTTTGAGCAAACAACGTAGGGACATAGCCCAAAAACACCAATAAAAGTACTTTAAACTTCTTCATTTATTTACCGGTATGTCCATAACCGCCTGCACCGCGAGCGGTATCACTTAATTCTTCAACTGCATTCCAGACAATGGTCTCATGCTTTGCAATCACCATTTGAGCTATCCTATCTCCATTATTCACTACAAAGTCGGTATCCGATAAATTAACCAATAACACTTTAATCTCCCCGCGATAATCCGCGTCGATAGTACCCGGTGAATTCACAATACTGATGCCATGTTTATAAGCCAAACCACTACGCGGACGTATCTGCGCTTCAAAACCAACTGGAAGTTCAATGTATAAACCAGTTGGAACCAATACCCGTTGCAAAGGTTTAATGGTGATTTCGGTTTCTATAAAAGCCCGCATATCCATACCTGCTGCATGTGCCGTTTCATATTGTGGCAATGGATGTCCAGAATTGTTAATGATATTTACGTTCATCGTTTCTTCAATATAAGTTTCAATTGATCCTTTTCAAAATAAACCACACCTGCCAAAAAGGTCAATAGCAAGGCATTACCAATATAAATATTCCTATTAAATACCCAAAAAGAAAGCACGACCAGGATAACCGAAGCAAACAGGTAAATCAGCATCCTTTTCAAATCATAAGGTATAGGATAATGTTTTTGTCCAAGCACGTATGAAATCAACATCATCACAAGATAAGCTAACATAGATACCCATGCTGAGCCCATATAACCATATTTCGGCACAAGAACAATGTTCAACACAATGGTGGTTATTGCGCCGACAACAGAAATATACAACCCAAATTTTGTTTGATCTGACAATTTATACCAGATAGACAGGTTTACATAAATCCCTAAGAATACATAGCCGAGCAGTAAAAAAGGCACAGCGTTTAATCCCACCCAATATTCTCTGGCGATAAAATGCTTAAGGATATCAATATTTGCGATCAGACCAACAAAAATAACCGCTAAGGCGATGACAAAATAATTCAAAATCGTAGCATAAGTCTGTTTCGCATTTACATTTTTAGCATGACTGAAAAAGAAAGGTTCTGCACCTAATCTGAATGCTGTAATAAACAAACTTAAAAACACTGCAATTTTGCAAACAGCACCATAAATCCCTAGATTATATTCAGAAACCCCCAATTGGTTAATAATCATTTTATCCAGATTTTCATTAACTACAAAAGAAAGGTTAGCGACTAAAACAGGCCATGAATAGGATACCATTTTACTAAAAAGTTCTTTGTCAAACTTAAGCTGCAGCTTTATCAGTTCGGGAAGGAGCAAGATCAAAGTCAGCACACTTGCAATCAGATTTGAAATGAACACATATCCTACCCAACCGGTCCTGTACCATGATTCAAACCATTGTCCTACCGGACCGCCAAATTTAATAATTGCAGGAATAACAAATAAAAAGAACAAGTTGAAGCCAATAAAACTGCCAATGTTCAGAAATTTGATCAAGCTAAACCTCATCGGACGTTCATCAGCCCTAACTTTTGCAAATGGAATTACGCAAATCGCATCTATAAAAAGTAACCATACAAAATAGTGCACATACTTTACATAATCAGCCATTTCTTCTGGTCCATTGGCAAAATAAGCTGCTATTGGTGACGAGAAAACAATACCTGAGATTAAAAAGAGTGTGGAGATAAGCGCTACACAGAAAAATGTATTGTTATAAACCTCTTGTTTTTTATCTTCATGCTTATTCAGGTATCTGAAAAATGTACTTTCCATACCAAAAGCAAGAATGGCATTGATCAATGATGCAGAAGCATACATCTTCGTAAAGATCGCATAAACGCCGGGTTGAAATACCCCCGTAAACAACGGTGTAAGTATAAAATTAAATAGCCTTGAAATTACCGTTGTAACCCCGTAAATAGCTGTCTGTCCAAGAAATTTCTTTATTGCCGACATCTACTTCTTAATGATTTCAAAATTCTGATAGTTTTTAAGTTCTCCCGGGGTAACCTCGACATTTTCAATCTTGGCCCGATCTGTCCCCTCATTACACCAATCCATAAAAACTTCCAGTAAAGTATCGTCTCCTTCAGCTTCTATATAAACGCTGCCGTCCTTTTCATTTCTGATCATCCCCCTAATCCCCATTTGGTCGGCCACAACTTTCGTAACAGCCCTGAAAGATACGCCCTGTACTTTCCCGGTAATCTTAATTTTTATATGTTTTATTTCCATGTGTACTTTTATAATTTTATCAATGCAATCCGCTCTTTCTCCCGCAAAAACTCTTCCCAAACCGATGCCAATATATCAGCAGCAGGTCTTATCTCTTTCAGCATTGCTGAGACCTGTCCAATTTCCAGTTCTCCCTGCTCAATATCGCCCTCAAACATACCTAATTTAGCACGCGCTCTGCCTAAAATTCTCACCAGTGTATCCTTATCTGCTCCTTCAGCCTCTGCTTGTGCTATTGCATCAGCAAATTCATTTTTAAGTAAACGAACGGGAACAACCTTCTTCATGCTCAATTTTGTATCCCCTTCTGCTGCATGTATAATCTTGTTTTTAAACTGAGGGTGTGCCGAAGATTCCTCAGCAACAGCAAATGCTGAGCCGATCTGAACTCCTTCAGCCCCCAGAGCCATTGCGGCCAACATTGCTCTACCGCTCCCAATCCCACCAGCAGCAATCACAGGTATTTTAACTGCATCACATACCATAGGGATCAGACACATCGTAGTGGTTTCTTCTCGTCCATTGTGGCCACCAGCCTCAAAACCTTCGGCAACGATAGCATCTACTCCACAAGCTTCTGCCTTCAATGCAAATTTCGTATTGGCAATTACATGCACAACAGTGATACCTTTCTCTTTTAAAAAGCTTGTCCATATGGCCGGATTACCCGCAGATGTAAACACAATACGAACCCCTTCATCAATAATGATCTTCATCACATTCTCCACATTCGGATAAAGCAAGGGCACATTTACCGCAAAAGGATTTTTGGTAGCCGCTTTACACTTCCTAACATGCTCCAGCAAAACATCAGGATACATAGAACCCGCACCAATAATACCCAAACCTCCTGCATTGGAAACAGCCGAAGCCAATCTCCAACCACTACACCATACCATTCCAGCCTGGATGATCGGGTATTTCACTCCAAATAGTTCAGTAATTCTATTCGCCATATTGCTGATCACCTTTCATTAAAACAACCGTTTTACAACATCTCCTAAAATCACTTTACCATCCCTTTCCGCAAACTCAATCAGGTTTATGCCCGGCTGCTTCCCCAGTTCAAAACTGCCAAAACGCCGATCAATTTCCAAAAATTCGGCTCCATTAAGGGTACCCCATTTCAACAACTCTTCAGTAGGGACATCAAAGCGTTCCTGCAACAAATTCATCTCAGCAAGAATACTTAAGCCATCATTACTAGCCAGGCTATCTGTTCCCAGGGTAATTCTTAAGCCCGCAGCCCTCATCATATTTACATCAGGCAGCATATTCTCTATATATAAATTTGCATGTGGGCACAAGCACCAATATAAATTGGGGTGAATGCCGGTAGCGTAAGCTACATCTGCAGCTGAAGTATAGGTATTGTGCACCAGTAAAGTTTTTAAATCCGGTGATAACAAGGGTAAATAGGTCTGTAGAGAAGTTTTTCCTGACGGCTTAAAGAAACTGATATCCTGTCCTAAAAATTTAAAGAGTTCTAAAAACCCACCGGTTTTTTGCTCAAAGAAAGCATTTTCATCTGCTGTTTCCTGATTATGTATCGTCACCGGCCCATCTTGGTATTCGGCATATGCATTAAGCTCATGAAACAATTCAGGAGATACTGAATAAGGAGCGTGGGGAACAATAGAAACCGGCAAAGGACTCAGCTCATCTTTAAACTGCTTGGCCCTTTTCATCGCTTCCTTAGCCAGATCAGGATTAAAGCCCATGATCTCTAAAAAGGTATGATAATAAACCGGGGTATTTACTTTCATGATCTTTGATATGAGCTGGTTGCAGATGTCACCAACTGCCACAATTCCATTCTCATACATTTCAACATCCGCCTTTAACATAGCGAGATTTAGCTCATACTCATCAGAGGTACGCAATTTAATTACCGACTTCACAAAGTCGGGCAATCCGGTGTGCTTCGGAATTAAGCCCTTGAGATTCGATAACTCAATATGGCAATGTGTATTTACAAAACCAGGGACCAACAAACCGTCATGATATTCAATATCATTTAATTGTCTTTCTTCCGCTTCCTCGGGTGTATAGATACCCTTAATAGTACCTATCGAATCAATCGAAAGAACTCCATTTTTTATTGGTGCGCCTACTACCGGATAAACATACGTTGCTGAGATATGAGAAATCATACGCAAATAAAAGATTTTTCCACCTAAAAACTACTATCACACACTTGCTCCCAACGGTATTATTACTTTCAAACCTTATTGCCTACTAAGATTATTAGCAGCAGATGGATTATATTTGTGCTAACAACAACCTGTAAACTCAAATGAACCGAATAGACCGGCTTTTTGGCATTCTTCTATTGCTACAAACCAAAAAATATGTTTCTGCTGATAAAATAGCAGCTCAATATGAGATCAGTACGCGAACCGTATATCGGGATATTAAAGCATTGATAGAACAAGGCATTCCGATTAGCTTCGAACAACCAAAGGGTTATTTCATTGTACAAGGTTATTTTTTGCCTCCCGTTTCTTTTAATTCTGAGGAAGCCAATGCTTTATTAATTATGGAAAGACTGGTTGCGGGTTTTGCTGATAAATCCATTTCTACGCACTATAATACCGCCTTAAACAAAGTCAAAGCCGTACTAAAACATTCGCAAAAAGAAAAGCTGGAGTTTTTAAACAACAACATCAAATTGCAGCTGCCAGAGTCTATTAAAAATGAGTTTGATCATTTATCGGCCCTGCAAAATGCCATTTCGGTGCAATCCATTATTGAAATAGCTTATACCAACCAAAACAGCGACAGCAGTAAGCGCGAAGTTGAGCCTATTGGATTGATCTTTTATGCATTTAACTGGCACTTGATTGCCTGGTGCCATCTGCGCAGTGAATACCGCGATTTCAGGGTATCGAGAATCGATCAAATCAGAATACTGGATATTCCTTTCAAAAAAACTGCTCACATGTCACTCAATGAGTACATGAAATTGCTGCCGGTAAACTATTAATAAACTTTTCTACCAAAGTCTATGTTATGTCCATGTTTTCCAGATAAAAGAACTTATTTATACTTTTTAAATACAGACTGACATAAGGTTGTCAGTACCTCCTATTTTCTTTGTGCTATTAAACAATAATAAGCTATGAATAGAATAAACATGTACTTAAAAGAGTTAGAGCAAGAAGCACTAACTACCCGCAAAATGTTAGAAAGAATTCCAACTGATAAATTTGACTGGCAACCACATCCAAAAAGCATGAGCATTAAAAAGCTTGCTACACATATTGCCGAATTACCAACCTGGATTACAATGGCCATTACTACAGATGGACTTGATTTCGCAAACAATCCTTATACACCTGAGGATATCAACAGCACAGAAGAATTACTGGCTTATTTTGAGCGTTCGCTGGCTGATGGCAGGACGGAACTAAAACCTGAAAATGAAGCAGTGCTGGATAAAATATGGACCTTAAGAGAGGGTGAGCAGATTTACACTGCAGAACCAAAAGCTGACATTATACGCATGACCATCAACCAGATCATTCATCACAGAGCACAGTTGGGGGTATATTTGCGATTGCTAAACATCCCTATTCCGGGTAGTTATGGACCGAGCGCCGATGAAATGTAAGCTTAAATAACAAAGCTTTAAAATATTTTGATAGTTTATATGGGTATAAATTGATTTCTTTGTAAATAATTTCAATTTATACCCATATCCATGTCTGACTCTACCGTACGGTTAAATAAATACATTAGTGAAAGTGGCTTATGCTCAAGAAGAGCGGCCGACAGATATATTGAGCAAGGAAATGTATATATCAATGGCAAAAAAGCCAAAGTAGGTGACAAGGTGTTTTTTGGTGACATCATCACTGTTAACGGACAGACTATAGAACCAAAGGAGGTTGAAAACTCAATTTTAATAGCCTATAATAAACCTGTGGGAATAACCAGCACAACTGAAGCTGGTGTCAAAAGTAATATTGTAGACCATGTGAACCATAGCGAAAGGGTATTCCCAATCGGACGCTTGGATAAAGATTCACAGGGGTTGATCTTCCTGACCAACAATGGCGATCTGGTAAATAAAATCTTAAGAGCCGGCAATAATCACGAAAAAGAATACTTGGTAACGGTAAATAAACCTCTTACTGAATCCTTTATAGCTGGTATGGCTAAAGGCGTTCCGGTATTGGGGGTGATGACAAAAAAATGTAAGGTAAAGCAAGAGAGCACTTTTGTATTTAGAATTATATTGGTTCAGGGTCTAAACCGACAGATCAGAAGAATGTGTGAGCATTTTGGATTTGAGGTTACAAAACTTGAACGGGTAAGGATCATGAATATTAGCCTGAAGGGTATCCCTGTAGGCGAATGGCGGGAACTTACACCGGAAGAGCAAACAGAGATATTTAATCTGGTTGCGAAATCAAGCGCATTGGAAGCGGCTTCGGCTCCTAAACGGGTAAATAAAAAACCTAAGACATATGCTGAGGAAGATTTCTCAGAAAATGTTACCCCGGGAAGATCAAGAGGTGCAGCGCCTAAGGCTCCGGGAAAAAGACCGGCGAAGAAAGCTCCAGGTTCTGTAAGCAGAGAAGACCGTCCGGCTGGCGGAAAGGGTAAATCTTTTGGTAAAGTTCCGGCAAGCAAATCAAGAGGTGGTGCTGCCAGCAATGATTGGTTTAAAGCAGGTGGCCCTAGCAAACGACCTGTTAAACCGGGCAACGGAAGATCGGGTACCCCGGGTGCTAAAACCAAAAGTCCTAAACGATAGCCTTTTATACCTTTACCCCGCGATTACAATCCGTATTGCAATTTTTTGGTAACTTTGCATTTAAATGCCTGCTACAAATAGAATAGATATCCGTTCATTAGACCTTACTCAGCTTCAACAGCACTTTACTGCGATGAAGGAACCTGCCTATAGGGCAAAACAGGTTTATCAGTGGCTTTGGGAAAAATCGGCACGTTCGTTTGCCGAAATGAGCAACCTTTCCAAAGACCTTAGAAATAAGCTTGATGAACACTATGCCATCAATGTTGTAGCCGTAAACAATTCGCAGTTCAGCAACGACCATACCATCAAAAATGCCTTTAGACTTTATGATGGTAATATTGTGGAGGGCGTTTTGATTCCAATGGATGACCGTATGACGGCTTGTGTAAGTTCACAAGTAGGCTGCAGTTTAACCTGTAAGTTTTGTGCTACCGGCTATATGGATCGTAAAAGGAATCTAAATGCAGACGAGATTTATGATCAGGTTGTGCTTATCGATCAGCAGGCCAAGCAAAACTACAATGCCCCACTTACCAATATCGTTTATATGGGTATGGGCGAACCATTGCTCAATTATGCCAATGTGATGAAATCTATTGAGCGCATTACTGCTCCTGATGGATTAAACATGTCGTACAAACGTATCACCGTTTCTACAGCCGGCATCTCTAAGATGATAAAAAAGCTTGCCGATGATGGGGCTAAATTTAACCTGGCCTTATCACTTCATGCGGCGAATGACAAAAAACGCAATGAGATTATGCCTATTAATGAGCACAATTCATTAAAGGCACTTTCAGAATCGTTAAGATATTATTTTGCCAAAACCAAAAATCCGGTAACCTACGAGTATATCGTTTTCAACAACTTTAATGATGAAATTGAGGATGCAATGGAGCTGGCGAAGTTCTGTAAGCACATCCCATGTAAAGTAAATCTGATTGAATACAACCCTATCCAATTTGCTGATTTCATTAATGCTGAAGGCGATAAGATAGACGCATTTTCGAATTACCTGAAAAGTCAGGGCATCAACACAAATATCAGACGCAGCCGCGGTAAGGATATTGATGCTGCTTGTGGACAGTTGGCCGTTAAAGAACAAAATTAACTTCTTTTTAACCAGCATAAGCTTAAAACAAATTAGATTGACAGCATGATGCTGTTTAAACGTTTTTTAAGCGATCTGGTAGCCCTCTTGTTTCCCAACCTATGTTGTGGGTGTAGTACTTCTTTATATCATGGCGAGGAACAGCTGTGTACAAAATGTATATACTACCTTCCCTATACCGATCATCATCTGCATACAGAGAATGCGGCCGCACGACAGTTGTGGGGCCGTTTACCTTGTCATGCCGTCATGTCCTTACTTTATTTTAAAAAGGGAGCCCGCACACAAAATATCATTCACAATTTAAAGTACAGGGGACGCAAAGACCTGGGGATAAAACTGGGCAACATGATTGCTCAAAAGCTATTGTTGAGCACAGCTTACGATGGCATTGACTTGATCGTTCCTGTACCTTTACATCGGCGTAGGGAACACCAAAGAGGGTACAACCAAAGTTTATGCATAGCGCAAGGGATTTCATCGGTATTAAAAGTCCCGGTAAACACGTATTGCTTATTGCGCAAACGCTCAACCACAACTCAAACTAAAAAAGGAAGATACAATCGGTTTGAGAATATGCTGGGGGTATTTTCAATTACAGATCCAACAATGCTTAAAGGCAAACACATTTTACTGGTTGACGATGTCATTACAACAGGCGCTACATTGGAAGCTTGTGGGATAGTTTTGTTTGAAGCTAAAATCAGTAAACTCAGCATTGCCACGGTCGCTTTTGCAAAGTAAGCATTCGTTAAAAAAATTAGCATTCATAAAACAAATCGCCACGCTTATCGTTTATACAATCGAGAGCGTTAATTTAGATGGTAAGGGTCGATATTTTCTACACAGAAATATCGGCCCTTTACTTATTAAAGGCAGTTTTTCACGAAAAAACAATTATTTGACAAAAAAATCTACCGAGATATTTGGCAATTCAAAAATAATTCCCACCTTTGTTGCGAGAGCGTTAATTTAAGGGTCGATAAACTCATCTCTGAGTTATCGGCCCTTTATCTTTTACCCAAAAAAGAGAGTTAAAGCGCCCTATTTCAGATCAATGCCAGAAGTTCCGGAGCTGGATGTATTTTTTATTTTTAGCCAATTCAAAATTACCAATCAAACAGGTAGCTACTTATAATTTATAGTGAGACGGTGTATTATTACGTCTGCTCCGCTACTGCTATTCGACTGCTATTCGACTGGTATTGGACTGGTATGATACTGCTTTTACCAGTTTATACGCAATTTTATAGCAGTCTTATTTTAGCTTCTATAAAAAACGAGGAACAGTTGATTTTCCCTGAGAAAATTACTGATACAAATGCAAGGAAAGCAATTCTCTGATTTCTTCAGGTTTGAATGGCTTTAAGATATGTCCATTCATCCCGGATTCTTTAAACTTGCTGTATTCGTTATGAAGAGTTGAGGCCGTTAAAGCGATAATTGGAACCATTTTAAAATAATCCTCAGGCAAACCCCGAATGATTCTTGTGGTTTCAAAACCGTCTATTCCGGGCATTTTAATATCCATGAAGACCAGGTCATAAGTCTGTTCCTTAATCTTAAGTATGGCTTCATCTCCATTAAAAGCAAAATCAATATGCAATCCGAATTTACCCAGGATTCTTCTAGCAATTAACAGATTGATTTCATTATCGTCAACGATAAGTATCTTTTTACCTGTAAACACTTCAGGTTGAACAATCAGATTATCTGTATTAGCAAGTGCAGGAGATTTTGAAAAATTCAAGGTAAAAGAAAAACATGTCCCTTCCCCTTCTACACTTTTAACCTCGATTTCAGAATTATATAACTGCAATAACTTTTTGGTAATGGCTAACCCTAAGCCTGTACCGCCATATTTTCTTGAAATATCAGTTTTGGCTTGGGTGAAGGTTTCAAAGATATAATTGAGTTTATCCTCAGGAATGCCTATTCCATCGTCATTTACCTCAAAGTAAATCCCTACATTTTCCTGATCATTTGCTATAAGTTTAAGGAGCAAGATTATTTTACCATGATCGGTAAACTTAATGGCATTGCCCAATAAATTCATCAGGATCTGGTAAAGCCTGGTCTTATCTCCCGAAACAAGCTCCGGGATTTCATCATCGTAAAGCAGTACCAGTTCATTGCCCCTCTTGCTGGCATTGACACTTAAAGAGGTAACAATATCAGTTGTTAACGCCTTCATACAAAACGGTACCGACTCAAGGTGCAAGTTCCCTGTTTCTATTTTTGTGAAGTCGAGGATATCATTAATGATGTTCAGCAGATTTTCCCCTGAAAACTTCAGGATATTCAAATCTTCAATTTGTGATGGTTTAGGATCATTATCCATCAAGAGATGAGTCATTCCTATTACGGCATTGAGTGGAGTTCTGATCTCGTGGCTCATTACAGAAAGAAACATTTCTTTAGCTTCACTAAGTCGCAACGCTTGCTCTTTGGCCTCTATTATCTCCCGCTCTACCTGCTTGCGTTGGGTAATATCTGTGATCAGATCAATCTGCCGTTCCAATTTACCCGCATCACCCACAATAGGTGTAGTGGCTACAGAAAGCCAAACCATTGTTCCATCTTTTTTCTTTGCCTGAACTTCTATGGAATAAGGTTGTTTATTTTGTGCCTTTTCTCTCGATTCATTAATTAGCTGGTACTGAACAGTATCACTCTGTGCACAAAGCACATCTCCAAGTTTAAGCCCTTGCAGTTCGAGGGCTGTATAGCCTGTTAATCGCTCCAAAGAATGATTAACCCAGGTCGTGTAGCAGTTTGCGTCAGAAATATTTACACCCGTATTGGTTTCACTGGCAACTAAAGACAATACCTGCAGCTCCTCTTCGGCATTTTTCTTGTCGGTAATATCTATAATGATCTCGACTTCTGTTTCCACCTTTCCCTCTTCATTAAATACTACAGTATTATAAATAGAGATCCAAATGGGCTGTTTATCTTTACGATAAGCCAGAAGATCAACCGTAAAAGATTGGTTTCTTTTAGTGAGGGCTCTTGCTTTTTCCAACAGCTCCATATCCGTTTTCGGACCGGCAATTAAATCTCCAAGACGTTTCCCTTTTAGGTCATCCAGGTTAAAGCCGGTAATTTTTTCGAAAGCTTCATTTACCCATGTCACATGGTTGTCGGCATCATTTATAACAACTGCATTGTTTACCTTACTGGCAACAAAGGAAAGTTTTACCAACTCCTGCTCTACCTTTTTATTTTCAGTAATGTCTCTACCATAAGCATACCATCGCTCATTTTTGACAACCATAGTCCAGCTTATCCAGCGAATCAAACCGCTTTTGCTGACAACCCTAAAATCAATAGCGAATTGTTTAATTCCTTTCCCAAGCCCATCCTCAATAGTTTTCACAACCCTATTGAGATCATCTCTATGGCAAAAACCCCAAATATTTAGTCCTAAAGCTTCATTAACGCTATATTCCAACAGATTGGTAATGGCATCGTTAATAAACAAAACGGTTCCCATCTTGTCCAGAATGCAATGTATTTCGGGAGATACTGCAGAGATATTAAGCAGTTCTTCAAAGCGTTGGGTATTGGCGGCAAGTTCCTCACTTTTCCTCTGTAGGGATATGTGAGTCATGACTTCCTTTGCCAGGGTCTCCAATCCTTCTTTCTGCGTGTCGGCAAATTGCCGGGGCACGGTATCAAAAACGCAAACTGCACCTAACTTAAAACCGTTCTCATCTATTAAAGGAGCGCCAGCATAAGCTCTGATATGGGGTTCTTCTATTACGAAGGGATGATCTTTAAACCTGTCATCCAGCAGCGCATTATGTACTTCAAAAACATCATTCCTTTCATTAAGGATGGTGTGATCACAAAAAGATATTCGGCGAGGAACCTCATTAAAAGGGATGCCTATTGAAGATTTAAACCAGACCCTTCCTTCATCAACTAATGCAATTAATGCAATAGGCGCATTACATACGAGTGATGCAAGCCTGGCGATATTATCGAACTGATACTCATTCGGTGTATCAAGAATATTATAGCCATGCAGCGCGTTAACGCGATTACCTTCATTAGTTGATGAATGCTGGTCTTTAGATAACATTTAGCTTTTTGTAAAGCCGTTATTTATACAATGGAAAACGACTTACTAAATTTATCACTTTTTCCTTTACTTGCATTAAATTACTTTCATCTTCTGCATTTGTCAATACCTGATCAATCAGATCAACAATTTCTTCCATTTCGGTTTCCTTAAAACCTCTGGTTGTGATGGCTGCAGTACCAACCCTAATTCCTGAGGTTACAAATGGAGATTTGTCATCAAAAGGAACCATGTTTTTATTTACAGTGATCTCTGCTTTTTCCAATGCACTTTCGGCAAGTTTACCGGTGATGTTTTTATTGCGTAGATCGATCAGCATTAAATGGTTATCGGTACCACCTGAAATGATTCCATATCCTTTAGCCACAAAAGCTTTAGCCATTGCCTGTGCGTTTGCTTGTACTTGTTTTACATAAGCTAAATACTCATCACTTAGAGCTTCACCAAAAGCGATGGCTTTAGCAGCAATAATATGTTCTAACGGACCACCCTGAGTACCCGGGAAAACTGCCATATCTAAAACTGATGACATCATCCTTGTCTCTCCTTTTGGAGTTTTTAATCCGAACGGGTTTTCAAAATCTTTACCCATCATGATCATACCACCACGAGGGCCACGTAAAGTTTTATGGGTAGTTGTAGTAACGATATGGCAATGTGGAAGTGGGTTTTGTAATAATCCACGAGCAATTAAGCCCGCCGGGTGAGAAATATCGGCCATTACCAATGCACCAATTTTATCAGCCACGCTGCGTACGAATGCATAATCCCATTCTCTGGAATAAGCCGAAGCACCAACGATAATTAATTTAGGACGTTCTGCAAGGGCTACTTCTTCCAACTTTGCATAATCGATCCTACCATCTTCTTTTGATACACCGTAAAATAAAGGGTGATACAATTTTCCTGAAAAGTTAACCGGAGAACCATGTGTTAAGTGTCCGCCATGTGAAAGATCAAAACCAAGAATTTTATCACCTGGCTTAATCACCGCAAGCATTACTGCAGCATTTGCCTGTGCTCCTGAATGTGGTTGTACGTTTACCCATTCTGCACCAAAAAGTTTTTTAGCACGCTCAATAGCTAAGCTTTCTATTTTATCAACCACCTGGCATCCACCATAATACCTTTTACCTGGTAGTCCTTCAGCATATTTATTGGTTAAGCAAGAACCTGCAGCCTCCATCACCTGTTTGCTCACAAAGTTTTCAGACGCGATCAGTTCCAAACCATTTTCCTGACGGGCCAATTCTTTGTCAATCAAATCAAAAATTAATGTATCTCTAGTCATTTATCAATGTATTTTTTTGTAAAATTAGCGATTTTCCTTCTTAGTTTAATAACAAAATACCTTACTTTGTACTTTCTATTCTATAAAGCCTGCATGGAAGATATTAACGGTCCGTTTTTACCCAACATAAATTATCCTGCTGATTTAAAGCGGTATAAAGAACAAGATTTAGAGCAAATAGCCCAGGAACTTCGCCAATACATCATTGATGTAGTAAGCGTAAACGGGGGACATTTTTCATCCAGTCTTGGTGTTGTGGAACTAACGGTTGCTTTACATTATGTATTAAACACCCCTTACGATAAGCTGGTTTGGGATGTTGGTCACCAAGCCTATGGTCATAAAATATTGACCGGAAGAAAGTCTGTATTTCATACAAACCGAATCATTAATGGAATCAGTGGGTTCCCTAAAATAAGTGAAAGTGAATACGATACGTTTGGCGTAGGCCACTCTTCTACCTCGATCTCTGCTGCATTAGGTATGGCTGTCGCTTCGCATTACAAAGGCGAAACAGATCGTCAGCATGTTGCGGTTATTGGCGATGGCGCTATGACTGCAGGACTTGCTTTTGAGGGACTAAATCACGCGGGTATTGAAAATTCTAACCTACTGGTGATTTTGAACGACAATTGCATGTCAATTGATCCTAATGTTGGTGCTTTAAAAGAATATTTAACGAACATTACCACTTCGAAATCTTATAACCGCTTTAGGGATGACATTTCGCAAGTGTTGATTAAACTTTCAGAGCTTGGGCCAAATGCGCACAAGTTTGTAAAGAAAATAGAAAAAAGCATTAAAGGTACTTTGCTTAAACAAAGCAATTTATTTGAAGCACTAAACTTCAGGTACTTTGGTCCGGTCGACGGGCATGATGTGCAACGTTTGGTGCAGGTGATCAGGGATTTAAAAGATATCCCTGGGCCTAAGCTTTTACATATTGTGACTTTAAAAGGCAAAGGCTTTGCTTTGGCCGAGAAAGACCAGACCAAATGGCATGCACCGGGTTTGTTCGATAAAATCACTGGTGAAATCAAGAAATCGGTATCCGATAAACCTCAACCACCAAAATACCAGGATGTTTTTGGACATACGCTGGTAGAACTTGCTGAGGCTAATAAAAACATTGTTGGGATTACCCCTGCTATGCCTTCTGGCTCATCGATGAATATCATGATGAAAGCTATGCCAAACCGTGCATTTGACGTGGGTATTGCAGAACAACACGCCGTAACATTTTCTGCGGGTTTAGCTACACAAGGGCTTGTTCCTTTTTGTAACATCTACTCTAGCTTTATGCAAAGGGCTTATGATCAGGTGATACATGATGTAGCCATCCAGAACCTGAATGTGGTATTTTGTTTAGACCGTGCCGGTCTTGCCGGATCAGACGGTGCTACGCATCACGGAGCTTATGATCTTGCCTATATGCGTTGCATCCCGAACATGACCGTTGCAGCTCCAATGAATGAAGAAGAGCTCCGTAACCTAATGTACACCGCTCAGCTCGAAAATGCAGGTCCTTTCTCCATTCGTTACCCGAGAGGAAACGGAGTGATGCCCGATTGGAAACGTCCATTTAAAACTATTGAGGTGGGTAAAGGCCGAAAGATATGTGACGGCGAGGATGTTGCTATATTAACGATTGGCCATGTTGGCAACTTTGCCGTTGAAGCTTGTAAGGAGCTCAACAGTGAAGGCATACATCCCGCACATTACGATATGCGTTTTGTGAAGCCTTTGGACGAAGTCATACTACATGACGTGTTTAAGCGCTATAAGTATGTAGTAACAGTTGAGGATGGTTGCCTGCAAGGTGGAATGGGAAGTGCTGTGCTAGAGTTTATGGCAGATCATAATTACAATGGTCAGGTGATTAGATTGGGTATTCCTGATGAGTTTATAGAACATGGTGAACAACCAGAATTATGGGCTCTTTGTGGCTATGACACCAATGCAATCATTACAACCATAAAGAAAATTGCTGTTGGCAGAACCACTGCCACGATCGCATCATAATTAACAAATTATACGATAAAAAAGCGCCCAAACTGTGAAGTTTGTGCGCTTTTTTTATATGCTAAAATTTCGTAAATGGGTCGCTCAACACCAAAAAAATCATCAATCAGCAAATCAACAGGTTAAGCAAAAACAGCCTTGTAATGACATTAAGCTGACATTTTTAATTCTTTTAAGGCTAATTTTGCGGCCTTATTATTCAAAAAATCAAACACTGATGAAAAAATTATTACTATCATTAAGCGTTGCTATGTTAGGTTTAGCAGCACAAGCACAAAATTTCAAACCTGTTAAAGGTGACGTTACTACTGAGTTCGGTTTAACAGGTGGTATCAACAACACAAACTTCAATTTAAATGATGGCGCTGGTTTATTGCGTTTCCGTTATTTCCAAAAAAACGATGTTGCTTTCCGTTTAGGATTCAACGTTGGTAGCACTAACAAAACAAACAATGTTTATGGAACAGGTGCTAATGAAGGTAAAGAAGGATTTGGAAAACTTAAAGCAACTGAAATCCTGATCAACTTAGGTATCGAGAAACACTTCGCTGGCACAGACCGCCTGTCTCCATACGTAGGAGCAGATATCCTTTTCGGAACATCAACTAGCAAAGCAAATTTAGAAAATGCTACAGGAACTGTTCAATTACCTGTTTTTACAGATGGTACTAACATTGAAACTAAATTCCCAAGTACAACATCAATTGGCTTACGTGGCGTAGTTGGTGCTGATTACTATATCGCTAAACGCTTATTCTTAGGCGTTGAAGCTGGTTTAGGTTTCGCTTATAAAACTAAAGGTAAGTCTGAGCAAACTACAACTATTAACAACGTTAGCGTTACTACTAAACATAAATCAGCTGGAAACAGCTACGAAATTAACCCAAGTGTAATCACTGGTGTTCGTGTTGGTTTTGCATTCTAATAAAGCGCTGATTTAACCAGCAATTATTATAAAAAAGCTGAGCATCTGCTCAGCTTTTTTTATGTCTAAAATTAACTATAAGGAAGCCCTTAAGGTTAAATGAAATGGAACCTCCAGATGTTCTTTAGAGTTCTCCAATATAAGCTTAGCCGTCATCTCTCCCATCTGTCTGAAATCTGTAGAGATTGTTGTTATTCCATTTAAAATGATCTTCTTTAGTGGCGTTTCATTGTAGGAAATCACGCCTACATCTTTACCTAATTTCAATTTCATATTGATGAGCCTTTCAATCAGGATTACCAGATCATCCTCCATCAGGTTGATATAAACCTCTCCTTCCGCAATGTCTTCTGTAAGGATTTGATTGATCACTTTCGGTGTAAAGGCATATTGCTGACAAAAGCGATAAAACCCTTTCAGAATTTCAACAGGATAATAACTTCGATTAGGCATGATCATCTTAATCGTATGATACTTCTCTAAATGCCCCCTGGCCTGATCCAGCGCATTATAGATATCATTCTCAAAATTTTCATACACCGCAGCATATTCACCACTCACCCCCGGAACCAACTTGTCCAATATCACTAGTTTTTCTTTGGGAATCAGGTTAATCACTTCATGCACATGATCATGCCCTTCCATAAAATGTGGGATAATCACATAATGAGAATAATCTTCTTTTCTATTGGAAATGAGTTTTTTAAAGAGGTTAAAATCGTTGTTATAAATATAAAAATCTACAGCAACATGATCCCCCAATGCCTTTATAAAAGCATCGTAGATGATCTTTTTATGCGAGCTGAGTTTATTGAAAAGTAAAAATATTTTAAGCGTCCGTCTAAAATCGGTACTGATGATGTAGTAGCCTTTGCCGGGCACAGAGCCTACTACACCAATCTTTTTAAGGTACTTATACCCCTTTTCTGCAGTATCTCTGGAAATCTCCAGTTCGTAACTCAACTCATTAATAGAGGGCAGCAGGTAATCTTTCTGAATCTTCCCGGATTCTATAGCACTCAAAATAGAATTGGTTAACTGTAAGTACTTTGGCGTTGAAGAATACTCATCAACATGGATATAGTCAAAAAATTTCACCGGCTTCATCAGGTTAAGATAGTACTATTTAATGCAAAACAGTCCCTCCCGCATAATATTTTAATTCAATAATATCGTTAGGTAAAGGTTTTGTATTCCATGATTTATGTATCGCAAGCGCAGCCCCAACAGCAGTTGCCTGAGCCATATAGGCAGCAAACACCTCCAACTCCGGAAAAGCGGCAGCCAGTAAATTCATAAATATCACATTCTTACTAAATCCACCATCTACAAATATGCGTTTTACGGTCGTTCCATGCAGTACTCTGCCCGTCGAAATGTATTGCTGGTTTACCAGATCAAAGATCAACTGGTGATAAGCCATCACATCGGTAGGATAATCATGGAGATCGCGTTTAGAGAAAGGAGATTCTTTCAAACCTTTAGTTGTGTCCGCTTCAAGATTGGCTCCTTTATCCATTTGCTGTAATTCCTCTATTATTTTAGGATCGAATGGAACTGAGCGGTAAGCGATTACATCCGTGCCAAAATGGGCTGCAATGCGCTTTACTTGTTGCTCATGCTCATAGCCTGCAAAAAGACGTGAAGCCTTAACAGGCTTTCCTTCGTACTGTAAATAGCAAAGGCAATCGTTTTCAAGTTCTTCTGTCGTAAGTGGAGTAGAATTGAATGGATTTAAGCTGATACACCAGGTCCCTGTAGACAGCAATATAAAGGGTTCATGGAAATTAACCAAATAAGGCACCAATGCTGCTGAGCTATCATGAAAACCCGGACCTACCGCATAATTGTTCCCCGGAAAAGCAGCAGGAAGCACACTATCCGAAGGAACGATAGGCGCAAGCTTATCAATTATACCCTCTTTCCGTACCCATTCGTGGTAATCATTTTTAGTAAAATCCCACAAATTGGTGTGACAGCCTATACTGGTAATGTCCGAGTAAGCTTCACCTGAAATCAAGTAGCTTAAATATTGTGGCAGGTGAAGCGCGTACTTAATTTGCTCAAACAATTCAGGTTTCTCATACTTGATGCGGTAAAGTTGCATCCCCGAGTTTAGACTTCCTAAAACCGGAGAAGCAGTACGATTAGAAAACTCTTCCATCCCCCCATAAGTATTGTAAAACTGATCTTTTAAAGCTTCTGGGTACTCTTTAAGGTAATTGTATAAAGGAGCCAATGGATTTCCATTGGCATCAATATATACAAAACTTGCTCCATAAGTAGCAAAATTGATGGATTTCACTTCGAAAGCCGGATTTTTAAACACTTCTCTTAGCGAATCAAAAATAGAGAGCCTTAAGCTTTCCAGATTTTCGCAGGGATCTCCATCCTCATCAACAGTCTCCAGAAACCTGGCTGATCTTTCGAAAACAATTTTATACTGTTCATCAAAAAGGAACAATTTTTTATTTGTCTTACCTACATCAAACACAGCTATTACAGGAGTTGCCTTCATTTTTAATCCCATTAATTATAATCCAGTTGCTACAGTTTTTAAACCACGGCTTTTAATCAACTCTTGTCTAACATTACTTGCTCTAAACAATTCAAGCGGAGCCAAAGCTGCACCGGCACGTAAACGAGCTTCAGCTACGAGCGGACGCAAATCTGTACGGAAGGCCTGCTGCAAGATTTCCTGCGCACGGGCTACATCATTTTCGTCCTGTGCCTTTTGTAAAGCTCCACGGTCTACAGATAAGGCCTGTGCGTAAGCCAGCATAATCGCTTCCACTGATTGTAAAAGATCTTCAAGCGGATCTTTAACGTTATGCGAGGCATCAATCATCCAGGCTAAATCTTCTCTGTGGTTCATACCACGTGCATCCATTCCTTCAACCAGTTCATTAAAGATCAGGAACAACTGATAAGGCTTCATGCTGCCCGCAGTTAAATCGTCATCTCCGTATTTTGAATCATTGAAGTGGAATCCACCCAACTTCCCTTCCATCAGCAATAAAGAAACAATTTGCTCGATATTCGCATTTGGCAGGTGGTGACCAAGGTCGACCAGCGTAAAGGCTTTAGGGCCCAGCTTGTTTGCATATAATAAAGACTGACCCCAATCTCCTACCGTTGTAGAATAGAAATTTGGTTCGAAAGCTTTGTATTCTACAAACACTTTCCAATCGGCCGGCAAAGCGGCATATATTTCCTGTAAACTTTCCAATGTGTTTTGGAAAGCTTTTCTAAAGTTTAATTGTCCCGGGAAGCATGATCCATCGGCCAGCCATACGGTTAATGCTTTAGACCCCAACTCAACTCCTTGACGGATTACTTCAATATTGTGTTCAATGGCTTGTTTTCTTACTGCTTTATTTACATGCTGCAAAGAACCGAACTTATAGCTATGTGCCGAACCAGCCTGATCCTGAAAAGTATTGGAGTTCATCGCATCAAATGTTAAACCATGCTGCGCAACCAGTGCTTTTATAGCAGGTACATTTTCTGCGGTATCCCATGGAATATGCAGCGAAATTGCACCACTTGCTGCATTTAACTTATGCAACAAGCCTATATCTTCGATCTTTTCTTCAATGTTACGAGGCTCTCCACCTGAAGAAAAACGTCCGAAACGTGTTCCCCCTGTACCTAAAGCCCAACTTGGAATTCCGATCTGAAAATCGATCAACTTTTGTATGATACCTTCTGCATTTGCAACTTCATCTTTGACAAAAGCAAGCTTACGCTGATGTTTAGGCAAAAGCTCGCTATTATGTGATTCAATCTGATAATTTTCTAAGTTCATAGTTTTAGTTTTTTAACGGACAAAGGCGTTAGCTACGCCGCCATCCACATTTAATACATTCCCGGTTGATTTGTTCAACAATCCGCCCACAAAAGCAAAACAAGCATTGGCAATATCATCCGGTAAAATTATTTCATTTAGCAAGGTACGTTTTGCATAGTAAGCAGGCAACTCTGCAACAGTAATTCCATAAGCTTTTGCACGGCCTTCAGCCCATCCACCAGCCCAGATATTGCTATCACTGATTACTGCATCCGGGTTAACTACGTTTACACGGATACCATCAACACCCAGTTCAGCAGCATTTAATCTGCTCAAATGTAGCTGAGCAGCTTTAGCGCTACCATAACCTGCATTGTTTGGTCCACTAACCAGCGCATTTTTACTCACAATATTCAAAATATCACCCCCGATTTCTTGCTTCTGCATCGTTACCACTGCAGCCTGGGTAATAAAAAACTGGCCTTTTACCAATACATCATACAGCAGGTCCCAATCTTTTTCGGTATGATCGGCTATCGTTTTTGAGATGGAAAGACCAGCATTGTTGATCACAATATCTACTCCCCCAAAAGCAAGTGCAGCAATGTCAAATGCACCAGCAATTTCTTCAGCATTGGTTACATTTAATACTGCTGTAGCATAGCTGTCCTTACCAAATTTACTTTCAAACTCATCGACAGCACCTTGCAAACGCTCGGCATTCATATCATTTAGCACTACTACAGCACCTTCCTCAACAAACTTACGAGCAATAGCCTTTCCAATACCGCCAGCACTACCGGTAATCAAGGCAATTCTTCCTGAAAGCGGTTTAGGCTTAGGCATTCTTTGCAGTTTTGCTTCTTCCAACAACCAGTATTCAATGTTAAACGCTTCCTGTCTCGGTAAAGAAGTGTATTCAGAAATGGCTTCTGCGCCTTTCATCACATTGATGGCATTGGTGTAAAACTCGGCAGCTACTCTTGCGGTTTGTTTATCTTTTGAGAAAGAGAACATTCCGATACCAGGATAAAGGATAATTACCGGATTGGCATCACGTATTGCAGGGCTATTGCTGTGTTTGCATGAATTGTAGTATTCAGCATACATTTTTCTGTAAGCTTCGAATTCAGGCGCTAATCTTTCTTTCAGCGATTTAACATCACTAAGATCTTCAGTAGGCTCCAGTTTCAGTACCAGCGGACTGATCTTGGTGCGTAAAAAGTGGTCAGGACAGCTTGTACCCAATGGTGCCAAGCGATCAAGATCATTCGAGTTGATGAACTCCAAAACTCTTGCATCATCTGTAAAATGTCCTACCATGTGTCTTTCGCTAGAACAGAAGCCTCTCAATACAGGAGCAATTGCTGCAGCCTGTCTAGTACGTTGCTCTTTTTCTGCACTTCCTATTTTCTGTCCGCCAAATACCGGACCTTTTTTACCATAATTTTCTTCCAGGTACTCAGCACACCTTTCAATTACCTCAAGGGTATTCATATAGCTTTCATATGCTGTATCACCCCAGGTAAATAATCCATGCGAACCTAACATGATCCCCCTGATGCCCGGATTTTCATCTAAACATTTGCGCAGCATTAAGCCCAACTCAAAGCCTGGCTTTTGCCATGGCACCCAGCCAATTGTTCCATTAAACAGCTCTTTGGTAATGCGCTCACCATCTTTAGCTGCCGCTAAGGCAATTGCTGCATCAGGATGCAAGTGATCGATATGCGCAAAAGGCAGGAAGCCATGCAAAGGCGTATCAATAGATGGCGCTTTAGAGTTCAGGTCGTAGATGCAGTGGTTAAAAAGCTCAACCATTTCATCTTCGTGCGCCAAACCTCTGTAAATATTTTTAAGATCACGCAGACGGTCTACATACAAAGCTGCAAGACCACTGCTTTTTAAAGTACCCAAATCTCCACCAGATCCCTTGACCCACATGATTTCTGTTTCCTGCCCTGTTAATGGATCTTTAGCAATAGCCTTACATGAAGTATTGCCACCTCCATAGTTGGTTAAGCGCAAATCTGCACCTAATAAATTTGAACGGTAGATTAACAGTGCAACTTCATCACCGGCCATTTCAGCAGCCTTTGCATCATCCCACAAATAGCTTACATGTTTAAAATCGGTTGTTCGAGTACTCATAAAAATATTTAAATTAATTGTTTTTGTTTTTTATTTGATTGAATTTCCATAGCCCACAATGAGTATGGATAGAATAAGGATTACAATTCCGCTGATTACGGTTCCAAAAGTTTTCTTTTTTACACCACTCCATTCCTTAAAGAACAGGCCCCATCCATTAGCAACCAGAATGATACAGGCCATGTGTAAGATCCATCCACTTGCTCCGTTACCCAGCTTACTTTCGCCCATTCCGTAAAAGAAGAACTGTAAAAACCAGGTGGTACCGGCAAGGGCACAGAAGATATAATTTTTAAGTAAAGGCGCTTTTTTATCTGTATAATCACCAAAAGTTTTATTGCGGGAGTTCAGCAGCATACACCAGAATAAATTGGTAGTTAAGCCCCCCCATAAAATAACTACATAGGTTACATTGTTTTGAAAAAGAAACTCTCCCTGTTCAGGATTAAGAACCTTCCAGGCTTCGTTAGCATGATGTGCCATGTCTTTACCGGCATCAATACCAAAAGCAAAACAGGCACTTAAAATACCTGATATAATAGATACAACGAGTCCAATTCCCAGCTTATATTCTTTATTAGAAGGATCTGCCTTTCCCGAAGCTACAAGATCTTTCTCTTTCATGTTACCGGCTAACCCGCATACGATGATACCGATTACACTAACCAGCAATCCAAGCAAGACCATTTGTCCCCAATGACTACCAGCCATATCAGATAAACTATCTTTACCTGGGGTTGGATTAAAATCATAATAAAGAGAAGGAATCAAAGCACCGAATACCGAGCAAAGTCCCAGAATGATGGTACTACCTAACGATATACCGAGATAGCGTACCCCCAAACCATAGGTTAACCCACCAATCCCCCACAACAAACCAAAGAAATAAGTCAGCAATAAAATTTTACCATCCGTCTGGGTAATGATATCCATAAAGCCAGGAATAGTTAACCAGGCAGCCAATGGCGGAACGATTAACCACGAAAACAATCCACCAATGATCCAATAAGTTTCCCAGGACCAGCTTTTTACTTTTTTGAAAGGGATGTAAAAACTACCGGAGGCAAAGCCCCCGATGAAATGAAAAATAACTCCGAAAAGAATGTGCATGTTTTAGGTTTTTAAATTTGGTTCGCCTAAAATAGAGCAATCACAGTACACTTCTGTCATGTACTGTCATGCCTAAGCCTATCCCAAATTTTTTATATTACCTTATTATATAGCAGACCTTAAAAAAGCGCTTTATTTTTGAAAGGATAGTGGCCTATCATTTTATATAACCCTCCACTGCAAATAAAATCCTGAAGTGCTTTTAAATGCTTTTGATGATGCAAGTCTGTCCCTGCAAAATCGTAGTAATGTTTTTTTAAAAGATATCCTGCTGCCAATTTCACCTCAGGCCCATAATACCCGCTTAATGCCAATAAATTTAATTGAAATAAAACACCCATATCTTTTAACCTTTCATACCGTTCTGGCTTTTTATGGTAAAAAAAATAGCGTTCGGGGTGCGCAAGAATCACTTTAAACCCAGCCAGCTGAAGATCAAAAATAACCTGTTCAATTTGTGGCATTTCTGATAAGTATGACATTTCAATCAGGATATGCTGCCCGGGTAAGCACAATAAATTTTTAGTTAACTTAAATGTTTCGTCTACCATATATTCTGCAGCGGCATTCACTTCAACATTTAATTCCGTTTTAGCCAAAGCAGCTTTAACATCCATTAAAGCCTGTGTAATGGTTTCGGTGGTATTGGGATACAACTCTGTAAAAATATGTGGTGTGCATATAAATTTATGGAAGCCCAGCTCATTCAATGCTTTGATAAAACTGATAGATTGTACAATATCTATAGCCCCATCATCAATACCGGGCAATAAATGATTATGCACATCAACACCTAGCCACTCCACTTCACTTATATTTTTTTTTGTACTAAAAAACGAAATCATGATCTGCTCATTAACCTGTTAAACTGCCCTACCTTCCTTAACGGTTTTAACACAAGACTTAGGAATGGCATATTTATATGATTATTGGTCATTGCTCTAAAATCACATTTCCAGGCTTTAATTCGATTTATAAAATTCCGGTTACTTACTCCCCCCATGGTCATATTAACTATTACTTTATTTAAGTAAAAAACCTTAGCCTTATTTAAGTACATAAAACGGAGCATTAGTTCATAATCAGCAGCAGTACCGTACCCGGAATTATACAAACCCAGATGCTCAAACATTTCTCTTTTTGCGTAAAAAGTTGGATGTGGTGGCATCCAGCCCCAATTAAATTTACGATGCAAATAATTGCCAGATCTCCACCTGCGCATTACCTTGCCGTTTTGGTTTACATAATCCAAATCGGCATACAAAAGATCGGCATTATTTTGCGAAAAAGACGCAGCTATTTCACTTACTACATTATTGTTAGCAAAATAGTCATCTGCATTTAGCAGTCCTACCACATCTCCTGTCGCTTGTATAATTCCTTTATTCATGGCATCATAAATCCCATCATCTTCCTCTGATTTAAAATAGTGAATATGCGCCTTATTTTTAAGGATAACATCCCGGGTGCCGTCGCTAGAATTACCGTCAATAATGATGTATTCAACGTTTTTATAGGTTTGGCTTGCGACAGAATCAATGCATTGTTGTATTGTTTTTACCGAATTATACGATATTGTAACTAACGAAACTTTTACATTAACCATAGCAACGAATTTAATAATTAATCACATTTTTTTATAATTAATATGTACTTTTGGCACTTCGGCATATTGCTATGGGAATCAAGGTAGGTTTTTAATATGGGTTTTGTCAAAAAAATCATCAATTTATTGATCGTTATGAGCATCCTATTTGCTAGTTTTTCTTGCTCAAACAGACAAAAACAGGCGCTTTTCGAAAATAAATCAGCTATTAATACCACCCAAAATAACGGCTACAATCCTCCGGATTATCTGATAAAACCTGAGGATCTGCTACAGATAAAAAACTTACAAAACAGAAACCTAATTGTTAATGAACCCATTACAAAAGAAAAAGAGGGGTCAAATAACAACACTGGACAAACTTACCGGGTTGAACAAGATAGTACGATTGGGCTACCTATACTGGGACGTGTAAAGGTTGGGGGACTAACCCGCAGGGGGGCAGCAAATCAGATAGAAATGCTTTACCGGAGGGAACTGAAAGACCCAATCATTGAATTGAAAATTATTAACTTAAAAGTAACTTTACTAGGAGAAGTCAAAAATCAGGGCACCTACAACCTCTTAAAAGACCATACTTCTTTGGTTGAAGTTATTGGAGAGGCAGGGGGACTTACCGATAAAGCGAATAGTAAAAATATAAAAATAATCCGGGGCGGGATGCAAACCCAACAAGTAATAGACCTCGACCTTACCGACCTCCGCACACTTTCTGATTCCAGAACTATGTTGCAAAATAATGACATCATTTATGTGGCCCAAAATAAGCGGGCCATACGATCTGAAAAATTACAAACCATGTCAGCCATTTTACAGCCGGTTATTGCCTTATTAAACACAGCATTGCTCATCTATACAATTACCCGTTGATGCAGGAAATGGAAAAAGTTCAAAAAAGAGGCAGCGTCAGGGAAATTGACTATTTAAAAATAGCCCGGATATTACTTAGTCGTTGGTATTTACTGGTTGCATCAATTTTAACAGCTCTATTAATTGCCTATGCTTATTTATGGTATACACCAAAAACTTATGCCACATCAGGTATTCTAAAGTTTGAGGAAAAAAAATCAGAACTATCCGATCTTGTCAATGCGATGAGCAGCTCGGGCCGGAGCCCCGCTAATTTACAAAGTGAAAAATTCATATTACAGAGTAGAAACTTACTGTTGAGTGCCATTAAGCAACTAGACTACAACATTAGCTTTTACATTTCGGGCCGGATGCGCAATTATGATTTGTATCCACAAAAGCCACTTCAGATCATGATATCTAAGTTTGACAGTCTGAATTTTTATCCGGGCCTCATTACATTTAAACCAATAGATCGAAAAACATTCAGCCTTAGCTGGAATGCCTCCGGTAAGGAGATGCAAAAGACCTGCACTTACAATACCCCGCTAAACATTGGGCATGTAGGATTTACCATTAAATACGCCGGGCTAATACCCCCCAATATTGTTTACTTGTTTAGGTTTAACACGCCAGAAACTCTTCTGGAAAGAGTCAACGAGGGCTTAAGGACGAGTGAAGCCGCCAAGAACTCCAATATCGTCAACTTGCAACAAACAGACTCCAATCCTCGCTTTGCAGCAGATATATTGAACGCCATCATGACCGGTTATCTGAGTTATGACCGGAATCAAAAAGCGCAGTCAGCCACCCAAATGATCCGCTTTATCAACGAACAGCAGGAATACCTTTCTTCAAAGGTAAAAAGCTCCGAAAGCTCTTTAGAAAAATACAAACAGCGTTCGGGCATCATGAACGTCAACTCATCCGCAGGTATTGCCTTATCAAAAGTGAGCGATCTGGAGTCACAACGTTCCCTATTAAAAATACAACTGATGGCCATTGATCAGTTAAAAAAGCAAGTCACAGATGATAAGCACCATGCAAGTCTAAATTTCAACCTGGAAGGCAATATAGATCCCCTGCTGGGGATGTTGATCAGTAAGCTGAATGATCTGCTTAATGATAAAAATATATTGCTAAAAACATACAACAGCACATCCGAGACTGTAGAAGAGGTAAACCGTCAGATTACTCAGGTCAAAAATGCCGCATTACAAAATATTAGTGCCTCAAACCAGCGAATTCAAAAGAATATAGCCTATATCAATACGCAGCTATCACAGGCTGACCGGCAAGTATCCGCTTTTCCCGCTGCCGAAAAAGACATGATCAGTTTACTTCGCGACTTCGAAATCAATGAAAAGGTGTATTCCTTTTTATCTGAGAAAAAGCTTGAAGCACAAATCAACAGGTCTGCAATTCTTCCGGGTGCAACAATTATTGAACCTGCACAGGTTAACTACACTCCAATATCGCCTAATGTGGCAAAGATTTACCGCAGCGCCATTATTCTTGGATTGTTGATGGGATTGGGAATCATCGTGTTCGTCAGAGTCTTAAATCCATTTATCTATGATAAAGAATCTGTTGAAAATATGACTACAATACCTATTGTAGGTATGATCAGAAAATTTCCGGACCCAATCGATGAAGACAGTTCACAAATCCTGGCTTTAACAAAGCCCAGGTCTATTTTTGCCGAATCGGTACGATCGGTACGTACCAATCTTAATTTTTTGGCTTCGGAAAAGATGAGCAAAGTGATCTGTATTACTTCGGACGTTGCCGGAGAAGGGAAGTCCTTTGTTGCCCTTAACCTCTCCAGCACACTTGCCCTGATCGATAAAAAGGTAATATTGATCGGTGCCGATCTGCGACGTCCAAAATTACACCGGGCTATAGGCGGCACTAATGACAAAGGGCTCAGCAATTACCTCGTCAACCAAAGTACGATTGATGAGATTATTCAGCATACGGACCATAAAAATCTTGATTTTATCAGCTCTGGACCAATTCCGCCTAATCCGGCAGAATTACTACACAACGAACGGCTTACAGATTTGCTTGCTGAGCTTAAAAAACGATATGAAGTTATCATGATTGATACTGCACCTGTTGGTTTGGTATCTGACTCCATTCCGCTGATATGCAGGAGCGACATCAACCTTTTTGTGATCCGGTATGGAAAATCCAGACACAATTCGGCTATGATACCACAGGCCCTGGCACAGGAATACAATTTAAACAATATGGCGATTGTACTGAATGCCTTTGAAGAGAACATTCTGCAATCGGGTTATTATAAGCACAACACCAGCCAGGGCAGGCTTCAATATTATGCTGATTACAATGGCTATCAGGGTTCAGGTTATTTCGAGGACGAAAAAAAACTAAAATGGTGGAGCATCAGAAGATAAAGAAATGGCTGCCGGTTTACACCAGCTCGCGCGCTGAAAAGAAAGCGTACCAAGCTTTATTGGGCAAAGATATTGAAGCCTACCTGCCGCTTCACCGTCAACTAAAGCAGTGGAGTGACAGAAAAAAGTGGGTTGATGAGCCATTGATCAAATCATACTTATTTGTTCGTATTGCTCCGGAACAGCAAACAGATGTGCTCATGACCAAAGGCATTTCCCGCTTCATTTATTTTTCGGGAAAGATTGCGACTATGCCCGACAAGCAAATTGAAGACCTTAAATTACTACTGGCCAGCCCTTATGAACTGGAAATTACGGAAGAACGGTTGCAACCGGGCGAAAAAATAGAGATTAAAGCTGGTCCTTTAAAAGGGATTAGAGGAGAAATCATAGCATACAGATCTCAACGGCAATTGCTTTTGAGATTGGGAGACCTACAGCATTCCATCATTGTGAATGTTGCAGCATCCTTAATTGAAAGAATACCTTAAAACTTAAACGCAGTTACAAAGGCGTTTAGCATCTGAAAAACATAAAACGGCAATAAGTCAACGAAAATGTGACTTAAGGAGCGAAGCTATGGGTTAACCGCAGCTTCGGGGGATAATGTTATGCCGAAAAGAATACTCTTCTTAACACTGGAAACATTCAGCGCAGCTGGTGGCATCCAAAGCATGAACCGGACTTTGGCATATTCATTACATGAGCTATGTAAAAAAAATAACTGGGACATTAACTTATATTGTTTAAATGATCTTTCTTCCGATGTGATGTCACAATATTTACCATCTGTTTGTTTTAAAGGATTCGGCAAAAACAAGACCATATTTGCTTTAAACAGCATAATGAATGGAATGAACACAGACCTTGTGCTGCTGAGTCACGTTAATAGCGCTGTAATTGGCCTTGTTATACGCTTACTCAATCCCAAATGCAAGATATGGTTGGTGGCACATGGCATAGAGGTTTGGCAGCCTTTAAGGGGATGGAAGAATAAAATCTGGAAAACTGCAGACCGATTTATATGCGTAAGCCGATTTACAAAATCGAAAATCATAAGCCTACACCATGCAAATCCATCGCAATGCCTCGTTTTAAACAATGCATTAGATCCTTTTATAAAACTGCCTGAAAATTTCGACAAGCCTGCATACCTTTTAGGACGGTATGGACTCAGGGCCGAAGATCGGGTGCTTTTTACGTTAACACGTATCGCTTCCACAGAAAAATTTAAAGGTTATGAGCAGGTAATAGCTGCTGTTGGTCGGATTAAACAACGCATTCCAACGATCAAATACATTTTGGCAGGGCCATGTGAGCTCACTGAAAAAAGGCGTTTGGAAAAATTGGCGGCAGACCAGGGGCTCAGTGATCATTTTATCCTAACCGGATATATTGAAGAAAAAGAACTTGGGGATCATTACCTACTGGCAGACCTGTTTGTATTGCCCAGTAAAAAGGAAGGTTTCGGAATTGTGTTTATAGAAGCGATGGCATTTGGTCTGCCGGTTATTTGCGGCAATGTGGATGGCAGTGTTGATGCAGTCCGCCATGAAGATATGGGACTGGCTATCGATCCGGACGATATTGAAGCGTTAGAAATGGCCATCATTCAGAAATTAAGCCTGAGTTTAACAATTGATAACAGGAAAAGTATTCAGAGCCAATGCTTAAAACACTTTAATGAACCGGATTACAGGCGTGTTTTAGCACAATTGATAAAAGATGAAACCTTTGATTGAAGAAAATTGGGATATTGAGATTAAACCAGCAAACAACCTGCTGGACCTAAAACTGAAAGATGTCTGGCATTACCGTGATTTGCTATGGTTATTGGTAAAACGGGATTTCGTGTCGTTTTACAAACAGACGATATTAGGGCCGTTGTGGTTTCTTATACAGCCCATTTTTACCATGCTCATTTATACCTTTATTTTCGGCAACCTGGCCGGGATCTCCACGGATGGTCTCCCCCAGCCGCTATTTTATATGGCCGGAATTACCACCTGGAACTATTTTTCAGAATGCCTGAATAAGACCAGTACCGTATTTAAAGACAATGCAAACCTGTTCGGAAAAGTTTATTTCCCAAGACTAATCATGCCTTTAAGCATTGTAGCCTCCAACTTAGTTCGCTTTGGTGTGCAGATGCTGCTATTTATCCTGATGATGTTGTTTTACCTAAGTACAGACGTGCATTTTAGTCCAAACCGGTATCTTCTCCTATTTCCCTTTCTTGTTATTTTAATGGCATGTTTAGGTTTGGGCTTAGGGATGATCATCTCGGCCATGACGACTAAATATCGCGACCTTTCATTTCTGGTCACCTTTGGCGTCCAATTATTGATGTATGCCACAACAGTAATTTATCCTTTATCTACGGCTTTGGATAAATACCCCACCTATGCCTGGGTCATTGAATACAACCCAATGACCCCAATTATTGAAACCTTCAGGTACGGCTTTTTGGGCAAAGGCGGCTTCAGCTGGCAAAGTCTGGGCTATTGTACGGGCATAACCTTCTTAATTACGGTTATAGGTGTGATCATTTTTAATAAAGTAGAGAAAACATTTGTGGATACGGTTTAATGTTGGTTTGGCCAATTGATTTATGAATAATATCGCCATCAAAGTAGAAAATCTTTCAAAAGCCTATCAATTGGGCGAAATAGGAACGGGCACGATATCCCGCGATCTGGAACGCTGGTGGGCAAAACTACGTGGTAAAGATGATCCGTTTTTGCGCATTGGCGAAATAAACCGCACTAGAGATAAGGGTAAAAGTGACATCATTTGGAGTCTAAAAGATCTTCATTTCGAGGTTGAACAAGGGGATGCTGTCGGCATTATTGGTCGTAATGGCGCAGGAAAAAGCACCTTATTAAAAATATTGAGTAGAGTAACGGCTCCTACCACAGGCCTGGCGAAGATTAAAGGCCGCATTGCCAGTCTACTGGAAGTTGGCACAGGCTTCCATCCTGAGCTTACAGGGCGAGAGAATATCTTTTTAAATGGCGCTATCCTCGGAATGCGAAAAGCGGAGATTAAACGGAAGTTTGAAGAGATTGTTGATTTTGCAGGTGTAGAAAGATATATCGATACACCGGTAAAGCGATACTCCTCGGGCATGTATGTGCGACTTGCCTTTGCGGTAGCCGCACACCTGGAATCTGAAATCCTGATTGTTGATGAAGTCCTGGCAGTTGGCGATGCGGAGTTTCAGAAAAAGTGTCTGGGGAAAATGGGCGCGGTGAGCAAGGGAGAAGGAAGGACGGTGCTGTTTGTAAGTCATAATATGGCAAGCATACACGCACTTTGTAAAAAAGGCATCGTACTAAACAATGGTGTCTCAACCCCCGTTCTTTCGATTAAAGAAGCCATTGATTCCTACACACAGCTATTAAACAAGGTAGTGATCAACGATATGGAATTTGCCGGAAACCTTAAAGATCGCATCATATTTAACCAGGTCCTTGTTAATGAGCGTTCAGGCCATAACAACACATTAAACCCATCCGATCCCATCTCTTTCACAGTAAAGGGTATCTCAAAAACTAATTTTAAAAGAATCGTTTTTATAATAGGCCTGTCCCATAATGGTATCAGGCTGTTTACCCTTCCTGAGCATATTAATGGGCGGACATTAACTGCTGGCGATTTTAAGGTAATCTTTAACCTCAGTGCCGGCTTTTTACGTCCCGGCAAATACACCATAGCAATAGGTGCCTGGGGCGAAACTGATCATGATTGGATATGGGGTCCGGACTTATCCATGTTCGAAATAGGAGAAATGTGGACTGAACATATTAGAAAACAAGATGAAGGCATTATAAATGGTGATTTTTTACGCATTAAATAAAATTGAAAATACTTTTTATACTTCCTGAATATCTTCCACACTCAGGTGGTGGAATATCCACTTATTACCAGCATTATATTCAGGCTATGAAGCCTCATTGCGAAAAAATAAGTGTGATTGTAGGCAGTGGTTACTTGCAGTCTTATGATCATTTTGATGATGATGGCGTAGCCGTTGAATACCTTAGGCCGGATTTATTTCTTCAATATTCAACTCAGTTTAGCAAGTACGATTTATTGCCTGATTTTAAAAACAATATAGCCGCTGCCTGGGCGATGTGGCAACAAGCCCGGCAGGGAGATGATTTTGACATCATCGAATGTACTGACTTTGGTTTAGGTTTTATTCCTTGGGCTATTCATCACCAAAAACCTGTAATTACTCGCTTACACGGAAGCTCAGGGCAAATTGCCTTGCATGAACATCCCATTAACGGGGGACTGGTGGCCGAGATGTATCGGCAAACCGAATTGGCTTTGTTGCCATTAAGTGATAGCCTGATTACCTATAGCCAGGCCAATCAAACTTTCTGGAACCAGATGCTGACTTCAAAATCCGTCCATCATTTCCACCCCATTTACACAGTTTCCAATCCTATCCTACCTTATAAAGAACGTGAAAACTTTGGTTTGGTTACCGCCAGGATGCAGCAATGGAAAGGCCCTGTACAACTATCTGCAGCATTACAGCTCATGGAAAACCCACCATTAATTAAATGGATTGGACGCGATATGCCTTTTAATGATGAATTGGGGACCGATGCTTACCTGAAAGCAAAGTTCCCAGGCATTTGGGGCAAAAAAATCATCCCGCAGCGGCCCCTAGCAAATGAAGAGATAAAGCCCTTACAGCAGCAGGCAAAATTTGGCATTGTTCCCTCCTCCTGGGATATGTTTAATTTCAGTTGTCTGGAATTTTTAGCCGCAGGCACCCCTGTAATTTGCGCTGAAGAGGCCGGGGTATCCGAATTGATTGAACATGGTAAAAACGGATTTAAATACCCTGCAAATGATCTTGAAGCGCTGGCTCAATGCATCCAAACAATAACTGAATCAGATGAAGAATCGTACCATCAAATCGCCTTGTCGGGATTGGAGACCATCAGTACTTTGCTTTCGGCAACAATGCTAATTCCCGGTTACCTCGAACATTACCAATCCGTTGTCAGTAATTTCAATCCAGGCTCATCTAATGTGTTTTTAAATGAATCCTACAGCCCCTCAGCTCATGAATACCCCATTGCCTCTATCCTTGACAAACAGTCCTTAAAAAAACTGATGATTTACATTTACAACAGGCTAAAATCAAAGTTTTTGTAGCAACGATCATGAACACGCTTGCGCTTTGCATACCTGCCTACAACGCAGAAGAATACCTTCCCAGGTTGCTTACATCGGCCAATCATCAACAAATCCCTTTTGATGAAATCCTTGTATATGATGATTGCAGCACGGATAAAACGGCCGAAATAGCTGCGCAATACGGTGCAAAAGTAATTTCGGGTACCATCAATAAGGGATGCTCTTTTGGCAAAAATGCTTTAGCAAAACACACAACCTGTACCTGGATACATTTCCACGATGCAGATGATGATTTATTACCCAACTTCAGTACAAAGGTCCATCAATGGATCAATGATTATGGCAATAACTATGAGGTGTTATTGCTTAACTTTAAATACATAGATGCAGCATCCGGGGAATTATTGGGCTCTGCCAATTATGACATTAAAGCATTACAGGAGGATCCACTTAAATATGCTATAAAAACCAAGATTGTAAATTTCGGAGTATACAAACGGGAAGCTTTTCTTAATGCAGGCGGTTTTGACCTTGATCCTGATGTGCTTTACAACGAAGACAATGCCCTGCACCAGCAACTGGCTAAACATGGTTTAAAGTTCGATTACCTACCGGAGCTGACCTGCATCAATTATAGAAACCACAATAGCATGTCGCAAGCCAACCGATTAAAATGTGCCCGAGCCAATTACCATGTCCTGAAAAAAACAGCCATAAGTCATGGCAGCATTTATCCCCGCTTGTTGTCGGATCAACTATACAACTGCATTGCCATTTTAGCTTCAGTAGAAGATTGGATCTACGTTAAAAAAGCACTGCAACTTTGTAAGGCTTTGGGCCATTCACACAGTACAAATGGAAATAAAAGCTTCAATTTCTTAACAAGGATACATCCTTACCTGGCGGTTTGGTTAAGAGAAAAAATGATACGTGTGTTTAAACCTCAATTACGCAAATGACGATGCCCTTAATTTCGATATGTATGCCCGTGTATAATGCGGCCAGCTACATTAAAGATTCCATACAATCCCTATTGGTTCAGACTTATACCAAATGGGAGTTAATTGTTGTAAATGACGGCTCTACAGATGGTACAGACCTAATCCTTAGCGCATTTATAGATGAAAGAATAAAAGTATTTCATCAAAAAAACAAAGGTCAGAGTGCAGCTGCCAACCAGGCCTTTAACCTATCACAGGGTGACTATATAAAGTTCTTTGATGCAGATGATCTATTGTCGCCAAAATTTTTAGCGTCACAGGTTAACCGGATAACAAAAAATCCGGACTGTATAGTTTCAGCACAATGGGGACGTTTCTACGATGACAATATCAACACTTTTAAATTAAATCCTGAACCAGTCTGGATGGATATGCCACCCGACGAATGGCTGGTGACGGCCTGGATGAATGCACAACCCATGATGCAATGTGCTTTATGGCTAATCCCACGAAATACATTGCGCTTGTCGGGATTATGGGATGAAAAATTATCCTTGATTAATGATTTTGAGTTTTTCACCAGGGTATTGCTCAACAGTAAAAAGGTATTATTTGAGCCTGAAGCCACACTATATTACAGATCAGGCTTAACAGGGAGCATATCAGGGGCTAAGACAAGAGCTGCCTACGAATCCGCTTTTTATGCGATAAAGGGTGCCTGCGACAGGCTCTTAAATTACAGAAACGATACTAAAGCACAACTGGCCTGTTCAAACATCTGGCAAAACTTTATCTATGAGATTTACCCCAAGCATACTGATTTAATTACGAGTGCCAAAACAAACATAGGCCAATTGATAAAACCAACCCTTAGCTATCCTTGCGGGGGATGTACCAAAATAGCTAAGCAATTAATTGGCTGGAAGGCCACCAAAAGATTAAAAAATAAAATTGAAAATAGCCATCACCGCTGACCCTCAAATTCCAGTACCTCCGGTTTATTATGGTGGTATAGAACGAATAATACACCTCTTAGTAACTGAACTTTGCAATCAGGGGCATGAGGTTACCCTATTTGCACATTCCGATTCAAAAGTGTGCGCCAAATTGATTGGTTACCCAAGTCCAGGCGGTAATGGCAGAATTGATCATCTACAAAACAGCTGGACTATTAACAAAACAATACTCAGCAAGAAGTTCGACCTGATCCACAGCTTTGGGAGGCTGAGTTACCTATTACCGATGTTACCCTTAAGCATCCCCAAACTCATGAGCTACCAACGTGAGCCAACCATTAGCCAGATCAAAAAAGCGACTTATCTTTCTCAAAAAAACAGCTTATGGTTTACCGGCTGCAGCAATTATATTACTGATAAAATTAAGCCACATGCACCTGCTTATGCCATATACAATGCAGTGGAAATGAACAAGTACATTCCGCAGTTTGAATTACCTGCAAATGCACCATTGGTATTTTTAGGCCGTATCGAGCCCATCAAAGGCACACATATCGCCATTCAAGCCGCCATAAAGACTGGTAAAACGCTGGTGATTGCGGGCAATATCTCCCCTGAACATCAGGATTACTTTGATCAAAAAATAAAACCATTTTTAAATGCATCCATCACTTATATCGGCCCCGTCAATGATCATCAAAAAAACGAGCTACTTAGAAATTCGTCAGCTTTATTAATGCCCATTGAATGGGATGAACCTTTCGGAATCGTTATGGCAGAGGCTTTAGCTTGTGGAACACCTGTAATAGGCTTTAAAAGAGGCGCTGTGCCCGAAATCGTAAAACATGGGATAAATGGCTTCATCTGTTCCACAGTAGATGAAATGGCAGTTTTTATCAACCGGCTACCCGAAATAAACAGGATAGCAGTCAGGATGGATGCAGAGGCTCGTTTTTCGTCCGAAGTTATGGTTAGCCAATACCTAAAAATTTATGCAAATCTTATTAATTACAAGCGGTCAGCCTTCCTTAAACCCTAGACTGGTAAAAGAGGCCGATGCATTGAGCTCCGCAGGACATGATGTGAAGGTACTTTATGCCTACCGTAATGAATGGGGGACTAAATTTGACGAGGCCTTGTTAAAATCTAGAAAATGGAAAGCCATACGGGTTGGCGGGGCACCTAAACAAAATAGAGCAACCTATTTTCTCAGCAGGCTTATACATAAATTAGCAACGATAGGGGCTAAAAAAGTAAGCATCCCCTTTTTTGCAGAAACAGCCATTGCAAGAGCTAGCTTTATGCTTACAAAAGCAGCAATAAAGCATCAGGCCGACCTTTATATTGCGCATAACCTGGGTGCACTTCCCGCTGCTGTAAGGGCCGCAGCATACCATCTTAAACCTTGCGGATTTGATGCAGAAGATTTCCATAGAAATGAAGTGAGTAATGATCCAAATAGTTTTGATGTACGATTAAAAACCTATATAGAGCAAAAGTACTTCCCTAAAGCCAACTATTTAACTGCAAGCAGTCCACAAATTACGGCTGCTTATCAAGCCTTATTCCCATCCAAAGACATCCTGACCATCCTGAATGTTTTTAATCAGACATCTGCAATCAACACCGCTAAAACAGGCCCTACTTCAGCTGTAAAACTCTTTTGGTTCTCTCAAACAATTGGCACCCGGCGTGGCATTGAAGAGGTAATTAAAGCACTAAACATTTTACCTCCCGGGAATTTTGAATTGCACCTACTGGGCGATTTCCAGTATCAAACCAGCAAGGAATATTTTGAAAAATTAGTAAGCCCAAACTTATATCCCTTGCATTTTCATCCGCCTGTTGCGCCTGATGAGTTGATTACTTTTTCAGCTCAATTTGATATCGGACTGGCCCTTGAACCTTCATTTTGCAAAAACAACGACATTGCCCTTACGAATAAGATCTTCACGTACCTACAAGCGGGATTAGCGGTAATTGCCAGCAATACCACTGCGCAGTGTAGCCTTTTAACCACCCATCCGGAATTTGGGTACTTATACGAAACCGGCAATACGCAATCTCTTTCTAAAGCGCTTTTACACTATGCCAAAAACCGGGGTCAGCTTGATCAAGCCAAACAAGCATCCCTAACACTTGCAGGTACAAAGTTGAACTGGGAAACTGAACAGGTAAAATTCTTAACGCTCATTCAACAGACATCCACATTTTGAACCGAAAAGTCCTTATCATTTCGCCTTACTTTGCCCCCTCCAATGCCGCAGATACACATCGGATACGAATGAGCTTGCCTTATTTTGCACAAAACGGCTGGGACGCGGAAGTCGTTATCGTGAACCAGGAGCATTCGGAACTGATGAAAGATGAATTGCTAATGCAAAGCATTCCTGCAGGTATCAAAATTCATACGGTAACAGCTTTTAATAAAAAATGGACCTCCAAATTGGGTTTAGGAAGTCTGGCTTTAAGGTCAATATGGTTCTACAAACAAAAGGTCGATCAATTACTCAAAGCGCAGCAATACGACCTGATCTATTTTTCAACAACCCAATTTCCGCTTTGCATTTTAGGCGCCTACTGGAAGAAACGTTTTGGAATTCCTTATGTGATCGATATGCAGGACCCCTGGCATTCTGACTATTACCAAAATAAGCCCAAACACCATCAACCTCCTAAATATTGGTTTTCCTATCGCTTAAACAAGTACATGGAACCACTGGCTATGAAATATGTGGATGGCCTGATTAGTGTTTCCGCAGCTTACCTCAGTACTTTACAAAACCGCTATGCCCGTATTGCCAGCATTCCTTCTGCAATGATTACATTCGGGGTGCTTGAAACAGATTTTGTGATCGCAAAATCCAATAAGCATCAATTTAAAGAACTGCTGAACCCCGGAAAAGTTAACATTCTGTACGTCGGGCGTGGAGGAGCAGATATGCAAACTGCAATAAGCCTGGTGTTTGAAGCTTTACAAAAAGGCTTACAGCAAGAGCCCAGCTTGTTTAACCAGCTTCATTTTTACTTTATTGGAACCAGTTATGCACCTTCCGGACAAGGCGTATCCACGATATTGCCTATCGCTAAAACATACCAGGTCCAGGATCATGTGACAGAAATCACCGATAGAATCAGTTTTTACCATACCTTGCTCAGTCTTCAGCAGGCAGATGCGCTGTTTATCCCAGGTTCCGACGATCCGCAATATACGGCTTCGAAGATATATCCATATCTGCTCAGCAAAAAGCCACTATTGGCCATATTTCATCAAAATTCCAGCGCTATTGATATTATCAATGAGTGCACAACCAATACCGCTTTAATTAAATTTTCTGATGAGGGCATCCACAGCAAATTGACCGGGATTTTAAGCGACTGGGCAAACCTGTCTTTAGCGCCACTTAAGCTTACGGAACACATAAAAAAATATAGCGCAGCCCACATCACTTTGCAGCAAACCGAGTTGTTTAACAGGGTTATCCATCAACAGTGAAGAAACTAGCCATCATTACTACACACCCTATACAATATTACGCCCCGGTTTTTAAACTGCTGGCTACAGGTGGGCAATTGAACATTAAAGTCTATTATACCAGAGGCGAAGAAACGACGCAACAATTCGACCCAGGTTTTGGCAAAGTCATCAGCTGGGACATTCCCTTACTTGAGGGTTATTCCTACCAATGGGCACAACACCATAATTTAACAACACAGCTAGCCACCTGGCAACCGGATGCCATACTGGTATATGGCTGGGCCTTTAAGGGGCATTTGAAATGCCTGCGTTATTTCAAGAACAAGATCCCGGTATATTTTAGAGGTGACTCGACGCTATTGAATGAGCCTGCTGGCTTAAAAAAGCTATTGAAAAAGCTGTACCTAAGCTGGGTATACAGACACGTAGATCATGCTTTTTATGTTGGAACGAGCAACAAGGCTTATTTTAAAAGGTACGGCTTAAAGGATCATCAGCTCAGCTTTGCACCGCATGCAATAGATAACGAACGTTTCGGGGCAAACCATGAGATCGCAGCACAAGAATTAAGACTTTCCCTTAACGTTGGTAAGAACGACATATTGATCTTATATGCGGGAAAATTTGAGCCTATAAAACAGCTCATGTTACTGCTATCCGCATTTATTGCGCTTCGTAAACCCCATGTCCACCTCTTGCTGGCCGGGAATGGCATTGAAGAAGCCGATCTTAAACATAAAGCTCAGCAAAATGCCTTATCAGCAAATATTCACTTCTTAACATTCCAGAACCAATCCCGCATGCCAATACTTTACCAGGCGGCTGATTTATTTTGTCTGCCCTCCATAAGCGAAACCTGGGGGCTCGCAATAAACGAAGCCATGGCTTGCGCTAAGGCAGTTTTAGTATCTGATAAAGTAGGCTGCGCTGTTGATTTGGTAAAAGACGGCTATAATGGACGCATTTTTAAAGCCCAATCTTTAGCCGATTTAGTCTGGCATTTAGAACTATTGGTAAATAGCGGTAAAAACGGCTTGGCACAAATGGGTATGCATTCAAAACAAATCATCAACCATTGGACCTTTCAAAAGCAAGTTGCTTCGATTAAAGCCACAATAACACATGGATAATCGATTGTCTATCGAACGATACATCATTCTATTTATTCCCTGGATATTGGCATTGCTATTTATGGATCACGATATATTATCCTATTTGCTAGCCTGGTCGGGATCCTTTTTTATCTTCTACCTGACTTTAACCGGGCGGATAAAACCCTTGCCCGACGACCGCTCCATAGCAGAACAACTGATGCGGCCAATTTTTCTGGTACAGCTCATTTTTGCCGGATATATGTGCTGCACCTCTATATTCTATTTCTTTGACGTGCTGGGCTATGTTGATTTTAATAAAATAAGTGATTCCTTTTTCGTCGACCCGGAAAAGTTAAAGCTTACCGCTCAATGCCAGCGGTACTATTGCCTTGCACATGCTTCCTTCGTGAGTGGGTTACTTATTTTTATGGATGCCTCCATCAAGCCAAGGTACACGTACAACCGATCCAACCTGAGTAGACTGATCTTTGCCATTGCCTTAATTACCCTTACCTTATCCTATTCACTCACCCTTTTTGATGGGTTATCCCAATTTTCTCATCAACTCAATACATTGAGCTTTATTGCAGGTACTTTGGCGCTTGCTTTTGCCATCCCAGAAAGAAAAATATGGAGCACCTGCTTTTGCCTGCTCATCTATGGGTTCAATGCTTACCAAGCATTGATTTCCGGCTTTAAAGAGCCTATAATTCTAAGTGTCCTCATATTGGGTATTTTTTTATACCCCAATTATAAAAGATTCGTGTTCTTCACTTTTGTCCCTTTATTGCTCCTGCTTTTTATCCTGTTACCGACCTATAATCGCATTTTTCGGGAGCAGGCCTGGTCGGCTAATGTTGCTGCAGATCAAGCAGGAATGCTTGCACTTGAAGCTACGCTTGACCAGGATGACACAGATGGCAACTGGTCCTTTTTCACTTCCCGCTTAAGCGAAATTGAGATGTTTACCAGATATGTTCAATCCACACCAGCTCACATTGATTACTACGGATTTGACCTGGTTCAGCAATCTTTGCTATCTGTGATCCCTCGTGTGCTCTGGCCATCGAAACCCATTACTGAACAGGTGGTGATGGAGCGTGTTTATAAGGCAGGCGTCATACATCGTGGTTCAAAAGCATCTGCCAAACCGGCCTTTATCGTAGATGCTTACCTCTCTGGCGGTGTAATTGGCATTTTCATCTGCCTGTTCATCTACGGTGCCGTATGCCAGCTGATCTCCAACAAAGCTGAAACCTTATTTGGGGGCTATATTTTGGGCACAGCCCTCTTGTTTACAGGATTATTTCAAATTTTCTGGCGTGGACAAAGCTTTGAATTTTTAATCAACTCCGTGTTCTGGAGTTACCTGAGCATGCTCTTGTTTTTTTGGGCATTCCGCTTTACAAATATCTTAAAACCTATCTATTGATGAACATTTTACAAATTAATGCATCTTACAAACCCGCTTACATTTACGGCGGACCAACCATGTCTGTGTCCAAACTTTGTGAACAGCTGGTTAAAAATGGTTGTGCAGTTCAAGTATTTAGTACAACAGCCAACGGACCTACAGAATTGCAGGTTGTTAGCGGCATTCCACAAAATGTGGAGGGTGTTTTTGTGCGGTATTTTAAACGAATCACTAAAGACCATAGCCATTTCTCTCCTCAACTACTCCTTACCCTCTGGAGAGAAGTCCGCAGCTTTGATGTCGTCCATATCCATGCCTGGTGGAACCTCGTTTCTATATTTTCATGTTGCATTGCCCTATTGCGAAAAGTACCGGTGATCTTATCGCCGCGTGGTACCCTGAGCGACTATTCCTTTACAAACCGGAATATTCCTATAAAAAAACTATTCCATACAACTGCAGGCAGGTTTTTGCTCAATCGCTGCCATTTACATACCACTTCGGAAAGGGAGCAAGAAACCATTGAGCGACTGATTAAACCCAAAAGCATTTTTACCATACACAATGCGGTAAGCCTGCCTGTTTACATTCCTATTGCTGTTCAGGATTACAGGGTGATGAAACTGCTCTTTCTTTCCCGGATTGAGCGAAAAAAGGGACTTGAGTTGTTGTTTGGGGCATTGGCTGAGCTCAGCATCCCATATCAACTGACCATAGCAGGAAGTGGTGAAACCACCTATATCGAAAAGCTAAAAGAACTCAGTCGACAATACCGGATCCATAATAACATCGATTGGGTTGGTTTTAAAAGCAAAGATAAATTTGAACTCATTGCTCAGCATCATCTGCTAGTCCTTCCCTCCTATGATGAAAACTTTGGCAATGTGGTGATCGAAAGCCTATGTGTCGGCACAGCAGTCTTAGTTAGCGGAGCCGTCGGATTGGCTAAATATGTAACCAAAAACAACTTAGGCTGGGTTTGCGACACCAATGTAAACTCAATTAAAGAGCAGCTCCATAAAATATACCACAGTCAAGGTATGCTTGCGGTTATCAGAGAATTTGCCCCTGTCATTATTGTCAATGAATTTAATGGGGATAAGCTTATCGGGCAGTACCTTAAAATGTATCAGCAAATAGTTAACCCAACCTTACAGCTCCATGGTTAATCCTCATTTCACCTTCATTATCTTAACCTATAATGAAGAACGGCATCTGCCCCGCTTATTGAGCTCTATTTACAGCCTTCGGGCCATAGTTTATGTATTGGACTCCGGGAGCACCGATCAAACCGTAAGCATCGCCAAACGATATGGCGCCAAGGTTAAGGAGCATCCATTCTTAAATCATCCGCACCAGTGGCATTATGCACTCAAAGTTTTCGATATTAAAACTCCATGGGTTATTGGTCTTGATGCCGATCAGATTGTATCTGCTGAGCTCAAACAACGATTGCTGGAATTTAAGGATGAAGACCACCCCAATATAGATGGGATCTATTTTAACCGTAAGAATTATTTTAAAAGTAAATGGATTAAGTATGGCGGACTATATCCCTTTTACCTGTTAAAAATGTTTAGGTACAACACAGGGTACTCCGATCTGAATGAGTTGATGGACCACCGTTTTATTGTGCCCGGAAAAACGGTTATCTGGAAAGATGGACACCTGGTGGAAGAAAACTTAAAGGAAAACAGCATTAGCTTCTGGATAGAGAAACATAACGTTTACAGCGACCTATTGGCAAGGGAAGAGGTAGAGCGCAGAAAACTGCTAAGGGCACAAACGGTAAAGCCCTTATTTTGGGGTAGCCCGGATCAAAGAACGGCATGGCTTAAAAAACTGTGGTGGCGAATGCCCTTATTCATTAGGCCGGCTATGTACTTCATGTATCGTTATATTTTCAGATTGGGAATTCTTGACGGCTACCAAGGCTTTCTTTTCCACTTCTTACAGGCCTTTTGGTTTCGTTTGATGGTGGATGTCAAAATAAAAGAAATCATAGATACGGATGAGAAAGACTGATCTTTCACTGTACAACAACTCATCTTATGACCCGGGAGGAAGCATTGCCAAGCGAATATTATGGTATTACATCAATGCGTTTTTGTTTAAAACATCTTTTATTCCATCAAGCTTATTAAAAGTATGGTTATTGCGTTTATTTGGCGCCTCTGTGGGTAAAGGTGTAGTGATCAAACCCTGTGTAAATATTAAATATCCCTGGTTACTTCAAATCGGTGATCATTCCTGGGTTGGCGAAAACGTTTGGATAGATAACCTGGTTAGCGTACATATTAACAACCATGTCTGCATTTCACAAGGTGCTTTGTTACTCACAGGAAGCCACAATTACAAAGACCCCGCTTTTGGCTTAACTACAGGAAGTATCATTTTAGAAGACGGGGTATGGATTGGCGCAAAGGCTATAATAACCCATGGGGTCACGGTAGGGGCTCATGCAGTACTCTGTGCCGGATCTGTAGCCACAAAAAATTTAATAGCCTTTGCTATTTATCAGGGAAATCCGGCAACGGAAATCAGACACCGATCAATTGATCTATCATGACCTTGTATTTTTTTATCTTGATTACCTCTACTTTGATTACCTTACTGATCATCCCTTCAATTATCCATGTTGCAAGGACGCGACATCTATATGATGATTTGGGTCACCTCAGGAAGATTCATAACCCAGGTATTCCACGTTTAGGCGGTGTAGCTATATTTATGAGCTTTACCATCACTTTATTGCTTTTTGGCAGTACAAATCCTGAATTACCGGTCAATTATCTACTTATAGCCTGTATGATGCTTTTTGCCATAGGCATTAAGGATGATCTGGCTGGCGTAGGTCATCGCAGCAAATTTTTTATAGAGTTTATTGCCGGATTGATTCTTGTTATTCCGGGTGATATCCGCCTCAGCAACTTGCATAACTTATTCGGCATACATGAATTGTCTTATTTCCCCAGCGTGGTTTTATCTGTGCTGATTATCATGTTTATCATCAATGCCTTTAATCTGATTGATGGAATTGACGGCTTAGCAGCCATTACAGGAATTATCGTAAATAGCGTGTTTTCAGCGTTGTTCATCAATCTCCATCAATATGAACTGGCGATGGTTTCTTTAACGCTTGTTGGTGCAATTTTAGGATTTCTGAAGTTTAACATTACGCCAGCCAAAATATTTATGGGTGATACAGGCTCCTTATTAATCGGATTGATATCCGCTGTAATGGCATTAAAGTTTATTCAGGTAACTGATGCTTTAGAAATTGAATCTACTTCGCAGGTACCTTCATCTTTAGGGATTGTGTTGGCAATATTGATTGGACCCATTTCTGATACATTGAGGGTATTTATCATTAGGCTTGCAAAAGGGAAATCTCCATTTGTGGGAGATCGGAACCACATTCACCACCAGATGCTAGAATTGGGTTTTACGCATTTGCAAACCACGCTTATTTTAACCTTATTGAATGGAGTTATTATTTTGTTTGCATTCGCACTTTCTGATTATGGGAATACAGCAATAGTATCAGTTGTTACAATATCCTTATTTATATTTAACCAAATGCTGACTGGCTTTGTAAATGCTAAAAACCGAAAGCTCGCGAGTAAATGACATAACCAGCTACCCCTTACAAGGCTTCAATCTCTTCAATAGAGAGTTCAGTGTAAACTGAAATTTTCTCAACAGGTTCATTAAACCCCTTCATTTTGCGGGCCATTTCAACAACTTTTTCTTGTTTGCCTTTGGTTATCCCTTTTGCCTCAGCTGTTTCAACAGCATAATCCAATACGTTTTTATTGTCCCACTTGTATTTTAAACTTGCATTATACATATCTCTTTCTCCCTTAGTTAGGTTGGCATATTTAGCCAGGTTAAACAATTGATCAAATTCCGGTCCGGACAAATACTCAGGACGTATATCAAACTCTGTTAAATGCTTCAATGCATATAACCACTTGTCCAATTCTGTAACGAGTTCGTCCTGCTTCTTCACAAAGTTAAGCATCTCGATGAAAATAAAGCCCAGCTTATCATAGAATATTTCCCCTGTATACCTGTTAGCCAAACAGATATCCTGCACATACTCAGATCTGGAACTATCCGGCAGATTAAAGTTCTCCAGAAATACAACCTGGTAAACCTCTGTTAAATTGTATGCCCAATCTTTTCTACTTCCTTTTGGGGCTTGTTCACTAATAACCCTTGAAGTATAGAACAAAGCCCGCTCTTTAAAGTATTTCTGATAGCTCCTCTGGACTTCAATTATGAATTTATTCTCATCAGCATCCGTGCAGATTACATCAAACACAACACCACCTTCGTCATTAATTTCTCCAGGATGCTCATTTTTGCCGTATTGAATGGCAGCAATGTATTTTCTTCCTTTAAGCACCTGATTCAGAAACCCTATCAAGATGGGTTTACTTTCATCAGTAGCAAATAGCCGCTTAAAGGCGAAATCTACAAAAGGATCGATATAAGTTGCCTTAGCCATTGCCTGGTGAATTCTAATAGCAAAACTAGACAGATCACAATTGTGAACCCCAACTTATCTGAAATTCAGTGAAAACTGTCGAATTACATGATCTAACACAATAAAATACGGTTGAGTGGCATACTCATAAGAAAAGTTATAAGTATACTTATAACTTTCACCAAAAAAGGCAAAAATTATAAGTATGATTATAATTCTTATACATTATCGGCTTGAAAATGTAGGGTAATTAAAAATCCTGATACAGGTTTCTGAACGTACTCCGTAAGCCAAAAGTAAACAATGCAGTATTTGTGTTCCCAATTACATTTGTTTCCTTTCTCCATATCCCCCCTACCTCTAAGCGCAAATTATATTTTGGATTGATCAGATAAGCGACTTTTCCTTCTGCAAAATAAAGGTTAGTACCTATCCCCTGACCAATATGACTGCCATACTCTACAGATCTAGTAGCGTAGCTCTTAAAAATATCTTTGCCATAATTCATACCATCCGGATCAAGACCATATCTGGCATACATCAGCTGCCCCTGCAGATCAAATCTTTTATAGCTATAATTTAAAATCCCCAATACTTCTCTAAAATTCGCGCCCATTGGATGCGCCAATGGTTGATTCATCTCAGCATAATTAGACACTCTATCAAAATGGGCATATGTATAAGGTCTTGCCGTATTGAACTCTGCCAGATAATTCAGGTTTTCTACTTTAAACAAATCTGATCCCCTAAAACCAAGTTGCAACGCCCATTTATTTGCCCAATAACCTTTATTGCTAAAAAACTCCTTAGCCGTAAATTCATCAATCATAAACTGGCTATATACCGTTGTTTTATTCAGAACCTCATATTTGGTATTGATTCCTAAACGCATTTTGTCAGGAGAGGTGGTATTGGCACCTTCTACCGACCTTAAGAAGATGAATGGGTGGACATAGTTAAAATCAAACCCTCGCTTGCCTTCAGGCTCCGCATCAGCCCAGGTTACGGCCTGAAAAAAGCCAATAGAAAAGCGATTGGTAGCATTCCAATCTACATAATGCATGGCTGCCCATTTACCCCTATCACCTAAGCGTCTATCTTCGGTCAGTCTTTCTGCTCCGGGGTCCAGCATATAACCAAATATAGTCTGGTACTGCACGTTACCCAAAGTAGCTCGTACCCTTAAAAAAGAATAGTTAGCTGCTAAATCAGACAACAACATCGAACGATACCCATCACCAATAAAGTTTTTATCGTATCCTAAAGCAATATTCAAATGCTTATTAGGTGTATAAGACAACAAAGCAGTTACATAGGCCCAATCTTTTGTTTTCTTATCCAACTTACCAGTCATCTCACTAGGCACTACACCATTGGCATTGATAAAATCAGTAATGTAATTCGCAAACACACCCTGATTTTCAAAACCATTGGTATAAAAAGAGAATTTATCTCCAACTGTGCCTCCTATCTGAAAGCCACGAGTGTTTTTCCACACAGTCGTATTGTTCTTAAAATCGCGACCTATCAACAAGTCAGGGAGATAATCTGCATAAACTGTATAATCATCCCCTTTAAAATTCAACAAATGTTCTTCAGTGAGTTTTCTACGAACCCATGAACGTTTGTTTAAGGAATCTACTCCCATTTGCATTAAATCCTGGTACCGGTTTACCAGCAAAGAGTCATCGGCATAAAAACCTTTAATAGCAGAATGTGAACGGTTGTTTACATCATATACTGATTTATTCAGCTTCTGATAAAATTGATAAGAATAAGGGATGTTTACATTAGGTGTCTGGGCCTTTAAACCATTAAAAGCTAAAGCTAGCGCACCTAGCAATAAGTATTTCTTCATTTTTAGGGATTTTCCTCTACCTGTACCGGGGCATCTAATTCTTCATAAATAGAATTATTACTGATAAACTCTGGTACAATAACTTTCATTTGTTTAACCACCTGTCTTGTATTATTCGAGGCAGCATGAACTAGCAATTGGTAGATTTGGGCTTCAATATCATTAAATATATATTCTCTTACCTGTCCAATCATAATTTTCTCATGATGGGTAGGTATAGTATTCTCACTATCGTTTAGCAGTTCTTCAAACAATTTTTCCCCAGGTCTTAAACCGGAATAAGAAATTTTGATATCCTGATTAGGTACCAAACCTGCTAAACGGATCATTTTCTTGGCCAACTCAACAATCTTTACGGATTTACCCATATCGAAGATGTAAATCTCTCCACCTTTCCCCATACAGCCTGCCTCAAGCACCAAGCGACAAGCTTCAGGTATAGTCATAAAATAACGCGTAATTTCAGGATGCGTTACGGTGACCGGCCCACCATTTTCTATCTGCTGCTTAAAGCGAGGGATTACAGAACCATTGGAACCCAATACATTTCCAAACCTTGTAGTGATGAATTTCGTTATTGGTTTTACATTGTTATCATTTAAATAACTTAGACCATTGGTAAAGATCAAATCCGGATTATTTAATGAATTGTTCAATGATTGTACATAAATCTCTGCAATTCGCTTAGATGCGCCCATAACATTGGTCGGATTTACTGCTTTATCTGTAGATATCATCACGAACTTTTGCACACCATATTTAACGGATAAATCAGCGATGGTCTTAGTGCCCATCACATTCGTTTTTATGGCTTCTGCAGGATTACCTTCCATCAAAGGAACATGCTTATAGGCAGCGGCATGATAAACATAATGTGGTTTATAAGTATCAAACAAATGCTGCATACGTTTCTGATCTTTAACATCGCCAACAAAAGCATGGAAATTGGCTTTTGTATGGTGCTCCTCCAGCTCAAGATAAATATGATGCAGGGCAGTTTCACTCTGATCACAAAGGATAATCAATCCACTTTCGAATTTCAATAGTTGCCTTACAATCTCGCTACCAATAGAACCAGCGGCCCCCGTTATTAAAATCCGTTTACCTTTCAACTGATTTTGAATACCCTCAATATCAATCTCAATGGTCTTTCTATTGAGCAGATCTTCAATATTAATATTCTGAATTTGTGCTGTTGTTACCTCACCTCTAGCCCAAACCTCTGGTGATGGAATATTTAAAATCTTAACTTCATTTTCCAGACAAACATCTACCACCTGGTTTTTACGCTCCAAAGGGATCGTGTACGAAGCAAAGATGATTTCATCTACTTCATGTTTCACAATCAGATGCTCCAGTTGATTTGCATCTAGTATTCTTACCCCATCAATTGTTTTTCCAACTTTACGCAAATCATCATCTACAAAAGCGATAATTGTTTTATTGACTTTTGCATCATGGTCAAAAGTTCGTTTTGTAGCCACTCCTGCTTCACCAGCGCCATAAATGATAATTCTTCGCTTATCCAGATTGGCATTCTTAATGTACATAAAAAAGTACTTTACAATTACTCTATAGGTAATCAGTAACAGAAAACTAAATAAAGTATATATAACGATAACCACATTGCTCACCACATGCTCACCAGTTATTACAATAGCAATTGCATGTGCAAAAAATAGAATTAAAGAGCTAAGAATTACTGCAAATAGAATTCGAAATGAATCCTGGGCTGAAGTATATCTTACAATGCCAGCAAATGTTTTCACACTATAAAATACCAGTGAGTTGATAATCACCACCATCACCACTGCTTTATAAAAAGCAAGGAAATCTATCCCATCGATTTTAAAATTGTGCTGCAAAATAATTGAAAATAGCAGCGCGAAGATGCTTAAGCAAATATCAATGGTAAAAATAATCCAGCGAGATACAATTTGTAGTTTTGTAAACATACACATTACGTTAAAATGGCCTCAACAAAACTAACAATAATTAAACCAAAAAGGAATCTATGTTTTTATTGGTCACCTAATAAAAACACAGATCGCTTGTTAATCAATCTTAAACATCAATTTTGGCTTCAAATAAATATAAACCAGCGCCAAAGGCACCGTAGTTAATAGAAATAAAAACCCAAAATTAAGTGGCACTAAAACAACTATAATCACAATAACCAGTTGTATCACTGCATAAATTGATGAAACCCAAATATGTTCCCAATTTTGGTCGTTGGCCAGAATCTGGTAAAAATGCAGACGATGCGCTTCAAATATATTCTCTTTAAGCATCAATCGATGAATAATGGTAAAGACTGCATCAACACCATACACCGTAAGGAACAGAATGTAAGTATAATTTCCTGTTTGGATGATGAGCTTTAAAAGCAGGAAAACAATCCAAAATGCAATGGTTACACTTCCAACATCTCCAGCAAAACACTTTGCCTTTCTGCGGAAGTTAAAAAACAAAAAGACCAAACTAGCAAGAATCGGTAACCAGATCATATCTGACTCAATAAATTCGACAATATTATAATTTACATATTGCAATCCTCCTAGTACAACCAGGCTATATACACCAGTAATCCCATTAATTCCATCCATGAAATTATAGGCATTGATAATTCCAATAACAAAGATGTAAAGAATTATACTCATCCAAATTGGGAAGATCTGAAATATATTTAAAAAGATAAAGAGCAAAGTAACAGCAGTCAAATGGAAAAAAAATCTGATTTTATTGGATAAGGAAATCCTATCGTCAATAAAACTGATGGTTCCGATGAGCAGCATCCCGAGAACAGGCAACCAGAATTCAGTATGAAGTATCACTGCAAGCAATCCCGCAAAAACATAAATGATTCCTCCTCCCCGAATCGTAATTTCAGTATGTGAACTTCTCTCATTGGGATGGTCAATGATATTATAATGATCTGCAATGCGGAAATAAATCAGCATAACTGCAAATAATGAAATTGTAATTATAAGTGTTAGGAATATTGACATAAAAAAATTAAACCATATAATAAATTAACATTGAATTTTAAACCCGTTTAAAACCGGTGTTGGATTCCATTGAAAAGATTCGACAGCTTTCGTATCGTCAAATGTTAAATCACTAGTGATCTTAACTAATTTATTACTATTTATTGGAGCATTTTTTCCTAATATATCTCCAATTCTTGCCAAACCTTGTGCCATCCATAACGGTATATTAAATGGTTTTGATTTCCCCAATTGATTAGATATACTTTCTGATAATTCTGAAAAGCTAGGATGACATCGATCTGTTAAATTATAAATACCTCCAATTTTAGCAACCAAAGTTATAATAGATGCAACATCTTCTGCAAGAACAACACTTTTTCGAGCTTTTCCGCCAGCAATATCAAAGTAATATCCTTTAGCAATCCCCCTTATCATGGATCTCAAATTTCCAGGAGGATTTGATCCTGCGAGTAATGGAAGGCGGAGAACTGTACAAATTATATTATGTTGATTACACCAGTCCTGGATGGTTCGCTCAGCTAAAATCTTGCTTAATCCATAAGCATCCTTTGCTAGAAGAGCGGATTCTTCATTGATTAAATTTGCTGTTACTCTCCCATATACCGCTACTGTGCTTATAAACACGAAATATTTAGGTCTCGATCTCATTAGCTCAAGGGCTTTTAAAAGATTTTTCGTACCTGTAACGTTAACGTGAAAGAAAGACTCCTCATCTTTGGTCGTTTTAGGTACAATATGGGCCTTTCCGCTACAATGAATTATGCAACTGAAATCATCCTTTAGTTCAGGAATACTCAATGACAGATCACAAAGAATATCATTTTTTATGCCCCGACCTAAAGTTCTTACAAAACAATCACTTGAAGTTAATGACCTTATGATAAACTTTCCTAAAAAACCAGTAGCTCCTGTTAGTAAAACCATACTTAATAGTTCTGCAATATGTTATTGTATTGTTCCAAGACTAAACTCTTTGTGAATTTATTTTCTACCACTAATCGGGCATGAATGCCCTTTTCTTTAATCTGATCAATATCCGACATATTAAGATTTTTCAAGAACAACTCTATTTTATCTAAATCGTCCCAAGTAAAAGCCCACCCTATTTTATGCTCGGTTATATACCGAGATACTTCCGAATTGTAATCTCCAATATACAATACGGGTTTTCCAGCTGCAAAAATGTTATAAACTTTTGAAGGAACCCCTAATCCATACATTCCCTCGCTTAATGTAACTAAACCAATATCACATGCGTTCAGAAATCTATTTTGTTCAGACCTAGGCTTTGAATCAATAAATTTTACTGAAGCTCTGTAATTTTCAGGTTTCATTTCCAATAATTTATCTTTAAAGGCACCATCTCCAATGATAACGAATGCCAATAAAGGGTGATCCACTTTTAAAAAGACCTCCATAAATCGATCTAATCCCTGAACCCGCCCAATATTTCCTGCAAATTCCAAAACAATTTTATTTGCAAAATTCTCTTCAAAATACTCATCTCTATCTATAGATTGAGGATAAACATCCTTATGATCAGCCCAATTTGTTATCACCGAAATCGGCATAGATGACCTAACTTTTGAGGTGAATATGTCTTTCATGTCACTACCACATGCAATTAGATGATCAGCCTGGTTGTAACAACAATTAAATAATTTCAACAACACCTTATATAAAAAAGAATTTCGGCTAATAATTCCAGTGACAGCTAGGTTCTCAGGAAAGATGTCATGTAGAATTATAAACATTCTAAATCTTTTTATCTTTTTAATCATTGCAACCAAAATGACTAAAGTTGGAGGATTAGTAACAAGGATTATCGTATCATCTTTTTTAACTTTAAATAGAATCTTCCAAGATAAACTTATCGTGACAATGACAAAGCCCAAAATCCGAAGAAATAAGTTGTTTTTATTCCAACTAGGGGAATTAACTCTGTGAATCTTAATCCTTTCATCTATCTCGAGAGCATTGGAAAGTGCTTCAGAGTGATAAGAAGCTGAGCCGCAAATTACATTTACCTCACCAATATTTAAAATTTGCTCCGCTATCTTGGTCATAACAAATCCTGTTGAGGTTTCATCGGGATAAAACAACTGAGATACAATCCAATATTTTCTTGGAGCTGAATTCATAATTACAATTTAAAACTTATAATGTGAGTATAAATCATTGAATTTTAACATCCACTCTTTCATTTCTTCTATCATCAATTCGTAAGACGGCACGAAGTGTTTGAAGGTATCATCGGTTTTGAGTAGTGATTTATCTACTTTATAATCGTCATACGGCTCGATTGTGATATCATTTTTGTGAAAAACAATCCTGAATATATTAGTTAGATCATATTTATTGATTTTCATTCCATTCACAAGGTGATGTAGCCCGGTTAAATTCTGATTAATAGCAGCCACAATAGCTTTGGCTAATTGAATTGTGGTAACTCCTGTCCAGAAAGCCTGTCGATAGCCTTTTATTTGTCCACTCTGTTGCATAAACCAATTAAACAATCCGATACCATCAGATTTCAGCTCAGGCCCTATAATTGAGGTTCTTATTGTTAGATTATTTCCATAGGCTATTTCGCCAAGAGCTTTGCTCTGTGCATAAAATCCAATTCCATCCTTTTCACTTGTTTCATCATATCCCCCCTTTTTTCCATTAAATACACAATCAGTGCTGATATGAATTACTCTAAATCTTAATTCATTGCCACATTTAGCCAAAAAATGAGGAAAATAACTGTTGAGCAGAACAGCTTTATCTGGATGATCTTCCGCATCCTTATTTAAAACACCAATACAATTAATTACATAGTTAGGTCTCTCTTTTTCAAAAACTTTGCTCAATGCAAAGAAGTCTGTTATATCCAATTCATAATTGGGGATATGGAATTCAGATCTACGTGCGATGTCAATAACATCAAATGCCGTATTAATTTTTAGAAAATTATAAATGACATGCCCAGCCATCCCCTTTGATCCAATGATCAATACTTTTTTCACTTGTTCCATGTAACGCGGTTGACAATTGAGGTATAACTTTGAATGGCTCTAACCACTCGGTCAGATGTATTTATCACTTTGTATTCCCATGGCAGGTCGGGTTGATCATGCTGAGTTCCCTTTACAAGCTCGATTGATTGTAAAATCTGGTCAGGTGTAATACCGCCAAGCACAATTGTCCCTGCGTCAATGGCCTCTGGCCGCTCTGTGCTGGTCCTAATACTAATGGCAGGGAAATTCATCATTGCAGACTCTTCACTTATTGTTCCGCTATCTGATAGAACTATAAAAGAATCTTGTTGAAGTCTCACATAGTCAAAAAAACCTAATGGTGCCACATTAAAGATCAATTTATTAAACTTAATATTTTTTTCCCGAATTCTTTTTTGAGTCCTTGGATGGGTAGAAAAAATTACCGACATTTGATATTTTTCGGCGACCATATTCAAACTATTAGCAAGGGCTTCAAAATGGTCTTTAAGATCAATATTTTCCTCGCGATGAGCACTGACCACAATGTACTTACCCTTTTGCAAGGATAATTTATTCAAAACATCAGAAGATTCAATCTGGATAGTATACCTAGACAATACTTCTCTTAATGGAGATCCTGTTACGAAAACATGATCTTTTCTGAAACCTTCACTTAAAAGATATCGTCGACTATGTTCAGTATACGTTAAATTGATGTCACTAATATGATCAGAAATTTTTCTATTAATCTCCTCAGGTACATTTTGATCAAAACACCTATTCCCAGCCTCCATATGAAATATTGGAATTTTTAAGCGCTTTGCAGATATTGTGCATAAAACACTATTTGTATCCCCCAATACGAGCAGGGCATCTGGCATCTCATCTTTAAGCACCTCATATGATTTTGCTATAACATTCCCAATCGTTTCACCAAGATGTTTCCCAGCAACATCCAAAAAGTAATCTGGTTTTCTTAACTCCAAATCCTCAAAAAATATTTCATTGAGCTCATAATCATAGTTTTGACCAGTATGTATTAAAATGTGATCGAAAAAAGAATCACACTTTTTAATACACTCAGCTAACCTGATTATTTCAGGTCTTGTGCCCACTATGGTTGCTACTTTTATTTTTTTCATATTGCAAATAATAGGAATTTATTCCTTATTAAATTATTACCATTTATACCATAAACTCTTATCGAATCTAAAATCATCATTTCTTGACTCTTCTAAAGAAAAATCGGAAAAACAATCATTTTTGAATTCGGCTCAACCGCATTAAAGCCTGAAACATAGCCACCAGGCAAGCAAATTATTTTATTTTCTTTCTCGCTTAAGATAAATTCATGATAAGGGAGTTTAACTGAGGGGTTCAGCCAATTATCAGGTTGTATAAATACGAATTTAAAAGAGCCTGAAGTTACAAAAAACCACTTTCGTTCTCTCTGATGTCCCTGCCAGGCTCCTACAACCGATACATCATGATGTGCAATGCTATAAATACGCTTTACACTCTCTAAATCAAATTCATTAAAATGACTTACTTTACCTCTAAAATCCTCATGCGTCTTTCCTTTTATAACATTTATCTCTACCATATCCTGTAAATGACAATATCCTATCCGAAATATTGATTAACATCTATTTCCCCGAAAATTTCCTTTCTAATATATGGTAATTTAGTAAGCAACAGTTTCATACCCTCAATGTCCTTTTGCTGGGTATTGTGCGAATGATAGTCTTCAACTTTGGACATATCCTGTTCTCCTTCTGAAAAATATTGATTATAGTTTAAATCCCTATTATCGGCAGGAATACGGTAAAACTCTCCCATATCTTCCGCTTTAAGCATTTCCTCCCTGGTGCATAATGTTTCATATAATTTTTCACCATGACGGGTACCAATAATTTTAATTTCGTTAGTTGATCCACAAAGTTCTTTTAAAGCTTGAGCTAAATCTCCAATCGTTCCGGCAGGAGCTTTATTTACAAATAAATCTCCTTGCCCACCATGTTCAAATGCAAATAGAACGAGATCTACAGCTTCGTCCAGTGACATTAAGAATCTAGTCATTCGAGGATCTGTAATTGTAATGCTTTCCCCGCTTTTTATTTGCTGTAAAAATAATGGAATAACAGATCCTCTCGAAGCCATTACATTTCCATATCGTGTAAGACATACCGTTGTAGCATTAGCAGTAATATTTCTCGAAGCGGCAATAGCAACTTTTTCCATTAGTGCTTTTGAAATTCCCATGGCATTAATAGGATATGCGGCCTTGTCAGTACTTAAGCAAATCACTTTAGTCACCTTATTAACTACGGCTGCATCTATAACGTTTTGAGTTCCAAAAACGTTTGTTTTAGTCGCTTCTAAGGGAAAGAATTCACAAGATGGAACTTGTTTTAATGCTGCCGCATGAAAAACATAATCCACACCACGCATTGCCTGCTCAATACTGGTATAATCCCTAACATCACCAATATAAAATTTCAATTTAGGATTATTAAGAGCCACACGCATGTCATGCTGTTTTTTTTCATCTCTTGAAAAAATTCGAATTTCTTTAAAATGATCGGTATTCAGGAATCTACTTAAAACCGCATTTCCAAAAGACCCAGTACCTCCGGTAATTAATAGAATTTTATTTTTGAGCATATATTTTTTTCTTTGTTTTACTATATAACAAATAATTAATAAATAGGCCTAATAACACTTGAAAAACCGTCACTAAGCTAAAAAAGAAGTCTGTAAATACGCACAAGGCAAGCGCATAAAACAAACATGAAAAAGCCAACATACTTCCAATTTCAAATTGGCGTGCAGAAAAAAAAAATCTCAATATGATGACCTGAATAATTCCACCTATTATTAATGCACCGTATATTCCAAAATCTTTTAAATAATTAGCAAAGTAACTTGACACGTTAAAAGCTTCATCATACAATTCAACTGAATATTTTTCGTCTTCCTGCACATAGATTCGATCCCGGATCACAGAAGGGATTAAGCTCGCAGTTGTATATCTTAAATTATACTTAGGTTCAACTTTATCTATATTCCAAACGATGTTGTTAATTGGTGTCGTTAAATACAAATATACCCAAACAAATCCCGTTGGGATATAATCAGAGACATCTTTATACTCATCCTTTATGAAATTGTCAGTAAATTTAGTTTCGGAGACTTCTCCCCTGTTATCTCCTATAAAGCCAAATATGTATATAAAAGCAAATACATAACCTACTGTTTTTAAAATCCTTGTAAGGTTTAACTTAAAAAAAATCAAATAAATACAAAAAACTTCTATCAAGGCCCAAAGTATTAGAGCTCTCGACATTAACAGAACTGGCCATAGCAAAAAAACTACTATATAAAGCAGGTATTTTCTTCTCTTTTCGCTATAATAGAGGATTGCATAAGAAGATACAATTGTTAAATAACAAGCGTTTAAAAATCCATGTACTGTTGGCAATCCAAACGCTTTATAATCTAAATCATATTGGCCTAATATAACAACTGATATTAATGGAATACCTTTAAAATAAACTATTTCAAAAAAAGTAAAAATGAGCCATATTGTTGTAAGTATTCGGATAATATTTTTAAAATAATCAATCTTGGAAGCCGGATTTTTTTGCGGGAAGGGCATTTTTAAGTTGCTTACAACATTAGATCCAAATAATCCTTGTATAGACATGTAAAGATAAATCATCCATATACTTAGAACAGAACCAGATATTAATACTATAGTCTTTTCATTTAGTCCAATAATGTTATTAGTAAACTCTAAAGAATAAAGGATAAAGCTAAATATCCACAATAATGTATATATTATTGTGGGATTCGCTAAATCAATCTTAAAATTTGAAAAATAACCCTTTCGTCCCATATCACGTTCTGTTCCTAAATTTTAAATGAACTAAATCCCATAAACGTTTGGGCGTTAAAGTTAAAAGAGTTAGAGCAAAATAACTCTTACTAACAAAACTTGTTGGCACCATCATTTTAAAAGCTTTAAACTTCTGGTTGCTAGAAATCAGCCACCGTGTATCGTAGTAATTTGCCCGGGCATAGGCCTCCTGAAAGCCTTTTTTATGTTCCGATAGTAATTCAGGGTTATTTTTAAGAATTCGATTTAAGGTATAGCGTCTTTCATAACCAAGCTTGTGCAGACTTTTTGATGTCAGAGAATTTTCATGTACCCTATACTTGGCCAAAATCGCTTTTATAACACCTATTTCATAAATACTTGCAAGTTGCATAAATAAGCAGTATTCCTCTGAAGCAGTTATTTCGGAATCAAATTTCAGTCCAGACTCCCTTAATAGAGGCATACTAATCATACTTGTTAATATATTCACATCATATTGAAAGAGTAATTGATCTAAAATAAAGCCGCTATCATATTTATTTAATACATTTCTGAAATGCTGACCATTTAAAAAAACTTCCTCAATACTACCGTAGCATAATATGTATTGTGGATTCCTTTCCATCAGATCAACCTGCATTTCCAATTTATCATTTAACCATATATCATCACAGTCAATAAAGCATATATATTTCCCCTCTGCCTTTTCGACAGCATAATTTCTCGCTTGTCCAAGTGGTTTGTTCTCTTCTGCCTTATAGTATTTTAGCTTTTCTCCATAGGAGGTTGCGATTTGGGCACTATAATCCGTCGAACAATTATCCCAAAAAATAATTTCCCAGTTAGTATAAGTTTGAGAAAATACAGAATCAATTGCTTCCTTTAAATATTCTTCGCCATTGTAACAATTAATAATTACGCTAACCAATGGTAATTTGTTATTTACTCCAGTCATATTTTATTAAACTTGTATCCAGAGGTAAATTCTCTGATTCTCCATAAAAATGAGTTTGGTCAATTATATTTGCCAATAAAGCAAAATTCTTAGATACACATTTAAAACTATACCACAGACCAGGAGGCATGCTTAAAAGAGAATAATTTAAATCATCGTTCAAAATAATTTCATCTATACAACCCTCGCTAACCGACCCTGCCCTATTGTCATATATCACTAATTTTATCGCGCCATACGGTACGCAAAAATTTTGATACACGCTTCTATGCAACTTCCATCCCTTAATAACGCCTTCATTTATTTTAGAATAATAGGCTTCTCCAAAGCCTTTAAAAGAAGGGTCCGTCGATCGCAAGTAATGAAATACAGCTCCCCGTTCGTCACGAATCTGTTTTAAACCGGAAATGATTAAACCGTCAATTGTCAATCCTTTATCCATTATTTCAATGCCCAGAGAATATTCTGTTCCTTCGCCTTTTTTGTATAAAAATTTATTTGCTCGTTGGTATATTCAAAAACATTTAAACCTTTTTGATAGAAATTCAAATACCATTCTGTAGTAAATTCAATCGTTTCTTCAAATCCCATCGTAGGATACCATTTTAACATGATATTAGCTTTATCACAGCTAAGCTTTAACAGATTCGATTCCTTCTTCCCGTCATCCACATTTTCGTTAATCCAACCTGGAGAATTAACCCAAAGTTCTTTCATCTCATCGAGTAATTCACCAACATTTTTGTTAACATGTGAATCAGGCCCAAAATTAAACGCCTGATTGCGATATGATGAACTCTCGTTATATAATTCCGCTCCCAGACATAAATATCCGCTTAGAGGCTCTAAAACATGCTGCCATGGTCTGGTACTATTAGGGTTCCTGATTTCAACTGTTATATTTTCAGACCAGGAACGAACAATGTCTGGTACAATCCTATCTTTAGCCCAATCTCCTCCACCTATTACATTACCAGCTCTCGCCGTAGCAATATTAGGATATCCGGATTTAAAAAAAGAATGCATGTAAGACTTAGAGATTAATTCTGCAGCTCCTTTAGATCCACTATACGGATCTTCCCCGCCTAATTTATCATCTTCCCGATAACCATATACCCATTCTACATTGTCGTAACATTTGTCGCTAGTAATAATAACCCCTACTTTTATGACATCCTTCATTTGCTTAATGACTTCCAAAACATTAAGGGTACCCAACATGTTTACCTCGAAAGTTTCCTTGGGATCCGAATATGACTCTCTTACCAGAGGTTGAGCGGCAAGATGAAAGATAAACTCCGGCCTAAATTCATCACAAACTTTCTTAAAGCTGTCGTAATCACGTATATCCCCCAAATAATGCTTAATCTTCGTATCAAGTCCTAGCTCTTCAAAATGCGAAGGTGAGCTAGGTAAGCCAACAGAATAACCTGCTACATCAGCTTCAAGATTTAAAAGCCATGTTGTCAGCCATGATCCTTTAAATCCTGTATGACCTGTAATTAATACTTTTTTATTTTTATATATTTCTCCAAACATTATCTACCATTTTTTCCAAGGAGCTGTCTTTTCAGCCCAAATTTCATTCAAATTATCTCTATCTCTTATTGTATCCATGCAGTGCCAAAAACCATCGTGTCTATACGCCACTAACTCATTATCCTTCGACAGGTTTTCTAAAGGATCTCTTTCTAAAATTGTCTGATCATCTTTCAAATAGTCAAACACCCTATAATCAAAAACAAAATACCCTCCATTAATCCATCCCTCTCCAACCTGAGGTTTCTCTTTGAACTCCAAAATATGTCCTGAATCTTCCATCAGTATAGACCCAAAGCGAGCCGGTGGCCGTACGGCTGTCAAGGTAGCGATTTTCCCATGAGACTTATGAAAATCGACTAGTTTTGAAATGTCTATATCTGCTACACCATCCCCGTAAGTAAGCATGAAAGTCTCACCTGGCTGGAAAAGTTTTTTAAGATTGAGCAACCGACCACCAGTCATACTATTTGCCCCTGTTTCATGTAACCCAACGGTCCAGTCCTCTGATTGATCATTTTCAAATTTTAAATCACCTGTTTTCAAACTGACGATCATATCGCTTTTATGGAGCTTATAATTGAGGAAAAATTCTTTAATAACATCTCCTTTATAACCCAGGGCAACAGCAAAATCATTAAAACCATATGCCGCATAAGTTTTCATAATATGCCATAAAATAGGCATACCACCAATCTCAACCATTGGTTTTGGTTTTAAGGTAGTTTCTTCGCTTAAACGAGTCCCAAGACCTCCAGCTAACAAAATTGTTTTCATTTATTAGTTAAGTAATTATTTATAATTAAGCATATTTCCTGTACATCTGCTGAATCCAATTCAGGGTGCAAAGGCAATGTAAGGATCTCACCGTATAATTTTTCAGTAACAGGTAGTTTTACACCTGAATTATCATAAAATGATAACAAGTGGTTCGGCTTATAATGAACTCCAGTTTGTATTTGGATACTTTCAAGATGTTGCTTTAAATCATCTCTTTTTCCATCCAAAACCCTTATACAAAAAATATGAGGGATAATATCAGAAGTATCAAGGAAACTTTGTAGTACAATATTACGATTACCTGAGAGTAGGCTGCGATATTCGGCAAATAATTTTCTCCGTTTTGGAGCAAACTCAGCCTCAAACCTGTTTAATTGAACCCGACCAATTGCAGCAAAAATATTGCTCATATGATACCTATACCCCTGCCTTTTAACATCAAAGTCCCAACTCCGTTGACCAGCATATCTCTTAGCCGAATCGTTTTCTATTCCAAGCAGGCGCGCATCTTTAACTATTGAAAGAACTTCTTTATCCGATGTAATCAGAGCTCCTCCTTCTCCTGAAGTAATGTTTTTTATTCCATCAAAAGAAAAGCATACAATATCACCAAAAGAACCGATTTTTTTTGACTTGTAAGTACAGCCAAAAGCATGTGCCGCATCTTCAATAACCCTTAGCCCCTTTTCTTTCGCAAAATTATATATGTTATCAAGATTAGCTGGATTACTGGCGTAGTGAACTGCCATTATAGCTTTAGTTTTTGGAGTTATTCTCTTTTCCGCATCCTCTAAATCCAATGTAAAAGTATCTTCATATATATCACATGAAACTGGAATAATCCCTGAAGCAGAGATAGCTTGATAAGACGCTAAAAATGTAAACGAGGGGACTAAAATTTCATCTCCTCTTTCCATTATAGATTCAACAGCAAGATGCAGTGCGGATGTTCCCGTATTTACGCAAACTACATTTCCCACTGGAATTTCTAAGTAATCTGCTATATCCTTTTCAAAAAAACCTACTTCCGCTCCCATGCCCAAATAGCCATCCTCAACAATTATTTTTGAAACGGCCTCTGCTTCTTTAATACCTACTACTGATTTTGACAATCGTTTTATCATCTTATACCTTATAATATCGCTTTTGAAATTTCTTTAAATATAATAAATAAAGCCTCCTTATAACACTCAGGCTTTTAAGGTCTGCTGGTATTTCAGTGTAATAATAATGGTTATTTTTAATCAATTCTATTAGTTTTGCTGTAATCTTCTCCACCGAATGATTTTTCATATAATATTCTAATACCTCATTTGATTTTATCAAATAATGATATTTCATTTCAAAAATCATATTCTTTAAAGAAACGTTATCTGGCACAAAATCAATCGCAGTAATTGGATGCCCTAAATCAAATCCGGTGGCATGTTGTAGATAGCGGAAGTTGTAATCACCAACAATTTTCGAATAGGAATAATCCAACAACACAACAGGAAGCCCTAACCTTGCTCCATCTAAAGCCGAAGTTCCCATAGCAAATAAGCAATGTATATTCTTTTCCAAATATAGATCAACATCCGCTTTTGAAAGGGACCCAATATTTTTCAGACAGAAGAACTCATTGTCACCATCAAATTCAATTGAATTTCCATATTCGCCATCTCCTATAATATGAAAATTTATCCGGAGCCCCTCATTAGTTGCAATCTGTTTTATCTTTTTTATGCTGTAATTCAAAATGCTGATTTTAAAATCGGCAATTCTTCCTAGCCAAGCAATTTCCATGCATTGTTTAACTTCTTGGCTTTTTCCTTTTAATCTTTCAGCATTATATAATGAATTTCCAGTTCCTAAATTAGGCAGATATACAGGTTTGACATTCTGTGAGCCACCTAAATATTTCTGCGTAGTTTTAAATATAATCTCTGTCATGAAGGCTATAGCCCCCCTTGAAATTAGTTCTTCGGTCCATTTTGAAAGTATTATATTTTTTTTATAATCAAATACCCTAAGCAAATTATAGATTACACTACTTTTCTCCTGCAAGCGCCGAACAGCGCCAATTCTTGATAAATTGGGCACCAAATTATATTCAAAAGCTGCCCACTCAAATATCCTCACGGATTTCCCTATTTTAAGCTCATTCCTAAGCTTATACGGTAGTCCTGCCTGTAATATCAGAAATGTATCTAAATCTAAATTACAAGGCTCAAAATCTTTAAATTCTATAAAATTAAGGTTGTCATGCTTTATGCAACTCCTTATTAAAGCTCCGTCTTTATAATCAATAATATTGACTTTAATGTCCGTTGTGCTCAGTAAATAGTTTGCAACATTTGAAAACAGAACCGGAATTCCACTTATATATGGATAGGGGAAGAAAAAAGTTATGTTCATTTTGTTAATCGAGCATGTGAAGTCAGACATTCATATTTATACAACAAATATTAATTCCCTAACAGAGCGTTTCTTAATTCAAGTATTACTGTGTCAATATCTTCTTGTTTCATTGGAACAAATAGCGGGATAATAATGCTATTATCAGACGCGTTTTCCGAAATGGGGAGAGATAGATTGCTACATTTTTCATGATAAGCAACTTCCCTATGTATAGTCATTACACCTCGTCTAGTTGCAATCCCTTTATCAAGCAAACACTGCATTAATTCATTACGAGCTATCAAGCAATTATCTTTCAAATAAATGCTAAAAGATTGATAGTTGCTAAAAAACCCGTCTTGTTCATATGGAAGCCTAATTGATTCAATATCCTTAAAGGCTTCTAAATATTGAAAGGCAATTTCTCTCCTTTGACTAACAATATCATCTAATTTTTCCAACTGTTTAATTCCTACAGCGGCTTGAATATCAGTTAACCGATAATTATACGCTAATTCTACGTGTTCTTCAAAAAGAACATTTTTAGACTCATGCCTAACCCGATCATTTATTGACATTCCATGCTGACGTAACAATTTAAGGCGATCGTAATAATCTTTTCTATTTGTAGTTATCATACCCCCATCTCCGGTAGTAATAACTTTTCTAGGATGGAAAGAAAAACAAACTAGTTCGGAATGACTTCCTATTTTTTCCCCTTTATAAGCCGATCCAATAGCACAAGCCGCATCTTCAATCAACTTTAAATTATACTTTTCGCATAACTCTTTAAAAGCATCAATATCAACAGGCAGTCCTATTTGATGAACAATTAAAACAGCTTTGGTTTTAGGAGTAATTTTACGTTCAACATCCTTAACATCAATATTATAAGTTAATGGATCAACTTCTGCGAAAACAGGTATAGCTCCAACATATTGAATGCAATTGGCTGAAGCTATATAGCTCAACGAAGGACAAATAACTTCATCTCCCTTTTCCACTCCCGCTACAATCATTGATAAGTGAAGAGCTGTCGTACAATTTGATACCGCTACTGCATACTTTGCATTGGTATATTTTGCAAATTTCTCCTCAAAATCCAGAACTTTTGGCCCCTGAGTAATCCAGCCTGTTAAAATGGTATCGTAAGCGGATTGAGCTTCTTCGACTGTTAAATATGGTTTTGCTATAGGTATCATATTAATTCCAATTTGTATCTTTTACCTCCGATAGAAGGTTTTTATTTACCGATAATTCGCTATAATATTTAATTGTGTTCACTAATCCCTCTTTGAAGGAAAATTTGGGGGTATAATTTACCAATTGCTTGAACTTAGTGTTATTAACCCATAACCTCGGAACATCTGCAGGCCTGTCGGGCAAAAATCTTATACCTAAACTTTCCTTATCCATTTCCAAAAGTAATTGTTCAATCAATTCCTTCATTGAAATTTCCTCTCCGGTCCCAATATTCATCGTAACACCTATAAGGTTATCCCTTAATGGAATTAGAGATGCCAGAGTAGCAGCTGTATCTTTTACATAATAGAAATCCCTTGTGATATTACCAACACCAAAAACTATAGGTTGCTCATTATTTAATATCCGTACTATTGAGCGTGGTATAACCTCTCCTGCATCTCCTTCATAATGGGCCCTTGGCCCATAATTATTAAAAATCCTTAAAACAGTTGAGTTAAGCCCAAAGCATTCTCTATAAGAATGCGCGTAATGCTCACCAACAAGTTTAGAAGAGCCATATACTGTAAGTGGTATAGTAGCCGAATTCTCATTTATGGGAAAACTAGTTGTTTTTCCGTAAATCTCTGATGTTGAAATATAAAAGAAATGCTGAACTTTATTAACCGATGCTGCCTGTAGCATATTTAATGTGCCTTCGGCATTAACCCTGTGGTTTTCAAATGGACTATGCAAAGAATGACGGACACCCAAACATGCCAAATGAAATACATAATCTACCCCTTCACAAGCCTTTTCACAACTTTCCTGAGAAAGAATATCCCCATTAATGAAATTAAATTTTTCACTTTCAAACGCATTTTTAAGATTATCCAGTTTACCGTTTGCTAAGTTATCAACAACTGTCACAAAATAGCCAAGGTCAATCAAATGATCTACCAAATGAGATCCTATAAAACCAGCGCCTCCTGTAACAAGTATATGTTCCATTTTTTTCATATTAATTTTATTAAAAATAAAGTTATTCAATTAAACGAGCTGGATTACCTACAGCTTTGGATTTTACATCTAGGGACCTAATTACATTACTTCCCATTCCGATTAGTGTTTGAGCACCAATATTAACATTGTTAATGATACTTGTTCCACTTCCAATATAACACGAATCCCCTATTTTAGTATTGCCGGCAATTGTAACATTAGAACCAATCAATGAGTAATTTCCAATTGAAGAATCATGATGTATCACTGTATTTGGCAATACACACACATGATTGCCAATAGCAGCATTACTTGTAATAACAACTCCGGCCATTAAAAGAACGTTGAAGCCTATACTCGAAAGTTTAGACACACTTGCGCCTGGATGTATAACCCTCGCAAATCTATCTGATCTGATTTTAAGGGATTTAATTATTCTTTCCCTCTCGCTATAACTGGTAGGACTCCCAGGAACGGCTAATACAAATGCTTCGGGATACTTGTCAATAAGTTCTCTTGAATAAACTTTAAAATACTGATTCTCGATACCCTGTTTTTCTTTCAGATCATCAGCAAACCCTATTAATTCATATTGCCCTTGAATGCAGTCTAGTGCTTCAAGCCCGTTCCCATTAAAGGGAAATATGATCAGTTTATCCATTATAACTATTTACAACTTCTATCACCTTTAAAACATCTTCATCTGTTAGTTCTGCAAACATCGGAAGCGAGACGCAGTGACTTGCTAAATACTCTGAATTAGGAAAATCACCCTCCTTGTAGTCCAAATTGCTGTAAGCTTTTTGCAGATGACAAGGAACAGGATAATGGAAAGCCGCATCAATACCATTAACATCTAAATGCTTAACAAATTTATCTTTATTTTCTGTCGTGACAACAAAAATATGGTAAACGCCATCAGCCCATTCGGGCTTCAACTGCATTTTTATTTTAGGGTTATTAATACCTTGTTGATATTTTGTGGCGACTTCCCTTCTTCTATTATTCCACTCGTCAAGGTATTTTAACTTTACAGACAAGGAAGCACCTTCAAGTCCTCCCATTCTAAAATTATATCCTATTTCATCATGATAATACCGCACTGAACAGCCATGATTTCTTAGTGAGTGTAAATGTGTTTTGTAAGCCTGGTTATTAGTAGTAATACCTCCAGCCTCTCCACATGCTCCTAAATTTTTTCCCGGATAAAAGCTGTAGCAGGCTATATCCCCAAAAGTTCCTACAGTTTTTCCTTTGTACCAGGCTCCCTGAGCCTGGGCTGCATCTTCAACTAAAAAAATATTATGTTTATCACAGATTGCTTTTACCGCGTCAATATCAAAAGGCTGTCCATACAGGTGTACACCAATTACCGCTTTAGTTTTCGACGTAATTGCTTCTTCTATCTTGCTGGCATCAATTTCCCAGGTATCCGCATCACAATCAACAAAGACAGGAGTTGCCCCAACATGTGATGCCCCCCATGCAGTTGCAATAAAAGTATTAGCCGGCATAATGACCTCATCACCAGGTCCAATATTTAGTGTTAACATAGCCAACTGCAATGCAGTAGTGCCATTACTCACTCCTATAGCATATTCCGCACCGATATAAGTAGCAAATAAATCTTCAAATTCCTGAACAAATGGTCCTCCAGAAAATGCCGTTTTAGCATAAACTTTTTCAAATGCTTCAAAGATTTCACTTTTTATTTTTTGATGTTGACCTTGAAGATCAAGACAAGGGATTCTTTTCATCTCTTTATTCTAAATTTCTTTAATAATTTTAGCGGGATTTCCAGCTACAACAGAGTTAGCTGGTACATCACGAACTACAACGGCGCCAGCTCCGACCAGTGAATTTTCGCCTATCGTGATTCCACATAGTATAGTAGCATTACTACCTATTGATGCCCCCTTTTTTACAAATGTTTCTATTAAATTCCAATCCGTTTCGGATTGTGGTGTTCCATCTGAATTTGTTGCTCGTGGAAATAGGTCATTTGTAAACATCACACCATGTCCTATAAAGCAATTATCTTCTATATGCACGCCTTCACAGATAAAACTATGACTAGAAATCTTACAATTTTTTCCAATAGAAGCTCCTTTTTGGATTTCCACGAAGGCTCCAACCTTTGTCCCATCAGCAATGCTACATCCGTATGCATTAACAAAATTGAAAATTTTAACATCTTTTCCAACTTTGACATTATTTAAACTCTGTTTATCGTTATTCAGGGTTAAGTTTTCCATTCTAAAATTATTAGATTAATATTTCCTTGCCGCCGTTTTTAAGAGATTTATCAGATGCTTCAAGAATCTTCACTACATCAAGACCAATATTAAAATTTGATATAGGCGTACCGTTCTTTTCTATCGCAGCAACAAAGTCAAGGGCCATGTTTTGAAGTGCTTCAGTTGTACTTAACTTAGGAACAAAAATATCTCCTGATCGATAGTCTACCATAATTCGGTTTTTATCTTCATCTGTTTTATGTTCGTAACCAGTATCATAGATTTTGATTTTTTCAGTTGGCTCTAAGTCATTATAAACAACCATTTTTTCATCTCCTCCAATAAGCATAAGCCTTACCTTAACGGGAGATGACCAAGAGCAATTAAAATGTGCAATAAATCCAGATGAATAATTTAACGTCAGATAAGCAATATTCTCAATTCCATTATTTGTATGCGTAACACCTGTTGCATTTACACTAATCGGTTTTTCATCTATTAAAAAATTAAGGATAGATATATCATGAGGAGCAAGGTCCCATAGTACATTTATATCTGGTTGAAATAAGCCCAGGTTGATTCTTGTAGAATCTAAATATTTAATTTTACCTAAGCCCTGCGAAGTAACCAAATCTTTCAACTTACGCACTGCTCCAGTATAAAGAAATGTATGATCTACCATTATTAGTAAATTCCACCTAGCTGCAAGATCTATCAGTTCCTGCGCTTCAGATACAGAAGCCGTCATTGGTTTCTCAATAAGTACATGTTTGCCATTTTCCAATGCCTTTTTAGCAATGGCATAATGGGTAAAAACAGGTGTAGCAATAATAACCGCATCTATCCCTGGGCTGGTTAGCACATCGTGTGCATCCGTTACGCACTCGACATTTGGATGCGATTTACTTATTAATTGTAACCGCTCAATTCTTGAGTCAGCTACCATTTTTACTTCACAATTATTCAGATTTGAAAAATTCCTTAAAAGATTCGGTCCCCAGTAGCCATAACCGATCAGCGCTATTTTAATCATTAATTACTATTTATCATAATTTATAAAAACTCATTTTAATCATATTGGCAAATATAACTTTTAATGAGTTACATTATCCATTTCGATTTCCACCAGGTGGTTATCATTCATAATAGCATTGCTCGCCTAACACTTTTTCAATATGAGCAATGCCATCCATATTATTACTACTTTTCCAGAGACCTATATTCTTCATGGAAAGTTCCGGTTTAAAAAACCGGCCTTTATTATTATGTACTTCTTTTGTTTCCCCTAAAAAAGCATATATTTTTTCTAGAACAGACTCATAATTTAATACGATATCTTCAAATCTTAACCGTAAAATATTAATGTCACTTCCAGCAACAACATGATTGTAACAAACCAGTTGTTGTTCACAAAAACGATCCAGGTCATTAACGACAAGCATACTCTGCTTTAGTTTCCAATGTTTCGAAGTTTCAAATTTTGGAACATACCCACCATGATTATTTGTCACACTTGCATAAATATCCCTGGGGTCTCGCTGAACTACAATTAATTTAGAATTTGAAAAAAAATTCATTGCCGAAACTGGATTGTAGGGTTCAAATGCATTATGCATTACCACCGCAGTATCTCCTGGGTTTTTAATCGCATCAAACAAAGACGACAAATAATTTTGTGTCTCTAAAATAAATTGCACTTTATTAAGTGAGGTAACGCTAATTTCAGTTAGATGCTGTGATTTAAATTTAAGCTTAGTTTGCAATCGGGCCACAAACTGTTTTAAGGGTGGATCATCTATCAATTTATAGGGCCACTCACTTATATATTTGTAATTAACAATTCTTTCTAAATATTGTTGACTTATTTCGGTAAACATACCATTGAAGGCCGCATCATAATTCATACCATTAGCATAAAAAAGAGTGTGGGGTTTTCTTATGTTTGCACTTGGCCCAATCCTCCTTATTAATTTCTCAAATCTTCTGATGGCTGAATCCGATCTTATGGGTGACCAATTATCTATTAACGCATGTTGCAAATCAATAAGTCCTCCCTGCAATCGTAATAAATTAAACTCAAAGTTATAATGGGGTACATTGTACCCTTTAAACTCCTTTAAGAGATCTGTTACAACGCTTTTTCCAGAATGTCCAAAACCAGAAATATCAACAAATTTCATAATTATGGCTTTTTACAGGTAATCATCATATGCGAACTTAGGCCTGCGTTTGCAATGAACAACTGCATTTCATCCTGTTCATCTTGTGTGGCATACTTAAAATAATTCTGCCAAAAATTATCTTTTATAAACTGAGTATTATTCTTCAAAATATCTACATCAAGTTTACCTGGTGTTTTCGCTTCAAGTACGTTAAAACCAACTTTCTCTAATAGTTTAGAAACAGACTTGGGATTAAGAAAATTTAAATGATGAGGAGGAGAAATGGCTTTAGCATGTTCACCCAAAATCTGAATATCAAGCCCCATTCCACTCAATGTAGTAAAAATAAATAAATCATCTTTTTGCATCCCTTCCAATACATTTTTTAAAAAAACCTCGGGATCATACAGATGCTCAAAAAGTTCGAAACTCACAAAACACTTTCTACCATCTGGCAGTTCGTTTGGCAAGATATCTTCCATGAATTTTTCTATAACTACTAATCCTTTGTCCCTACAAATTTGAGCTAAATGCATAGAAGGCTCAATAACAATGGCGTTAATATTCATTATTTTCTTTAGTTCCTCATCAAATACACCGTAACCACCACCAATATCTATTACCGTATTGATTTTTGAACTAACCTGGTTCTTTTCAATTATATCCTTAACCATCTGGGCCTTTGGTTTCCACAATTTCTCCCTTCTTGCAGCCTCAGTAACCTTATAAAAAGTTGTAGCCCAGTATTTAGTAGATGGGGAATCAGTATAATATGCATCAAAAGCATCCCTGGCCGGCCTAGGGCTAACATAAATAGAAATGCAATCATTACATTCTCGGTAAGAAAAACCAGACTTTGTTGCCCAGATCTTACCGGTACCGCCACAAGCGGGACATACAATTTCACTTGTCGGGACATTTGAAAAATAAGTAACAACGTCCTTATTTGTTAATTCCAAATACTCGGCAAAGATCTTTTCCGGCCTGATTTCTTCTTCTGTTACTTTCATCTAATTTTCAAATAAATTGTCTTTTCCTAAAATACCATTCGGGTCAAAATGTCTTTTCACAGATTTCATAAATTGAACATTTGGATCGCCAAACATATAGATTAAATATTTCTTTTTTAATTTACCCGTTCCATGCTCGGCTGAAAATGTTCCCTCTCTCTTAATTGCCTCCAAACACAGGTAATCATATATTTTTTTGCTCTCGACCATTTGCGATGGGTTAGACGGCAGCATATTCAGATGTAAATGGGAATTGCCAAAATGGCCAAATGCGACATATTCAATTTCTTCAGCTTCGACTTGTCTTATTGCCATTTTATAAAAATTCTTAAATTCACTGTCTGGAATAGCAATATCTGTACCTAGTTTTCGAATTCCCCTTGAAGCGATCAAATCATTAATAATTATTGGTAAATAATGCCTCATACCTACAATCTTAAGTCTGTCACTTTCATCCGCACCAAGCCATATATTCTCCAATTTACTGATGAAGTTACTTAAAAATGCCTCCCATAAATCTAATAATTCATTGTACTCTTGCCCATTATTACACTCTTGTTCGATCCAATAGGCCGCCTTAGCCTCTTCCGGAATATCAAGGAACTTTGTCCTTAATAACTTTAAAGCCTGTTGATCATAAAATTCGATTACACGCGCAGCAATTTTAACCTCATATCCAATTGCTTCACTTCTCGACATTTCTCTTACTTTATCTAAAAAATCAAAGCTTAAGTCAAAGTCATCGAAAAACACAACGAGTGAAATGCAGTGGACAGGTATTGCAGCCAACTTTAATCTTAATCTTGTTATTATCCCCAAGGTTCCCTCAGCCCCAATAAATAAATCCAATGGGTCCATGTTCTCTTTTAAATAATACCCCACGTTATTTTTTACTTCAGGTAGGATATAAGATTCGGGGATTTTAAAATCAATAGCTTCATTATGATTGATATCAAGCGTAAACTGCCTTCCATCGATGGAATTTCCTCTTTTTAATACGATTGTTTGTCCCTGAGGAAGAGTTATTTCCAGTTGCGTTACAAATTCCCTTACAGCCCCGTACTTAAACGATCGGGCGCCTGAAGCATTTGTACTTATCATACCTCCAACAAAACAAGAATCCTCTGTCGGGTCCGGAGGAAAAAATAAATTATGTTCTTTTAATGCTAGTTGCAGGTCCTTTAATGTAACCCCCGGTTCCAAATCAACGTAGCGTTCTTCTACATTAATTTCAATTATCCGATTGAGTTTTTCTGTAGAAATTACCCATCCTGTTGATGGTAGCGACGCTCCGGTTAAGCTGGTATGATTACCACAAACCGTAACCGGAATATTTAAGAGATTTGCTTCAACAAGTATTTCAGAAACCTCAAAGCTATTTTCAACTATTATCACTTTATCACAATCTCCAACCAAATTTGCCTGGTCTCTAAGATATTGCTGGATCTCATCCTTTGCCGTCTTAATTACCATATTTAATTAGCATTAAATAAAGCAACAACATTACAAGGCACACCATCTGCCCCACTGATCAGTAAAGGGGAAACAATCACCATATCAGGACATTCATCTAAACCATCTAATTTCATATCTTCAATAATGAGTATATCATTCTCAATCAGAAACTGGATATGCGCTTCTTTTCCCTCAGCCCTATCCAACTTGCTGGTTAAAGAAATCATATCAAAACCAAATGCCCTAAGATTTGAAAATCTGCATCTAAACAGATCAGCAAACCCGGCCTTAATAACAGGCTGTTGCTCCCAATATTCTTCGAACTCTCTTTTTGAGCCAAATCCTGTTTTTAAAATCAAAAGCTCAATTTCGCCAGGTAAGTTAACAATAGCCTCTTCAATTTTGTCTACCGAACATTTAATAAAACCGATACGCTTAAAAATCCAAAAAGAAGGATCATAATCTTCACATTTCTTACCATCATTGGAAAAATGATATGGAAAATCTATATGTGTTCCAGCGTGATTTGGAAATGAAATTTGCAAGTTATTAGCAGTATCTCCATTATTTATACTCGTTACTTGTTTAATTTCAATAACATCTTTTCGTCCACCATATACTGGTGTATCCTTGTTAAGGAAATATGAAAGGCCAATTATTTCCATGGATCTAATTATCAATACTGTTGACTATAATCTAATAATGATGTTTTAAATGCATCATCCATCTCCATAAAGCACTTCTTCATTTTGCCTGGGCCCTCAGTTAAGATACAACCAAGTTTTGCACCTACATTCTTTTTATCTTTAGAGAGTGCTCCACAATAGATGTCAATATTATCATTTGTAATCTTAAATTCAGGCATATTTAATTTAAGCAGTTCATACATCTTCAGAAAGACTTCTTTTGTAATCATACCTTTTTCTAAAGAGAAATAATTCGCAATATTCATACCTATAGAAACAGCCTGTCCGTGCGGAATTGCATAATTAGTTATGGCTTCTATTGCATGGCCAAAAGTATGCCCGTAATTAAAAATATGTCTGATGTTTGTGTCAAACTCATCAATTTCAATAATGGCCTTTTTCACTAATAAACTCTCTTTTATAAAGGGAACAATTATACTGACATCCTTTAAAATTTCCTGATGAACGGCCATTAATCTTTCTGCTTTTTCCAGATCATCATTTAAAAAATAATGCATAATTTCCCCAATACCTGACCTGATTTCACTTTCCGACAATGATTTTAAAAATACAGGGTAGATGTAAATATGGTTCGGGGGATTAAATGTACCGAGAAGATTTTTGTATTTTTTAAAGTTAATTGAACTTTTGCTACCAATACAACTATCAGCTTGTGCTAACAAAGTAGTTGGATAAAAAACCCAATTTACCCCCCTAAAAATAATGCTGGAAATAAACGCAACGATATCTTGTGTAATTCCACCACCAATAGCAACCAGAGTATCAGTTTTTCGTACTGTACAGTCCAGTAACTTTTCAATTATCTCTTGCGCATAATCAACTGTTTTTGCCGATTCCTCAGGTGCCAAAAAAACAGTTCTGAACTTTTCAGTTACGGCAGACAATTCATTTTTATAAATAGCATAAACATGTGAGTCTATCACTAAAACAGCACTTTCATCAAAGTTATTTAGCAGATGGTCTGTTAAATCATAAATAAATTCAACATCATATTCCTTAAACTTTGATTTAATTACAATCTTATCAGACATTAACAAATCCTCCATCAACTATAATATTTTGCCCAGTAATATATGAATTCAGGTCACTTGCTAAAAATGCCACCACATTGGATATATCTTCCACCTTACCCATTCTTTTAGCGGGAATCTGCGATGCAAGCTGTTCAATTTCTTCCGGACTTAGATTAGCGCGTGTCATATCAGTCATAATAAAGCCTGGTGACACAGTATTTACGAGTATATTATACCTGGATAGATCATTGGCTACAGCTAAAGTTAATCCGTTTATACCAAATTTAGTTGTGGTGTAGCAAGTTCTTCTTTCTTTACCAATTTTACTAAATATAGAAGCAATATTAATAATTCTGCCATAGGCATTATTAATCATTCGCGGACTAATATCTCTGATAAGCTTAAAAGGAGCCGTTACATTCACAGCCATCATATCATTCCATTCTTCGGTAATAATATCCTCAACACTATTATGTTTATTAAGTCCTGCGTTATTAACTAAAATATCAATTTTAGGAAATTTTTTCAGGTTCAAAAGGAAATTATCGATGCTTATGTCCGACCTTAAATCCACACAAAAATAATGCTTTCTCTCTCCAGCCTCCAGGGCTGTTTTATTCAAAGCTTCTATTTGCTCTTCGTGGGTCCCTGTAATAATCAAGGTTCCTCCAAGCTTATGAAGATCATCTGCAATTTGCTTGCCGATGCCCCTGGTAGCTCCAGTAACCAGAATTATTTTATCTTCAAAATTTAAGTTCATATTGTTCCATCTTCCTTCATGATATGGAATTGCATCCAGGTAACGATAATATGATTGATAATCAAATGAATATCTTCAACAGGTGCATATTCCCCCTTAGGCGTAGTCACTACCAGCGGAATTTGTGCGATTTCACTTAATTTACCACCATCAAACCCTAACCAGCCCATTACAATTCCGCCTTTTTCTTTAAACCATTGAGCCGCTTTAACTAAATTAGGAGAGTTTCCACTTGCTGAAATCACTATTAATTTATCACCCTTTCTGTAATGTACTTTAAGTTGATCAAGAAATATATCATCGTAAGAACTATCATTTCCTATAGCAGAAATTACCGAAATATTATCCGTTAATGCTAAAGCTCTGTAAGATTTGTTGTTTGGATTTGTAGTTTTTTTAAGCACAGCAAGTCCAAAATCATTTCCGATATGAGATGCTGTTGCCGCCGATCCACCATTACCAATTACAAAAATTGTATTTGAATTTTGTCTGGCTTCTTCAAGTTGCTCGATGCATTCAGCAATCCGTTTAGTATCTAATTGTTGTAATAGGGTGATTAAATAATTAGTGTACCCATTAATAAACGCCTCTGTTTGAAAGCCGCTGTCCGTATAAAGTTTGTCTAAATTGTTCATTGTTGTTATATATTGGGATTTAAAATATTATACTTATTACTCCATTCGGTATCACTGAAATAGATACTATATACCAGCTTCATCGTTTCCAATGCATCATTACTAGTACCAGATTCTATTGGTTTGTCTTCGAGGATTGCGGTAGTAAATTCGAATATCTCATCTCTCCAGGAATTATCCTGTAAAAACTTAATAGTTCTACATTCCATCTGGCCATTGTCCGAGTCTTCATCACGATAGCCTAAAACTATTTTTTCTTCACCATAGCTTTTTGAGCCGGATAAAATCCCATGCAATTCGATATAGCCTTTCGACAACGAGATCTCTAATGCAAATTTATGTTGCCATTGCGTAGCAGAAGAATTCAACATTGCAACGCAATGCTTACTTTTTAACAATGCATAAGCATTATCCTCCACATCATGTTTCCAGTAATCATTTGAAATAAAGCTTTTGACTTCGCTAAACTCGCCACAAAAAAGCCGCATTAAATCTAGCATATGGATACCCTGATCTAACAAAATCCCACCACCAGCTAATTCTCTTTCAGATCTCCAGCCACCTGAAAAGGGTATGATTCTACTTTTTCCATATACCCCCCTAAGATTTATAATTTCCCCTAACTCTTTAGTTTTTAAGATACGTAAAGCCTCTCTTACAGAGTCATGATAACGATGGTTGAAACCATACTTTAATTTTAGTTTAGGATATTTAGATTCTACAGCAATAACATTTCGAATATCTTCAACGGTCCTACCAGGAGGTTTTTCACAAAAAACATGTAACCCCCGTTCTAATCCAGCAATTGTTACTTCCGCTGCTATATTGTTGGGTAAACAAACAAATAAAATATCTAAATCTTTTGTTTCTAATAATTTATGATAGTTTGTATAACAATGAACATTTCCATCGACGAAGTCATGGTCATAGTTTTGGTCACAAACGGCCACAACCTCCAGATTAGGATGCTGATCTATATAATGGTGTCGTCTTTTACCTACAATCCCGTAACCAGCGATTGCAACTTTTAATTTATTCATTATTCAGTAGTTTATTTCTATAGTTTAATAAGTGATCAATCGCCGACAAGCCCATTGCAACAACAGCTTCATAAGAATTGCCCCCAGTGTGGGGCGTACAGATTAAATTTTCCAGCTGGAGTAATTCTCTATCATTTGGTGGCTCAATTTCAAAAACATCCAGTGCAGCACCTGCAATTATTCCATTAGAAAGTGCATGCTTTAGATCGTTCTCGTTTACTATCCCACCTCTTGCAGTATTAATTAAAAAAGCAGTTTTTTTCATCATTTCAAAAACTTCGGCATCAAATAAATTTCGCGTATCATTATTTAATGGCGTATGCACTGAAATGATATCAGCCTCTTTAAAAAGGTATTCTTTATCAACTACATCTAAGTTGTTTTCCAAAGCATAATCACTTATATCTAAGATGTCGTTTATCAAAACCCTGCATTTAAACGGCTTTAATAAATTAATTAATGTCTTACCTATATGGCCAACACCAATTATTCCAATAGTTTTACCTACTAATTGCGAGCCTCCGTTTTTGTTCCAGGTACCACTTTTAAGTTGATTTGAAGTTACATAAAGATTTCTGCTTAAGGCCAGCATAAACCCAACCACCATTTCTGCAACAGAATCCTTATTTACCCCACCTGTCCATCCTATTTTCACCCCGCGCTCTTCACAGGCAGGGATATCAATGTTGTCCAGGCCAACTCCATACTTTGCAATAGCACGTAAATTGGGCAGTTGATCTAAAACTTCAGGTGTGATCAACTCCAATCCAACAATGGCAGCATCAGCATCAGAAAAATAATCAATTAACTCCCTATCAAGATATCTTTTCCCTTCAATATTAATAACCGCATCCGGGAAAAAGGTTTTAAGCTTTTCCACCAAAAATTGATTTTTCGAAAAGGCAACATTTGAAACTTTTACCTTCATTAATTTTTATATTTTGTAAAAAGACGATCAGTAGCCATTTTCAAATCCACCCGAACTAAATCTTCAGGAGTATCTACAGAGTCAGCCTCAAAATTTGTAATTGCCGATTGTATTGGCACTCCATGCTCCAAAAACCTATTCATATCTACCGACTCTATAACCTCTAAGGGTGTTGGTTCCAGGGACACAAATTGCAAAAGAGCTTCCTTAGTAAAAGCGATCAATCCTAATTGCCTGAATGCATCAATTTTACCATTGTATTTTTGTTTGGAAGGAATAGCCTCTCTAGATAAGTATAAAATCCTACCGTTAAAATCTTTTGCAACTTTAACATTGTTTGAATTGTCCCTTTCCTGTTGCGTTGGGAGTGCTGCAATTAAATTAGAAACGGGAATCGGATTAGCAATCATGGGCTGTAATACCTCTTTGATCATTTCAGGATAAATTAAAGGTTCATCGCCCTGAATCATTACAACGATATCAAATTTTTGACCAGTTAATTTTTCTATGTTTAGCAATGCTTCGGCCGAGCGTTCAGTAGCTCTTTCATGTACATCAGATGTCATAATAGCCTTACCTCCTATGCCTTCAACATAATCTTTTATTTCCTCATCACATGTAGCTACATATACCTCATCCAGTAAATCACACATTTTACTCCTTAGGTAACAATGTCCAATCATAGGAATACCTTGAATTATAGCTAAAGGTTTATTTGGGAAACGTGTAGCGGCCATCCTTGCTGGCAAAACTCCTAAAATTCGCATATTATTTTTTCCTTTTTGATAATTCTTTTCTTATGCTGTTGCCTAAAAAGTAGGCGTCAAAACTAAAAGCAATAAAATTGTAACCTGCAGCAATTTTATCTTCGACCAAATTAAATTCAGGTTGCACAACATGATATCCGATCCACTTATTGTATTTCTTTGCTATTAATTCGTAACTGGCAAGTGCTTCTAAAACATCTTTGTCATTATATTCTCCAGGTTTGCCCATGGAACCAGATAGGTCATATGGTCCAATAAATGTTCCATCAATGCCTTCTGTACTAATAATTGCATCCAATTCTTTAATCGCGTTAATATGCTCAATCTGAACAATCAATTTTATCTCTTTTGACGTAATATCTCTGTAATTCTCAAAATCAAATCCATACCCCTGGGCCCTTGCCAGGCCAACTCCACGTTTTCCCATTGGCGGGTACTTAACTGAATCTACAGCTAATTTCGCCTCTACAGCAGAATTAACAGAAGGCACTATAATTCCATCCGCACCAGCATCTAACACACGCTTAATTATTCTGGCATTGTTATTACCAACCCTAACATAAGCTTTTAACCCCTTACTTTGAATTGCCATTATTAAGAGTTGTGCTTCAGAATAATCCGTTACCGAATGTTCCATATCTATGCATAACCAATCAAAACCAGTATCAGCCATTATCTCTGCAATAGATGGATGATTTAAGGTTATCCAAGAACCTAAAAGTATTTTCGAGTTAATCATATATTGTTAATTAAAAAATGTCTCCAAATGTTCTATTTTATAGTCAAGATTCTATTGATAGTTAACCGTTCATTGTTGGTTAACCAAAATTTATATAGCAAAAACAATGTTAAAAAAAACATAGCAATGGACCACATTAAACTATCAAAAAAATAGGGGTAAAAATTAAATGCAAATAAAATTAAAACTAGCGCTAATGTCGGTATAGCTAAACGCCTCCACTCTAGACTAACTTTAAAAAATCGAGATGAGAATAAAAAAATCAAGGTAGTTGTCAACAAATAAGTGAACATAGTTCCATAAGCAGCAGCCTTGTAACCGAAGATTGGAATAAATGTATAATTTACGACCACATTAAAAATAATTCCTATAATTGAAGTAATAATATAATAATGTAGTTTTTTGTAATAATTAATTCCAAAATCTAGAATATTTTGCAGTCCAAAAAGGAAGATGCCAATTATTATAATAGGGACTATCTGAACTGATTCTTGGAATTCTTTCTTTTTAAAAAAAATAGGCATCAAATTCCTACTAAATAGCATTGCCATTAAAATAATAATAAAGCCAGTAATAAAAAAGTAAGAAGTAACCTTAACCATTAAGATTCTAGTCGCATTGAGATTATTTGCATTTTTCATCCTCATAGGTGCCCAGATTAATCCAAAGGGCATAATTAACACAACATTGATTAACGACCCTATTTTATAACCTAGAGAATAAATCCCTACAGATGCTGTGCTCAATAAACTCTTTATTATAAATCTGTCAGCTAGGTCCAATATATAGAATAACAATCCAGAAATTAAGGTTGGTATCCCAAATTTCAATAACACTTTTAAGTATTTCAAATTAAGGTTAAATGAAAGGTACTTGCGGATGTATAAAGACAATAATAAAAAACAAGTAACATTTGCACTCAAGAACCCAATTAACGGGGCCTTGATCCCATAATCATACTTAGCTAATAATATAAAAGTTATAAGGAAGTTAAGTACTACACCAAATATTGAGATCATAAAAAATATCCTAGACAGATTATCATACCGCAACACTAAAGTTAGAAGATTTAAGAGAAATGTAAAAGCGACTCCATAAAAAGCCAATCGAACATGTAAAGAATAAACTTCTGTGTTAAATGCAATAGATGATATATAGTCGGAGAATAATGTTGACAGTACTATTAATAATATTGCACCAAAGCCCGTAATCTGAATAGCAGAGGAGATGATATCTCCTCTATATTTTTGACTATCTTCTTCGTAATAATAGCGTCCAAGCGCTGAGGATGCCCCTAAATAAAATACAGCACTTGCAAAAGATCCCATGATTAACAACAAACTATACACTCCAAACTCTTCTGTTGTATAATAACTAGTTAAAATTGGTAATAGTATGAATCCTAAAAGACTTTGCAAAGAAGATGTTAAACCATAAATCAATCCATGCTTTAGTATTTGATTAATTTTTTTTGCTATTGAAACTTCCATTGATATACTTAAATACAATTAACGATTGATAGCATTGATAAAAAATCGCCTAAAGCATAAAATAAAGATTGAAACAATAGAGAAACACATAAAAAAAACAAGAAAATAGCCAATACGCGAGGTAGTTTCTTGTTTTAAAGGGAAAACGGGCTGATCCACAATTTGTATTAAAGGAGCCTCTTTTAACAAACTCATTTTTGACATTTCAAGATTCTTAACTAACTCTGTTAGAACTGCTTTATTTGCTTCTGCTAAGAATTGGGACCGTTGAATTGGGGCTATTCTCTGAGTTTGTCTTGTTGGATTTAGATTAGGGGTAGCATCAGCCACTTCTGCGGCCTTATAGATAGCACCACTCATCCCGGCACGAACCGAATCAGCTTTCCCTTGTAAAATAGATATGTTTTCTAACGATTTCTTAGTCTTCGTTTGTATATAAAAATCGTTTACATTTTTAACTATTTGATCATCAAAAGCCTTTGCAAAATATTCATCTTTTGATTTAACTTCAACCTTTATAAGGCTTAGTTTTCGATCTGGTTTGACTACACTCAGATAGTTTTTATTTATGTCATTAACTATTAAACCTATAATACTATCCTTTAAGCGAGTATGCTTAATACCCTCGTTATCTTTTTTAATAAACTGAATATTTTTCAATTCAGGCACTTCAGACCACTTTTCTCTAAATCCATTAAAATCTAAATACCTATCTATAAGTAATTGACTCTTACTCTCAAACTCAATGGTTGTTAATAAAGTTTTTTCAATCATCGTCCTCGATTTATACAACTCAAGAATATTATCACCTTGAAAAATCCCACCACTATTGCCACCCACATCAATTCCAACCATAGAAGCCAATCCACCCAGATTACCTATTCCGTTCCCGCCTGAACCTCCATCTTCCAAAACAAAAGTTGTTGTTGCCGTGTAAATTGTTTTTTTTAAAGACGCATAACCAAATCCTAAAAGCCCACCTACGATACCACAGAATAAAATGATTAGCCATTTCGACAGCAAAAACCGCCACCATCCCCTGACCTTAAGGAGAAGTTCTTTTAATGAAATCTCACTAAAATCATTTTGATCATTAATTATATTTTCTGGATTCATTTTTGTACAAAAGTGATTCAACTTAAACTATCTCAACAAACTAACTATAATCGCCCCCAAAGAAGCAACTGCAGTCCCTAATCCAACCCATGCCTGCGCACTCATCCGCTCTCTCTCGGCTCTCTTCGGCACCAAAATCTCCGCCCCAGGTTTCACCTTAGGATAATTGCTAAAAAACAAAAACTTACTACCTGCTTCAACAGAACCATTGGCATATTTAATATATGCACCTCTTTTCAAAGCACTTGAAGTAAACCCTCCAGCACCATTCACATACTGCTTAAAGCTTTTACCAGGTAAGTAAACAATGCTATTCGGATTTAAAACTTCTCCGGTCACTTTAACCGTTTGCAACTGCCTTGGCACACGAATCACATCACCATCCTCTACAATCAAATCATATCTTGAATAAGGCTTATGTAAAATATGTTCTAAGCTAATCCCAACCAGATCAGATTGGATCAACTTCTGCTCAATATCCGCTTTAATCGTATCCTTAACACCAGCCTCCTGTGCACGTTTTAAATTTAAAAGCTTCTTATTTTCCTCCTCCTTATTGTCAATTGCGTTCTTATCATTCGGATTTACTTTTTCAGCCCCCGGTCTTTTTAATGAAGCCCCTTCCGCATAAGCATAGGGGGTTAGCCCACCCGCTCTTTTAATCAAATCAGAGATCCGCTCATCCTTTGAGTTAATCGTATAAATACCTGGATAAAGTACCTCTCCTTCCAACTTAACCTGCTTCTGTGCTGAATAACCAGCCGAATTACGAACGGTAACAATATCATAAGGTTTAAGGATAAAATCACCTCCCTGCAGCTTTAAATTCGGGTCTACATTAACGGTGAACAACTCCGCGGTAATAGCCGATTTCGATAAAGAATCACTATTCTTTACTCTCCTGGAAATTTCAATCCGATTTGGTGTCGCTCCTTCTTTAAAACCACCTGCCATTTGTATAATATCTGATAGCGTCATATTATCCGCATATTCAAAAGTACCCGGTTCCCTCACTTCTCCCTGAATGCTCAGCTTATACTCATCTCTTAAATCAAACAAAGAAGAAATAGTTACCTTATCTTCTCTTTGCAGTGCGACATCACTATCCTTTCCAGCCAATACTTTCGCCACATCAAAGGAGATTAATGCAAGTGTATTATCAGGATTTAAACGATTGATATAGCCACGATTTAAAAATGCATCTTCTCTTAATCCATCAGCTTTAGCAATTAAGCCTTTTAAAGTTAAGCCCTTATCCAACTCAAACTTACCGGGACGAAAAACCGCTCCTGATATCTCTACCCTATTTTCAAAGCGATTCAAAATGGTTTCTACAATATATTTATCACCATTTAAGGGACCATAAGTCGCGAATTGCTCGGCACCAACATCAACGATTTTGCGTTCTCTATTCGTATTCCGTAAAACCTTGATCTGTGCCGTATAAGCCAGATTGGTAAAACCACCAGCAAACCGGATCACATCCTGCAAACTTTCACGACTTAAAACCTCAAACAAGGCCGGACGTTTAACCTCACCTACTATTTCTACCCGGCTTTGGTAAACCGGAACATTAATCACATCCTGATCCTGCAAGCGAATGTTATTTTGCTGAATTCCATTCAAGAGAAAATCATAAACATCAATGGTAGATACAACTTTATTACCCCTGATCACTTGAATCTTACGGAATGACCCATTAGTATTCGGTCCTCCGGATGCATTTAGTGCATTGAAAACAGTCGACAATGACGACAAAGTATAAGAGCCTGGTTTTACCACCTCTCCCACCAATGTAATTTTAATGCTTCTGATGTTTCCTAAATTAACAGCCAAACTGGTACGTCCGCTTTTTAAAGATGGATAAGTACCGGCTAATTTTGTGCGTATTTTTGTAATTGCCTGTTCTATAGATAGCCCCCCAACCGAAACCGGGCCGGCATACTGCAAATTAATAATACCCTCAGGACTAACCTTTAACTTATAATTGGCCTCATTATCGCCACTCAGATCAATCAACAATTCATCATCCGGACCAATCACATAACTCTTTGGTGTTGCCATTCTTAAATTCGGTTCAAAAGTAATGTTGCTGTTCGCGAACAATTCTGCACCAAACACTTTAGGACGCAAATCCTCAAATACATCCACCCTTTTTACTAATGAGCTATCTCTTTTGTTATTTTTAGCACCTTCAACTTGTCTTTCTTTAGGTTGGTCATCTACCCTGACAGATTCTCCACCAGTGCTTTTTCTTACTTTCTCTACCCTGGCACGCAATTTCACAACCTCCTCAGGCTTCATCCCCTGCGCTTTCGCCATTTGTTCTAACTGAGCATCATTATATCCTATCGACTCTGCCTTTTTAATCATTTGCAAAATCTGAGCATCAGACAACTCGTCAACGTTTACATTGGAATAGTTGGTTTGTGAAAAAGCTATTTGTGTGATCAAAACAGCAAATACAAATAATATTGCTGTGATCGTTCTTTTAAAATTCATATATTGTGTGGAGAGGTCAATGTTTATGTGCTAAAATTTCGCCCTAAAAAAGCTTAGAATCGGCATGATAATTTAAGAATTGAGAGGTCATCGCATAAAATATTGGTCAACTTAACTTTCATAGGGCAGATGTAGGTTTAGTGTTCGGTGCAAATATATCAATTTAATTGAATTGTGATGAAAGTATGACATGAAGAATCCATTATCTGTTACTCCCTATATTCACCTGAATTCCAATCGACACAGGAGTCAACAAAAACTCTGTCTTATTGTACTTATTAAAAGTCCTGGTACTACTAATATCGTCCGCAACAGTCTCCTGACGCTCATAAGAATAAAAAAAGTCGAGACTTCCCTCTGCGAACAGGGTGACTTGTGGTATTGGATTGATCTTAATGCCAATTACCGGTGAGGCAACAAACCCGGACTTACTGGCCTCAACACTATTGGGTTCCATAATAGAAGTCGCTCGCGCAACCGCTAAACTCTTGGAAACCATTGTGCCCAGAAATTTATTATACCGATACCCGATATCAAACCCAAAATATGGTTGTATTGTAGAGAAATTAAGGTTCTTCTCAAACCCAATCTTGAAACTATAATCAGTCATTTTCCCATTAGCTACATCACAATTCTCGCAATTATTGATCACCGACACATCTTTTTTAAGATAACTACCACTCAGCCTATAGCTAATCTGCTTGTCGTTAAATTTTAGCATACCACTTTGAAAAGCAGTTCCAATAAACCTTCCGCCCCCAACCTGATTTAAAACCTTAGGCATCTGCATCAGGCTATAGCCCCTAACAGCAATACTGTAATTATAGTCATCACTTGACTGTGAAAACACTGAATTATAAAGTAAAAGAGAGAGCACAATTAGTAGATATTTTTTCATTTATCGTTCTTTTGGGCTTATTTTATTTCTAATCAAATGTAAAATAATAAAATGCAATTTCAATTAAATCTCAATATTCATTCTTATTCATTTTCTGTGCCACACTATTAGAAACACCTTGTCTTTTTATAAAAAATAAAACTTAACCAAACATGTGGTTTCTTAATTGGCTTTTCAATATCTTATAAAGAAAATGACATGAACGAAATAAGTAAAAACATTAAGAAGCTTCGCAAGCAAAAAGGTTGGAGCCAAAGGCAAGCCGCTGAGCAGTTAGCAATCTCAGTGCCTGCTTTTTCCAAAATCGAAACCGGCACAACAGACCTAAATATCTCCAGGTTAAATCAAATTGCCCGGCTATTCAAAGTAACCCCAATGGAACTCATGGCAAGCGAAGAAGCAAACCCGCAGGTATTACATACCTTAAAAGTAGGGCAGTTAAAAAAACAACTTGCAAAAAAAGAAGCGGAGGTGATTCAACTTCAGGATGAAATCATTGATCTTTTTGAGAGAATAAGAGCGAAGAAAAAGGGCCATTAAGAAAAACTTCTTAAACTGTTGTATTTACTCAAATACGACAGTTTTATTCTTATAGACAAATACGCGATCATTCAACACTAAATGCAGCGCCTTTGCAAGCACAGATGTCTCAATCTCCTTTCCCGATTTTACCATATCAGTAGCTGTAAAAGAATGGTTTACAGGAATAATCTGTTGTGCAATAATCGGCCCTTCATCCAAATCATCCGTCACAAAATGGGCAGTTGCTCCGATGAGCTTAACCCCTCTTTCAAATGCTTGTTTATAAGGACTGGCACCTGCAAATGCAGGTAAAAAAGAATGATGAATATTAATTACCTTATTAGGGAAGTTGGCTACAAACTGGGGAGAAAGGATACGCATAAACTTAGCCAGCACCACATAATCCGGATTATATGCTTTGATTTTAAGAACAATATCCCGTTCGGACACCGCTTTGTCCTCATGATAAGGAATCAAGAAGAATGGGATATCAAACCGATCACAAATCTTTTGAAGAACGCTATGATTGCCGATTACACAAAGCACTGTAGCCCCCAGTGTACCGAAATTATTCCGAACCAGAATATCGGCCAGACAGTGATACTCCTTCGTAACCATCACTACAATCTTTTTATCAGGAACAGGGTTAACCCGGATAATTGCTCCCTCAGGCAAAATCTGTTGCATCTTTAGCTCAAGAGCAGTTTCATCTGCAAGCCCATCCACTTCCAAACGCATGAAAAAGCAGTCTTCAACCTTATCTACATGTTCCCGCATAGAAACAATATTAAGCTGGGCTTCCGATAAAATTCTGGAAATATCTGCAACCAGGCCCACCCGGTCTTTGCATTGTATAATAACGATCATTTCCTGCTATTCGAAATAATTTAGGGTTCTAAAACCACCCTGTTTCAGGTACTCGTCCTTTTTCATCAGATGCAAGTCCGACTGAATCATATCTTGCACCAATGCTGGCAAATCATACTTAGGTTTCCAGCCCAATTTGGTATTGGCCTTAGTTGGATCACCCAATAAAAGATCCACCTCGGTAGGGCGGAAATATTTCTCGTCTACCTGTACCACAACAGTACCTGGCTTTAGGTTCGTATCGTTCAGGCCAAGCTTTGCAACCATATCCTGATCAACATCAATGATTACTCCACGCTCGTGCTCATCCTTACCACTAAACTCAACCTCTATGCCCAGCTCTGCAAAGCTCATCTTTACAAAATCTCTAACAGTGGTGGTTATTCCGGTGGCGATCACATAATCTTCAGGCTGCTCTTGTTGAAGAATCAACCACATTGCTTCAATATAATCCTTAGCATGTCCCCAGTCCCTTTGTGCAGATAGGTTCCCTAGATATAAGCAATTTTGCAGTCCCAAAGCAATTTTACAGGCTGCCCTGGTAATTTTACGCGTTACAAAGGTTTCTCCCCTAAGCGGACTTTCGTGGTTAAACAAAATCCCGTTGCAGGCATACATTTGATAAGCTTCTCTATAGTTTACCGTAATCCAATACCCATACATTTTGGCCACCGCATAAGGTGAGCGTGGGTAAAACGGCGTAGTTTCACTTTGTGGAACCGCCTGTACCAATCCGTATAACTCGGAAGTGGAGGCCTGATAAACCTTTGTTTTTTTCTCCATACCCAAAATCCGTATGGCTTCCAATAACCTTAAAGTACCAATACCATCAGCATTGGCAGTATACTCAGGCATTTCAAAGCTCACATGAACGTGGCTCATAGCCGCAAGGTTATAGATTTCATCCGGTTGAGTTTCCTGGATAATTCGAATTAAATTGGTGGAGTCAGTTAGATCACCGTAATGCAATTTGAATTTAACACCTTGCTCGTGTTGATCCTGATACAAATGATCAATCCGCTCGGTATTAAATGATGAAGCTCTTCTTTTTATACCATGTACAAAATATCCCTTTTTAAGCAAGAACTCTGCTAAATACGCACCATCCTGTCCTGTAACACCGGTTATTAAAGCTACTTTCATCAATTTAAATCTTTTAATTTGTAGCCGTAAACATACGAAATTATTTAATTCCGCTACAGCCTCGCGTCGGCAAACCTACGATCAATGAAGGATTTCGTATCGAAGATAATCGCTCCATTTTGCTTATATGCAGCATAATCCAGATTCAGGAATTCATTATGCGCAACCGCGATAATAATGGCCTTATAATCTTTTTCATCTAAGTTCTGCTCCAGCATAATGCCATACTCTTCCTGCACTTCATCAGCAATGGCCCATGGATCATAAACATGAACTTCCATACCAAACTGCTGCAGCTCAGTATAAATATCTATGACTTTAGTATTCCTGACATCCGGACAATTCTCCTTAAAGGCAAAACCCAAAATAAGCGCCTTCTCCCCCTTTACAGAAGAGCCCTTGGCAATCAGCATTTTTACGACTTTACTCGCCACAAAAACACCCATATTTTCGTTCACTCTCCTACCAGATAAGATAACCTGTGGACTATAGCCCAGTGCATTTGATTTATAGGCAAGATAATAAGGGTCAACGCCGATGCAATGTCCCCCTACCAATCCGGGTTTATATTTTAAAAAGTTCCATTTCGTTCCGGCTGCAGCGATTACATCAGCTGTATCAATATCCATTTTATCGAAAATCAATGCTAACTCATTTACAAAAGAGATATTCACATCGCGCTGCGCATTTTCTATAGCCTTTGATGCTTCTGCAACTTTTATACTTGGTGCTTTGTGGGTACCTGCAGTAATGATGCTCGAATACAGTCCATCAATCCAATCTGCCACTTCAGGAGTAGAACCCGAAGTCACTTTCATGATTTTTGTCAGCGTATTTACCTTATCGCCAGGATTGATCCTTTCCGGTGAATAACCACAGTAAAAATCTATGTTATATTTTAGACCGGAATATTTTTCCAGTACCGGAACACAATCCTCTTCGGTACAGCCTGGATAAACGGTAGATTCGTAAATCACAATATCGCCTTTAGACAGGTGCTTTGCCAGCATTTCTGTAGCCCCTAAAAGTGGCTTTAAGTCGGGAGCTTTATACTGATCAATCGGTGTAGGAACCGTAACAATATAAACATTACAATCTTTCAATAAGCTGACATCAGAAGAAAGGGTAAGTCCCTTACCAAGCACTTCCTGCAATGCAGTTAAATCTGCTTCTTTGGTAATATCCTTATTTTCAGAAAGATCTTTTATCCGGGTTTCATTGATATCAAAACCAAGTACTTGATATTGCTTGGCAAACTCGATGGCTAAAGGTAACCCAACGTACCCTAAACCGATGATGGCAATGTGTGGCTTTTTTGCTGCTGACATGGCCGCAAACTTACGAAATAATTTAAATTAATACTTTGGAGGGCGGCGGTTCCCTACTCCTAATACCTTACCTATTCCATCAATATTATATTGCTCCAGGTTCTCCATAAAGAAATAACTTTATGTGCGGTTAAATACGATCCTATTTGCAGCCTTTTTATATAGAATTATAATCCTGTATTTATTAAATAAGATAATTTATTATTTTATTAGTGAAAAAAATTAGTTTTACAGCTTAAACCAAATTTTAATTCACATAAGAATTATATGAAGAAACAACTACTTTTTTTACTGGTTTTTTCCTTTATTTTTTTATCATTCGTAAAGGTTAATCCTCCGGGAGTTAATTTATCGACTTCCCCGATTTTACATTTTTCAAACACTTCAGGACTAGGCGATCACATCATCAACGATGGCGATGCCGGATCCACCCTAATTAATGATCTCGACTTACAAATTTATCCGATTAATAATACTGGGACAATGTTAACCGCAGCGCCACTTGAATACCATGATGGTACACAAAGCAACTGGTTTGGTTATCCACCAATAATTACTTATGGCACAGTATCTAACTACGGCTGGACAATTAAATCTACCGGAGGCACCAATTTTTCACTAAAATCCTTAAACTTCCTCGATTGGGGATATGCGGATGGCAGGCAATATACCATTGAATGTTTTAATGGAGGTATTTCCAGAGGATCATTTGTATTTAATGGAAATATAGGTGCGAGCTATTTAGCCTTATCCCAAACCAGCGCAGTTACCGCATTAAAACTCCCTCCTGCATTTGGGAATGTTGATGAAGTGAGAATCTCTTCAAAAAACGGTGACAGTTATATCACACTCAACGACATTCAGGTTGCTCCCGCCGTTTTCTCAGGGTATGATTTTGAGAACATTACACCTAACGCTCAGGCATTCACTCATGCCGGCCATCAATTTACCCTGACAGGTGATTTTGTAGGTCAAATTGTTTCCAGCTACGGATCTGCAAGCCCTCCTTCCAACGGATATAGCGACACTGGAAATGGTACAAGATCCGGCAATGTAGGTGGGATCAAAACAGCAAATGGTGAAACATTTCGCTTGGTTTCTTTAGATATCTGGCCTTCTGCCAACGGAGGAAGTAATGTTCTGCCCTATGGTGCTCAGGTTAAAGTAATAGGAAAAAAGAATGGCGTACAAGTCGCTGCAGGCACATTTACCTCAACGACTTTTAATCAAACCCCTATTGCAACCGGAGGAGCATGGCACAGATTAACCATTAGTGGAGTACTGGCCACCACCGATATTGATGCTTTTGAAATTGAATTGCAAGGCACTCAAAATTACATGGCTATCGATCAATTTGATTATAGCAATTTTACGACAGCTCCTGTAACTCCTGCTCCCGCTATCACAAGTCAACGGCAACACTTACGCTCACCGGAACAACAACCGGCATGAATGGTTATCTATATCGCTGTGTAGCAACAGGAACCACAGCCCCCGCTGCTACTTCAAATACTGTGACACTTACTATAACCACCCCCGTTGCCATCGCAAGTCCGGCTTCTCCAACAATCAATAGTGGGACCACAACAAGCATTGCACTCACTTCAACCCCAACAGGAGCCACCTTCGCATGGATAGCCGCCACCGTAAGCGGAACAGTAAATGGAGCTTCTGCTAATTCTGGCACTTCAATTGCGCAAACACTTACAGGCTCAGGCGTAGTGAACTATACTGTAACACCAACCCTCAATGGTTGCACCGGCAGTCCAATCACTGTAACTGTTAAAATTAATGCTATCCCAACAGATATTACGCTTTCCTCTAATACCATAAATAGCGGAGTCCCTGCAAACTCAGTTGTTGGAAATTTAAGCACGACAGATGCTGATGTTTCAGACACCTTCACCTACAGCCTTATTGCCGGAACTGGCAGTATAGACAATGCCTCATTTATAATTACCGGTAACCAACTAAAGATCTTGGCCATTCCGAATTATAGTACAAAATCAAGCTATAGCGTCAGAATTCGAACCACGGACAGCAATGGTGCAACCTTTGATAAAGCATTTACCATTGGTGTAAATGACATTACTCCACCTACAGTTGTTTCCCTGAACCGCAATAGCAGTACACCAACAAATGCTACTGTTATTTCTTACACCTTAACTTTCTCCAAAAACGTTACAGGTGTAGACATCACTGACTTTACCATAATTTCAACGGGCAGCAGTTCTGGATTTATTAGCAGTATTTCCGGTACAGGAAATAGCTATCAGATTACAATACAAGGTGTTTCAGGAAACGGAACCATCGGGCTTAATTTAAACAATTCCGGTACAGGAATCATGGATACTTCATCAAACCCACTTACGGGTGGTTTTACGGGACAAGAATATACCATAGAACAAGTTGTTCCAACAATTACTTCAACAGGCACATTAACGGCACTAACCACTGCTTACGGTACCGCATCAAACTCTACAAGCTTTACGGTTGCAGCTTCAAACATGACTAGCGGGGTATTAGTTACAGCTCCTACCGGTTTTGAGGTTAGTATTGATAATGTAAATTTTGGGAACTCCGTAACTCTGGGTACATCCGGATCCATATCAGGCACCATTTACGCTCGATTGAAAAGCTCAAGCAATGCCGACAATTACTTCGGAAACATCCAGTTAGCAAGTCCAGGAGCTACAACACTTAATGTGGCTATACCATTAAGTAACGTAAATACAGCTCCATTAACCATTAGGGCCGATAACCAAACCAAAGTATATGGGGCAAGTATGCCTACGTTAACCGCCAGCTACAATGGTTTTGTAAATGGAGATACACAAGCCAGCTTAATCACGCAACCAATACTGACCACAACAGCAACTTCAGCTTCATCAGTTGCAGGTAGCCCATATACAATCATAGCAAGTGGCGCAGTAAGTAGTAACTACACCATTAGCTACATTCCAGGCAATTTGTCAATTACCGCAGCGCCTTTAACCATTACTGCGGATAACCAAACCAAAGTATATGGTGCAGCTGTGCCTATATTAACTGCCAGTTATTCCGCTTTTGTTAACGGTGATACACAAGCCAGCTTAATTACACAACCAATACTGACCACAACAGCAACCTCAGCTTCATCAGTTGCAGGTAGCCCATATACAATTACGGCAAGTGGCGCAGTAAGTAGTAACTATGCCATCAGCTACATTCCAGGCAATTTGTCAATTACCGCAGCGCCATTAACCATTAGGGCTGATAACCAAACCAAAGTATATGGGGCAAGTATGCCTACGTTAACGGCCAGCTACAATGGTTTTGCAAATGGAGATACACGAGCCAGCTTAATCACGCAACCAACGCTAAGTACAACAGCAACTGCAGCCTCTCCAGTTGCGGGTAGCCCGTACCTGATTATCGCAAGTGGCGCAGCAAGTAACAACTACACCATTAGCTATGTCCCTGGTGCTTTATCAGTTACCGCAGCACCTTTAACCATTAAGGCGGATAACCAAACTAAAGTATATGGTGCAAATGTGCCTACATTAACTGCTAGTTATTCCGGTTTTATAAATGGAGATACACAAGCCAGCTTAATTACACAACCAATACTGACCACAACAGCAACTTCAGCTTCTTCGGTTGCAGCAAGCCCATATACAATTACAGCAAATGGTGCAGTAAGTAGTAACTATACCATCAGCTATGCGCCAGGTGTTTTATCAGTTACTGCAGCACCTTTAACCATTACCGTAGATAACCAAACTAAGGAATATGGCGCAGCTGTACCTACATTAACTGCTAGTTATTCCGCTTTTGTTAACGGTGATACACAAGCCAGCTTAACCACGCAACCAATACTGACCACAACAGCAACCTCAGCTTCTTCGGTTGCAGGTAGCCCATATACAATTACCGCAAGTGGTGCAGTAAGTAGTAACTATGCCATCAGCTATGCGCCCGGTGCTTTATCGGTTACTGCAGCACCATTAACCATTAAGGCAGATAACCAAACTAAAGTATATGGCGCAGCTGTGCCTACATTAACTGCTAGTTATTCCGGTTTTGTAAATGGAGATACACAAGCAAGTTTAACCACGCAACCCACACTAAGTACAACAGCTACCATAGTTTCTTCGGTTGCAAGTAGCCCATATACAATTACAGCAAGCGGTGCAGTAAGTAGCAACTACACCATTAGCTATGCACCCGGTGCACTATCTGTTACTGCAGCACCATTAACCATTACAGCAGACAATCAGGAAAAATTTGTCGGAGCAGCCAATCCTACATTAACCCCAAGCTATAGCGGTTTTGCACTAGGCGAAACCAGTGCAGTAGTTAGCACCAAACCAGTGTTGACCACTACGGCAACAACAAGCAGTCCTATTGGCAATTACCCAATTAAAGCTGCCGGTGCAATAGCGGCCAACTACACCATTAGTTATGTAGAAGGGGTTTTAAAAATAAAACCTGGTGCACCAACCAGTATTACATTAGCTGCAATACCACTATTTGAAAATAGGCCAATAGGAACCAATGCAGGTACTCTGAGTAGTACTTCTGATGATCCTTCTGCAACTTTTACTTATACCATCGTTGCAGGAGCCGGAGATACTGACAATGCTTTATTTACCATTAGCAATGACAAAGTCAACACCAATGCGATCCTTGATTATGAAACCAAGGCCATTTACAGCATCCGCGTAAGGAGTACAACTCAATATGGCCAGAGTCTGGAGAAAGTCTTTACCATCGCTGTAATTGATGTAAACGAAGCGCCAACATTGGCAACAATCAACAATCAAAATATCTGCTACACTACAGCAACGCAATCAATAGCCTTAACTGGCATCAGTGCCGGTCCTGAGACTTGGCAAACGACCATGCTAAGTGTAAGCAGCAACAATGCCGGCTTATTTGAAAGCTTAACAGTAACCGGTACCGGTGCTACAGGTATAGTCAACTATAAAGCTAAAACCGGCACATCAGGAACAGCTTCAGTTACAGTAACTGTTAAAGATAATGGCGGAACAGCTAACGGTGGTATAGATACCTACAGCAGAACTTTTGTGATCACCATAAATGCGCTGCCGGTTGTGTCTATCAACAGCGAAAAAGGAGCTCAAATCAGTAAAGGTGAAAAAGCACTGCTAAGCGCTACCGGTGGAGCTACCTATCAATGGACACCTAATAACAGCATCCAAAATGGTCAAAGCACAGCCACTATTGAGGTAAGACCAAAAGAAACCACAACCTATACGGTAACAGTGACCAATGCAAGTGGATGTACGGAGACTAAATCCTTTACTTTAACGGTACTCCATGATCTGGTTAAAATTAAGGCCAACAACATCCTCTCGCCAAATGGTGATGGGTATAACGATAAATGGGTGATTGACAACATTGACATGTACCCGAATAACGAGGTTAAGATCTTTGACAAGTCTGGTCGCTTTATCTATGGTAAAAAAGGCTATGACAATAGCTGGGATGCCACACTCAATGGCTTGCCATTAGCTGAAGGAACCTATTATTACATTATTGATTTTGGAACCGACAGGCGTATATTCAAAGGTTACATCACTGTAACAAGATCAGAACAAACCCGTTAAACATCACTTAAGAATTAAATAAATGAAACCAATATATAAGACACTGGCACTAATCGCTTTTACTGTCATTGGTAGTTCCGTTAGGGCACAATTAAACCCCTTATCGTCACAATACTATACCAATCAATATTTGATCAACCCGGCCTTTGCCGGTGCGGGACAAGGTCTAAAATTAAACGGCGCTTACCGCAAACTATGGAGCAATGTTCCAGGTTCTCCACTAACCCAAAACCTTACAGCAGATTATGGTTTTAACAAAGTAGGATTAGGGCTATCAGTGAACAACGAAAGTGCTGGTCTGCAAAGACAAACACGCGTGGTAGGTAGTTACGCCTATCACCTGCCATTAAATAGCGAAGGTCAGCAATTACACTTTGGGGTATCGTTTGGCTTCATGACCCAACGTTTAGAGAATGCAGATATTTACGGCAATCCCAATGATCCTAGCGTAGGACAATACAATGATCGTAAAACTTACCTCGATGGTGATTTTGGTGTAGCTTATACCTCTGGTAAGCTAAATGTACAGGCTGCAATTCCTAACCTTAAAAGCGTGTTAAAAAAAGATGTGATTCAATTGGCTGATGTCGCTACTTTTTACACGGCAGCCAGTTACCAAATCAACATCAGCGAAGGTGCCGAAGGTATGGATCTGGAACCTAAAGTAGCTTACCGTGGCGTGAAAGGATTTGACAACATCTGGGATGCAGGAACGCAGTTGAGCATTGCCAATAAACAAGTGATGTTGTTGGCCATGTACCACAGTACAAAAAACACCACTTTCGGTTTGGGTATGGATTATAAAAAGAAATACCTGATCAGCGGAACTTACACCACACAAACCTCGGCTTTGAGTAGTTATACCAATGGTAGTTTTGAATTGAACCTTAGGTTAAATCTGAGCAAGTAACAAAGACAGCCCCTTACACTTATTACAATAAGCTCGAGGGGCTGTTCCTACTCTTTTTTTATCTCTAGCATTTATTTTGATTCTGACATCAAACTAAATTCATTCTGTTGTTTACAATAAGCTTGAGGGCTTAGTCCAACGCTCTTTTTAAACTCTGTAAAAAAGGAGCTGTTTGAGGCGAAACCTGCGTCGCTTCCCAGGCCATGTAGACTGTATTGTTTTAAGCAATCCTGATTTTCCAATTTGCTCAACACAAAATTAATACGATAGGTATTTACAAACTGATTAAAGTTTTTCTTAAAATAAAAACTCAAGAGATGCGACATAGTATGTGCGCGAACGCCGAATTGATCCGCAAGCTGCAACAGTGTAAGTTTCTTTTGTAAGAAGGGCTGTTCACGCTCCATATAAATTTCAATACCGCCCTTTGTCAGCTCAACATTTTTAGACAGCTGTTGGCTAACGATCTTTTTAAGGGTATTGATTTTGATATTCAGAAAAGAGGCTGTTAGCTCTAAGGGTATACGAGGCGCATGATCAGGATAGGCATTTAGAAAAAAATCATATTTATCAGTCGCCGTTCCTATCCTAAAAAACACAGAACGATGGTGAGCTAGTTTATAATGTAATTCCATCACCTTTCGCATAATGATATTCATTTCAGGATAATCCCTTATAACTTGATCCAGATCATCCACATGCAGACCAATAAGTAAAGCAGACTCTTCTACTTTGATATCCTCAGTAGCGGGACAAACACCATATAAACCCTCAATTGCGGTCACTAATTCTCCTTTTACAGAAATGAAGCTGGTAATCGCCTTACCATTTAAGGTAGCTACACCGGTAACAATCCCCTCCATAATAAAATAAACATAATGACTGTAATCTCCTGCCCTTAAGAGATACTCCCCTTTATTCATTTCAAACTCAAAACAACGCTTATCAAATTCAATTTTGACTCCTTCACTCATGGGATAAAAAAGATCCAGGCATTCAAAAATGGCTTGTAAATTTTTCGGATCTGCCTTTCTGCGAAGAACGTTACTCAAAGTCATAAATTAAGAATATCCAATTTGGAAACAATTTTACCCATCAATCTATACAGGATTATATCATTGCATTATTCAACGCTACATTTTACACAAAAACTAAACTATTTTTGAGACAAAAAACATTAAAATCACAATGGTGTGGCTAATCTAATACATTAACACCAAATACTTACCAGATTTCGATAGAATTTCATTCCAGCAAAACCAAATCAAATTTAAAAATGAAAAAACTACTACTCTTTTTTAACTTAATGTTAAGGAAAGGTATGATCGCATTTGCGTTATTATTTTTCACCTTAGCGGTAAACACAGCGGCGAAGGCCTCTGGTGACATTGATCCTCCGGCACCCCTGATTTCAAAAGTAAAAGCTGTTCCAGAACCAATAACAACATCCCCTGCAACAAATATTGGTGCAGTAAGTGCAAGGTTAGGGGGCACTACAACTAATAATTTTCTTTCTTTCTTTGAAGAAAGAGGTATAGTCTGGTCATTGACTGCCGATCCAACGGTTAATGACCACAAAACACAGATCGGAATTGGACCGGGGATTTTCAGTGCTGTGATTACAAATTTACCAAGTGGCACCCTCATTCACTTCAGATCGTATGCGTTTGAACAATTCAATCCAGATATACCCGTTTATGGAGATGATTTAACTTTTACCACAGGTCCTGTGCTGTCAGCAAGTCCGGACTCACAAACGAATATAGCTTGTAACGGCGGCAATACTGGCTCAGCAGCTGTTTTTGTAACTGGTGGTTTAGGACCCTATACTTATTCGTGGTCGCCTTTAGGGGGAACGGGGGCGTTGGCTTCCGGATTAACGGCAGGCACTTATACTTGTACCGTTACAGATAGTGAAAATAACACAAAACAAGTAACCTTCAATCTGGTGCAACCTTCTGCTCCCATAACGGCTTCTACGGCTCAGTCGAATGTTGCTTGTAATGGTGGTTCAAACGGTTCCGCTTCCGTTTCCAATGTATCCGGTGGTACTGGTTCATACACTTATTCATGGTCACCTTCAGGAGGTACAGCTGCAACTGCTTCTGGTTTAACAGCAGGTACCTATACTTGTACAATTACAGATGCGAACCTATGTTCAACCACCAAAACATTCACGATCACGCAACCTTCTGCTCCCATAACAGCTTCTACGGCTCAGTCGAATGTTGCTTGTAATGGTGGTTCAAACGGTTCCGCTTCCGTTTCCAATGTATCCGGTGGTACTGGTTCATACACTTATTCATGGTCACCTTCAGGAGGTACAGCTGCAACTGCTTCTGGTTTAACAGCAGGTACCTATACTTGTACAATTACAGATGCGAACCTATGTTCAACCACCAAAACATTCACGATCACGCAACCTTCTGCTCCCATAACAGCTTCTACGGCTCAGTCGAATGTTGCTTGTAATGGTGGTTCAAACGGTTCCGCTTCCGTTTCCAATGTATCCGGTGGTACTGGTTCATACACTTATTCATGGTCACCTTCAGGAGGTACAGCTGCAACTGCTTCTGGTTTAACAGCAGGTACCTATACTTGTACAATTACAGATGCGAACCTATGTTCAACCACCAAAACATTCACGATCACGCAACCTTCTGCTCCCATAACAGCTTCTACGGCTCAGTCGAATGTTGCTTGTAATGGTGGTTCAAACGGTTCCGCTTCCGTTTCCAATGTATCCGGTGGTACTGGTTCATACACTTATTCATGGTCACCTTCAGGAGGTACAGCTGCAACTGCTTCTGGTTTAACAGCAGGTACCTATACTTGTACAATTACAGATGCGAACCTATGTTCAACCACCAAAACATTCACGATCACGCAACCTTCTGCTCCCATAACAGCTTCTACGGCTCAGTCGAATGTTGCTTGTAATGGTGGTTCAAACGGTTCCGCTTCCGTTTCCAATGTATCCGGTGGTACTGGTTCATACACTTATTCATGGTCACCTTCAGGAGGTACAGCTGCAACTGCTTCTGGTTTAACAGCAGGTACCTATACTTGTACAATTACAGATGCGAACCTATGTTCAACCACCAAAACATTCACGATCACGCAACCTTCTGCTCCCATAACAGCTTCTACAGCTCAGTTGAATGTTGCTTGTAATGGTGGTTCAAACGGTTCCGCTTCCGTTTCCAATGTATCCGGTGGTACTGGTTCATACACTTATTCATGGTCACCTTCAGGAGGTACAGCTGCAACTGCTTCTGGTTTAACAGCAGGTACCTATACTTGTACAATTACAGATGCGAACCTATGTTCAACCACCAAAACATTCACGATCACGCAACCTTCTGCTCCCATAACAGCTTCTACAGCTCAGTTGAATGTTGCTTGTAATGGTGGTTCAAACGGTTCCGCTTCCGTTTCCAATGTATCCGGTGGTACTGGTTCATACACTTATTCATGGTCACCTTCAGGAGGTACAGCTGCAACTGCTTCTGGTTTAACAGCAGGTACCTATACTTGTACAATTACAGATGCGAACCTATGTTCAACCACCAAAACATTCACGATCACGCAACCTTCTGCTCCCATAACAGCTTCTATGGCTCAGTCGAATGTTGCTTGTAATGGTGGTTCAAACGGTTCCGCTTCCGTTTCCAATGTATCCGGTGGTACTGGTTCATACACTTATTCATGGTCACCTTCAGGAGGTACAGCTGCAACTGCTTCTGGTTTAACAGCAGGTACCTATACTTGTACAATTACAGATGCGAACGGATGTACGTCAGCCAAAAGCTTTACAATAACTCAACCTTCTGCTCCCATAACAGCTTCTATGGCTCAGTCGAATGTAACTACAGCGGGAGGTGCTAATGGTTCGGCTACTGTTACTGTAACAGGGGGAACTGGCAGTTATCTTTATTCATGGTCGCCTTCAGGCGGCACTGCAGCTACAGCTTCTGGTTTAACAGCTGGTTCATATACCTGTACCATTACTGATGCAAACCTATGTTCAACCACCAAAACTTTCAGTATTATCCAGCCAGCAGCATTGACTGGATTCCAGAACATCAATAAAAATTATGGTGATCCTACATTTCCACTTACTAAACCTAACAGTGCCAGCACTGGTGCATTCAGCTATAGCAGCAGCAACAGCAGCATCGCATCTGTAAGTGGAGCAAATGTAACTATACTTACACCAGGTACTGTAACCATTACTGCAACACAAGCTGCCAGTGGCACTTATAATATCAGCACAACTACAGCAACATTAACTGTTGCAAAAAAAGACATCAGTCTAACTTTAAATCCAGCCCCTGCAATTAGCAAAACTTACGATGGAAACACCAACATTACATTGGTTCCAGCGAACTATAGCTTAACTGGCCTGGTAACTGGAGATATTTTATCAGTAACCTCCACTACTACCTATCAGAATAGCAATGCTGGTGCCGGAAAAACGATAACAGCAAGTAACTTCGTGCTTAACGGTACGCAAAAAGATTATTACAACCTTACTACAGCCACTGCAAATGTTACAGGTTCCATTACTCCAAAAACACTTACGGCTACAGCCGCAACAGTGACTAAAGTTTACGATGGAACTGATGTTGCTATTGTTACCTTTAATCCATTAACTGGAATCATAAGCGGTGATATTGTAACCCTGACTCAGGGTACAGCGGTATATGACAATAAGAATGTAGGCGTCGCTAAGCCAATCACAGCAAACGGACTAACACTAAACGGCTCTAGCGCTGCCAATTACACCCTAGCTCCTGTTAGCTTAACAGGTACGATTACGTCTAAACCATTAACGATCACTGCCGACAATAAGGATAAATTTGTGGGCACTGCAAATCCAACATTCACTGCAAGTTATACAGGATTTGTTCCGGGAGAAAGCAGCTCAGTATTGACCACTCAACCAGTGTTAACTACCTCGGCTAACTTAAGTAGTCCAATTGGCACTTACGACATCAATATTGCTGGTGCTGCTGCTGCCAATTACAACATTCAATATGCAAAAGGAACCTTGACTGTAAAACCAGGTGCACCAAAAAGCATTGCGCTTGCCGGAGTAACCTTGTTTGAATACAGTCCGATAGGAACCAATGCGGGAACCCTTACCAGTACTTCTGATGATCCACAAGCGATCTTCACTTATAGCTTAGTACCTGGCATTGGTGACACCGACAATTCCTCTTTTAGCATCGTTGGCAATAACATCCAGACCGCAAAAAGCCTGAGTATGATCACCAAAACCAATTACAGTGTATTGGTAAGAAGCACCACACAACATGGTTTGAGTCTGGAAAAATTCTTCACCATTAATTTAACTACAACTGCACCTAAAGCAACCAATATCATGTCACCAAATGGTGATGGAGTGAACGATAAATGGGTGATTGACGATCTTCAACTGTATCCGAACAATGAAGTGAAAATCTTTGACAAAACAGGAAGAACAGTGTATAGTAAGAAAGGATATGACAACAGCTGGGAAGGTACACTTAATGGTGCACCATTAGCTGAAGGCACTTACTTTTATGTGATCGACTTTGGTCCTGGCAAACCTAAAACCAAAGGTTATATAACCATTACCAGATCGAAATAGTACAACACGCGATCGTTTAAAAAATATAATCATCAAAAAAGATAAATGAAAACCATATACAAAACAGCCCTGCTACTTGCTTTTTCAGCAACTATAGGTTCGGTAAAAGCACAATTAAACCCGCTATCAGCACAGTACTTTACCAATCAATACCTGATCAATCCGGCTTTTGCCGGTGCCGGACAAGGTTTAAAATTAAACGGCGCGTACCGCAAACTATGGAGCAATGTTCCGGGATCACCCTTAACCCAAAACCTTACAGCAGATTATGGTTTTAATAAAGTAGGCTTGGGTCTATCAGTAAACAACGAAAGTGCTGGTCTGCAAAGACAAACACGCGTAGTGGGTACTTACGCCTATCACCTGCCATTAAATAGCGAAGGTCAGCAATTACACTTTGGGGTATCGTTAGGCTTCATGACCCAACGTTTAGAGAATGCGGATATTTATGGCAATCCCAATGATCCCAGCGTAGGACAATACAATGATCGTAAAACTTACCTCGATGGTGATTTTGGTGTAGCTTATACCTCCGGCAAGTTAAATGTACAGGCTGCAATTCCTAACCTTAAGAGCGTATTAAAAAAGGATGTGATTCAATTGGCTGATGTGGCTACTTTTTATACTGCGGCAAGTTACCAAATCAACATCAGCGAAGGTGCCGAAGGTATGGACCTGGAACCTAAAGTAGCTTACCGTGGCGTGAAAGGATTTGACAACATCTGGGATGCAGGAACGCAGTTGAGCATTGCCAACAAACAAGTGATGTTACTGGCCATGTACCACAGTACAAAAAACACCACTTTCGGTCTGGGTATGGACTACAAAAAGAAATACCTGATCAGTGGCACTTACACCACGCAAACCTCAGCTTTGAGCAGTTATACCAATGGTAGTTTTGAGTTGAACCTGAGGTTAAATCTGAGTAAATAAAGACCTCCGAATATCATATAAAAAGGTCCCTGCGAAATCTTTTCACAGGGACCTTTTATAATTATAATCTACCACAACACCTTCAATCAGCATTTGCTGATTTTTAACTTGCATTTTTTTTCCTGCCGGAACGCAAACCAAGACTACAGATTGCTGAGCAGGAATAGCCACTTTAGCACCTTTAGCTAAATTACGCGCAACAAACCGTTGCGCAACCGCATCATAAACATCTGTTTTTCCTTTAGCCTCCTTTGGCACCCTAAACAAAATTGTTTTAGCCGAGGAATAAGGGTTATAAAACAAATAAGTTGGATAAGCCTTTTGGCGATAAAAATCAGTGGCAAGTAAGTCTAAACCGAGTATTCCTTTAACCGCTGTCTCTTTCGCAATCCCTCCAAAAATACCGGCGTGGGCACTACCATATACACTAAACTGCGATACTTCAGGGTTTTTACCGGGCACCCATTTTGGTCCATCACCCTGCGCTACCGGTGCTTTTAAAGATTGGTATAGCGTGTCAAAAGTAGAAGCTTTTGCAAAACCTTCGTAAGCAATTACGCCCTTTGTTACCGAGGCAAACTGGGGTATAGTTTGATGGGCGGCAGCCATATACTGCGGATAAAACAACCGGGAGGCATTGACTGCATTCAACATCCATTTACCTATCGCATTGGCATATTCCATTTTATACCTAACCATGGGTACCAATGGCCAGGCAGCATCAAACGTATTCATTAAAAAAGCGTAACCTCCATGATCAACCGTACTGCCTACAGTTCCGGAAATGTCAAAACCATTCCAATTGCCGACCAAAAAGCCCCAACCTTCGCGGCAAACAGCAGTCCCATCAAAAGTCCAGTCCAGCATCTTCCCGGTGTCAAAAGAAGTCCCTTGCTCTGCATTTATCCTCGCTGCCAGATAAGCCCCAAAAGGCATCAACAGTTCGTAGGTCGGGTTAATTTGCTGACTTCCCAATGCTTTCATGGCACTGATTGCACCCTTTAAATAACGCGGATCGCCAAACTTTTTATAGGCAGCATACAATACATAGGCATGCCCGGCCGCAGCATCAGGTTGCGCACAAATCTGGTTAGTCATCGGTTTCATCTGCCCATAATCAAAATAAGAGTAATTGTAATTGCCATTTAAGATAGAGTCGGCTTTATAAAACTTTTCGGCGATACTTCTGGCCATCATTTCAAAATCCGGTTCCGAGGGGTACTTGTCGTAGATGGCATAAAACAGCACATTCGGATATACATCATACCACCAATCCCTACCATATCCGCCACCCAGCAAGGCAACCTCGGGGGCCGTATTATTCATCATAATACCCCAACCATTGTCTTTATTAAAGTAGCTTTTCAGCATACTTACATAATTCAAGCCCTGCTGTTTGCTTTTATCCAGTCCAACCAATGTAGCTCCCAAAACGGAGCCCATATTCGCCAGCGACTCGTGGAACATCCCTTTGTTGCTTTGTGGCCCCTGCCTTACATCACCAACGGCAGTATACATCCCCAATGTGGGCTGGTCAAAATTCTTCCCGGTGCTGTCCATCCAAACCACTGGCCAGTATTGGCCTTTGGCATTAAAATCATAAATGGTTCTGTCAAAATCAAGTGCCATCGCTTTCCAATCGATAATCTGCAATGGCTTAGGCAAATCTGCCATGGCTGCTACGCGGCCAATAGGAACCTGTTTAACCTGGGCATGGCAAAGCGCAACAATAAATAAGGAAAGCAGTGTAAATCGTGCAGTCAGCTTAAACTTCATAAGCATTGGGTTCTTTTAAAGGTATCAGTTCTAGCTCTTCATTCATAATTTTCCCCTGTTTAAGGATCCCTTTTGCTACCCAATAAGAGCTCAACTGCAATACGGCCACAATAATAATGGCATAGCGCAACGCGACCTCATTGGAGAAACAATAGGCCAATAATAAAAATGTTCCGGCACCGGTTAACCGACCTATGTATAAACCTGCCTCGTGATTTAAAATATAGGCAAACTCACTCCTATTCTCCTTTTTGGTCAAAATATCAATCACACTGAATTGGATCGGGAAATAAGCCAGGTCTAGCAGTGGTTTAGCCAGTAGCAAAAACAACATAAATAAAATCACCCCGGTTTCATTAAACAAAACCCCATTGATAAGCGCAGCAATGGTAAATAAGACCAAGCCAGTCCCAAATACATAAATTCGGTGCTCGGGTTTGGTATTGCGACCGATGATATACATCAATATGGCTGCAAATACCGCACCTACAGACTGTGCAGTTCCCAATGCGCCCTCTTTCCCCAACAGCAACATGATCAGCATAGCCGGAGCAGTAACCAGGAAGCCTTGCACCAGGCCCTTTAACACAGCCAGAAACATCAGTCTGTACCAATAAGGATTAAATTTAAAGTAGATAAACTTCTTATTGAGGGGATTGGTAAACTTACCCGTAAAGCACATTATAGAAGCGCCAATGGTCACGACAAATACAATCCCCGTCACAATTTTATAGCCGAATTTCGCATCACCAGTACCTGCAAGCCCCTCTATAAACCACCCGATCATCACGGGAATAACTACTGCAATAATGGTATAAAAGAAGGTCTCCAATCCGTAATAATAATTGCGGTTGTTATCATTTGTTGTCGCCAAAGCCAGAAAATCTCTATTGGCCCAGTAAAACCCGAACGACATCCCCATTACAATACCGGCGATTGCAATTCCTGTGATATCCAAGGTGGTTAATGACATCATGATCATCATAGAAATGGCGCTCAATACCATCCCCAGGGAGTACAATACCTTAATTGGAAAACGATTTAACAGCCATCCATTGATTAAAAAAGTTAAAGGAATTCCGGTATAAATAGTCAACTGGTACACGACCACCTTTACCGGATCATTGGAACTCCGCATTACATAAGCCGCGACAAAAATATCAATCACCGGCAACACAATGCTGTAGATCAGATTGGTTAAGGTAAGTACTTTGAAATTATGCGACTGCGCCTTAAAATGCGCAATCTCTGTTTTTAATTTACGAATCATGATGGTAGGTTAGAGAGTTGAGGATTTCAGCAATTGAAAATTTAGCGCCACATACAAACTCATCCGCAGCACCGTAATAAATGGTCAGCTCATCGCCATTAACCACATGACCATTGGTAAATACCACCTGGCCAAAAAAACCGGTTAATTCATAATCTGCTGTCGGCACCATAATGGGGTCTGTGGTTCTGGCAAGTACAATGGAAGGATCGTTTAAGTCGAGCAAAAAGGCACCCAGGCAATATCGATGTGCAGCATTTGCACCGTGATAAATCTCGAGCCAGCCCTTTTTTGTTTTGATAGGCGCAGCTCCCGCACCAACCCTTGCACTGTCCCAGCTGTCCTTTCGGGTAGTAATGATACATTGATGCTTGCCCCAATGTATTCCATCGGGCGACTCCGCAATCCAAATGTAATTACCCCCAATATCAACGCTGCTTGGACGGTGCAGGGCATAAAATTTGCCATTTACCTTTTCTTCAAAAATGGCGCAATCTTTATTGTGCGGCGGAATGATCATCCCCTCTGACTCAAAGTTCTTCCAGTCTTTTGTTTTACGTAAACCCACGCCTACCCCATCTTTGGAAACAGCAGTATAGGTTAAGTAATAAGTTCCATCCAGCAAGGCTACCCGACAATCTTCAACTCCAAAAGCTTCCTCCCCGGTTTCTCCCTGTAATAAAGGGTAACCTTCGGGCTCATAAAAGCGAATGCCATCGTCACTGCAAAGCAGCCTTAAATGAGATAAGGTGGTTAAATAATCCACACCCTTATACCTGATTACCCGCGGGTCGCTGGCACTCAGCTCCGGATCATTGGCCAATATTTCTATAATTTCAATCCCATCGCCCTTCAATACCGGAAACGAAATTACCCCCACCTGCTGCTCCGGCCTTTCGGCAACACGTACCAGCAACCAGGTCTTTTCCTGAAAGGTAAAAACACCCGGATTTAAAAGGCAGGTAATTTTCAATCCCGCTCTACTGGGTTTTAAATCCCCTGGCGATAGTAAAGGATTTTGTGTAAATCTTTGCGCTTGATCTGTCATCGGTATATATCCTTCTTAATGAATTAATAATTAGGGTTCTGAGTAATTGTACCACCGGAATTAGAAACTTCTCCCTGAGGAATGGGATACAAATAATTGTAATCCTGAAAGTTCTTGCCTAAAGCCGATAAAACCTGTTTTGCCATTTTCCATCTTTTCAAATCAAGAAAGCGTTGTCCCTCAAAACCAAGTTCAACCCTTCGCTCATGAATCAACCAGTTCTTGATTTGGGCTTTGTCGGTAGATACCGGACGATCTGGTAATGTCCCGGCTGGAGGAGTACCACCAGTGGCAATTACCGTATTTCGCGCACGGGCTCTGATTCGATTAATCAGTATAATTGCGTCTCCCGTACTTCCGGTTTCATTTAAAGCCTCAGCTTTCCACAACAACACATCTGCCCAACGAATGTATATTTTGTTGCCGGGTGCATCTTCATTTCCTTTATGAGTGCCATTTAATGTACCCAGAATTTTATTGACATTATGATCAGGAACATTTACAGTATACAAAAGTCGTGGGTCATTGGTTTCAAATTCGGCTAAGAAATTAGCGGTAGGCGCAATAAACCCCCAATCCAATAAAGCACAAAGACCATTTCCTGCGGGTGGAGTTTTGCCCGACTGATGATCAAAAGCAAAAATCACTTCCTTGTCCGTAAATTCGCTCTCCACCCTAAAGTTGTCGAAATAATTGGTGTTTAAGTCATAGAAGTTAAGCGTTTCCATCTCATTGATGATTGAAACTACATCAGCCCATTTTTGATTATACAACGCCACTTTAGCCTGCAAAGCCATAACAGCGCCTTTAGAAGCCCGCCATCTTTCTGAATCAGAAGAAAATTTGCTATTCGGCAGGAGGCCTTTTGCATTGGTAAGATCAGAACTTATTTGTGCCCATACATTCTCTGCACTCTCCCTTTTAGCTACGGCATAAGCATCCTGGAAGTTTTTAAGTGGCTTTAACAACAGCGGAACACCACCAAAATTATTGACCAGGTCAAAATAGTAAAAGGCTCTTAAAAAATAAACCTCTCCCAAAAGCCTCACCCTAAGCGCTTCATTCAGTCCAACTTTAGCCACTACATCCATATCCGTTAAATAGCTAATCGCCAAATTTGCCCTTGTAATCCCTTCATAATCATAGCTCCACTGACCATTAAAGGCTGCATTCCCGGGGGTAAAATTAAAACTGGCAATATCATCCATCCAGGGTTGATCCCCATCAGGGTTCCATTTTTTTTGCACATCACCCGATGCCATATCTTGTAAAACAAAGTCATTACGTGTTACGGTACCATCATCCCAACGCCAATTCCCAAGAATATTCAAAGTACTGGAAAGCAATTGATAGGAAGAGGAAACGGAATAAGTTACAGTACTCAATTTGGGGTCGGTATTGATTTGATCCGGTGTTAATTCCCCTATTGGTTCTTTATATAACTCCTTCTTGCAGCTGGCTCCTACTAAAATCAGTAAGATTGCCAATATTTTATAGATCGATTTCATTATCACATTCTTTAAATAGTTAAAACTTAACATTTACGCCAAATAGAAATGCCCTGGATTGCGGGTAAGTCCCCTGATCCATTAGATTGGTACTTTCGTTGGTAGATTCGGGATCTAACCCTGTGTACTTCGTAATGGTAAAGAGATTTTGAGCAGAGGCGTAAATGCGCAGCCCTTTAACTCCGATCACGTTAAAAAACGCCGGATTAAATGAATACCCCAATTCCACATTCTTAAGGCGCAAATAAGAAGCATCCTCTACAAAAAGGCTGGACGCTTTACTACTGCCATTGTCATTAAAGGTAGTACGAGGCATGGTATTGCTCGTTCCTTCGCCATGCCAGGCCTCCAGAACCCGGGTACTGTGATTAAAGGGACGTGTATCAAAATCGGTAATCTTTTTCAAGTCGTTGTATTTATCAACGCCTTGCACCCCCTGAAAGAAAATGGAAAGGTCAAAACCTTTAAAGCTACCGCCCACATTTAAGCCATAAGAGAATTTAGGAATCGAATTCCCCAGATAGGTCTGGTCATCATCGGTTATTCTTCCATCCCCATTCAAATCGGCGAACTTCACGTCACCCGGTTTAACAGCATCCAGCGGGTTTGGCGTACCAAATAAATAATTAATTATTTCAGCCTCATTTTGGTAAATTCCAATCATCTTCCGGCCATAAAACGAGTTGATTGGCCTTGTTCCCAAACCCGGGAAATTAGGATCCAGCATCGCGACATTCTTCACCGTTGCCATATTGGCATCTATATGATATTTAAAAGCATTTGCATTATTTTTAAAACCCAGCGTAAACTCAAATCCTTTATTGGTGACTTCACCTGCGTTTACAATCGTTGGAAGCACATCTCCCGCAATTTTAGGTAAGAAGACGGGCAATAAAATACCTGTAGTTTTTTTCATAAAGTAATCTGCCGAAAAGCTAAACTTGTCATTCAAAAAACCAACATCAAAACCGACATCGTTTTGCGTTGTGGTTTCCCATTTCAAATCCGGATTTCCATAGCGTTTTACCACATACTTATCCCCATCCTTTTTAAGGGTAGTCAGATAAGCGAAGTCATCTATCTCCTGGTTACCCAACTTTCCGCTGCTAACTCTGAGTTTTAAATTTGATATCCAATCGACACTTTTCATAAAGCGTTCCTGAGAAATAATCCATGCGGCAGAAACGGAAGGGAAGTATCCCCATCTGTTGTTTGGACCGAAACGGGAGGAACCGTCTGCTCTTAAATTACCAGTAAGCACATAGCGGCTATCATAAATATATGTTGCCGAACCAAAGAAGGATAAAAGTGCCCACTCCGATGCAGAACCTCCATTCCAAAGGTCGTTCACTACCGTGCCATCTGCTAAAGTAGTTGATGTAGAGCCATAATCAATATACTGAAAGGTTGAGCGGTCATACGCGTACCTTGTTCTTGAAGCGGATATCCCGGACGCATAATTTGAAATATACTCGCTTCCCACCAATGCACTGATTTCATGTTTATCGATTTTTTTATGATAATTCAAGGTATTGTTCCATGTGAAAGTGAACGACTGAGCCCGCTCTTCTGCCAATTGATTTGGGCGATTTTGACGACCTAAGCCAGCATCGACAGAATTTCCGCCACCATCAGGGTCTCCAAAGTTTTTAAAGAATGCTTTATTATGACTCATATTTAAATCAACCCCTATCATTGTCCTGAACTTAAGCTCCTTATCGCGTAGAAAGGAATACTCTCCAAAAAAACTACCAAAGGTTTTATAATTTGATCTTTTGTCGTTAGCATACTTTGCCAATGCAATCGGATTGGCGCTAAACTCATAGTGGTTAGCATCGCTATTCCATGGCGTAGTATAAAAAGGCAAATCAGTAAAAGGATCGTCCGGATTATAGGTAGGATCAGTTACACTTTTATAAACCGGAATGATTGGCGGCCTGATCATGGCATGGCGCATAATTCCAGGTGCATCGCCCTCAGAAGAAAGTTTGTCCTGAATGGTATAAGAAAGCTGTAAATTGGTACCTATTGCCAGGCGGTTTGTTAAATTGGCATTGATATTTGTCCTGAAGTCTATGCGTTGAAATTGGTCATTATCATAGATTACAATTCCATTTTGCTTGTAATAGGCACCCGAAATCAGATACTGCACCTTTTCACTGCCACCGCTTGCTGTTAACTGTGAATTTTGCGAGTGTCCCAATACAAATAATTCATCTAACCAATTCGTATTCGCAAAATCTGCCCGCCCTTTATCTTTTGTATATGGATTCTGACCTGTAAAATTTGAATTGTTCCAGGCCTCCTCCATTTTATCCATGTATTGAGTGGCATTCAGCATTTTTGGCAGATTCACAGCCTGCTGGATGCCATTGTAATAATTAACATCCAATTTACTGGTTCCGATTACCCCCATTTTGGTCGTAATGACAACCACTCCCGCAGCAGCTCTGGAACCATACATAGCCGCCGAGGATGCATCCTTTAACACGGTCAGTGTTTTTATATCTGCAGGATTCAAAAAAGTAATGTCCCTTGATGGAATTCCATCCACGATAAACAATGGATTGTTATCACCATTAGTAGTTACACCACGAATTCGAATACTGATGGGATCGCCCGGAGCACCAGTACTTTGGGTAACCTGAACCCCTGCCACCTGTCCCTGCAATACCTGAGCCACATCAGCCACACGTCGCTTTTCTGCATCTTCCATATTCAACGTACCAACTGCACCGGAAATAATTGATTTACGTTGCGTGGTATACCCCATGATCACTACTTCATTTAAATCAGAAGCCAGTGGTTTCAGTGCGGTATTTAAAGCGCCCGCACCATCATAAGGGAGTGTTAAAGAAGTATACCCCACATAACTGAACACCAATGACTTTGCACCATCATGTAAGGTAAGCACATACTTTCCATTGGCATCAGTAGCTGTTTTGTTCTGCGTATTCAATTGCTGAACAATAACACCCGGAAAAGGCTGATTATTTTCGTCTCTAACCGTTCCAGACACCTTAGTCTGAGCGTGGAGGCTTTGGCTTGAAAATGCTATAACTAGCAAGATGAGCCACACATGGTTGATTTTTACTTTCATTTGGTTAGAATTTGTAAAAGTTTAATTCATTAAAAATTATTTCATCAATTCAATTATTTGCTATAATCAGGATCCATATCCGGTGTTCGAAGTCCCGCAACTTCATTGGCCATCAGGAGAAACACATTCCAGCACAAGCCCTGGGTGGATGGCCACCAGGAAGCTGTTGTTGTCCATTTTGTGGGGATAAACTCCTTGCTAAAGGGCCACTTTGGATTTAAATTAATTTCTGCCCAAACCCGGTTCTCCATCAGTTTCGGAGCTTTTTTCCAACCGTGTTTAAGGCCTGCTACATAAGCGCAATATTCGCCCCTCAACCAACTGCCCCCGTTATAATAAAAACCATCGCTTTTACCATCGGCATAATTAGCTGCACCAAATTCGGCGAATGGCTGATAATCAGCGCTCAGATAAGCATACCCTTGCTTATCATTGGTTAACCTTACACATATTGGCGCTGTGGTTCCGTATTCAGGATGTGGGGCATTGGCAACTTTATTGAGCAAAGGCATTTGTTCCAGGTGGTTAATCACCATCTCATCTGTCAGCAACGGCCGGTTAAACAACCATAGCGAATAGAATTCCGGTTCCAGATCGGTAAGACTGATGATATCAGGATAATTACGATCAAACAACAGGTGCTTCCTTTTCGGATCATAAAATTTTCGGTATTCCTGCTCCGCTTTTTGGATATAAGACTCTTCTATTGGGAAGCCCAGTTCTTTGATGGTTCTTAATGCAATGGCCAGCATCCCCTGATTTACTGCCAGGCGGTCGGTTTTTGGCTTATAATCCACGATATCAACCTGGCTCATAGAAAAATGTGAACGGCATATTCCATCCTTGCCTCCATCAAATTCATTCAAGACATAATCAACAGCCTTTCTGATCTTATCTTCCGGCGGCGTAACGTTAAATCTTCTTTTATTCAGCATCGCCCAGATCAACCATTCTATAGTCGCCTCATTATCTTTGGCCTCCACAGAGCCCATATAAGGTGTGATGATCGTACCTATCCCCCCTTTTGGAGTTTGGGTTTTAGCCCATTGATCCCAAATACTTAGGTTCAAAGTCTTGTTATATGTGGCAACAATAGAAAAAAAGGAGTCCCGGTTATACATGTCCGGCGAATAATTCATGTTCGGCACATTAAAAGGCTTAAAGTCATTCACCCCATTAATCCAGGTCAGCATATTCATATTGCCGTACAACATTTTTTCTATCTGCGATCCTCTAAAGCCCATGCCTTCAGCCAGTCGGGTTTGCGAAGAAAGCATAAACGCATGGTGATCTTTCCAGGGCTCAACAAACAGGTAACTTGTTTTTTCCGCAGCTTCTCCCATAGGAAGCACATTGTAAGGCTCGGAAGCCGGCTGATGTGCTACAATTTGCAGGTCTTTGATTTGCAGCTTACTTGCTTTATTAGCCGGTGTGCCTATAAAAAGTGAAACGCTATCATCTTGTATATAAGGCACCAGAATGCTCCCCTTAAACAAGATCCAGTCGTTTTCTTTAACCTTAAAATTGTCAATATACTTCAAGCCATGCTCCAGCTCTATCGTCTTTTTCCCGTTCTTAACTCTAAATAATTTTAAGGCTAAAGCGGTATCCCCTTTACACATAAAGGAGATGGTGTAAACCTGCTGCCCTTTTAAGGGGACAATCATTTCCATACCGCTTTGTGCTGAAGGTATACTGGTGACTACCGTTTCTTTTCCTGCATCCAGGTTATACATTTCGCCGAATGTCATCTGCACATAATCATGATCCGCAGCTTGTTCCGCAAGGGTGGCTACAGAGAGCAGTTGCGGGTCGGGTAGTTTACGCATGCCTACAAAACCTCCCCCACGACCACTAAATCTACGGCGGGTAGTACGCGTATATTGATTTTTATATCCCGCATCCACCAAAAAGCCAACCAGCGTATTGTTATGGTCCACATAGCCCAGGGCAGGAAACATTTCGTGTGCAAAGCCTCCCGGGAAATGATCATACTCAAAGCTTACGTACTTAGCCGGTTTTTCGGCAGGTACAAATTTCTCCTTCAAAGTATAGTACATCAACGGCATTCCCGGCTGAAACAACTGGATGGTTTTCTTAACTACATGCTTATTGATCACCTTATAAGTTACCGCTACATGGAGATTTACATCAAATTCGGGTATATAGCTTGCTCTTGTTAAGGTAATGGTGCTGTCATTGCCGCTCCATTGTCTGCCCTTCCAGCCCGATATTAAGACCTCTTCGCTTAAGTCTGTATTGGAGATCAAGAGAGAGAATTCATCCTCATTATTTAAGACCTGTCGCTCAGCATCGAAAAGACCAACCTTAAATCCATTGACCGTATCCCCTAAAGCTTTTAGATGTAACCTTTGTCCGGAAGCATTAAAGTTCCAGGACAAAAAAGTAAAGAGTATTAACGTGAAAGTTACCGGAGAAAAACGGCTTGATAATTTACGGTTCATCGTCTGACTATTTGGTTATCACAAATTTATGCCGGACTCGCTCTGAACTAGTGCACTATAATTACATTTTAGTTCACTATAGTTACAAAGTAGTTGGATTCTCTTCGTATTGCTGCTGCCGATACTCATTTGGCGCGCAATGGTAAATCTTTTTAAACTCTCTGAAGAAATAAGATTTATTGTTGAAACCGGTGCGGTAAAAAATTTCAGAAACGGTATACTGTGAGGCAATCAGCATATCTGCGGCATGCTTTAAACGGATCCTTTTGATGAACTCTGCAGGTGTCATTCCGGCCAGCGATTTTAATCTGCGATACAATTGCATTTTACTGATCGCTAATGCATCTTCTATGGTCGAAGCATTCAGTTCAGGCTCATTTAAATTATTTTCAATCACCTTTAGCAGGCTTTCCAGAAATTTCTTATCCGTATCTGCAATATCAGCATCCATAAACTGGTTGGTAATATGCTGATCTTTAATCAAGCTTTGCATTCTGGCCCGGTAGTCTAACAACTTACGAATCCTCACATGGAGGTAATTGATCTGAAAAGGTTTAGGAATATAGGCATCGGCACCCAGTTCATAACCTTCCGCTTTATTGTCTTCAGAGCCCCTTGCCGATAAAATTACAAAAGGAATCTGCGCCCATGCTGGCGTTTGTTTCACTACCCGGCAGAGCTCTAGCCCATTCATATCGGGCATCATCACATCGCTGATGATCAAGGCTGGCAGTGTTTTCTGTAAAAAAGCCTGCGCTTCCACACCCGTACCCGCCTCGTAGATTACATACTGATCTTTCAATACGTTTTTAATCAGGTACCGGAGCTCTGGTTCATCCTCGACCAATAAAATACTGGGCTTATCCGACTGCTGCAGGTCATCAATCAGGCTATTTTTATTTTCTGCTTCCGCAGTACTCATTTCTGGTTGCTCATAAACCTGCACCAATGATTCATACAATGCAGAGGGAGCAGAGGTAATGACCTTTGCATCCTTACCTTCAACCGTGGCCAGCTGTAGCTTTACCCTAAAATCTATCCAGTCATTTTGTAGACTAACCTTAATATCTGCCCCCATCAAAGTAGCCAGTTCTTTCGTAAAGGCCAGACCTATACCTGTACTAAACTTTTCTGTTTGCTGCTCATTGCTGACATAGAACTTATTGAAGATTTGTTCCAAATGTTCCGCTTTCAGGGTACAACCAGAATTGGAAACACTCACGCTCAGGATGCTTTCTGCTGGATCGAAGGTCACTTCAAACTTAATCGTTTCATCGCGCCCCACGTGCTTAAAGGCATTAGACAAGAGGTTAAACTGAACCTTTTCAAACTTATCCTTATCAATAAAACCCGCAATTCCCTCCTGAATCGTTCTGATATATTTTTGATTGTTTTTGTTGCTGGCAGGGACAAACAGTTCAGAAAGACTATCCAACATCTTGCTGATGTCGACATAATCATCATGCTTTTTCAGGTAACCGGCCTCCGCCTTCCTAAACTCCAGCAGCTGTTGCACCAGGTAGGTTAACCGGGCTGTGTGCTGATGGACAATAGAAATAAAATAGTTGTGCTCTTTATTTTTGAGCAATTCTACAGAACCCATTATCATTGTTAATGGTGTCTGGATTTCGTGTGCAATATTGGTAAAGAAATTTAAACGCTGTTGATGTTCTTCCTCATCCTTTTCACGTAACAAATGCTCCATCTGCAATTGGTATTTCATCTGCAGTTTGTTTTTACGGTATACGTGAAAAGCATAGCCAGATGCCCCGAACACCAAAAGGTAAGCAAATAAGGCCGGGTAGGTTAGCCAAAAGTATTGCTCAACATGCAATTTAAATACACTTATTCCGGCTGTCCAAACGCCTTCCCCATTGCTCCACCTCACCTGAAGCGTATAATTACCCGGCGGTATGTTGTTGTATAGAATTGTACCCACGGCCCCCGAATAGTTCCATGTCTTATCCAGGCCCACCAGTCGGTATGCAAGTTCATTCTTAGCTTCATTCAAAAAGCTCATTGGCTTCAGACTTAACTGGAAGAAATTGCTTTTACGCGCCAGCGTATATTCAGGAATTTCTGATCGGGTAGTTTTTATCACCTCCAACCTATTTTCATCCAGATTTTTACCGCCCATCTGGATTCCAGAGATCAGTAAATTGGGTTGCTGTTTATTACCTGTAATCCGTTCGGGAACAAAATAATTAAAGCCATAAATCCCCCCAAAAAAGAGCAAGCCCTGGGACGATTTCCAAACTGCACCGTCACTAAACTCATTACTTTGTAAGCCATCACTCTCCCTAAAGTTGGCCACGGCACCATTATCGGGGTTTAACCGAGCCAGGCCCCTATTCGTGCTGATCCAAATACTTCCGGAATTTGCACCCTCAATAGCGTGAATGGTATTATTTGGCAAGCCCTCATTCATCGTAAAGCGCTTAAATATGGGCTTGCCTTTTAAAGACTCTTCATAGCTCAACATATTTAAACCGTAACTGGTCCCTATCCATAACCTTTTTTGTGCATCCCTATATAAGGATAGCACGTCATTATTAGAAAGGCCGTTTGGTGAGGAAACCGCTTTGAAGGTTTTAAACCGGCCGGTCTTCTTATTCAGCATACTTAATCCCCCATACCTGCAAGCGATCCAAAGGTTCTCCTCATCACCATTGCTCAAGGCGTAAATAATATCATTAGCAGGCCCATTTGCTGTCCCAGAAAGATATTGACGGAAGTATTTTACGCTTAAGACACCCTGGTTATTTTGGGTTAATTTTAAATGAATAAGCCCACTTCCGCTGGTCCCCAGCCACAAAGAGCTATCTCTATCCTGTAAAATAGCATATACAGAGCCAAATGCAGGTAATGCCGCTGTGCCCAAAACATCAGACCAGCTCAGGCTACGCTTTGTTATCAAGTCATAAATCCCTATTCCACTTCCATCTGTACCTATGTAGACATAAGGTTCAATGCCTTTTTTTAAAGCATAAACGGAATTATTTTCAAGTCCATTGGTTGTATTTAGGCCCTCTTTGGAAGGCTGTAACGCAAAACGAGCTAAGAAATCATTTAAGATCACAATCCCCCTGCCTTTGGTTCCTACCCATAAATTTCCATCTACCTCGGCAAAAGCCCTGACAGGCTTATTTAAGTCATTGAGGTTATTCTTATTGACCAATCCAAAGTAATTGATCTTTGGATAAATCTTAATCAATCCATTACCATCAGTTCCAATCCACAATACGCCATCTTTTGCAGATTCAATTGTAGTTACCCTTGTATTGGCCAATTGTTTTACCTCTTGCTCCATCAGCGCAGCCGGCTTAAAGTTTTGATCGAACACCCCAATCCCCTGCCCGTCCCAGGCGATGATATAATTGGATTGGTAATACTTCATGGATTTAATACTTCCCGGCGAGCTACCTACTTTTTGGAGCACAAACTGACGCTCGTCCACAGTCCACAAATTTCCTTCGTCATCAGTAAAGAAAATCCTATTGTTTACAGGAAAAAAATTGCTGATCAGACTTTGATGTTTTATTTTTTTGACCAGACTTAATCCTGATGGATTGGTTTTGCAGGCCATCAATGTCCCATCATTCTGAAGAAACCACATCAATCCACCTTCAGTACTTTCCATTTTTACAACCTGGTTGTTCCCCACCGGGGAAGAGATCCGCTTAAATTGGTTTGCAGCTCTATCAAACCGGCTTAAACCATAGGTTTTACTATAGCAAAAAACAGTTCCATCTTTAGCTACTGCCAGTTCATACTCCTTTTCAGCGATACTTCTTTTTGTAGCCTGATTATAAAAATATGGAAAAAACTTACCTGTAACTTTTTCAAAACGGGTAATCCCACCAATGGTACTGATCCAGATATTTGCGCTTTTATCTTCCTTAATGTCCTGTATCACATTATTCCCAATGCTACCGTTGGGGTTTTCGCTATTGTAATTAAAAACCCTGAAGTCTGTTCCATCATACATATTTAAGCCATCCCAGGTACCAACCCATAACAGCTGGTCTTTATCCTGAAAAACCACATTTACAGCGCTGTTCGACAAACCATTTCGGTTATCAAATTGCTGGAAGTAAAACTGTATGGGACCCTGACGCTCGAAGGCATGACTGATGTTTGCCGTAATGATTAAAAGAACCGTGAAATAAAACTTACAAAGGCACTTCATCGATAAAATTATGGAAAGGGGTTCGCTACTCCAATATACGATTAAATTGCAAAGATTAATCGTAACTATCGCTTAGCCTCTTCAAGCAAAATATCTTCTTTATCAAATCAATAAAAAATCTTCCAAATTCTCCGGTGTATATTTCTCTTAATCATTTTGGATTCAGATTCTTTAAAAACATAATATTTCGGGATTCAAATCCAAAAAAAACATGTAAAAATGGATTTCGCAAATGCAAAAGAATAAATTCATAGCTTTGCATATATACTTATTGCATAAAAAAACTGACTATGACTTATCAGGAAAAACTAGCGCAAATACGGCATCAAATGAAGGCCGATAACGTACAGGCTTACATTATTCCATCTGCCGACCCTCATATTAGTGAGTACTTGCCGAAACATTATAAGTGCATCCCTTTCACATCCGGTTTTAGGGGATCAGCAGGAACATTAGTGATTACTCATGATCATGCGGGTTTGTGGACCGACTTCCGCTATTTTGAGCAAGCCGTTGATGAACTAAAGGATAGTGGCTTTGAGTTGATGAAGCAAAAAGTTCAACACGCCCCGGAATATATTCAGTGGTTAGTTGAAAAGTTAGATAAGGGTGGTGTAGTGGCTGCTGATGATAAATTATTATCTATTTTGCTGGGTGATCTGCTTACTCAACAGTTCGCTGTTAAAGAAATTAGTCTGACCAGCAAAGATTATTTAAGCCCTATCTGGGAAAACCGCCCGCCATTACCTTCAGAAAAAGCATTTCTAATTGACGATAAGCACATCGGTCAGTCTGTCAAATCTAAACTGGCACAGGTAAGAACTACTTTAAAAAAACAGGGCGCAAGCCATCACCTGATCTCCTCTCTGGACGACCTGGCATGGCTGTTTAACATCCGCGGAAAAGATGTTAACTATAATCCTGTTGTATTAAGTTTCGCGCTGATCAACCAGGATCATGCGACTCTATATATGGATGTAGATAAACTTAGCCACGAAGAAAAAGAAAACCTATTGAATAATGGTGTTGAGGTATTGCCTTATGCAGCTATTGAGCAGGCCATCTCAAATATTCCAGCCAATAGTTCAATCTTTATAGATCCAAAAAGAAATTGCTTTGCCTTTTATAAATTAATTCCTGCTTCTGTTAGGATTATCAAAGACACCAATCCTACAACAAACTTAAAGGCTGTTAAAAATGAGACTGAGTTAGCCAATACCAGAGCAGCAATGCTTAAAGATGGAGTAGCCATTACCCGTTTCTTAAAATGGCTTTCAGAAAACATCGGAAAAACAACGATTACAGAACTTTCTGCCGCTGCTGAACTACGTAAGTTTAGAGAACAACAAGAAGGTTTTATAGGGGATAGCTTTAACACCATCAGCGCTTATAAAGCACACGGAGCCTTACCACATTATGCTGCATCAGCAGAAAGCAATGTTGAAGTAAAAGCGGAAGGCTTATTCCTGGTAGATTCAGGAGGTCAGTACTTTTATGGAACAACCGATATCACCCGTACCATCCCTATGGGAAACAATACAGAAGAGGAAAGTACGGATTATACTTTGGTCTTAAAGGGTATGATTGATGGTTGTAAAGTACGTTTCCCTAAAGGTACTTGCGGTTATCAGATTGATGCCATCACAAGAAAGCCATTATGGGATTACGCCATTAATTACGGACATGGAACAGGCCACGGTGTGGGTTATTTCTTAAATGTACATGAAGGACCTCAGGTGTTTAACCCTACTGCTAACCCTGTAGCGGTTGAATTGGGGATGATCACTTCTGTTGAACCTGGCGTTTACCGTCCGGGCAAACACGGTATTCGCATAGAAAATCTGGTAAATACCATCGCCGATGTAAGCAATGAATTTAATGAGTTCTATGCTTTTGAAGCTTTAACCATCGCGCCTATAAGCACTAAAATTGTAAAGAAAGAATTGCTGGAGCAATCACAAATTGATTGGTTAAACGGCTACAATGCTTTAGTATTTGAAAAACTAAGTCCATTATTGAATGCGGATGAAACAGCCTGGTTGAAGGCAGAAACAGCACAAATTAAGTAATCTGCTCCAGGGCTGCATTAATTCCGAAGAAAAACAGGGAAGAAAGTTAGGCCTTATCCTAGACACTGAATTTATATTCACAACAAGGAAAGCAGCATATATTATGCTAAGTATATTCCGCTTTTCTTGTTGTGATAGTTTATCTGTTTCATCCTTCATTTGGTTAAAAACTACGGCATCTTGATTATGGTATCGTCACCAACCGCTTCCATAATATCTTACCATTATTGTTTACCAACTGTATTTGATATTTTCCACTAGGTAAAGCTGTCGCACCCCTCTTGACTCCAGCTGTTATTCTAAATTGATCAACAGGAATTCCATTGTCATCTTCGTATTTAAAAACCTGCAATAAATTTCCTGCATCACTTTCTTTCAAGTCAATCATATTAATTTTAGTACCTGTCTTTTGCAGCATGTAATCACTACGCCCAAACCTATTTTCAGGGGTAGGCCAAGCTACAAGCAGATCATAATTGCCTTTTCTGTCTGCCTCTGAAACATCTGGTAAATTTAAACTATCCAAAACTACAAAAGGCATACCCGTAGATTTCAAGGCTAGGGATCTATCAAGTCTCGCAGTAAACTCCTCATCGTGCAACACGCTCTGGTTGATAGTTAATGGATCAATACCCGATATCACTTTGAAATATTCAGCCATATACATCCCTTTATTAGTTGTAGCCTGCTCCCATATATGTGCAACACCAGCATGCACAAGAATTTTGGCTTGTGGATCTTTCACGATTATTTGGTATAAATTTCTAGCTTGAAGTAATTCTCTCATGTTCCGTCTATGACTGGAAAAATTAGGATTCTCTGGAGTATTATCTTCACTTTCATAGGCAATCAGTTGAAAACCTAGCCTAAGCGCCTCTCTAATTAGATTTGCCATATTTGGTTCATTAGCGTAAATTGATGATTTATCTCGCTTAAGACTAATAGTATCTCCAGGTGTTAAAGCCTCTAACGCCAAGTATCTATATCCAATATCATAGAATTGTTGAAGCAAATTGTAAGTTAGAATCCGGTGTTTGGGGATATAGTGATTTTCATTAATCATCACTACTCTTCGGCCTTTTGCCAGATTAATGATATATGGTATTGCAGGAGTAAAGCTTACTTTATGATTCTTCAACAGGGAATTGTCATCATTAAATTTATATGGATAATCTTCACCAATAAATGAGCTAAATAAGTTTATGGCCTGGTCGTAACTAGAGGTCGATAAATTTCCAGCGTCGGACGTATGGGACTCATCATATTTTTTTTTAAGTACCTTAATGGTATCAATTGCCTTTAGATAATGATTTTGCTTTATACAATTCAAACCTAAATCATAGACGTTAATTGCCTGGGCGAAACTACTTACAGCATAAAACACAAAAAATGTAGACAAAAAGATTTTATTCATAGATATTATTCAATAAGATTCGAAGTAATTTGTTCATAATACTCACGATAAGTATCTTAACAACAAGTTAAAAAACAAATCCCAAATTATTTTTTAATAAAAAAGCAATTACTCCTTTTTTCTTACAAAATAAAACCAAAGAACACAATATACCACAAACGGCGCTCAAAATGAGGAAATTACTATATCTTATTATCGCATTAAACATCCCATTATTTTCAATTGCCCAGAATGCCGCAAAGGTAGATCAAGAAAAATTGCTGGATTTTTATCAAGCTCAACGTTATATGGAGGCAGCAGATTACCTCAAATCTGTTTACAACGACGACACTGAAGTTCCAAAAGAAATTTCTCAGCTTGCCTATACCAATATGATGGCAGGTAATCTCCCGCTTGCAGAGAAATATTATCTTAAACTATATAACTATCAGCCCAATAATTTACCGGTCCTATTTAACCTCGCTAACATCAGCCATCGACGAGGTGATGATGCCAAAGCAAAATCCTATTATCTTGAAATCATTAAAATAGATAGTACAAATTTCAATGTTTATAAGCAATTAGCTGATATGGTAGCTTCCTCGTCAAGTCCTGAAAAAATCAGCTATCTAAAAAAAGCAAATGCGATTCAACCCATTCATCCGGATGTAGCATTTGACTTATCTTTTAGTTTAAATTTAATCAATCAAAAAGATTCGGCTTACACAGTTATACAAACTGCTTTAGCAGCGGATACATCAAATATGACATTGCTAAAAGCCAAAATGCCTATATGTATCGCCTTATTGAAAATTGATGAAACGATTCAGACCGGCAATCAACTAATGACCTTTGGTGATAGTTCAAATTTCGTCCTTAATAATCTGGGTAAAGCTTATTTTATAAAGAAAGATTATCCTAAAGCATTAGCCCTGTTTAAAATCATTGAAAAATTGCAGCAGCAAAATGAAGCGACATTATACTATACAGCTGTGTGTTATCGTGAATTGAAGGATTATCCCAATTCAATTGAGTATATGAATCTCGCCATTAAAGAAAGTATTTCCCCCTATACCTCTAAGTATTACAAGACTTTGGGAGAGGTCTATGAAGTTAATTCCATGATCCAAAAGGCCAACGATTCCTATCTGAGAAGTCTTTCCTTTGAAAACGACGGCAGTGTATTTTACAATTTAGGCCTGATTAATGATTTCAAAACTGCTCATAAAAATACTGCAGTTAAATATTATAAGCTTTACTTAGCGAGCAAGCCTGACCCTGTGAAATATAAAGAGGTGATCGATTATATAAAACTAAGGATCGCCAATTTAAAAGATACGAAATAAACCTAAAAATCGGACGTACTATGTTAAGTACACCCGATTTTTTAGGTAGTGTTTCCGAAATATTTTATAAAACTATGCGGGGCTAATCGACCTATCCAGGTGCACATATCCCCCATCTACATAGACCAATTGCCCAGTAGTGTGACTAGATGCATCAGAAAGCAAAAATGCCGTCGCATTTGCAATCTCTTCAGCCGTTGTCATTCTTTGTCCGAAAGGAATCTTAGCTTTGATAGCGGCAAGTTTTTCTTCCGAATTTGGAATAGAATTGATCCAGGTCTGGTACAAAGGTGTATAACACTCCGCTACGATAACAGAATTCACTCTAATCCCATAAGGCAATAATTCTACCGCCCATTCGCGTGTTAACGCATTCCTTGCACCATTTGACGCCGCATAGGCAGAAGTTCCACCTTGCCCTGTATCCGCTACCTTTGAGCCAATATTTACAATTGAACCATTAGAAGCTTTTAGCGCCGGCAAAGCATGGTGCGCCATTAGATAATAATGGATTACATTTTTATGCAAGCTCTCCACGAATTTATCATAATTGCCACTTTCCAGTCCAACACCATCATTTACACCGGCATTATTTACCAGTCCATCAATACGACCAAACTTCTCCAAAACCGTTGCGATTGCTTTTTCAGCATCCTTCGGATTCGTCAATTCAGCTGCGAGCTGAAAAACCTGTCCACCGTTTGCGATGACATCATTCGCAAGCTTCAAATTATCCTGCTCGTTTCTGCCAACAATTACAGGAATTGCGCCTTCCTTTGCCAGTACCCGCACAATACCTTCGCCAATACCCTTGGCACCTCCGGTAACAATAACCACTTTATCTTTTAATTGCAGATCCATAGATTGCTTATGATTATAAATTATAAAATTTTGTTGCATTACCTCCCCAGAAAAGCATCTGCTCATCCGGAGAAAGCTTTGAAGTATATCCCTCCATTAAACCGAGTGTCTGTTGATAAGAGGCTGCCACCAGGCAAACCGGCCAATCCGATCCATACATGACGCGTTCGATACCAAAAGCATCAAAAACTACATCCAGGTAAGGTCTAAAATCAGCTTCCTTCCAGTGCTTCCAATCGGCTTCGGTAACCATGCCTGACACTTTACAGTACACATTTTCATGCTGCGCCAGGGCTATAATATCCTTTTTCCATTCTTCAATTGCACCAGCCTTGATGCCAGGCTTGGCAATATGATTCAATACAAAAGGCTGATCCGGGAATTTGGCTGCAAGCTCGGCAGCATACTTTAGCTGATCAGGAAAGATCAAGACATCATAGGTATAACCAAATGATTGCAGCTTACCAATTCCATTTACGAACTTCGGCTTTAACATTAATGCGCGGTCATTTTCACCCTGCAGGATATGTCTGAACCCTTTCAGTTTGTGGTACTGTTGTAAATCTGTCAGCTGCGCTTCAATATCATCAGCCTGTAAATCTACCCAGCCAACAATCCCCTTAACAAATGGATGATTCTCAGCATTTTTAATCTGAAAAAGATTTTCGGCGGGAGACTGATCCGATTGAATCACCACACTCCCATCAAAATGATGTTGTTGAAGTGTTGTCAGCAATGTTGAGGGCATATAATCTGCCCTCAATACCGCCATTTCATCTGTTATCCAGCTGTCCCTAACCTCATCATAAATCCAGAAATGCTGATGAGAATCAATTTTTAGCATAGTTTTTTACTTGCTGTTTAGAAGCTCCCAAACCGTCAATACCTAGTTCCACAACATCACCATCTTTAAGATATACAGGCGGGTTAAAACCTAAACCTACACCTGCAGGTGTTCCCGTAGAAATCACATCGCCAGGCAATAATGTCATAAACTGACTTACGTAAGCCACAACAAAAGGAACATTAAATATAAAGTTGGAGGTGTTACCATCCTGCATTTTCTGACCATTTACAGTCAACCAAAGGCGCAAATTATTCACATCCGAAATTTCGTCCTGGGTAGCCAAAAATGGGCCTAGAGGGGCAAACGTATCACAACCTTTTCCCTTATCCCACGTACCATTTCTCTCCAATTGAAATTCCCGCTCAGATACATCATTATGTAAAGCATATCCTGCTACATAATCCAATGCGTCTGCCTCTTCCACATAAGAAGCTTTCTTGCCAATGACTACGGCTAGTTCTACTTCCCAGTCTGTTTTTACAGAGTTTTTAGGGATGACAACATCATCAAAAGGTCCAACCATTGAAGTGCTTGCCTTCATAAATATAACCGGCTCCGTTGGAATTGCAGCATTAGTTTCTTTGGCATGATCGGCATAGTTTAACCCGATACAAACTATTTTTGAAGGACGGGCAATCGGAGATCCTAATCTTGTTCCGGCAGGAATAACAGCTAAGTTACCTTCATTTGCTTTCACAAATGCTGCAAGTCTTTCCAATCCATTGTCATTAAAAAACTGTTCGTTATAATCTCCGCCAAAGGCTGAAGTATCATACCAAATATCGTTTACAATTACACCGATTTTCTCCTGATCGGCAGCTCCCCATCTAATTAATTTCATCTTTTTATACCTATTTATTTTAGTTATTCAGCTTAATAAAACCTCCATCTAATGGATAATCATTTCCGGTGACAAAACCGGATTCATCAGCACACAGATAAAGTGCCAGCGAGGCCACCTCTTCCGGTTTTCCCATACGGCCTATAGGCTGACTTTTCGACAATTTCTCGAACATCTCAGCTTCCTGCCCTGCATAATTTTTAGCAATAAATCCATCTACAAAAGGTGTATGTACCCTTGCCGGAGAAATGCTGTTGCACCTGATCCCTTCAGCCATATAATCTTTGGCTACCGACATCGTCATGGCAAAAATCGCTCCCTTACTCATAGAATAAGCAAAACGATCCGACAAGCCAACTACAGCACCAATAGAGGCCATGTTGAGAACAACTCCTGAACCTTGCGCCCTCATTACCGGAATAGCTGCATACAAGCAATTATATGCACCTTTAACATTTACATCAAATACCTTAACAAAATCTGCTTCGCTGGTATTATCAGCTCTTCCAACATGGGCAATACCAGCATTGTTCACTAAAATATCAATCTTACCAATCTGCTTAAAGACAGTCACAACGGCTTCCTGATTACTTACGTCACAACCGTAAACATCAGCTAATCCTCCTTCTGCTTTTATTTCATTTACCGTTTGCAAACCTGCATCTGCATTCAATTCTATAATATGGACATGAGCACCTTGTTTGGCAAAAAGCGCTGATATTGCTTTGCCAATTCCACTTCCTCCTCCTGTAATAATTGCTGATTTTCCTTTTAAACTAAACATTTTTTATAATTATAATGAAACTCCTCTTTTCCACGGAATAAAATCATCCTGATTCAACAACACTGCTTTAGGAATTTCTTCTCCACTTGCAGCTTTAATGCAGTATTCCAAAATCTCCGTACCCATTTCTGCAATGGTTTTCTCACCACGAATAATCGCACCAGTATCAATGTCAATAATATCACTCATCCTTGTCGCCAGTGATGTATTGGTAGCGACTTTTATAACCGGACAAACAGGATTCCCTGTTGGTGTCCCCAATCCGGTTGTAAATAAAATTAAAGTAGCGCCACTTGCCGCCTTCCCTGTTGTAGCTTCTACATCATTTCCAGGCGTACAAACCAGGCTAAGCCCCGGTTTGGTTACCGGCTCTGTATAATCCAATACATCAACTACAGGTGAAGTACCTGCCTTCTTTGCAGCTCCTGTACTTTTTATTGCGTCTGTAATTAAACCATCCTTAATGTTACCCGGAGAAGGGTTCATGTGGAATCCAGAGCCTACAGCATGTGCCTGCGCATCATATTCCTGCATTAACCTGATGAATTTCTCTGCGGTCGGTTCATTTACGCACCTGTCTATTAAATTTTGCTCAGCACCACAAAGCTCCGGGAACTCCGCAAGTAAAACTTTTGCTCCTAAAGCTACTAATAAATCAGAAGTATAGCCAACTGCCGGATTTGCAGATATCCCGCTAAATCCATCACTTCCGCCGCATTTAACACCAACACATAATTTACTTAAAGGTGCGGGCTTCCTTTCTACCTTGTTGATTTCCTCCAATCCAATAAATGTCTTCAGAATCGCATCTTTAATCAACTGCTCTTCACTCTGACTTTGCTGTTGTTCAAATATCAAAACCGGCTTATCAAATGACGGATTTCTCTTTTTAACATCATCCAGCAAATTCTGTGTTTGCAAATGCTGACAACCCAGACTTAATACGGTTATCCCCGCAACATTAGGATGATCTGCATAAGCAGCCAGCAATTGGCTAAGCAATGCAGAGTCCTGTCTTGTTCCACCACATCCACCCTGATGGTTTAAGAACTTAATGCCATCAACATGCTTAAAAACCCGCTTTTTAAGCGGCTCTACAGGAGCAAGCTCATCAATTTTAAATGAGGTAATGTCTACCCCACCTTGATAAGCATCGAGCAATTGTTCAGCAAACTGTTTGTATTTATCCGTTACGGTATAGCCCAAAGTATTGTATAAAGCCTCCTTTATCACATCAAGGTTCCTGTTTTCGCAGAAAACAGTAGGTACAAACAGCCAATAATTTGCCGTTCCAACTCTGCCATCAGCACGATGGTAGCCATTGAAGGTCCTGTCCTTAAATTTTGTAACATCAGGTACCTGCCATTCATAGTTTACTTTCCGATAAGCATAATCCTGCGAAGCATGATGTACATTACCGGTAGTCATCAATCCACCTTGTGGGATAAAAGCTGTTGCTTTCCCAACAAGCACACCATACATCAAGACCTCCCCACCAATGGAAAGGTCTTCAATAAAGAATTTATGTTTAGCATGTATGTCATCCTTTAATTTGATGACTTGGCCATTCCACTCTACGATTTGTCCTTTAGGCAAATCCTGCAAAGCCACCAGTACATTATCATCGGGGTGGATTTGCAAAAAACTTTTTACTGTATTTATTGACATTAGGCGTTTAACTCAAATATTCTATCCATCATTATCCATTTCTCTCCAGGCTTAGCTCCAGGTACAGCTTGCTGATATTTCCACATTAAGGTTTCCCATTCCTGTACCTTCTCATTGCCTGCATCCATTTCCGACTTACGATCAAAGCTAAATGTATCATTTACCTCCATAATCATAAACAAGCGATTGCCTGTCCTATAAATCTCCATATCTTCAATTCCGGCAGTGGTTATACTTTCTATAATCTCTGGCCATACTTTACGGTGCATCTCCTCGTACCCAGCAATCAAATCATCGTTGGGTATTAAATCCAGCGTCAGGCAATATCTTTTATTCATAATTTACGCTTTAACAACTTTATGTCCTTTTAATCCGAATAAGAGCACCACTACAAAACAGATGAGGGGCACCACATATCCGATCTGAATATTTTCGGCTACATCACTAATATAACCCATTACTGGTGGCAATATAGCGCCACCTACGATTGACATGATGATCAGGCTACTCCCCAACTTGGTATCACTGCCAAGGTCTTTGATGCCAAGGGAGAAAATGGTTGGGAACATAATTGACATAAAAAAGGCAATCCCAATTACTGCAATCAGCGCAAGTGTACCTCCAGCAGTAATGGCTACACCACATAAAATGACGTTGATCAATGCATAAATAACCAGCAATTTTTCTGCTTTAATAAATTTCATAAGGAAAGTTCCAATTACCCTTCCCAGCAGAAAAGCAAGTCCCACTCCATACCCGGCATAGTCTGCTGCCGTTTGCTGATCTATACCAGCAGCCTTAGTTGCATACAAGATGAAGAAGCTAAATACACATACCTGCGCCCCAACATAAAAGAATTGTGCCACTACAGCCCAGCTTAAATGACGGTGTCTTAAAGTGTGTAAGATCCCACTTTTCTCCCCTTTTACCTCTTCTTCTTTGATTGTAGGCAATTTTAAAAAAACAAATATCACTGCGATCACAACGATAATCCCCCCCAAAATCAGGTAAGGTGTTTTTACAGAAGAAGCTTCTGAAGCTAATGCCAACTGCCTGCCAGACTCGGACATCTTACTCAATTCCTCATCCGAGGCCCCCTTGATTAAAATTACCCTTGCCCCAATCATAGGCGCTAGTGTAGCTGCCAGGCCATTAAAAGTTTGTGCAAAGTTTAATCGAAAGGTTGCTGTCTCCGGAGGGCCTAACAAAGAAGCATACGGATTCGCTGCCGTTTCCAGTATGGTCAACCCGCAGGCAATAATAAAAAGTGCCCCCAGAAAGAATACATACAGCTGTGTATTGGCAGCAGGAATAAATAAGAATGATCCTATAGCAAAGAAGGCCAGTCCAATAATAATCCCTGTCTTATACCCATATTTTTTCATGATGAACCCAGCAGGTAATGCCATCACGAAATAAGCAATAAACACGGCCGAATCTACCAGTGAGGCCTGTAATGTAGTGAGACTAAATGACCGCTTTAGGTGCGGAATAAGGATCGGATCCAGGTTATGTACAAATCCCCACATAAAGAACAGTGAGGTGATCATGATAAAAGGAAAAAGGTATTTATTTTTCGTCATCTGGTTGAATAATTTGGTTATTCAAAGGACGCGAATTCTGGCAGTAATTATTTTATGATATTATCATATCATTAAACGATTTTAGCATATAAAGTGACCATTCTCCTCTAAGGCTGGAATCTTTGCCTGAAGAAGGCAAATTTCCGAGGCCTTTTCGGAGAAGGTAACTTTATTCCTAACAAAGCGCAAAAACCAAAAAAGCCTCGGTTACCCGAGGCTTTAAATCTTATACAACATAAACTTATCTATGCACCATGCTTTAAATCGTTTATATAGGAATATGCTTAAAAGTAAAACTACCCTTTTCTGTGCATCATGCTTTAAAATAAAATTACCTTCTCAGAGAAGACCTAGGAAATTTTGCCTTCTTCAGGCAAAAGATTCCAGACTTCGAGGAGAATGGTTATTTTATCATTTAAACATTTTTAGCAAATACTCCCCATACCCACTCTTCACTAATGGAGTTGCAATTCTTCTTAACTGTTCTTTATCAATGAATCCCATGCGATAAGCAACTTCTTCAATACAGCCAATTTTCAATCCCTGACGCTCTTCTATCACCTGCACAAACTGACCTGCCTGCATTAACGAAGCAAAAGTCCCTGTATCTAACCAGGCTGTCCCCCTGCTCAACACCCCTACCTTTAACTTCCCTTGCTCCAGGTAAACTTTATTTACATCTGTAATTTCGTATTCTCCCCTTGGTGAAGGCTTAATATTTTTGGCAATCTCTACCACACTATTGTCGTAGAAATACAAACCTGGTACCGCATAATCAGACTTTGGATGAGCTGGTTTCTCTTCAATAGAAATCGCCACATTCTGATCATCAAATTCTACTACCCCGTACCGTTCTGGATCAGAAACCCGGTAAGCAAATACAACACCACCTTCAGGATCTGCACTGGCTTGCAAAAGTTTTGACATTCCATCTCCGTAAAAAATGTTATCACCCAATACCAGGGCTACTTTATCATTGCCGATAAAATCAGCACCGATCACAAATGCCTGAGCAAGACCATTAGGTTGTTCCTGTACAGCATAAGAAAACTTACAGCCCAATCCTGAACCATCCCCCAAAAGCTTCTCAAAGTTTGGCAGATCATGGGGTGTAGAAATGATCAATACTTCTTTGATCCCTGCCAGCATCAGAATAGATAATGGATAATAGATCATTGGTTTATCATAAACAGGCATCATCTGCTTGCTCATTACCAGGGTTAAGGGATGTAGTCTTGTACCACTTCCTCCGGCTAGAATTATTCCTTTCAAGGTATATTGTTTTTGAGGTTAATATTTAGTGTTGGTTTGTTCAGTTATTACTTACCCGAAGATACACTATTTTCGAGTTCAGCAAACCATTCTGCCCCATATTTTCTAATCAGCGGACCTTTTAGAAACTGGTAAACAGGAACTTTCAGCTCTCTTCCGAATGAACAGGCATCATGGCAAATGTGCCATCTGTCATAATTCAACACTTCAAATTCAGGATATTGGGTGATCCGGATTGGATACAAATGACAGGAGATCGGCTTTTGCCAGTCTACCAGACCTTGCTCATACCCTTTCTCTATCCCGCATTTCGTGATCCCATTTTCAAATGTTACATAGGCACATTCTTTATTTCCATCTACACAAGGAGTTGTTAAATCTCCATCTGCATCAACCACTGATGTGCCTTGCGCCTCTATGGCAGCTACACCCTTTGGTTCAAGCAGGTGCTTGATCTTTGGGTAAATATCTTTGAGAATAGCGGTTTCAGCTACATCAAGCGGCGCACCCGCATCTCCTTCCACGCAACAAATGCCCTTGCATTTGTTCAGGTTACACACAAAGCTCTCCGTAATGACGTCTTCATGAACCAGCGTATGCTGTACTTCTATCATTTTCTTATTGTACTATGGCCAGTGGATATTTCAATCCATCCGCCGATTTAATCTCCATGGTTACAGACCCAACTATAATCTCCACCTGAGCCTTTACAGGCACCCTGTTTCCATCATCTGTTATCCAAAGGTATAATTTACTATCTTTTCTAAAAACTCGCCCAGGCTTTATAGAAGGGCTAAATTTCAAGCATTTTATTTTGCCTAGTTTAGTTTTAATAACTTCTCTTCCTACAAACTGAATTTCAAGCTGACTAATTTCATTACCAAGGAAATAATTCAACTTCACAAAATCACCTGATTTCATTTTTGAGATATCCAGACTCCGGGCAAAATAATAAGCCGATACCAGGTCAAAAGTCTGTGTGGTCGGGGTTGACAACGTGCCCTGTGTAGCCACAACTTTCTTCTCTTCCTGCTGAAACCTTGCCTTATCCTGCCTGCGGTATCCACCTTCACGTATATTTTCCTGATAGAAATAAGGCTTTAAATTATCCTTATCTATAAATGAATCATAATGATCCCTTATTTTGTAAAAAATATCAAATGTCCCTGATGTTCCACCATCAACCAACAATTTGTAGGTGGGCTTCCCATCAAATTTCAGGTCCGATTCCTGCACCCGAATTTCTCCTTCGGCAGCAGTAATAAAACCATATTTCAATTTATACTTCAATACTTCGCCCGCCTGAAAAACAGGTTCATCTACAAAAGGCAGCTCCTGGGCTACCCCCTTAAAACTTAGAAATGCAACAATTGCAAACAATAGGGATATTCTCATAATGGAGCTAAAACAAAAAGCAAACCAATTAATCTTTACGCTTGTAAATTGGCACGGTAGAGCATGGCTCACCGTACATGATGCTCTTCACAACAGGGGTCAATAAATTGGTTATTTCTACATAAGCAGCAACAGTAACATCTATATCTGCACAGCCTTTAATGACTACGCGCTCTCCGGCAAAAGCTTCCAGATTTATTTTAGCCAGGGCTTTGGTAAATAACACCGACTCCAATGTTTCCAGACTTCCAAAAACGACCTCATTGGCATAAGGTTTCATTTTATTGGCCAGTAGCATATAAGCCCATGTTGGAACGATCGCATCTGCACTACAAATGATGGCTACATTTTTGCCGGTATAGACAGACCAGTCATTATTCTTTATAAACTCCCTAAAATCTTTCTCTCGTAACATCAGGCCGTGGAAAAGATTCTCTTTTATATCGTAAACAATACGCTCACCATGATGGAAATAATCCTCAAGGTTGAGTGTAATCAAACCACTTGCCGCTACTTTGTTAACGAAATTTTCCTGAATATCCATATTCCTAATATCATTAAATATAAAAAAAGCCGGAAGCGATAAGGCTTCCGGCTACAAAATTACGTAAAATAAGATTAATAGAATTTCACCCTATTGTCTTTTATCTTGCTTTTATCTTGCAATGCCTGGAATGCCGCACCTAAAGAACGTTGTCCGTTAGCCTGCATCATAGCTTCTTTTTGCTTGTAAGTATTGGCCAGAGGAGCCGGATTACTAAATCCATCTACTGAAAACACATATACACCCATGTTGCCATCTATCGCTTTTGAAAGTTTTCCTGGTTGAGAACCAAATACACTTCCAACCAATTTATTTTCCTGGGATGCACCTGGGATAATTGGGTTAGCAAATACAATATTCTCTACAGGGTTCACCGGCTTACCTAATTTTTGAGCTACCTGATCAATCTTAGCTGCGCCTTCTAATGCTTTGTTTGCTTTTTCTGTAAGCATTTTAGCTTTAACTGCATTGCGAACCATTGGCTCTATGTCTTTTTTAACGGCTTCAAGAGAAAGTGTTCCTTTTGGCTTAACATCAGTTACACGTGCAACCACATAAGAATTGTCCATTTGATAAACATCCTTAAGTACATCACCTTTATCTGCTGCATAAGCATCACGGATCAATTGACGTGGATTGTCTAAGCCAGGAGCAAAACCTTGAGTTGGAGTAACTTTATCTGCTACGCCAATGGTATAGCCATTTTTCTGTGCCAGTTCTGCAAAATTATTGCTGTTAACTTCGTTCAGGAAGCTGCTCGCTTTTTTATAAGCTGCATCTCTCGTTTTGTTACTTGAAACCAATCCTTTTTCTACATAGGCAAGCTTCGCTACTTTTGAAGAACCAACTTGCTTCTCGATTTTAATTAAGTGTACCCCAAATTGAGAAGTTACCACTTTAAGATCACCAGGTTTACCATTAAATGCAGCTTCTTCAAATATAGGCACCATTTGACCACGGCTAAATGTACCAAGCTCGCCACCTTTATCTTTAGAACCATCAATGCTATATTGCTTTGCAAGTGTAGCGAAGTTCGCACCGTTTTGAACCAGTGTTCTTAATGAATCAGCTAGTTTTTTAGCTTTATCAACACCACCCAGTTTAGATGGATCAATTAAGATGTGACTTGCTTTCACTGAATCAGGTGAAAAACGAGTATCAATAACTTTAACTAGTTTATAAGAATTACCTGAAAATTTAGGACCATAAAAGCTCCCTGCAGGAAGGTTAAATACTACTGAATCAACCGCAGGGTCTAATTTACCTTTAGACATATAAGTGTAAGGAACTTTCACATCAGAGTTAACCGCTGCAAATAGAGAGTCATTCGCTGCAGTTTTGAAATCAGCAGCCAATTTGTCTACCTGAGCTTTAACAGCCGCAGAATCTGATTTGGTTGGACTTACACTGAAAGCAACATATTCGAAAGACCTTGTTTCTGTAGGGTTGTCGAAACGCTTTTTATTTTCGTTATAATAATCAGCATAATCTGCTTCAGTCGGCTTTACTGTTGCATCAGGTATAGATGCATAATCCAATAGTGTATACTTGAAACTTGCCAGTTTATTACGGTTCAGATATTCGTCATTTGCTTCCAAAGTGGTCACATAAATAGAATTACTGATTAAGTTAGCATATTTCTTTTGTAGCGCTTGCTTTTCAATCTCATGTTGCAAAAGACCCCATTGTTGTTTTAACTGAGGGTTTTTGTCTTGTTGTTTCAATGAGTTTATAATTTCAGCACGGTTTACCTCACCTGTTTGAGGATTACCAAAGTATTGAACAATCAGTGGGCTTGGATTTTTTCCTTGAAGCAAATCAAACAGCTCATCACCTGAAACTGTTAAACCCAAACGAGCATACTCCTTACCTAAAAGGATACCTGCCACTTCACCTTGCCATACATTATCTACGGCCATAGCCTGCATTTGTGCATTGCCGGAACCGCCATATTGTTGTTTAAACTGAGCTAAACTTTGGTCTACCTTCGGACCAAATTGATCTATGCTAATTTCTTCACCATCAACTGATCCTACAACTTTCTGAGATTCGGCCCAAAAAGGCTTACCTACTTTAATTGCATCACCAACTAAAAATGCAACAATTGCAAAACCGATGGTTCCTATCAAAATATAGCCTGCACGATTCCGCAAAAATGTCATTAATCCCATAATATTCTTATTTATAATTCTTTTTTAAGAGCGCGCAAGATACAACTTTTGCGAAAAAAAGAAAACATTAAATTATTCGCCAAATTTTTCTTCAACATAAGTCTCTCCATACCCACTTCCGGAGTTGTAATAACTAAAGTCCTGGGGTGCGCTAAAGTTAACCGCATTGATAAAAGAACCATCAGGTTTTGTTACAATCCCCTTAGGTGAAAAAAACATTTGTTTATTCTGATCCCAGATCAGCTCTTCAGTATTAAAAGTCAGTGATTGGTTCACTACAACTACATTTTTTTTAAAAATGGTCAGCTTCTCAGTCTCCTTCATAATTGCATAATCCGAAGTAATAGAGCCCGTAACATTCAGCTTATCATCCAGAAACTGAATCTTTACGCCTTTGGGCATTTCCTGAAACATGATGCCACTTGAAGGTGTGATCTTATCCAATACCGGGGCAAAACCTTTGGCCTTAACTTTTGCAGAATCGCTGTAAATAATTTCTACGCCAAGTGTTCTATTTGTATCCAGGCTGACTTTTTTTGAAAGTTTTGCAGCCTTCTTCAGATCATCCTCACCACATGAACTCAGCGAAAGCTGGACCACACAAAGCATAGCTATACAAAAAATCATACCCGGACTTTTAATCCAGGTATGTGTATTTCTTATTGCTGATAAAGTTGCCATAAACTTATTATGAGCCCATTAGTCAAACTTAAATCGTCTAAACCAGGTATCGTTAAGTGTAATTCCTAAGTGAAAATTAATATAATTTTCCTGAACCAGGCCATTGGTCAATGTACCTCTTCTACCTAGCTCCGCAGCGAAATTAAGCTTATTCACCGCAAACCTGGTGTATCCCAGAGGAAGGCCTAAACCAAACGTAACCGCCATTTGGTTAATGTTCTGGTCGTTTATTTTAATATAAGTCTTGTCATAAGTAAAACCTAACCTATAGTCTACTCTATTAAAATAACTTCCGATCGAATTCATATCCGGCGTAAGTTGTCCACCTATTGAAGCACCCCAGCTATTATCAAGTCCACTGTTCACTCCATCAATACTCAATTTAGACCAGTTTCCCATTCTATAATCGGCACCAATTAACCATTTATTGTCTTTCTGCACAGTAATACCAAAATTATGCACCAAAGGAAGTTTTAACTTTGCAGACGCATTTTGATGAAGAATTGGAGTATCAATAGCAAGACCTTCATCTCCAGAGCTCTGCGTCATATATCTGGTTACCAAAAAAGTTCTTTTGGAGTTTATTGAAGAAGGAGAAGAACCTGAATAACCAATCGTAATACGGCTTTTAAGACTTAATGGGATTTCATATTGAGCACCATAAGAGAAGCCAATACCACCAATACTATTTTTATCCTGTTGCTTGGTGTTGACAGCTGCAGCACTTTGCAATTCTACGCCCTGGTTTTCAATCAGGTTTCCAAAAATGTATTCTACGTTTGCACCAATCCTAAAGTGTTCACCAAACTGCTGGCCAATTCCCATATAAGCTTTTGTTAAGCCACCTTCACCTGAAGACAAATTTCTCACTTTATTCGTATCATTTGGCAGTGTACTGACTTTGCTATAACTATAACCCAAATCAGTATACGGGAGAATGCCAAAGCTTAATCCTGTACGTCCTGGTTTAATTGGAAAAGCAAGCGCCAAATGACTGAAACTGCCATTAAAATTACCCTCACTTACGCCTCCTTGCTTTAGGTCCTTAAATGTCCCGGTCAATCCCATATCAACCGTAGTCAATGTAATACCGGAATAAGATGCCGGATTTTGCATGTTAATACTGCTGTAATAATTACTAGGCTTGTAAACGGCAGTAGAGATGCCCCCCATTGCCCTAAGCTGAGGCAACAACAACCCGTTAACATTTCCAAGACCATATCTCGAATATGGTGATTGTGAAGTAACCTGTGCCTTTACAGTAACACTAGTTAACAAGATCATTACCGCTACTATATAATTAATTTTTTTGTACATATTCAAATGCAATAACTTCATTTAATCCTTTTAATACCAAATACGGATCGTGTATAATTTGAGGCGCAAAGATGCTGTTTTTTAATTGTTCTAGCAAAAAAGCAGCGTTACCCCCTGTTAACAATACCGTCAGGCCTTTATTTTCTTTATTATATGAGGATATAAACCCCTCAACTTCGTTTATTACTCCCTGTAAAACACCATTTTTAATCGCCGAATTGGTATCTATACCCTTCGGTATATCGGCTTCCTGATCCCATTTCACCAATGGCAATCTACCTGTAAAATGATGTAGCGCTTTAAAACGCATATCTATGCCTGGACTAATGCTCCCTCCAAAATACTCGCTCTTGCTGTTCAGCAAATCATAAGTAATACAGGTCCCAGAATCGATCATCAAACAGTTTTGACCAGGGTAACAGCTGTTTGCAGCTATTACTTTAGCCCATCTATCTAAGCCCAGCGTAGAAAGTGTCTGATAATTATTCTTTATTCCGGTATTAATGCTTGTAGAAAATGGAATGTAATTTGTGTTTGACTCCAAAACATGAATTACGTCCAATAAATCTGCACTAACACTTGAAATAGATGAATTAACGATATGGTATTGTTTTATGACGTTGATTAGTTCAGCAGGCACAATCTGTTTAAGAACCTGGTAGTTAACCAATGTTTTTTCATCAAAAACAGCCAGTTTACTATTTGTATTACCTATATCTATAACCAGATTATGCATTAACGGCTCCAAACTTCATTGCACAAAGCTATCAATCTTTAGCTAGTTTCAAGGTCTCAATTTGTTAAAAAAAGTTAAACAAACAAAAAGTACTGTATGGCGAAAACCAGGATAAGGAACAGACTTTCATAAAACCACCTCTTTTTTGCATTTGAAAAATAATATGCGAGCAAAACGGCACCCGGGGGTACGCATAACAAGAAATGATATAACCGGAAATCAGGCTTGGTATAAAAGCTTGCAATACTAACGATAAACATAAAGAAAAGCATTTGAAAAGCTTTCCTGGTGCTGATAAAGCTTCTGAAGAAGTTTTCCCGCAATTGCAGAAAGGCCAAAATCATCATGACCAAAACAGGGACGAGAACCAGATAATCGTTATAATTAATTTTAAAAACGGATGGGAATTTATTGCCAAGTGGTAGCCATATTTTATAAAACATGGATAAACTATCATTCCAATAATAAAATACCCCAACAAAGAAGAAAATAGTCAAAAAGCCAACCAAACCGGATATCCATTCCCGCCAGTTAAAGGATCTGTACAGCAACAATGCCAGCCAGATCATCACCAACATCACGATAAAAGGAAAATAGATAAGCGTCCCTATAGCGATGATCATCCCAATATCAAACATAATCATGATGGCATTCGGCGATTTACCAATCTTCAAAAACTTATCCATCATCCAGATCACCAGAAAATTACAGATCAATGTTGGGCTCAATACCAGGAAAGGCATAAATAAACTTGCACCGGTAATGTACATCAAAGCCGGCAAAAAACCCGGACGGTTCAATAAGCCATGGTTATTTACCACGCGATTAAATAAAATGGCTTGCACATAAATCAGAATCCCTGCAAGAAAAACATTGCTGGCAGGAGAAAAGAAACTTTGTACCGGAATCTGAATAAAGAATCGCGTATAAGACTCTAAAAACTCGAAATTCAAGTGAGCTGGAAGATCTGCAAAAATAGCCATGCGCATAAAAAAGGTATATGCGAATAACAGAAGCAGGTTTATAGGATTTAAATTTCTAAATTGATTGATCATGCCGCTTTACAAAAGCAAAGTAAAGCAAATTATCTGGCAAACTGCTTTACAACTTTATCAATTACAGCGGCTGTTTCATCAGGGAAATAAAATTGATGCTCCTGCGGACTGTTCACCCAATTTTTTATGATCGGAAGCCAGTTCTTGTTGCTACTCCAAACTACGGGCAACCCAAATTGCTTTAAAGCATAGGCATTGCATTGTTGTTCGTACTGAAATTTCATTGGCGCAACCAACAATTTTTTACCCAGATAAAGTGCCTCAGCAGGCCCTTCAAAACCGCCACCGGTAAACAAACCTTCGCAGGAAGCCAAGCTGTTATTAAACAATTCGTTATTTACAGGTCTTACATTTACATTTCCATCTACATAGCCCTGTTTGCAGTGCTTAGAAAACACTTCCCAGTTCACATTAGATATTTGTTTGAGTATGGGAACAAGATATTGATCATCTATTGCAGGTAGATATACAGTATAGTGTCCCAGATTACTGGTCAACATGTTTCTGATCTCAGCCCTGATCACCGGTGTATGAATAAAATCATCATACCTGTCAAAATGAAAACCTACATAGTGGGTAGCCGGCGCATAGTACTTCATAACCAGCTGTGCCCAGTCAATGCTTTTAGGCTTTGGAACTTTCCGGGATTGAAAAGATGCCTGGTGACTAAGGCCAACACTTTCTATTCCCTTAGTTTTACAAGCCCAGGCCGTTACCGGCTCAAAATCATTAAGAATAAGATTATAATCTTTAAGGGGCATTTGACGCATATCTTTTACAAAGCGCGGCAAGTTCATTGATTTCCAGGTTTCGTAATGATTTACACCTCCCTTTTTCCCAAAAATAAAGCTAAAGCCATGCAGTTGATACTTCACTGTTTGTGTCAATTTCACATCTGCCTGCGTCCCGCTGATTAATAAGTCTACATCGCCATATTGCTGTAATAAGGGCACAATCTCCCTGGCCCGGCTAATATGCCCGTTACCCGTACCTTGTATGGCATAAAGTATCTTCATCCGCACCGAATATCTGTAATTTTTACGCCTTAGACAATTTCTAATTTAATCTTTTGCAATAGAGTATTGATATCGAGTTTACTATGCAGATCTTCTCCATCCGACAATTCGCCCTCTTCTATCTCATCTTTCTGAAAGTTTTGTTGTTCGTATTTAAACACTTTCCAGGATTTATCATAATATTCAAGGGCCGTAAGGTTCTCCACCCAATCACCACTATTTAAATAAGTTACATCACCATTCTCAGTAATGATCGTTCTCATTTCGGGCTGATGAATATGTCCGCAAACAACATATTCGTAGCCTTTTTCTGCGGCCAACTCAGCAGCTGTATTTTCAAAGCCATTGATAAACTTTACCGCATCTTTGAACTTCGCTTTAATCCGTTTCGAGAAACTCATTTTTTCCCGCCCCATAAGTGCCAGACACCAATTCACAAAACTATTGATCAAAATGAGTGTATCGTAACCTACCGCGCCTAGTTTGGCCAGCCATTTGGAATGTTGCATGGTTACATCAAATATATCTCCATGAAAAAACCAGGCTTTTTTGCCATCCAGCTCTACAACCAACTTATTCTGCAGGTGAAACGTCCCGATATGCATATCTGCGAATTTCCGCAGCAGTTCATCATGGTTACCTGTAAGATAATAAACAGGAACGCCTTCTACCACAAACTTCATCAACTTTCTAACTACTTTCATGTGGGTTTCAGGCCAGTATCTTTTGCTAAATTGCCAGATATCGATGATGTCACCGTTTAAAACCAACATTTTAGGTTTAATACTTTTAAGGTACTTCAATAATTCCTTAGCGTGGCAGCCATAAGTACCTAAATGTACATCAGAAATTACGGCAATATCAACTTCTCTTTTAGACGTCATCCTGTTCAAGCAATGCTTTTTTACTTTACAAAAGTGCAACACACAAATTAACAACATGTTAAGTAATCGTTAAATTCTTAAAACCCGTCATTATCATTACTTACCACAACTTTTATCTTCTCAAAAACCACTGATTTTTTTCGATTTTGAAGTGGCATCTTTGCGGCCCGGTTAGGACGACTTAATGCTACTTTACTAAAGCACATCTACGAGACTTATTTCAATTGGATTTTTCCGAACCAGAGACGAACCCAAGACGAACCAGAGTCGAACCAGATACGACTTAGTAATTAACCACAGTACTGCAATTTCGCAAGCACAATCCAGAACCGAAAACGAGCCTAAAAGATTTTTTATCACTGCTATTTTTACTTCCATCAACTAAATGTAACAGGAATAAAAATGTGAATATGCGTATGATGCACTTTCCTGCATTTCTTTGCGTTTATTACACCATCCACGCGTTAGATGCAATTTAAATGGCAGAAATATTACCTATCAGTACATAAAAAAAGAGGTTGACCATCTTTTTACCAATGATACAACCTCTTAAATCTGGTTAACAACTAAAATCTGCTAGGCAGCTTTTTTCTTTTTGTTTTCCGTATAAAATGCAAAGCCTAAGCCCACAACCAATAAAATTGATCCGGCTAATGAGATCTTCTCTCCCAAGTAGTAAGATACAGGCTCAAACTTAAATTCGACTTTGTGGTTACCTGCTTCAAGCTGCGCTGCACGTAACACATAGTCAGCTCTGAAATAAGGTTTCTTCAGCCCATCAATGTACATGTTCCACCCTTTATCATAATAGATCTCAGAAAATACAGCGATAACGTCTGTAGGTGCGCTATAAGTGTAAACAAGGTGATCCGGATTATAACTCTCAAGAGTAATCAATGCACCTGTACCCGGACCTAATCGTTTCTCATCAATCAGTTTTTTATACCTTAAATCAACTATCGCCTCTTGTTTTGGATCGAAACTGCTAATCGCCTTCATCTCCTCATCAGCGTCTTTTGCAAACTGAATATGGGGCACGATCCAGGCATGTCCCGCAGCAGTAGCATTACGTTGCATTTTGTAAGAACCATTTTGAGGATCTTGAGTAATGATGTACTTGGTATTTAACATATCCAGCACATCCTGATTAACACTTTTAGAAAACTGGTGATCAATCAGCTCCTGGTAACGTTTTAACTTCGCAGCATGATATCCACCAATTGTTTTATGAAATGCTGAAGGACTAGCATCCATAAAAGTATTTACTGTCAAATCCAACACCCTAAAATCAGGATCTTTATCCGCACTAATAAAAGTATCTACATCTCTAGGCTGATAATGATTGGCTAAGTCACTTTTACTTGAAAAATTACTATTATTCAAATAACGACGATCCACCTGCCACATATCGATTAATACTGCTAAGGTTAATAAACCAAATGCCAGTTGCATATTCATTTTTTTAGTAATGAATGCCCAAATCAATGCAAAACCTATGGCGATAAAAATGAATGAACGGAAAGCATCTGCACGAGCAATAGCGATCCTGTCTTCGATCAGTGCATTTACGATTTTATGTGCAAGTGCTGCGTTATTTTGTAAGGTCTGAGTTAATGCCTGCACAATCTGCTGATGGTTTTCTGTTGTAAAACTGAAAAACAAGGTCGGTGCTATTGCTACGATTAATGCAAAACCACCTGTGATACCGGCAGACCATTGCAATTTTTTAACAAGTATTTTTTGGTCAATCTTACCATCCTGCACTTCTTTTAAAGCAAGTATAGCCAGCAAAGGCACCATCAATCCAACTACAGCTAAAATAGATTCAACTGCTCTAAACTTGTTGTACAATGGGAAATAATCGAAGAATAAGTTTGACAACAGCGGGAAGTTTTTACCGAATGACAATAGGACAAACAATACAGTTGTAGCCAATATCCACCACTTTAAGTGACTTCTTACAATAAATAATCCGAATATGAACAAGAAGCAGATAATGGCACCAAAGTAATATCCACCAGAAGTTCCGGGTTTTTCGCCCCAATACTGCTGCATGTTTAAAGGTTGCTGTGCCAATTGCTGGATAGCTTGCATCGTTTGATTAGGATCACCTCCTGTAACCTCCGACAAAGCCTTATACATATGGCTTTCAGGCTTAACCAATTCATTTATACTGGTCGCCCCTCCATATAAATCTGGAATTAGAAAGGTAAAACTTTCCCCAATTCCCTGGCTCCAGCCAAAAGCATAATCCTTAGCCTTAGCATTGCTCTCACTACCTTCTCCAGCCGCAGCAGTTAAATTAGATTTCCCTCTATTCGTTTCATTGGCATATTCTGCAGTAGTCCACAATACACTTGCATTTACCATTAAGGCCAAGACCAATGCACCCGCCAGAACTCCGAAAGCCTTACCTAGTGCAGGAAGTGTTTTTGCCTTATAAGCCTGATAAATTTCGATCCCAGCAAAGATAAGGACAGATAAGAACAGATAATAAGCCATCTGTATGTGATTTGCCCTGATCAATAATGCCAGAAACAAAGCGGTCAACGTTCCACCAACCCAGTATCGTCCGCGTAAGGTTAAAATAAACCCGGCGATAATCGGCGCAAAAAAGCCTATTGCAAGCACCTTATTGTTGTGTCCGGCACTTATTAGCACAAAATTATACAGTGTAAATGCAAATGCGATTGCACCTGCGGCGGCCAGCCATGGATTGACCTTTAATACGATAAATAAAAAATAAGCACCGGTTAACAGCAATAAAACTGTACCTACAGGGCTCGGCAATGTGCTTGTTACAAACTTGATACCATAAGTAGCTCCATTATAAGCATATTGAGCCCAAATCTGGTAAGCCGGCATACCACCAAACATTTGATTGGTCCATAAAGGAGCCTTACCGTCTTTATCTTTGTAATGCATGATCTCCGTTTGCATGGCCTTAGCCTGCAATACGTCGCTTTGAGCAGGAGCTTTGCCTTGTAATACAGGACTGAAATAGACGAAACAGATGATTACAAAAAATCCAAATATGGCAAGATGAATGCCATTCGCTTTTAACCAGTTATTCATTAAGGTTTGTTTAAGATTAAACTAACCCCAAACTTAGATAAAATGATTTATTTTTATCGGCCTCTGAGAACTTTTTTAAAAAAAATCTTTAGCGTAAAGAAACAGGGCTATTTCAGCTCTTCGTAATCTACAAAATCGCCTAGATTATCTGTTTTACCTGTTTTAGGTTTTGGAGGCATATAGTCAATTGAAATTGATCCTTCGGGTTTGGTATACTGTTGTCTCGCCTGGTTTTGTGCTTGCTGCTGTACCTTGCTGAATAAGTTCCTCAATACCAAAGGAAATATCAAACGAATGATAATACGTATGATGTAAAGTATTAGTACAGTGATTAATATGAATTTTATAAATCCCATGTTATTATTTTAACTTTTATAATATAGACGGAGTTGAAATCTTAATATTACAGCACCGTTCAGTTTATTGCATAGCAATTACAATACCATTGGCTTAATTGTCATCTACAATAGCAGCCACCCTGCCGATTTGTCCGTCTTCCAACCGCACTTTAATACCACGTGAGTGAAATGATGCCGAGGTAAGCAAATTTGCAACAATACCTCTTGTTAGTTTTCCACTTCGCTGGTCTTTCTTAAGGATGATATCCACTTCTAACCCCGGGTATATATCCTTTCTGCTCTTTCCGTCCATTTTACAAACTTACGACTTAGCAAATCGTTCTTCAAACATTTTTTCCATGGCAAACATTTCATCCCGCAAGCGGGCAGCCAATAAAAAGTCCATATCCTTTGCTGCTTTACTCATGTCCTTACGCGTTTTATCAATTGACTTCTGCATTTCGGCCTTAGTCATATATTGAACAATCGGATCAGCAGCCATGCTCACCTGATCAACCTCAATGTAGGGTTTAGCGCGTTTCGTTTCACCCGAAGAGAAGTCGAGCACCGAAGTTTGCTCCAGAATCGCTTCACGGCTTTTCCCTACAGTTTTAGGTACAATACCATTTTCGAGGTTATAAGCAACCTGTTTATCCCTACGTCTGTTGGTTTCTTCTATAGTACGTGCCATGGAGTCTGTCATCTTATCGGCATACATGATTACCCTACCCCTATCATTTCTTGCGGCCCTTCCTATGGTTTGGATTAAGGCCCGATCCGAACGAAGGAAACCTTCTTTATCGGCATCTAAAATAGCAACCAGCGACACCTCTGGCAAATCCAATCCTTCCCTTAGCAGGTTGATTCCGATCAACACGTCAAATTCGCCTAAACGCAGGCCACGTAAAATCTCTACACGCTCTAATGTTTTAACTTCAGAATGGATATAACGCACTTTAATGTTCAACCGATCCATATATTTGGTCAACTCTTCGGCCATCCGCTTAGTTAACGTAGTTACCAATACGCGATCTCCATTTTTTATCGTTTTATCGATTTCATCCAGTAAATCGTCTACCTGGTTAATGGCCGGACGCACTTCAATTAAAGGGTCCAGTAATCCTGTTGGTCTGATCACTTGCTCAATAACCACACCTTCTGATTTTTGCAACTCGTAGTCTGCCGGCGTAGCGCTCACATAGATCGTTTGCGGTGCAAGGGCTTCAAACTCATCAAAATTCAGCGGCCTGTTGTCCAATGCCGAAGGTAAACGGAAACCATATTCAACCAGCGACATCTTCCGCGACCTATCACCACCATACATGGCCCTGATTTGAGGTACGGTAACGTGACTTTCGTCGATTACCATTAAATAATCATCCGGGAAATAATCCAGCAAACAGAAGGGGCGCATACCTGGTGATCTCCCATCGAAAAACCGGGAATAATTTTCAATTCCTGAGCAATACCCCAGTTCTTTCATCATCTCGATATCGAAATTAACCCGTTCTTCCAACCTTTTTGCCTCCAGCAGATGCCTATCGCCAATCAACTGATTTTTGCGTACCTCTAATTCTTCTTGTATACCCCAAATGGACGAATTAAATCTATCCTTAGGTGTAACAAACAAATTGGCCGGGTAAATAGCCATATCTTCCAACTTCTCGAGCGTTTTCCCCGTCACCGGATCTATTACACTTAGCTCTTCAATATCATCACCGAAAAAAGAAATGCGATAGGCACTATCCAGATATGCGGGAAAAATATCTACGGTATCTCCTTTTACCCTAAATGTTCCACGTTTAAAGTCAGTGGTGGTACGTGCATATAAAATCTCGACCAGACTATGTAAAAAGGAATTTCTGGAAATCCGAGTCCCTACTGAAAAGCGGAATACAGACCTCGAAAAATCCTCGGGATTACCCATACCGTAAATACAGGAGATGGAAGAAACAACGATGATATCCCTCCGACCGGACATTAAAGCCGATGTGGTACGCAATCTGAGTTTTTCTATTTCCTCATTGATGCTTAAATCTTTCTCTATATAGGTATTGGTGCTGGGCATAAATGCCTCAGGTTGATAGTAATCGTAATAGGATACAAAATAGTTCACTGCATTTTCGGGGAAGAATTGTTTAAATTCTCCATAAAGTTGAGCAGCAAGTGTTTTATTATGACTCAGAATTAGTGTTGGTTTTTGAGTTTCCTGAATGACGTTGGCAATGGTAAACGTTTTTCCGGATCCTGTTACACCTAATAATGTCTGATAATGCTCTTCGTTGTTTACACCTTCAACTAGCTGTTTAATGGCATTGGGCTGGTCTCCAGTGGGACTGTAATCGGAAACAATATTAAATTTCATCCGTAAAGTATATTTAAGACAGGCGCTCCTGTTCTGAAGAACCTGGAACTATCAAATGTAAGGATTATTTATTTCAGTGATCCATAAGGTCCAGGGATTAAACACTGGGATGACAGAGCTTTGGAATAAAAAGCTCCTCTGAACAATCGTAAAACACTAATTAAAAACCACAATAATATTGTCGGTTAAAACCAGCAATATTATTGTATTTTTGCATACTAGAACCGACAAAATAAAATTATGGAACCTTTATCAATATCAGGATAATTTATTGATGAAGCGCATAAATATCCCGCCTGGCCAAGAGAACTGAAAAATATTTAGATGCCCCACTTTGGCTGTTTGGGTTTCTGTATTAATATACAATACTGAATATCAAACATAAGAATATTTTTAAAGCCATGTGATTTGACTATTTATATGTTAAATTTATGTTATGAAACTTTTGGTTTACGTTCCGCAGCTTAGTCCGCGCATAAAGTACATCTTCAGCTTTATATTTAACGATATACTGAAGACAGAGGTAGGTTTTACCCTAAAGCCTGAAGAGTTTATACAATCCAAACTGCCCAAACTCAGCTATGCCCCAAAACCCATTGGGGACGAACTGTTTTTTAAAAGCACAAGCCTGCTGCTGGACCATAAAATAACTGATCAGCAGATTAAAACGACAACCTTCGGAGAGCAAAAAGTCCCCTTCCCGGTTCAAGGAAGTACACTCCCGTTCGATGTATTTGCAGCCGCTTTCTACTTTTTAAGCCGATATGAGGAATACCTCCCATCGAGCCCTCATCCGCATAAGCTATTTCCTGCTGAAACCAGTTTACAATATCAGCTTGGTATTTTAAAACTACCTATTATAGACGGCTGGGCTTTAATTCTTAAAAACATTCTGGCAAAGCATTTCCCTTCCCTATTGTTTGGGGACAAACATTTTTCTTTTAATCCCATTTACTCCATTCACCAAGCCCCTAAACCAAAAGACAAGAACATCATCTCCAATACCATTACTTACATTAGGACTTTTATTGACAGAACACGAACCAAAAAAAAAGAAAGACTGGCAGATATCGGTCGTCTGATAGCCGATATGGAGCAATATGGTTTTGTGCAAAATTCCCGTTTTTTTATCCCTCAAAAGAATGAACACCATTTTGAACCAAACATACAAATACCCAAAAGCTATGTTAAACTAACAAAGCACAAAGCCCGGAATGATTACAGTATGCATTATCCTAATTATTCTGGCTTCAGGGCGGGCACATGCACTCCTTTCTATTGGTATGATTTACAACTGGATACCAATACTCAACTACTCCTGCATCCTGTTGCCGCTACCGATATCACTTTGTTAAGCAACAAAACAAGAGAAGACTTGTTATTACAAATAAATGAGCTGATAGACAGTGTTAAACTGGTTAACGGTAATTTTTATTTTTTATCTTTATGCAATGATATTCGACCTCAGTAAAACCAATTCTATTGCAAATGTTTTTATCGCTGAGATCAGGGATGAACAAATTCAAAAGGATCCGATGCGTTTTCGCACCAATATGGAGCGGATAGGAGAATATTTTGCATTCGAGATTAGTAAAACCCTTAATTACCAGGAAACAGAAACACAAACTCCATTGGGCGTTGCTAAAACCGTGCAATTGACTGAACAACCTATTCTGGCTACGATTACCCGTGCCGGAATACCCATGCACAAAGGCATGCTCAATATTTTTGACCGTGCAGAATGTGCATTTGTCGCGGCCTATCGAAAAGCACATAAAAGTGGTCACTTTGAAATCGCTATAGAATATATTTCATCCCCTGATCTGACAGATAGAATAGTCATCATGGTTGATCCAATGTTGGCGACGGGCATGAGTATGGTACTCTGCTGTAAAGAATTGATGGGCAGGTATAAAGTTAAAGAACTGCATATTGTTTCTGCAATTGCCAGCGCAGAGGGTATTAGGCATGTAAGGGCAAATTTACCTAAAGCAAAATTATGGCTGGGTGCAATTGATGAAGAAATGACGAGTAAATCGTACATTGTGCCCGGATTAGGCGACGCAGGAGATCTGGCTTATGGAGCCAAGGTTTAGTAGGTTGCCAGCCTTTTAAACATTATTAAAATGATCAAACATATATTCTTCGACCTGGATCATACCATTTGGGATTTTGACCGAAATGCAGAAGAAACCTTAAGAGAGCTATATCAGCTGTATCAGCTTGAACAACTGGGCCTCCATTCATGTGAGGAATTTATTGCTACCTACACCGAAAATAACCATCGCCTGTGGGCAGAATACCATGTAGGCAGAATCACCAAGGAGCAACTGAGGTCGGAAAGGTTTCATAAGACTTTCAGACAGCTGGGTGTTAAACCAGATAAAATACCCACACAGTTTGAGGAAGATTATGTGCGCATCAGTCCTACTAAAACCAATCTTTTTTGGGGTTCGGAAAAAGTGCTGGGCTATCTTTACGAAAAATATGCACTTCATATTATCTCTAATGGTTTTAAAGAAACTACACTGACTAAAATGAATGTTTCGGGTTTAAATCCTTACTTTCAGAATGTTATCATTTCTGAAGATGTAGGGGTAAACAAGCCACACAAAGCTATTTTTGAATATGCTTTAAATAAAGCTTCGGCCAAAAAACATGAGAGCATCATGATTGGTGATAGCCTGGAAGCTGATATTCGTGGAGCACAGGATTATGGAATAAAAGCCATTTATTTTAACCCATTAAAAAAAGAAAAACCCAGTGATGTGGAATGGCAAATCTCTAATCTGGAAGAGTTAATGCTACATTTTTAGGACATTAATTTATTGTAAAGCTCAATATGCTGCCGGGCAATAACCTGACTACTGAATTTCGAAACTGCCCAGGATCTGGCCTGAAGGGAAAGGGCTGTGCCATCAGCCTCATTTAGTATCCATTGAACGCCCGCGGCAAGTGACTTGGTATCGTATAGTTTTGCCAGGTAACCATTTTCTTTATGAACTACCACATCCGGAACACCGGATGTATTAAAACCTGCTACAGGTGTTCCACACGAAAGACTCTCTAATGCGGTATATCCCATACTTTCTTCAATTGAAGGAAATAAAAATACATCTGCAGCGCTATAAAGTTTAATCAGCAAATCGTCATTATCTATTCTTCCTGCAAATTTATATGGGATGGGAATGTTGAGGTCTATTCCTTCTCCGTTACTCCCATAAAACAACAGCAGCAGCTTATCTTTATCTACACCAGGGTCAGCACATAAATACTGAATCGTTTCTTGAAGCTCCTTCAGCCCTTTATGTCTGTCATCCGTTGAAGGCATATAACCTGCAAGTATAACCTTAACTCCCAAATCAATCCCCAACTCCCTTCGGCTTTCTCCTTTATCTGCAGGCTTAAAAAAATCTGTATCCAGCGCATTCGAAATCACGTGACCTGTATGATTTTTAGTCAATGAAGCCTCGCTTGCACATTTCCCCATCCAGGTACTTGGCGATATGATACTGAAATTTACTTTTGAGTAGGCTTTTTGTTTTGACTTCCAGGTTTTATGAGAAAAATCATTTTTATTACTGTTTTTTAGCACGGGACAATTGCCACATTCATATAAGTACTGCTGACAGGTATAACGAACATGACAGCCCCCGGTTAAAGGATTACTATCATGAAATGTCCACACAATTGGTTTATTCAGTTGACCCAACTCTCCAATAAATTTCGGCGATAAAAACCCATGATTAATCCAGTGCAAATGAATAATATCAGTATCTTTAACCAAAGGATGATTAACAATCGAACTCCCAAACCATTGCAAGGAAAAAGGAATTTTAACAGCCTTAGTTACGGCTTTAGAAAGATACCTTTCTGCCAGAATATTTACGATGGCTTTAGCTTTTTGAAAAGGACTTTTACTAAATACTTCCGTTACAGCGCTCTCTTTAAATTTAAAGTAAGTCATTATTCTGGAATCTATCCCATTAGCATTTAGCGCATCATTTAACCGCAAACATGCTCTACCGGCTCCACCATTGCCTTCATATGTATTTATATGTAGTACCTTAATCATTAGTTCTTCTATGCCTGATGTAATACTGCGCAAGATTAAAGGATATAAAAATATGGTTAATAAGATTTGGGATCAGCCCATAATATTTTGTAAATATCCGAAACCTTTCTTTTAAACTCGCCAGTTGCTTTTTCTTGGAAATGCCTCCAACAAGATATTTTGCTACATAAGTATGTGTATTTACGATACTAGATGCATTTTTGGCTGCACTGATGATCCAGTCGATATCTCCACTATATTTATATTGCAAATCAAATTTGCCAGCAATACTTCGCTTAACATATATAGCCTGATGACTGATATTCATCCCATACTTGAAACTTTGCCAGTTGAAATTTTCTGGTGCACGATGCCTTCTTTGTCCCAGACTTTCCCATTTTTCATTAAACATTTCGGTTTCACCGTAATAAATATCAGCTGAGGCTGCAGTTTCAAATACCTCTGCAACCGTTTCAGGAGCATAGATCTCATCCCCGGAATTCATAAACAACACATAATCACCGGTTGCCAGTGAAAGTCCTTTGTTCATCGCATCATAAATACCCTTATCAGGCTCAGAAATAAATTGTGCCAACCTCGATTTATGATTATAGATCAGGTCCTTCGTCCCATCATTAGAGGCTCCATCAATAATAATATATTCTATATTACCATAGGTTTGGTTCAGGACAGAAAGCATGGTCCGCTCAATATCCTTTACATTATTATAAACGATGGTGATGACGCTTAACTTTGGCTGCATGGGGCTTAAAAACTATTTATTTCGGTTGGAGATCAATAAGTGACTGATACAATAATAAGTGTTTTTCTGCAATAACAGGCTCTGAGAATTCAGTTAATATCATTCTTCGGGCTTCTTTTTGTATATCAGGTGTATTTTCATCATGATACAACCATTCCACACCGGTTGCAAGATCTTCTGTAGAACCACATTCAGCCAGGTAACCATTCTCCAGGTGTTTTATCATCTGTTGAACCTCACCTTTTTTAAAGGCAACCACAGGAGTGGCACAAGAAAGACTTTCTATTACCCCATTTGGCAGCTGCTCTGTTACCGAGGAAACCAAAAAGATGTCTGCTGCAGAATAGCATTTAGCCAAATGTTCATCGTTACTAATCTCCCCTAAAAATGTTGTTTTGAAAGGGAATTCGACATTGGTCTTATTCCTCAATACAACCAGCTCAATCTCCCCTTTATCAAGTCCGGGCCTACTTGCCAAATCATTCAATGCTTCCATCAGATAGGATCTATCGCTAAATATATCATCCTGAAAAGACATAGAACCAATCATGACAACAAACTTATCAGGACTTATCTTTAAAACCTTTTTTGCTTCAGTTTTAAGGTAAGGCTTAAATACATTTGTTGCTATTGAATTCGGAATCATCGTCACTTCCCTAAACCCCATTAAACTACTCAATTTCACTGCTCCTGCAATCAGGTTATCTGATGCAACAATATGACAGTTTAATTCAGAGTAGGCTTTCTTTTTACGCAGCCAGGTTTGATGAGAAAAATCATTCTTTCCACTTATTTTTAGCATCGGGCAAAGGCCACATTCCTTGTGATAGTGTTCGCAACCCTGATGATCATGACAACCTCCTGTAAAGGCGCTACTATCGTAAAACGTCCATACAATAGGTTTTTCAAGTTCATCTAGCTGCGCCAAAAATTTAGGTGATAAGAACCCATCATTTATCCAATGAATATGAATAACATCAGCATTTTTTATTAGGGGGTTCTGTACGACAGCACAGCCAAACCTTTGTGCCGAAAACCCAATTTTAGTGCGCTTTACTAAAGCCTTAGATAAGTATCGTTCTGCAAAAGTACTTAATGTAGCCTTTACACGGCCAAGAATTGTACCTGATATTGCTTTTACATTAGGCTGAGCATCAAACTTATGAAGGCAAATTGCAACGGAATTGGCACCCAGCTGTTTTAAACTTTTATTCAACCTTAAAACTGCAGCGCCTCCTATTCCGTGTCCATCATAAGTATTTAGATGTATAATCTTCAATTCAGCTCCCCCTTCTGCACCTTACATGCGTTTCAATTTTGTAAATACATGATTTAAATACCGTACACCACGTTGCCAATAAGATCCCTTGCGGTGTTTTAAGAAATGTCTTACGGCCTTATAACCTGGCTTGTACTCTTCTAATTGATCCGGAAATTCTGTTATCCTGAAATTGTTGATTGCTCCTTCATAAATGGTACTGACACCGGAATGAACCCCAGAGCCATCATGTCCTATATTTTCTATTAAAGATAAGGCCGGATTTACTGAAAGTCCTTTATTTAAAAATACAGACGAATACCATCTTATTGCCCATGAGTTATTTCTTCCATGTTTAAACTCCATAACGTGCTTCCAGAAATTCATCCCACCCTCAAGTTCAAACTGATACTTCGACTGTTCATCAAATCTGGCGATGATTTTATCGATATCCGGTTCAAAGTTTTTCCATGCCCTATCCCAGGTAGCCCAAGCCTGACTACTGGCTATCCTCAGGAAAAATGTCTGCGGAAGGTTTGCATCAGGAATCGGATACATGTAAGCCGTAACGTGCATCACCTTTTCTACATCATTGTATTTATTTAATGTATCATTAAAATACTGAAGTGTATATGGTGAAGTGAGTACATCGTCTTCCAAAACAATAGTTCTTCCATATTCCTTAGACAATCTGCTTACTCCTTCAATAACGGAATTGGCAAGTCCATAATTACGTTCCCGCTCTATTACTTCGACAGATTTGAAACCGGTAATGCTGTGTGCTAAATCCCGCACTGCTTTTACATTTTCATCTTCGCCACTGTTGCGTGCGCCATCAGAAAAGATAAACAGCCGGGAATCTTCCGCAAGGTTATTCTTTTGAAGAGCATTGAGTGTTCTGCGCGTATGATCAGGACGATTGTAAACAAAAAGAGCAATAGGAGCAAAGTTTTGCATTTGCAATGGGTTAATTAATTATAATATGAACGCTGACAATGGTTAAGAAATTGTATGCTCAAATCTAACTATATTTTTCTGGATTTACCATTCCCAACTTCCCTTCCAGTCCATCCTGAATAGCCCCCAAAAGCTTCTTATAGTTTGTTTGTTTAGCCGTAAGCTTACTTATCAACCATTGTTTCAGTAAAAAAAGTCTCTTGTTAATACCATAAATAGTGTGGTTAGTAACATTAAACCTTGAATAAAAGTATATGCTATTCCGCACCTGATAATAAGTTCTAAAACTCCACAAATCTAAATACATCGACCGCCAGAAATGCTTAACATACTTAATACCATAAGACTTATCGACATCGGTAATCTGACTGGCTGGGACAAGCCATATCGTACTTCCCTTTTCTGTCATTCTATAGGTATATTCCGAATCATCAGCATATACAAAAAAACGCTCATCCGGGTAGCCAATCAAATCAACCATCCGCTTATGAAAAAACATACCACCATAAGGTGCATAAGCCATAGCGGCCTTTTCTTTAAAATCTCTTTGCTTATTAAAGCTATCCCTAAATTTATAATACTGATTAACCGGCACTCTAAATAAATTAAAGCCCATAAAACTATTCTTAACCAGTAAAAATCGATTTGCATCTTCGCCCTGTCCAATCTGCACATGCTGTTTTCGATCTAAACGGAGGGAAAATAAGGCTTTCTGATCGTCATCGGCTTGTGTTGAAGCCCATACATCCGTAAGCTTTTCAAGTGCATCCGGAGCAGGAAGATTATCATCATCCAGTAACCACACAAAATTGGCTTCAGTTTCTTTCATAAAACACTCCAATCCAGCCTTATAGCCACCGGAAGATCCTAAATTCTCTGTATGGGTAAGCACCTTAATCCGAGAATCCAGCAGCAGTGCACAGTTTTGCGCCACGTTGTAGGTAGAAGCATTATCTACGATTATGACATCTGTTACATTTTCCAAGGCAGTAACACCCTTCAGCACCTGTTCTAAAAATTGCCACCTATTACTATAGGTAACAATTAACACACAAATATTATATGTTATCTTTGCCATCTTATCCAGACAAGTTTACAACATATATACACATATTACAATATAAGGCGATATTTAATTGTAGAAAAGGATAAGTAATTTAAGTTAAAAACGATCTAAGTAACGGATGGGCATTATTCAGCAACAAACATTAAAAGGAACCTTTTATTCATATCTCGGTATTTTATTAGGTTTTTTTTCCAGTTACCTTATACAACCTCATGTCCTTACCCCGGAGCAGATAGGTTTAATTAGCATACTTACCTCATTTTCAATTCTGTTTGCCCAGGTTGCCGTACTTGGGTTTAATGCAACAGCAAGGATTTTCCCATATTTCAGGGACTCCAAAAACCATAACAATGGCTATCTTGGATTAGCCTGTTTAATTTCTATTACCGGCTTTATCGTCTTCTGCATAGCAGCATACTTCCTAAAAGATCAAATCATTCAACAAAAGGGCTCCGAGAACAATCTTTTTGAAACTTACTACTGGTATTTAATTCCTTTAACATTCTTTACCATGCTGTTCAATATTCTGGAATTATACTCCAGAATGCTCTACGATACCATCGCAGGAAGAGTATTAAAAGAATTTACCCAACGTATATTTCTACTGGCCGCCTTATTGCTCTTGCTCTTTAAATCGGTAGACTTTGAGACTTTTATGTGGATATGGCTCCTGTGCAATATCATCCCAACAGGAATGATCGCCTTTCGGCTATACAAAAGAAATCAACTATCATTCCGTCTGAACTTTCAGTTTCTAGATCCTTCGATAAGGAGACAAATAATTCACCTGTGCTTTTTCGGAATCCTCACCGGAACCTCCCCATATATTATTGAAAATATTGATAAATATATGATCAATGAGAAGTTTGGACTTGGAGACGCCGGTGTTTATTCACTCGCATTTACATTTGGAACCATCATTAGCTTACCCAGGCGATCTTTGTATAGCATCGCCTATACTGTTATTGCTGAAGCCTGGAAAAACGAAAACATTCAGGAAATTAAATCCGTATATAAAAAAAGTTGTATCACCCAACTCATAACCACACTTTTCTTGTTTTTACTGATCTGGGCCAATATTCATAATATTTATTATACCCTACCGCCGGAGTATGCCTCTGGAAGATACGTGATCTTTTTCATTGGGCTAGGCTATCTGATCGATTCGGCAACCGGTGTAAATGGAGTAATTCTGGCTACATCCAAATTTTATAAATACGACTCTTTCTTCAATGTTGCCCTGATAGGGGTCGTTATTGCAGCAAACCTGATATTCATCCCACGATATGGCATAACAGGGGCCGCTATAGCATCAGCAATCACCCTATTTATTTTTAACCTATCCAGGTACCTATTCATTTTAGTCCTGTTTAAAATGCAGCCCTTTACTTACAAAACGCCACTTACCATATTTACCGGCATAGTGATTTATTTTTTGGTAAACACCATCCCCCCCCTCGCCAACTTTATTGTAGATGGCGCATTGCGTCTGACATTGATCACACTACTCTTTGGAGGAACCATTTACATCCTTAAATTGTCTGAAGACATCAATGGATTAATTGACGACCTCACCAAAAAATATCTACTGAATAAAAAATAAGTTGAGGCTAGTTTAAATTACCCTTATCATTTGTAATAAATTTATTCTCAGGCCTTCCAAAGAGCCTTCCTTTGATCTTCATCCATAGGGATTCTTTTTTCAATTCAGGAGGAGTGTAGGGTGCAATCACTTTTTTGCCCTTTCTGATGTGAAAAGCATTTGGACGTTTTAGTTTTTCAAAAACAACTACACTATCAAAGAAAGAAATACAATTGATGTGATCTGTTATTTCATTTAAAGTCAGCTTATCCTGCTTCAGAATATGATCCCTATATAAAGAATCGATCAGGTTTTTCGAGTACTCAATAAAGGTACTTGGTTTCTTCAAACCACCATGAAATTCATACCAGTAAGAGGTATGTGTATCTTCAACAAGATATACACCGCCTTCCTTAACTTTTAAATACAGCATTTCAAATGAAACCTTTTGTTGTATCATAGTATGCCCGCCATCATCAATAACAATATCCAGATCAGGCAACTCCTCGATAACTTTGCTTAAAAATTTAGGATCACTTTGAGAACCAATGAACACCTTAGTATTCTCATCTTCAAACTGCTTACATTCCGGATTGATATCCATGGCGAAGATATTTATATCATCACCAAAATATTTCTTCCACATCTGAAGCGAACCACCATGGGAAATCCCAATTTCAAGAATATTGACCTTCTTACCTTTAAATTTAGAGAAGTACCTTTCGTAAATTTCAAAATAATGATCCCACTTATGAATCAAGCGACCATCATGCTGATAAAAAATATCTCTTAAATTATTATTTTCCATGTTTAAAGTTGTTAACATTCTCAAATGTATTAAAACTTTACAAATATGCTCGGTGTTTTTGCAGAATGTTAAAGCAGATACGGTTCGTCCTGAATCAGTTTTTAAACAAAAAAAATGCCCTAATTTACTTAGGGCACCTTCATTTATTAGATCTTACGAATTATACAAATTTCTTAGCGTTGATTTTACGCTCATTCTCAGTTAAATAGATTTTACGTAAACGCATGCTTGCTGGTGTAACCTCGATGTACTCATCAGCCTGAATATACTCCATAGCCTCCTCCAATGAGAATTTAATCGCTGGAGCAATACGAGTGTTGTCATCAGTACCTGAAGCACGCATATTGGTTAAAGCTTTACCTTTAACAATATTGATCACTAAATCGTTATCACGGATGTGCTCACCAAGGATCTGACCTTCGTAAATATCTACTCCCGGATCAACGAAGAAACGACCACGATCCTGTAATTTATCAATTGAATAAGCAGTAGTAGTACCTTTATCCATAGAAATCAATACACCGTTTAACCTACCAGGGATAGCACCTTTCCAAGGCTCGTAAGCTTTGAAACGGTGAGCCATAATGGCCTCTCCTGCTGTTGCAGTTAATACGTTATTTCTTAAACCGATGATACCACGTGAAGGAATCTCGAATTCTAAGTGCTGTAAATCACCTTTAGGTTCCATGATCAGCAACTCGCCTTTACGTTGAGTAACCAATTCAATAACCTTACCGGCAACTTCACCTGGAACATCAACAATCAAAGTCTCAACTGGCTCACATTTCTTACCATCAATTTCTTTAACGATAACCTGTGGCTGACCTACCTGAATTTCGTAACCTTCGCGACGCATAGTCTCGATCAATACTGATAAATGGAGGATACCCCTTCCATATACCAAATAAGAATCAGGAGATTCTGTCTCAACCACTTTAAGGGCTAAGTTTTTCTCCATCTCTTTATATAAACGCTCTCTGATACGTTGAGAAGTAACGAATTTACCTTCTTTACCAAAAAACGGCGAGTTATTGATTGTGAACAACATGTTCATCGTAGGCTCATCGATTTTGATAACAGGTAATTGTTCCGGAGCATCAAAATCAGCAATGGTATCACCAATCTCAAATCCTTCAATACCTACAACTGCGCAGATATCACCTGATTTTACTTCAGTTGTACGAATTTTACCTAATCCTTCGAAAGTATATAATTCTTTTACTCTTGACTTCACAACCTTACCATCACGTTTAATTAACGTAACTGGTTGGTTTTCTTTAATGCTACCTCGGTGTACACGTCCAATTGCAATACGACCTACGAAAGATGAATAATCCAAAGAAGTGATTTGCATTTGTAAAGTTCCATCATTTGTTGGTGCAGGAGGAATATTAGCAACAACTGCGTCTAAAAGCGCAAAAATATCAGTAGTAGGTACTTTCCAGTCAGTACTCATCCATCCTTGTTTAGATGAACCATAAATTACAGGGAAGTCTAACTGGTCTTCTGTAGCCTCTAAGTTGAAGAACAATTCAAAGATTTGCTCATAAACTTCCTCAGGGCGACAGTTTTCTTTATCTACCTTATTTACAACAACAATTGGCTTTAATCCTAAAGCTAGAGCTTTTTGCGTTACGAAACGTGTTTGAGGCATTGCACCTTCAAAAGCATCACACAACAACAAAACTCCATCAGCCATTTTCAATACACGCTCAACCTCACCACCGAAATCGGCGTGACCAGGGGTATCGATAATGTTGATCTTAACATCCTTGTATTTAACGGAAACATTCTTTGAAACGATCGTGATTCCTCTTTCACGCTCCAAATCATTATTGTCAAGTATTAAATCTCCCGATTGTTCATTATCACGGAAGATTGAACAAGAGTGTAAGATCTTATCAACCAGTGTAGTTTTACCGTGGTCAACGTGGGCTATGATAGCTATATTTCTAATTTTTTGCATAAAATGCGTCTGATTTTTGGCGCAAAGATAAGGTTTATTATCGATATATCAAGCAATTAGCTAGAACAGAATGTTAGAAGGCCAGCAAAAAACACTTGGTCACATAAATATGTTTATATGTCATTCAAAGCAATCTAATTTTTTCATTATGGAGGAAGTACATAAAAAATGGTATAGTCATAACCTGAATGCCGATTTTGAACTCCTCGCTTTTGGACATAGTGGTTATCCTATACTGCTTTTCCCCACAGGCACGGGCGGCTATGCTGAGCACAAGGATTTAAAAATGATAGACTCCATCAGCTGGTTCATTGATGAAGGAAAGGTTAAAGTCTATTGTGTGGATAGCATTGACCGGCAAAGCTGGTATAATAAAGACATCGAGCCAGCCGACAGGGTAAAACAACATATCCGATACGACAAATTACTCTTAGAGGAGGTGTCAACCATGGCCAGAAAAGAAACAGGGCATTCAAAAATCATTACTGCAGGTTGTAGTTTCGGCGGGTATCATGCTGCAAACTTTGCCTTCAGACACCCCTGGCTGGTCAGCCACATGTTTAGCATGAGTGGATCATTTGACATCAAAAGCCACCTTGATGGCTTTTACAATGACGAAGTATATTTTAACAATCCAGTTGATTTTGTCCCGAACGACGACAATCCTGAACTATGGCAGATGAAGATCATATTAGGCACTTCGGATAAAGACATTTGCCGTGGAGACAATGAGCGATTCTCTCAAACTTTAAATGAAAAAGGAATGACCCATTGGCTGGACCTAAGACACAATGCGGATCATGACTGGCCGATATGGCGACAGATGCTCCCTGAATATCTTGCCAAATTGTGAGAATTCCCTACCTTCAGGTCATAAATTATTGCAAGCCATCCATGGCCATGTTTAAAAAGGGAAGATAATGAACGATTTTACACTCGGAATTGAAGAAGAATACATGGTGATAGACCCGATAACCAGGGAACTCACATCGCATGACCAAAAAATAGTTGAAGCGGCTCAAAAGATCTATAAGGATCAGGTAAAAGCAGAAATGCACCAGGCTGTAGTAGAAGTAGGCACTGGGATTTGTAAAAATACAGAACAAGCCCGCGAAGAGATATCACAATTGCGGTACACCGTTTCACAACTAGCTGGCGAACTGGACTTGCAAATTGGTGCTGCAGGTACCCACCCTTTTTCACATTGGGAAAAACAATTGATTACAGAACATCCACGATACAGCGATATTGTAAATGAATTACAGGAAGCTGCCCGTTCTAATCTGATTTTTGGTCTGCATGTACATGTAGGCTTTCAATCAAGAGAGCTAGCCATACATATTGCCAACCAGGTACGTTATTTTTTACCGCATGTGTTTGCCCTATCTACCAACTCCCCTTTTTGGGAAGGCCGGAATACTGGCTATAAATCTTACAGAACCAAAATATTCGACAAATTCCCACGCACAGGTATCCCTGATATTTTTAACAGCATTGAGGATTATGATAACTATGTGAAATTGTTGATCAAGACCAATAGTATTGACAATGCTAAAAAGATTTGGTGGGACATCAGGGTCCATCCTTATTTTCAAACCATAGAGTTTAGAATCTGCGATTGTCCTATGCTGATTGATGAAACAATGGCTTTAACAGCCCTATTTCAGGCATTGTGTGCCAAACTTTACAAGTTACGTTTGCAGAATATGGAATTTATCACCTATTCAAGAGCATTGATCAATGAAAATAAATGGAGGGCTGCCCGCTATGGCATCGACGGAAGCCTGATCGACTTTGGTAAAGAAATGGAAGTGAATTGCCGTAACCTGATATTGGAATTATTGGATTTTATTGATGATGTAGTCGACGAGCTGGGTTGCAGAAATGAGATTAACTATCTGCTGAAAATGCTGGAAAATGGAACCGGAGCAGATAGGCAGCTGGCTGTTTACAAAGAATCTGGCACCTTCGAAGCGGTAGTAGATTATGTGACTTCGCAGACATTAGTGGGCGCAAAACAATGATATGACTGATAAGAACAAGATAAAAATTGCGGTTATCGATATGAATAACGGGACTGCCAACGAGGGGATGCGTTGTATTCAGGATATCTTGTTGCATTATCAGAAAGAGACGGAGACCGCCTTATCATTTGATGTTTTTGATTTGAGGCAGAATGGTGAAATACCGGACTTGAATTATGATATATACATTTCTAGCGGCGGACCAGGCAGTCCGTATGAAGGTGAAGGCTTACAATGGGAAAATGACTTTTTTAACCTGCTTAACCATGTTGAATCGTTTAATGAAAATAATAAACAGCGTAAAAAATATGTTTTCTTAATTTGCCATTCTTTCCAAATGGCCTGCCGAAAATTTGGCTTTGGCCATGTTACCAAACGACAATCAACCGCTTTGGGCATCTTCCCTGTGTCTTTAACGGAAGAAGGCAAAAAAGACTCCTTATTCAACAACTTGCCTAATCCCCTTTACATATTCGACAGTCGCAATTGGCAAGTCACCGAGGCTGATAATGCCTCCTCTAATGTAATAAATGCTAAAGTTCTGGCTCTTGAAAAAGACAGGCCGCATATTGATCTGGAACGTTGCGTGATGGCTGTTCGTTTTACTAAAGAAATTGTTGGCACCCAATTCCATCCGGAAGCTGACCCCATCGGGATAAAACTATATATGCTACAGGAAGACAAAAAGAATGCTATCATAGAAAATCATGGTGAGAAGAAATATAATGATATGCTCAATAGCCTTGATGACCCTAAACGCATTGCTTTGACACAACATGCCATTTTGCCAAATTTTTTAAATGAAGCCTTAAACACTTTACGGGAAATTTGACATGATAGAACATTATAGAAGCAGTTTTAACACTTTATTTTCTGAAAAAAAATACAACGCCCTCATAAAAAATCTGGAAAAAGGTTTTGTAAAGATCCCATTTAGGGTTGCAGAAACCCCTGTATTTATACCTGAAGATTTAAAAAAGCAGTTAATTGCTGCAGGAGCAGAAATTATAGCGCTTATTAAACAGCCTGATTTTAAAACCCTAACAAAAAATGCTATCCCTGCAGAATGGAATGTAGCAGATGAGAACGATCATCCACATTTTCTGGCCTTCGATTTTGGCATCTGCAAAGATCCTCAGGGGAATCTGATACCGAAATTAATTGAGATGCAGGGCTTCCCTTCCCTTTATGGCTTTCAGGCTCATTTAGCCAAAACTTACAAAACAACATTTCACTTATCCAATCGTTTAACTCCCTATTTTAGCGGGCTTAATGAGCTTCAATATATTGATTTACTGAAAGAGGTCATCTTAGGAAAGCATCAACCACATGAGGTTGCAATAATGGATATTGATGCCCCGAAACAAAAAACACTTATTGATTTCTTAATCACCAGTTCATTTCTTGGCGTAAAAGTACTGAGCCTAACCGATATCTTTAAAGAGGGCCGCAATCTATTTTATGAGGAAAATGACAAAAAGGTAAAGCTAAAAAGGATTTACAACCGGCTTATATTTGATGAGATTGCTGACCAAACCGGGTTGTTTAAAGATAGCTTTGATCCGCGCGAACCACTAAATATAGAGTGGATTACTCATCCTAACTGGTTTTACAGAATCAGTAAGTACACCATACCCTTCCTCAAAAGTAAATTTGTTCCTGAAACGCATTTTCTAAATACGATAACCGACATCCCTTTTGATCTGGAGAATTATGTGTTGAAACCTTTATTCTCTTTTGCCGGAATTGGTGTAATTATTGATGTTACACCAGCTGATATCAGTAACATAAAAGACCCTCAGAACTGGATTTTGCAGAGGAAGGTGATTTATGAACCTGTAGTAAAAGCTCCTGATGATGGTATAAAAGTAGAAATCAGATTAATGTATTTATGGGCAGATGGCCAGGAGCCCAAACTTTGTATTAATCTGACCAGGTTAAGCAGAGGTAAAATGATTGGCGTAAGGCACAATAAAGATTTTGACTGGGTAGGTGGCACTATCGGTTTAATGGAAGACTAAATTTACATTTAACAGACCCCATTTGCGCTGGGGCTTATTATTTTTGCTCTATGGATATTCAAACCATTTTAGTGATTTTACTATTTGTTGGAGCCATATTTTATGTGGGTCGCATCATTTATCGTGCTGTATCTCCTAAAAGTGGAGGTTGTGCCTCGAATTGCAAATGCGGGGTTGATTTTTCTAATATCGAACCCAACAAAAAATAGATTTCATCTATAAATATATGCTGGAGCAGTTTAAAGCCTATTTACAGAACAAAGTAGCCATAACAGATGAGCAGTTTGCGCTTATTTCCGGCAAACTAAAGATAAAGACCTTTGAAAAGAATGAAATGATCCTGATGAAAGGTGAAGTTTCGGCGCATGGTTATTTTGTAATGAGCGGGTTATTGCGCAGTTACTCCATAGATAGCAAAGGAAAAACACATATCATTCAGTTTGCACCTGAGCAATGGTGGCTCTCCGACCGTAATGGTATGCTTTTTAATGAGGCATCTGACTTTTTTATTGACGCCATAGAGCGTACTGAAGCTGTGGTCATACCCAAGGACTACATCAATGACTCGGCGAAGATTGTTCCCTGCATGCATGATCTAAACCATACCATTCTCAACAATTCAATCAGGTTCATGCAGAAACGGATCAATATGCTCCTGAGTGCAACTGCCGAAGAGCGCTACCTGAACTTCATTAAGCTCTACCCAAACCTTACCTTAAGGGTGCCACAATGGATGATAGCCTCTTACCTGGGCATCACACCTGAATCGCTAAGTAGAGTTCGCAAAGACCTGGCACATAAGCATTTTAAAACTTAACACTTTCTTATCATACATCAATGTCCTGCTAAACATATCGTCTTAATTTTGTGTTGTTAATTAAAGAAATATATAAAACAACAATATTATGGCAACTACAACCTGGGCATTAGACCCTACCCACAGCGAACTACAGTTTAAAGTAAAACACTTGATGATCACTACTGTAACTGGTAGCATGAATGTGTTGACTGCAACATTAACCTCTGAATCAGACGATTTCCAGAACGCCCATGTTAAGTTTGAAGCTGAAACAGGATCAATTGACACTGGAAATGCAGATCGTGATACACACTTGAGAAGCGGCGACTTCTTTAATGCAGATGAATTTCCAAAAGTTAGCTTTGATTCTACTTCCTTCATTAAAGATGGAAGTGATTATACACTAGAAGGCAATTTAACCATTAGAGATGTAACCAAACCTGTTAAGTTGGATGTAGAATTTGGCGGTATCGCGACTGATCCATGGGGAAATACTAAAGCCGGATTTACCCTAAGCGGAAAAATCAAAAGAACAGATTTCGGTTTAACCTGGAATGCTGCATTAGAAACAGGTGGTGTAATGGTAAGTGAAGATGTAAGGATTTTAGGTGAGTTACAATTCGTAAAACAAGCCTAAAAAGAATAAAAAAATGCATCCAGCCGTAAAGAGAAAGGAGACAAAGATGGAAGCAAATATTAAACAGGTGTCGGCCGTACTAAATCCGCCGGCACCTCATATGGTTGGTGATGGATTTAGGGTGCATAATTTTTTCCCTGGCGGGTACAAGATAAAAATGAGCCCATTTTTTCTACTCGATTACAATGCTAAAATAGGATTTTCAGCTAGAAATGAGCCTAGAGGCGTGGGTGTGCATCCACATAGGGGATTCGAAACCGTAACCATTGCCTATCATGGTGCTGTTGCGCATCACGATAGTGCGGGCAATAGTGGTATCATTTATCCCGGTGATGTACAATGGATGACTGCAGCTAGAGGAATATTGCATAAAGAATTCCATGAAGCAGAATACAGCAAAAAAGGAGGTGATTTTCAGATGGTGCAACTATGGGTTAATTTACCTGCAAAGGATAAAATGAGTCCACCAAAATATCAGGGCATTAAACATGAACATATTGCCAAACATGATTTACCTGATAACGGCGGTACAATTGAAGTAATCGCCGGATCATACCAGGGCACAAAAGGCTCTGTCAGCACATTCTCGCCCATTAACGTGTTCAATGCACGCCTGAATAAAGGCGGAAAGGCTGAGTTTAGCTTTCCAGCAGACCACAATACAGGGTTTGTAATTATTGAGGGCAGCATAAAAATAAATGGTTCAGAAGTAGCTGACACAGATAAGTTTGTTCATTTTAAAAATGAAGGTACTGAGATTAAAATTGAAGCTTTAGAAAACAGCATAATCTTAATCCTTAGTGGTGAGCCAATTAATGAGCCCATTGCACAATACGGCCCTTTTCTGATGAATACAGCTGAAGAAATACAACAGGCCATAAGTGATTATAACCAAGGTAAATTTGGGTACCTGGAAGAATAAGAAATAACCGTTTTCTTTGAAGAGAACGGTTATTTTTCCCCTTTTTCCTTTTGGATTAAACACACGGCATAAGCGACAACACCTTCTTCTCTACCAATGAAACCCATTTGCTCATTGGTTGTAGCCTTTATAGAAATATCTTCAGTAGAGATCCCGGCAGCTTCAGCAATATGCTGCTGCATAGCAGGAATATAAGGATTGATTTTAGGTGCTTCGATACAAAGCATAGCATCGATATTGCCAATTTCGTAGCCTTTATCCGTTAATAGTTTAACTGTTTCTTTTAGCAAGATCAGACTGCTGATGCCTTTCCAACGAGGGTCTGTATTTTTAAAATGAAAACCAATATCCCTTAAATTCGCTGCTCCAAGTAATGCGTCGCATATTGCATGTAGAAGTACATCGGCATCCGAATGCCCAAAGGCCCCACTATGATGTTCCAGATTAACCCCTCCAACTATAAATGGATGATTTTCCTTTAACTGGTGTACATCAAACCCAAAACCTACTTTAATTTTCATTAGTATATAATTTGTTTTTAATTGTTATGAAGCTTATTTATTAGTTCCCTGCCATTCCAAAATTAAAGAGCATGGTAAATCTTAGGGTATTGGCCAAAGGACTTTTCTGCACATTGGCAACCAGGTAGGAAATATCTATATTAAATACATTATACTTTAAACCTGCCCCAAGGGTAAAATAACGCCTGTTTCCTTTAGTGGGACTTTCATAAAAGTAACCTGTTCTTAAAGCAAATTGCTGATTGTACCAATACTCCATGCCAGCAGCGATGTTTATTTCTCTCACTTCTTCTTTAAACCCTCCCGGGGCATCGCTAAAAGACCCAAAAATTCCGGATGGAACTGAACGATTGGGATCCTTTCCCGCTATAATCTTCCCATTTTCATCATAGATAGGTTGGGTTGGCACTAACAGTTTATTAAAATCCAGTGCAAAAGTAAACTGATTATAATCATCAATAAGAAAGGTCGAAGCTCCACCTATTTTAAGGTTTGTTGGCAGGAAATAACTATTCCCCCTTTCCGAATAACTAAGTTTTGTACCAACATTCGAAATGTTAATTCCGGCAGCTAAAATAGCATCAGAGCCTAAAAAAATTGTTGGCTTTTTAAAATATGCAGAAACATCTACAGCGACGGCATTAGCAGCACTGGTCTGCTGTCCAGATGAAAATTGCCCTGAAGTAAGATTTGAATAAATATATCGCAAGGTGGTTCCTAAGGAAAAAGAAGCATCCAGCTGTCGTGCATAAGTAATATCAGCAGCCAGTTCATTAGGCGTATAGATCCCCAAATCCTGTTGATTGATGTCTGTCAACTGAATTTCCCCGAGATTAAAATAACGCAAGGAGCCACCTATAGTTGTTTTTTCATTAGGCTTATAAAAGCCACTGATGTAAGTCAGACTTACATCGGGAACAAGACTTTTTAACCAAGGGCTATAAGAAACCGCAAAACCATATTTTTTATCTAAAAAAGCTAGTTTAGAGGGATTTATAACCATTGCATTTCCATCCGGCTGCACAGCTACCCCCACATCCCCCATACTTCCGGAACGTGCATCAGGAGTGATGAGCAAAAAAGGTACGCCCGTTATGATATTGCTTGCCTCACTACCATTGGTTAGGGTACCGGATTGTACATCCTGAGCAGACAGTCTCGTATAAACCACCAGCAAAGAAAAGATACATAAAGTAGTTTTAATGAGGCACCCTAAATTCATCAGCCGTGAATAATTTAACAATTATTGAACGCAAGTTAACATAGTGTTGATTAATTTCAAAGGATTGTGCCTTTAACCTCGGTTTAAATTAATCGCTTATTTTAAATTATTAATTATGTTCTTGCAGCATAATCCTTTTTTTGTGTAATTTTAACTCTTAGTAGTGTTAAAGGTTATTTTACCTCATGCAATAACGCTTAAAAATAGATTTATACCATATTAAATGAAAAAAACATCCTTATTTTCACTTATTTCTGTAATGGCTATTGCCTCTTTTGTATCCTGTAAATCTAAGTCAGGATCTTCAGATAAGACGGGCATGGCCTACAACAAGCAGGAATATGGTGGTTTTGTGGTAAATAATAGATACAAACGTGGGCCAGGTCCTGGTTTGGTTGAGATTGAGGGTGGTGCCTTTGTCGTTGGCGGTAGTGCAATTAATGTACCCGGACAAGAATTGGGCAATTATAACCATAAAAGGGAAACCACTGTTAACTCTTTTTATATGGACGAAACAGAGGTTTCTAATACCAACTGGTTAGAATATCTGAACTGGATACGTACAAATTTCCCAAAAGACTACGAATATTACTATAATGAATTACCGGATACACTGGTTTGGCGTAGACCGCTTTCTTATAATGAGCCATATGTAGATAATTATTTAAGGCACCCAGCGTATCAGGACTATCCGGTAGTTGGCGTTACCTGGGAGCAAGCAGGACGCTATTGCGAATGGAGAACTGACAGGGTTAACGAATTATTACTTCGTGAACGTGGCTACATGACCAGCTTTAAAGATCTGAACGGTGGTACTGCAAAAAATAATGCTGCAGCTGGCGCAAAATCTACCGGACCTTTTAGTACCGGAACTTATCTAAATGACCAGATCGATGATAAGGGTAAAAGAGCAATGAAAGACTTAAATCCTTCCAATTCAGGATCTGCCGGTGCCGGTAAAAATGCAGCTACTAGAAATGTAAGGCTTGAAGACGGTATTTTAAAGCAACCTTATCGCTTACCTACCGAAACCGAGTGGGAATATGCCGCGTTGGGACTTATTGGGAATACCCAATATGAAAATATCAGCGACTATAAGATCTACCCATGGAGTGGTTTAGGCTTAAGCTCTGCCAAGAAAAGTACCAGAGGTTTAATTCTGGCCAACTTTAAAAGAACTAAAGGCGATTACATGGGTGTTGGCGGTTCCTTAAATGATAAGGGAGCAATAACTGTTGCAGTAAGGTCATACACACCAAATGATTTTGGACTTTACAACATGGCAGGAAACGTAAATGAATGGACAGCAGACACCTACCGTGCTGCTACTTTCGAATCAGCTGAAGCCTTCAATCCATTTAGGGGAAACCTTTATCAGGATAAAAAAGTGCTTGATCCGGTTACAGGAAAAATCGCAGTTGACAAGTACAATAGGCCTATCATGACAAATGCCCTTTATGCTAAAAAACAAACCTGGGCTGAGAAACAAGCAGCGGCGGCAAAGCCAGCTGATTCAGTAAAAAACACTTATGCTGATCAAAGAGGTTATAGAGACCCCCAAAGTGAATTCTATGGCGAGATCACATTGGTAAATGATAAATCTAAAGTATATAAAGGTGGTTCATGGAACGATCAGGCATTATGGCTTAATCCTGCTACCAGAAGATTTATGCAACAGGATGAGTCTTCTGCAGATGTTGGTTTCCGTTGTGCAATGACCATGCTGGGAGCTCCGGAGGTTAGATCGAGTGGAAAGCCTCAGTTTAAAAACAAACCATCAAGAGGATTTAAAAGCAGATAATATAATCAGATCATAAACAAAAAAGGCGCATTTCATGAAATGCGCCTTTTTTGTTTATGAAAACTGTATCAATATCTCGTTCTTCTCAACTTTAATTCCCTTATTAACCAGGATCTTCTTAACCTTGCCACTGCTTGGTGATTTAAGGATATTCTCCATCTTCATCGCCTCCAATACCAATAGGTTATCTCCCTTATTCACTTCCTGCCCTTCCTCAACCATAATATTTAATACCAGTCCAGGCATTGGAGCTTTAATTTCCAGCATTTTATTAGCCTTACTATTGTCAAGGCCGAGTTGCTTAAGCAGTAGATCGTATTGGTCTTCAATAGCTACCTCGTAAAGCGTCCCATTCACCTTTACCATACTTGTCTTCTCTGTCCTATCCTCAGAAACCAATTCTATATTGTAAGATTTGTTATTGTGTATGACATGTGTATGGCCATCTGCTAACGTTGTAGAATCAATCTGCAACTCCACACCATCTACTTTCAATAGCTTTTGCTCAAGTTCTACATCAAAATTATACCGGTCATTTACTTTTACATTCATAGTTATTGTGTTAATGCATACTGAATTAAATTTGCACCCATTTTAAGTGCACTCATCCGCTTTTCCTGACTATCTTCAGGGTAAGTACCGAAGTCTTCCCAACCATTACCCAGATCGCATTCAAATGTGTAATAACAAACAATCCTTCCCTGCCATGTCAGCGCATACCCTTTGGCCGGTTTACCGTCATGTTCATGTATTTTAGGAAGTCCATTAGGGAATTTAAACTTTTGGTTGTATAGGCTGTGATTAGTTGGTAATTCGACAAATGATAATTCCGGAAAAACCTTCTTCATTTCAACACGAATAAACTTATCGAGACCATAATTATCATCAATGTGAAGAAAACCTCCCCCTATTAAATACTTACGGAGATTAGCAGCCTCAGCATCACTAAAAACCACATTACCGTGCCCGGTAAGGTAAATAAAAGGATAATTAAAAATGTCGGCACTGCCTACTTCTACAATTGCTTCTTGTGGAGCAAAATTGGTTTTAAGATTTTGATTGCAAAATTCAATCAGATTTGGCAATGCCGTACGATTGGCGTACCAGTCGCCGCCCCCATTGTATTTAAGCTTAGCCATTTTATAGGTAGGCACGCAAAAACTGCTCAGCAGCACAACCAACAAAAGAAGTAAAACCCGAACCCTCATCTATTTAAATAATTCACTTCAAAACAAGCAGCCAAGGCAGCGGTTTCTGTTCTTAATCGTGTATTACCTAAAGTTAATGGTTTATAACCGTTTTGCAAAGCCAATTCAATTTCAGCACCTGTAAAATCACCTTCGGGGCCAATAAGAATGGTATAACGCTCCTTTGGTTTGGCCAGCTCAGCAATAAACTGCCGAGGTTCATTATCCAAACAATGGGCAATCATTTTAATGCTGTCGTTAGACTGTTTTAAAAAAGCAGACAAAGTAGTTTGGGGATTTAACACAGGGTGATAAGCCTGCAACGACTGCTTTACAGCAGATGTGATCACCTTGTACAAACGGTCCTCTTTAACGATTTTCCGTTCCGACCGGTCACAAATAACAGGTGTAATTTCTTCAATACCAATTTCCGTAGCCTTTTCCAGAAACCATTCTAATCTGTCTATATTTTTGGTAGGTGCAATTGCAATGTGCAGGTGATGATTGCGCTTATTGTATTCATACTGCGCTTCTACAACATGAAGGTTAACATGCTTTTTATGCTCAGCCGTGATTTCGGCCTTATAAAGTCCGCCTACACCATCAATGAGATAAACCATTGCACCAATACCCAGGCGCAAAACTTTAGTACAATGCTTGCTCTCCTCCTCATTTAAAACATACTCGTTGGAGCTGATATCCGGGGTATAAAAAACATGCATTGGTTTGATTTTAATGTAAGTCTATCGCGTCGCTTTTATTGATCACCAACTCCAGCTTAATGGTCTCTATATTTTGTTCTGTTTTCTTTAAAATAGTAAACAAGTAGCCATAGCATTCCTCGCTATCTCCAACCTCTGGTATTTTACCAAAAGCATGAGAAACCAATCCACCTACGGTATCAAAATCTTCATCTTCCGGTAGGTCATGAGGCAGATGCTCATTCACATCGTAAACAGTAGCATAAGCATTAATGATAAATTCAGTATCAGATATCTTTTCAACTGTAGGCTTCTCCTCGTCATACTCATCCTGTATTTCGCCAACAATTTCCTCTACAATATCTTCCAGAGTAACCATACCGGCAGTCCCACCAAACTCATCAATTACAATAGCAATTTGAATGCGTTTTTGTTGAAGCTCACTCAACAGATCATTGATCTTTTTAGTTTCAGGCACAAAATAAGGCTTTCTAATGATATCACTTAATGTCCAGTCCTTATTTTCAGCCAATAACGGAAGGATGTCCTTAGCATGCACAATACCGATAATCTTATCAATAATATCATCGTATACAGGCAGGCGTGAATATCCTTCCGATATAATTTTTTCAACGACTTCCATTTTAGGCGTAGAAAGCTCTATACCAGAAATTTTGGTCCTCGGAACCATAATATTTTTTACTACACGCTCATTAAAATCAAAAACGTTTTTAATCAGCTCATGTTCATTAGTATCTAATGCGCCACTTTCTTTTCCTTGATCCAGCAAATAATAAAGCTCCTCGGTACTGTGGACAGAATCATGTCCGCCAACACTAGAGATACCGAATACTTTCAACACGATATTGGCAAAGCCGTTCAATACCCATATAAAAGGTCTAAACATCCAATAAAATGCCTGAAGTGGTACAGAGATAAATAAAGTAGTAGCCACAGGTCTTTGGATAGCTATCGACTTAGGTGCCAATTCTCCAAAAACAATATGCATTACCGTAATGAACATAAAGGCTATTCCGGTAGAAATAGAAGTTATATATACCTCAGAAAGTTGGAAATTGATCAGCAGGTCATGCACAATATTATGCATAACAGACTCACCCACCCAACCTAAACCAAGTGAGGCCAGGGTAATTCCCAACTGTGTTGCGGCAAGATAACCATCTAAATGCTGAGTAATGTGTTTTGCGATATTCGCAACACGGCTCCCGGATTTAGCTTTTATCTCAATCTGGGAAGCCCTAACTTTTACAATTGCAAACTCTGCAGCAACAAAAAAGCCATTTAGGGCTACCAGAAAAAAGGTAAAAAATATTTTAAATGCTTCCATTTAAGATTTATTTCTAAACTCCTTATCGTAAAGCTCAAGGCTTTCTTGTATCACTTTGTGTGCATAGCGTACACCTAGTAAATGTTCAATAGTTACTTTCTTTTCTTCCAATGCTTTGTAATCCTGGAAAAACTTCACGATTTCCTTCATCGTATGTGGAGGTAATTCTGCAAGGTCATTAATGTAGTTCACCGACATATCGTTTTTAGCTACAGCAATGATCTTATCATCTTGCTCACCATTATCTACCATATGCATTACACCAATAACTTTGGCTTCAATAATGGTCATAGGATAAACATCCACAGAACATAATACCAGGATATCCAACGGATCATTATCATCGCAGTAAGTTTGCGGGATAAAACCATAATTTGCAGGATACATCACTGAAGAAAAAAGAACACGGTCTAATTTAATCAGATTTGAATCCTTATCGATTTCGTATTTCGCTTTTGATCCTTTAGGGATTTCAATAATTGCATTCACTATCTCCGGCACATTGTGGCCTGGAGATACACTGTGCCACGGGTGATGGTCGTCTTTACTCATTTTTATTGTTCAGTATTTGATAATTCATCAATGTCATCTTTAACCACTCTCTTTTTCACAAAAGTGTAAATCAGTGGAATAGTAGTAATAACAATGAAACCTATAATTATATATAATAAATAATCGCTAATTTCTTTTTCAAATCTTTTGCCCAGAAAATAACCAAGCAAAGTTAAGGAAGCTATCCAAATTAATCCACCTGCAATGTTATATAAGGCAAATTTCTTAAAGTCTAACTTTACAACCCCCGCAAAAATCGGTGCAAAAGTTCTAACTATTGGTACAAATCTACCCATAATCAATGCAAATGCCCCTTGCTTATTGTAATATTCCTCAGCAGCTTTTAAATAACGTCGCTTAAAGAAGAGTGATTCCTTCCTTTGGTACAATACCGGCCCCGTCTTCCGACCAAACCAATACCCTACAAAATTCCCGGAAACAGCACAAGCACACAGACCAAAAATCAAGACATAGATATTTACATCTAATTTACCTGTGGCGACAAACATTCCGGCAAGAAACAAGAGATAGTCCCCAGGAAGAAAAAATCCAAAAAACAAGCCAGTCTCGGCAAATATCACGAACATTACAACGTAAAAACCACCTTCTCTAAGTAATTTTTCGGGATCAATGAAGTGCTGTAATGAGGTCCAGAAATCGTGCATATTTCAATTATTCGTAAAACTACAAATAATTATCTATAGAACCCGACATGATTAGAATAATTATTAAGCACATAAGGCCATAATTATTCTAGTCATCAAGAGCCATTTAACAATAAATAATTAGATGAAATGCCCCTATATCAGATTTAAAATTACAGCCGGATACACCCCTAAAAATATGGTGACCAAGGCTGAGAATACAAGCACAAACTGATATTGAACAGGTGTTTGTAATTCTGTCTCGCTACCTTCTTTGAAGTACATCGCTACAATAACTCTAAAATAATAATAGAATCCCACCAATGCATTTAAAATAGCAAAAGCAACCAGATATATCTGATACTCCTTCATTACATTTAAAAACATCAGATACTTCCCGATAAATCCAGCTGTAAGCGGAATACCTGCAAGCGAAAGCATCGCTATGGTAAGTATCAATGCTATAAATGGATTTCGTTTAGCTAAACCATTAAAACTATCGAAATGATCGTTTCCGGTCTTCTGTTTCACTAAGATCAAAACTGCAAAGGCAATGATCGTTGCAAAAGTATAAGCAGCAGCATAAACCAATACATTGTTAGCAGAATTTGCTGTTAAAGTGATCAGTGAGAACAACAGATAACCTGCATGGGAAATACTGGAATAAGCCAGCATTCTTTTAAAGTTCTTTTGGAATAAGGCCGTTACATTTCCGATTAACAATGTTAAACATACAATGCCCATTAATGGTGCCATCCAGAAATCATGTAAAGGCGCAAAAGTACCGGCAAACAAACGAAGGAATGCAGCAAAACCGGCAGTCTTAACGATGGTAGACATGAAAGTAGTAATCAGCGTAGGAGCGCCTTCATAAACATCCGGTGTCCAAAAGTGAAATGGAGCTGCACCGATCTTAAAGCTCAGTCCAATCATCAGCAATATGATCCCCGGATAGAACATCGGAGAAATTGTTTTATAGTTCGTCACCAGATACTGATTGATCACACCAAGATCAAAAGATCCTGTTGCACCATAAATCAGCGTAATTCCAAATAAAAGAAAACCTGTAGAGAAAGCACCCATCAGGAAATATTTTAATGACGCCTCATTGGAAGCAAAGTTGCTTTTACGAATCCCTGCAAGAATATATAAACTTACCGACATGATCTCTATGCCGATAAACAACATTGACATGTTTGTATAAGAAACCATGATCACGATACCTGCAAGTGCAAAAAGGATCAGGGTAAAGTATTCCGCAATATTTTCACTGTTTGCTGCAAAGTAATTTTGAGTAAGTAAAAATATAAGTATTGTCCCTAAAACTGTTATTCCTGTAAATGCCAATGCAAAATTATCCATATGCATCATACCGTAATAGCTCTGATCGGCATTCCAGCCGGTAGCCACAAAAGCCAGCGAGGTAAGCAAACCAAGTAAGGTAATGGGTAATAACGCTTTTTTAGCTTTAAACAAACCTGCGTAAAGCACCACTAAAGCTGTAACAGTTATTGTTATAATGATATTCATTTCCTTAGTTTACCGATGTTAATTTTTGTGTTACCTGTTCTATTAAATGTTGTACTGAAGCTTCAGAAAGCTGCAAAATTGGTTTTGGATAAAAACCCAAAACAATAACCAATGCACAAATCACGTACAATACAACCTGCTCTGATCCTTTTATATCTGTAAAGCCAATGGTTAGTTCATTCGTTTTGCCCAGCATTACATTTTGGTACATTCTGAACATATAAACCGCGCCGAAAATGATGGTTAATCCGGCAAATATTGCTGCCCATAAGCTATATTGATAAATACCTATCAGTAAAAGGAATTCGCCTATAAACCCATTTGTTCCCGGTAAAGCAACCGTTCCCAAAAGAATAATCAGAAATACGATAGCTAGCTTAGGTGCCTGTTTTGCAATCCCCCCCAATTCAGCAATTTTATAAGTATGCATCCGACTTGCAATAATGTCAAGCACAAAGAATAAACCCACTACGTTTATACCATGACTCAACATCTGGATCATCGCACCTTGCATCCCTTGTACATTGAAAGCGAAGATACCTGCAGAGATTAAACCAACGTGACCAATAGATGAGTAAGCCACCAATCTTTTCGCATCTTTTTGTGTAAATGCAATCAAAGAAGCATAAACCACACCAATTATGGATAAAACGATCGCCACTTGTCCCCATTGCTGAACACCAGCAGGTACGACAGGCAATAACCATCTAATCACACCGTAAATACCCATTTTAAGCATGATACCTGAAAGTAACATGGTTCCCGGAGCCGGAGCTTCAGTATAGGTATCTGGCTGCCAGGTATGGAAAGGAAATATTGGCATCTTAATCGCAAAAGCAATAAAGAAAGCCCAGAATATCCATCCCTGCTGAGTTGAATCTAAACTAAGACTATAAAAAGCCTGTATATCGAAATTATTGGAAGGGTTTTGTAAATAAAGATAAATGATCCCTACTAACATAAATAGTGAACCAGCAATGGTATAAACAAAAAACTTCATGTTTACTTTGATGCGATTCTTACCACCCCAAATTGCACAGATAAAGTAAATCGGGATTAAGGCTGCTTCCCATCCGATATAGAATAAGAAAGCATCCATCGCAGTAAATACCACCAATAAACCACTTTGCATAAACAGGATCAAAGCGAAGAAAGCATTCGCATTTTTATACTCATGCTTATAGGCAGAAAGAATGATCAACGGAGTCAGTACATTCGTCAATAAAATCGTGATCATGCTGATCCCATCAACACCTGCGTGGAAACTAATTCCAAGTTCTTTTATCCATGGGCAGTTTACAACAAACTGTGCAGTTGCATTTGGTATAAAATTACATACCATAACCAAGGCCAGGGCTAAAGAAACAATCGCCGATCCCAATGCAACATGTTTTGCTGCATTTCCGGTAAATGCGGTAACCAAGGCGCCAACCAATGGTAAAAATATAAGAAGTAGTAAAAGTTGTTCCATTATCTTTTCTTGAACGATCTTTTATAGAGATAAATAAGTATACAATAACAATGAGATGATTCCTATCACCATCATAAAAATATAAAAGCCAACATTTCCCGTTTGCAATAAGCGTAAACCTTTACTCGCTTCAGAAGCAGTCCAGCCAAAGCCATTTACAATACCATCTACAATTTTATTGTCAACGATTTTATAAAAGAAGCCCGAAATTGCATCCAAAGGTTTCGTGAATAGCACATCATATATTTCATCAAAATAAAACTTGTTGTACGACAGGTTAGTCAATCCTACACGTTTACCCTCATCAGGTATAGGAATATGGTTCTGTTTAACATATTTCCCATAAGCAACAGCAATTGAGATTAAAACACCAACCACAGAAATACCCATCAGTGCATACTCTGTAGCGTGATCCGGAGATTCGCCTACATGTTTAATTACCGGAGACAACCAGTGTGATAACCAATGACTTCCTCCCAATGCTTCCGGAATACCAATCACACCACCTACGGCAGATAAAATAGCCAGAACAATTAAAGGCACAGTCATAGATTTTGGCGACTCATGAATTTTCTCTTCAGCATGATGCGTACCACGGTATTTTCCGTAGAAAGTAAGGAACAACATTCTGAACATGTAAAATGCGGTTAAGAAAGCTGTAAACACTGCAATTCCCCACATTACTTTATCATGTAAATAAACATGTGCTAATATCTCATCTTTAGAGAAGAACCCTGAAAATGGAGGTAAACCTGCGATAGCGATAGTACCAATTAACATCGTGATAAATGTAACTGGCAATTTCTTACGTAAACCACCCATATGACGCATATCCTGCTCATGGTGTAAAGCATGAATTACAGATCCTGCACATAAGAACAATAATGCTTTAAAGAAAGCATGAGTAATGACATGGAAGAAAGCGCCATCATAAGCACCAACACCTAAGCCAAGGAACATATAGCCCAATTGAGATACCGTCGAATACGCCAGCACCTTTTTAATATCATTTTGTGTTAAAGCAATAATAGCTGCAACAACTGCAGTAGCCAAACCAACAATAGCTATTACATGCTGTATCATTGGCGCCAGGTCAAACAACAGGTTCGATCTTGCAATCATATAAATACCCGCCGTAACCATGGTAGCCGCGTGGATTAAAGCCGAAACCGGGGTTGGGCCAGCCATCGCATCGGGCAACCAGGTAAACAAAGGCAATTGCGCGGATTTACCGCAAGCACCAATAAATAAGAATAGAGCTATTAAAGCAATCGTACCATTACCAGGCAACATGTTTTGCACCTGAGGAAATATCTTACCAAACTCTACACTACCAAAAGTGGTGAAGATTAAGAATACAGCCAATAAGAAACCTAAATCACCGATACGGTTCATCACGAAGGCTTTTTTCGCTGCAGATGCATAACTACTATTCGTATACCAGAAACCGATAAGTAAGTACGAACATAGTCCTACACCTTCCCAACCGATAAACATTACGATATAATTTGATCCCAAAACCAGCAATAGCATAAAGAAGATAAACAGGTTCAGGTAGCTAAAGAACTTACCAAAACCTTCATCGCTGTGCATATAGCCAATAGAATAGATATGGATCAGAAAACCTACCCCAGTAATGATCAGCAGCATTAATGAACTTAGTGGATCAACTAAAAAAGACAATGGAATGTGTAGGCTTCCGGCGCTAATCCAATCAAAAAGAAATATCTCATGAGATTTATTCGCATCAGCACCCAACTCAAAAAATATACCTAAACTGATGGCGAACGAAACAAATATCACACTGCTCCCTATAAAACCAATCAGGTTTTTGGATAATGAATTTCTGCCAAGGCCATTTATTATAAAGCCCAACAGAGGAATCAACGGAACCAGCCAAACTAAATTTATCATCTTATAATTTCTTCTTAATAATTACCACTTAAGGCGATTCAACACATTAATATCTGTAGACTGGGTATTTCTGTAAACCATTACAATAATACTCAACCCTATTGCAACCTCTGCGGCAGCCAGGACCATAATAAAAAATACGAATACCTGACCTGAAGGATCATTGTTATGTACAGAAAAAGCAGTTAATAATAAATTCACGGCATTCAGCATCAGCTCAACAGACATGAAGATCACAATCGCATTTCTGCGCGTTAAAACGCCTATAACACCAATGGTGAAGATGATTGCACTTAGCCAAATGTAATGGTTAAGCGGAACTCCTTGTAATTCCTGAGTAATGTTCCCCATTATACTTTTTCTTTTTTAGTTAATAATATAGCGCCTACCATTGCCGAAAGCAATAAGATAGAACACAGTTCAAATGGCAGCATAAATGGGCCAAACAACTCTTTACCCAGGTTCTTTACCAAGCCCAGATTAGGATTTTTCAATACCACAGGATCAGAAATCGCAGTTGCTTTTAAAGCACCTGCCAAAGTAACCAGCAAACAACATCCCGCAATTACACCAACTACCTTAATCAAGGTAGATTTTAGCGGTTCATTGTCCTTATTCAGGTTCAGCAACATCAACACGAAGAGGAATAAAACCATAATCGCTCCCATGTATACAATAAAATTTACCACGGCCAAAAACTGTGCATTCAGCAAAATGTAGTGAACCGTAAAAGTAAAAAACGTAACAATCAGGTAAAGCACGCTATGCACCGGGTTCTTTGAGAAGATAACCATCAGTGAAAAGATGACGCTTAGAGTGGCAACAAAATAGAATATCGATGAGCTCATTTATTATTTTTTATTTAATGGTTGTTCTACCAACTTGTCTTTACCGTAAATAAAGTCTTTACGCAAATAATCAGAAGGGACAATTGGTCCATCCAAATAAATCGCCTCTTTCGGACAAGCCTCTTCACACAAACCACAAAAAATGCAGCGAAGCATGTTGATCTCATATACTGAAGCATATTTTTCCTCGCGATAAAGATCTTTCTCTTCAGGTTTACGTTCAGCAGCAATCATCGTAATCGCTTCTGCCGGACATGATAAAGCGCATAAGCCACAAGCTGTACAACGCTCCCTACCCTCTTCGTCTCTTTTTAAAGAGTGCATCCCCCTAAAATTGGTAGAGAACTCCCGCTCAACCTCAGGATATCTGATTGTCGCTTCTTTCTTAAAGAAGTGACTGATGGTAATAGCCATACCTTTAGCAATAGCAGGCAAATACATGCGCTCTGCTAGTGTTAAGGGCTTTTGTTCTAATACTTTCTTCTTACTGGTTAATGGTTCCATTAAACCTCCTTATTATTCCACAAATGTGGATGTTAAAATCCTTCAATTAATGCAATCACCACACCGGTAACTACTATGTTCGCTATAGCCAAAGGGATCAATACCTTCCAGCCCAAATTCATCAACTGATCATAGCGGAAACGTGGGATAGTCCAACGTACCCACATAAAGAAAAATATGAATACAAATATTTTTACAAAGAAAACAGCTGTTCCAAACAGCGGAGCCCATGTTGGTCCTAACAACACAGCCATCGAATCCATGCCCGGATAGTTGTAACCACCAAAATATAAAGTAGCCATTACTGCCGCAGAAACAAACATGTTGATGTATTCAGCAAACAAATAGAAACCAAGTTTCATAGACGAATACTCTGTATGGTATCCCCCGATCAACTCCGTTTCGCACTCAGGTAAATCAAAAGGCGCTCTGTTGGTCTCTGCAAAAGCACAAACCATAAAAATAATAAAGCCAACCGGCTGATACAGTATGTTCCAGTGCCAGCCATGCTGTCCCTCTACAATTTCTTTCAAGCTCATAGAACCTGTTACCAGCAATAAGGCAATGATCGATAAGCCCATTGCAATCTCATAACTGATATTCTGAGAAGCAGCCCTGATGGCACTTAACAATGAATATTTATTGTTAGATGCCCAACCACCAATCATCACACCATACACACCTAAAGATACTACACCAAAGATGTATAATATACCAACGTTGATGTCAGTTACCTGTAAAGGAATAGTCCTGTCGCCAATAGTGATTGCACTGCCCCATGGAATAACAGCAGTACCAATACAAGCTGTAAGCATGGCCAAACCAGGCCCCACCATAAACAACCATTTACTGGCATTTGTAGGAACAATCTCTTCCTTCATAAACATTTTTACACCATCAGCCAACGGCTGCAATATGCCAAAAGGGCCTGCTCTATCCGGTCCTAAACGATCCTGTAAAAAAGCAGCCACTTTTCTTTCTGCATAAGTAGAATACATGGCAATCAATAAACTGATGCCAAATATGATAGCTACAAGTACAAATTTTTCTATTACAAAAGCTATATCCATTAGAATTTAGTGGTTTTTTCTAGTTCAACCTTATTCGCCAACCTTAACTTAGGGTTATCCTGAATTACCGGCAATGGTTTTAACGTTTCGTAGTGATTAGAAGAAATCACTGAAGTATCACTGATATGAGTAGGATGTTCAATTACCCAATCCGCAGTTTTTTTCTTGTCAAAACGGCAAGTATTGCAAATAAACTCCTCTACTTCTCCGTAAATATCCTTACGTGCGGTAACCCTGATCACATCCTCACCTTTATACCACAGCGTTACTTTACCGCTACAAGTAGGGCAATCTCTGTGTGCATCGATCGGTTTAGTAAACCAAACTCTGTTTTTAAACCTGAAAGTTTTATCAGTTAAAGCACCAACCGGACAAACGTCAATTACATTTCCTGAGAAATCATTATCAACTGCTGTCTGGATATAGGTAGAAATCTCTGAATGATCACCCCTGTTCAGAATACCATGCACCCTTTTATTCGTAATCTGATCGGCAGTAAACACGCAACGGTAGCATAAAATGCAACGGTTCATATGTAACTGGATCTTATCACCAATATCTATACGCTCAAACGTCCTGCGTTCAAACTCATATCTAGTCTTTTGCAAACCATGCTCGTAACCAAGATTCTGAAGATCACATTCACCAGCCTGATCACAAACCGGACAATCCAGCGGATGGTTGATCAACAACATCTCCACTACACCACTGCGTGCTTCAATCACTTCCGGAGAAGTAATGTTCATCACCTCCATACCATCCATTACAGCAGTACGGCATGATGCTACCAGTTTAGGCATCGGACGCGGGTCTTTTTCAGAACCTTTACTTACCTTAACAATGCAAGTACGGCACTTCCCACCGCTGCCTTCTAATTTAGAATAATAGCACATTGCAGGTGGAACAATATCTCCACCTATCTGCCTTGCAGCATTCAGGATAGAGGTACCGGGTGCCACTTCTACTGTTATTCCGTCTATGGTTACCTTAACTTTATCGCTCATTGTTAAAGATATTCTTTTGTCTGATGTTAATTTTCTGCCGTAACTGCTTTAGCAATTGGCTCAGCATAATTGGCTAAACCATAATTTGTAGATAAGCTTTTTACCGGCTCATTTACATGCCATTCAAATTCGTCCCTGAAATGTCTTATTGCACTTGCTACAGGCCATGCAGCCGCATCACCAAGCGGACAAATCGTGTTACCTTCTATTTTTTTAGATACATCAACCAACAGGTCAATGTCGCTCATTTTGCCATGTCCATATTCCAGTCTATGCAATACCTTTTCCATCCAACCCGTTCCCTCTCTGCAAGGCGAACACTGACCGCAACTTTCATGGTGATAAAAACGAGAAAAATTCCAGGTGTTTCTAACGATGCACTGATCTTCATCAAAAGCGATAAAACCACCCGATCCCATCATTGTACCGGTAGCAAAACCACCTTCAGATAACGACTCATAGCTCATCAATCTCGGATCGCCGTTGGCCAACTTTAAAGTCAGATTCGCAGGCAATACAGGCACCGATGATCCTCCAGCAACAGTAGCTTTCAGGCGTTTGCCATTCGCAATACCACCACACCACTCGTCAGAATAGATGAATTCTTCAACAGGCAGGCCCAATTCAATTTCATAAACTCCCGGTCGCACTAAGTTACCTGAAGCAGAGATCAATTTCGTTCCCGTACTGCGGCCAATACCAATCTTTGCATACTCATCACCCCCATCATTAATAATCGGAACAACAGCAGCAATAGATTCCACATTGTTTACTACAGTCGGACAACCATACAATCCTGCAATCGCAGGGAAAGGAGGTTTAATCCTCGGGTTTCCGCGTTTACCTTCCAATGATTCCAGCAAAGCTGTTTCCTCACCGCAGATATAAGCACCACCACCTGGCTGAACGTATAGCTCAAGGTCATAACCTGAACCTAAAATATTTTTACCTAAAAATCCCGCATTTTTTGCTTCTGCAATTGCTCTTTCCAGGATACGGATCTGCGGCATCATCTCACCACGTACATAGATGTAAGAAGTATTGGCTCCCAATGCGAAACTGGAAACAATCATTCCTTCAATCAATGCATGAGGGATGTAAGTCATCAAGTACCGGTCTTTAAAAGTTCCTGGCTCAGACTCATCCGCATTGCATACCAGATAACGGGCAACACCCTCTGGTTTAGCCAAAAAACTCCATTTCATTCCCGTAGGAAATCCTGCACCACCGCGACCGCGCAATCCGGACTTCTTAACCTCTTCTACTACTTCATCAGGAGTAAGGGTCTTTAAAGCCTTCTCAACGGCACGGTACCCACCTTTTTGGCGATAAACATCAAGTGTGTTGATGCCAGGTACGTTTATATGTTCTAATAATAGTTTACGGGCCATTATTTTTTGCGTAAATCTTCTATCAATTCGTCTACCTTTTGCTCGTTCAGGTTTTCATAAAATGTATATTCAGGACCGATTTGTAAAACCGGACCATAACCGCAAGCAGCTAAACATTCTACACCTCTCCAGCTAAACAAACCATCTGCAGTCACTTCGTTCTCTTTCACACCAAGTTTATCTTCAATATGGCCCATCAGCTTTTCAGCCCCCACCAAACAGCAAGGTCCTGTTCTGCAAACCTCCAGTACATATTTACCTTGTGGCTTTAAAAAATACATGCTGTAAAATGAGGCTACCTCATAAACTTCAATATCCTGAATGTCTAAATAAGCAGCAACTTTATCCATTGCAGCTGCACTTAACCAACCTAGCTCAGCCTGCACTAAGTGCAGAATAGGCAATAAGGCCGACTTTTGTTTGCCTTCCGGATATCTTCTAACGATCTCATCAAACTTTTCTATTAAAGCTGATGAAAACTCTACAGGTTGTTGTTCTTCTACTTTAAGCATCTAATTCTCCTGCAATAATATTCATGCTACTCATGTTAATAATGGCATCTGATAACAGCATACCTTTACTCATGGACGCATACATTTGATAATTTATAAAACTAGGCCTTCTGAAGTGTAAACGGTAAGGTGTTCTTCCTCCATCATTGATCAGGTAAAAACCAAGCTCTCCATTACCACCTTCAACAGCATGGTAAACTTCAGCTTTAGGGGCATCAATCTCTCCCATCACAATTTTAAAATGATAAATCAATGCTTCCATATTGTTGTATACCTCTTCCTTAGCAGGTAAATAGAAGTCAGGAACGTCTGCATGGAATACTCCGGCAGGCTCTTTCTTCAATTTCTCCATAGCCTGCTCAATCAAGCGTACACTTTGCCACATTTCTTCGTTACGAACACGGTAGCGATCATAAATATCACCACTTGTACCTACCGGAACTTCAAAATCAAAATCCTGGTAAGATGAATAAGGTTCACTTACGCGCACGTCATAATCTACACCTGTAGCCCGCAATAACGGTCCGGTCCAGCTATAATCTAAGGCTTGTTCCTGAGTTACACATGCCACACCAGCAGTACGGTCGATAAAGATCCTATTGCGGTCAAGCAAGTTTTCAAACTCTTTTAGGGCAGCCGGGAACTCTTTTAAAAATTTATTGATCTTTGCAAAAGCAATCTCATTAAAATCTCTTTCAAACCCGCCAATACGACCAATATTCGTCGTTAAACGAGCGCCACAGATTTCTTCATAAATTTCATAGATATGTTCTCTAAACTGAAATAAATACAAGAATGTGGTTGTTGCTCCAGTATCCTGACCAATAATTGTATTGCAAATGATGTGATCAGAAATACGTGCCAGCTCCATGATAATTACCCTAAGGTAATCCACACGCTTCGGTGTTTGAACATTCAGCAACTTCTCTACTGTCATATGCCAACCCATATTATTAATGGGCGACGAGCAATAGTTTAATCGATCTGTTAAAGGCGTGATCTGATAAAATGGTCTGTGCTCAGCAATTTTTTCAAATGCACGGTGAATATACCCTATGGTAGAAACACCACTCACAATGCGTTCTCCGTCCATTTGTAACACGTTCTGGAACACACCATGGGTTGCCGGGTGTGTTGGCCCCAGGTTAAGGGTTACCAATTCACTCTGCGGATCATTATCTGTATATACTGGTTGATTGTGATTCATATAAACTTATCTACCAAAGTATTCGTCTTTTTTATCTACTCTATTTGGATCTTCCAAAGGATATTGCTTCAACATCGGGAAAACACCAAGATCATCCATATTTAAGATTCTTCTTAAGTCAGGATGGCCCTCAAATTTCACACCGAAAAAGTCGTATGTTTCCCGCTCCATCCAGTTTGCACCGTTCCAAACCGAAGTTGCAGATGGAATGGTTGGATGTTGCGCATCAATAAACACTTTTACTCTTACCCTAATCCCTTTAACCATGCTATGCAAATGATAAACCACTGCAATACCATGCTTTTTTTCAGGATAGTGAACCGCCGTAATATCTGTAAGAAAATTAAAGTTAGCTACACTGTTTTCTTTCAAAAACTTAAGCACTTCAATAATTACATCTTTAGTCGTTTCAAAAGTAAGTAAGCCATAAGGCTCATTAACATCAATAATTTTATCACCAAACCTTTCGCTTAGTAATGCAATTACATCTTGATTAGTCACCTTTGCCATTATAGTATTCCGTATGAAGCCAACATTTCTTTATACTGATCAGAATCCCTTCTCCTCGAAGACTCATTCCGCACCAGCTCCTGAATTTTACCAAAGCCATCCAAAATCGCTTCCGGTCTTGGCGGGCAGCCCGGAACATATACGTCAACAGGGATAATCTCGTCAATACCCTGCAGAACAGAATAAGTATCGAATATACCCCCACTTGATGCACAAGCACCAACAGCCATCACCCAACGCGGCTCAGCCATTTGCAAATAAACTTGTTTTAAAACCGGGCTCATTTTTTTAGCAATGGTACCCATCACCATTAACAAATCTGCCTGACGTGGAGAAAAGCTTAAGCGTTCTGACCCAAAACGGCCAAAATCGTAATGAGAACCCATGGTTGCCATAAACTCGATACCACAACAAGATGTGGCAAACGGTAGCGGCCATAACGAATGGGAGCGAGCCAAACCAATAACTTTATCTAAAGAGGTGGCAAAAAAACCAGATCCTTCTATGCCTGGCGGCGCGTCTACTATATTGATGTCACTCATGATACAAAACGAAAAAGGTTCATTCCTTTAAAGAATGAACCACAAATTTACAATTTTTTGAAGCAATTGATCTACGCTTACTGCATTTAGAACCAATCTAAATAGATTAATTCCAGTCCAGCGATTTCTTCTTTATCACGTATATAAAACCCAATAAAAGGGTGCCCATAAACACAAACATCTCTATCATGCCGGTCATACCCAAAGCTCTGAAATTAACCGCCCATGGATACATAAAAATCACCTCCACATCAAAAAGAACGAAGAGGATAGCCACCAAAAAATACTTAATAGAGAATGGCTGACGCGCATTACCAATGGTTTGAATACCAGCTTCAAAGGTTTCCAGCTTATCTTTGGTCTTCCTTCTTGGCCCTAAAAAGTGTGTTGCAACTAAAGTAACAACAACAAATCCTAAAGCAACGATTACTTGAAATACAATTGGTAAAAAATCTACAGGTACACTTTGCGTTTCCATTTGAAAATAATTTGAGACAAAAATAAAACAAAAAGGCAGGATAACAACCCTGCCTTTTCATTTATTATTTAATTTATTACTTTTTCTTAACCGGAGCCTTAGCTGCTGGTGCAGTCAATTGCTTTAAGCGATCCTGTGCACCTGCATTTTGAGGATCGATAGCCAAAGCCTTATTCAGGTACTCTTTTGCCTTCTCTTTGTCAGTTAACGAGTAGTAAGAACCTACGTAAACATAAGCCTCAACAAGATCTTTAGCAGTAGCAGGCACCGCTGCAAGCTCAGGCTTAGTTACTGTAACCAACTGAATAAACTGCTCATAATAAGGAACACCTAACCATTTAGGATTAACCTGATCATCAAGATATTTTGCAATACGGGCTCTGAAAGTATACGCTAAAGCAAAATCACTTTTCGCTTTAATGATGTTCTCAAAAGCAGCGTCTGCTTCAGCCATAATCTTATTATCAGGATGTTTGCCGTCTCTATCTTTAAATGCATAATCATAATACCTGGCTAAGCCTAAATAAAGATAATTCGTCAATGAACTTTTCCCATTGGGGTTAACTTTAACAGCTAGGGCATATACATCACCTGCTTTTTCATATTTCTTAGCTTTGTACAGTGATGTAGCTATTTCTTCCAAAGCCTCTGCATTTGTCGAATCTTTCTGCACAGCCTTCAAGATATTCACCAAAGCTAAACTATCATTACCAGTTTGCATTAAATCTTTTCCAAGATATAAATAATCTCCTGCCACAATACGAGAGGTATCTTTCGCTTTTGCGAAGAAATCCTTCATATATTGTAAACTTTGAGAATAGTCCTTATTTTCATATGCTGAATAACCTTGCAATCTCAAAACAACTAAGTTTTTAGAGTCATTAGGATTCATTTTAGCCAATTCTTTAGTTACTTCTGCTAACGTTTTGAAATCTTTCGCATAAAATAAGAACTGAGCATAACGCAACTTAGACTCATAAGACTTATCAGTAAGCTCCAAATATTTTCTGTAGTTAGTCAATGCCTCAGCAGATTTAGCTGCAAATTCATGAGGTAACTGAATTGCCCACTGCATATATAATTCAGCAATTTCACGATAAGCAGGTCCGTAATTAGGATCTTTAGCGATTGCTTCTTTCAAGCGCTCTTCAGATTCTGGAAATGCTCTTGATTCTTTGTACATACGACCAATCTGAACTGTAGCTCTTAAAAGAGACTCATTAATATTCAAAGCTCTCATGTAATTCTGCAAGGCTTCAGAGTTTTTCTTTTGCAGCGCATAATAGTCACCTAATGCTAAGAAAGTCTCTGCATCTTTATCATTTGCATCTAATTCATCAGCTTTTTGAAGATATGGCAATGCCGCCTCAAAATCAGGATGCTCTGTTGAAATATAAGCTTTCCCAATATACAGCTGAGGGATATAATCTTTTTTAGAAGAAATTTCTACTGCTTTAGCAAAGTTTGTTTTTGCCGATACCGGATTATTTGAAGCTAAATCAGCTTCGCCCAGACCAATATAATTTAATGAATTTTTAGGGTCAGCAGCTACACCTTTAGTAAATACTGCACGTGCAGAATCCACATAATCCGTACGTAAATAAACCTCTCCTAAATTATAGTAATTTTCGCCTTTACTAGCTTGATTTGCAACAAGTGTTTTAAGCATTGAAGCTGCTTTCTGATACTGCTCGGCATCTATGGCCTTCTTTGCGTCATTTAAGCTCTGAGCAAAAGAGGCAGAACCCATCACTACTAAACCTAAACTTAAGGTTATTGCTTTCTTTGTCATTTTCATGGTTCAAATTGTTTTTTAGTTTTGAAACTTGCCCACGCAGGCTTCATTTTTCAAATATAAAATTTAGTTTGTATTCTTAAAATTAAAATCGCGTGAAGCCAGTTTATGCGGACCTAATCCGGATTTAAGTACAATCAGTTGTCCCCTCGGACTTACCAACCAATTTGCAAAGCCTGTGCCTAAACCATCTCTACCTTCCGCATTGATAATGTATATATTTCTTAAAAAAGGATAAATACCGTTAATTAAATTAGCCTGAACAGGCTGATAAAATTTATCATCACCTTTTTTACCCTTCAAATTCTTTACCCCCATCATTTTCACTTTGTTCAGGTAACCGGCCATATCCTTTTTGTTATCAATCAGCCAATTCACTCCCAAAACCCCAATAAACCCTTTATTTTCTGCAATATACTTAATCACATCGTTATTGGTCTGCAAAGTATAAATTCCTTTTGGCGGCAGTGAAGTAATCCCTGCCAACGTTTTAAAATAACGCAAAGTACTGGAATAAGGGTTATCGAATACAAGTTGTTTGCCACTTGTCGATGTTCCCTTCAAAATATCTATAACTTCCGCTACTGTAATGTTGCTGTCCAGATTATCCTTATTAGTGATTAAAGTAATTCCATCGATTGCAAATCTTGATGTTTTAGGAACAATACTTCTGTTCCTATAGATTTTATCTTCTTCGGGTGTAAGCATCCTTGATAAAATAATCACCCGCACACTGTCATTTAAAAAAGTAGGTACAATACGTTGCTCATTACCTTCGATTATTGTAAACTTAGTATCCGGATAATCTGTTTTAAATACTTCTATCTGATCCGCAAGGACTTCAGAAAAAGACTCATCCACCAGCATCTTCACGGTACCGGATGTACGTGTTTCTTCTACACCACCTGCAGGCTTTGGTTTCTGTTTACAGGCAACAAAAACCATCAGTAAAAGGATAAAACTAAGATTCTTCATACTAAAATTATTAATCCTCTTCAGGCTTCTGGTTAATTAAACGTATAAATCTGATCACAGCGTATGCAATCAACAAACAACCAAGCATCATTCTGTACATCGGCTGAATCTCATTCAACAGCCTGGTTCCAAAGATCAACATACCTCCAAGCACCATATAAAAGAGGAACATGACCAGGCCCAAAATGAACAGAAATCGCTGTTGAGGCGATTTCTGTTTAAATGTTTCGAAATTAAACATTCTAATTTGATAAGGTAAAACTGATTGGAATGGTGTACTTCACACGAACCGGCTTACCATTTTGAATACCTGGTGTCCAGCGTGGACTTGCTTTTAGTACCCTGATGGCTTCCTCATCGGTACCGCCACCTAGTTTTCTTTCCACTTTAATATCTGTCAATTCTCCGTTTTTCTCAACTACGAAAGATAAGAACACTTTACCTTGAATGTTATTCTCTTGAGCCATTGCAGGATATCTTACCGCTTTATGCAAGTAAGCGTAGAATTTCTCCATACCACCTGGGAATCCTGGCTGAGTTTCGATACTCACAAAGTCATAAACCTTAGTATCTTCCACTACTGCTGCCTGTTTAGGGCCTTCACCAACCGGACCAGCTACAACGATATCAGCTGTTGGGTCACCTTCAATGGTTTTCTGACCTGGGTCAGCTTTTTTCAAATCCTCAATCTGAACAGGTTCTTTATCAACCACCTCATTATCCGGTTTTACAATCGGCGGAGGGAATTTGATCTGATCCTGTTTTGGTGGCGGAGGCTCTACCGGTGGTGGCGGAGGTGTCTCCGGGTTTACCGGTGGAGGTGGCGCAACCACAACCTCAACCTGTTTTTCTACCTGTTCTTCAGGCAGCTTGCCTTTGATCAGGCTAATGATCTTAGGCGACACAAACATCAGTATAAATACCGATGATGCGATGACAAGAGCCTTGGTCGTATTAGAAGCACTTTCTTTACGCAGCTGGTAAGCTCCGTATTTCTTGTTCTTCTGTGCAAATACCACATCAAGCCACTCTGTCTTTAATAAATCTATCTTAGAACCAAACATAGCTTCTTATTTAAATATTGTTAATTATTGTATTATAAAATTCCAGCCTGTTTCATGAAATCCTTTTCAGCATCAGTGATGTTCTCGTCATCAATTGCCGGTGCTGTAGTGATTTTAGCGATCGATAGCTCATCCATAATATCAACAAAGTTCTTATAAGTCGCTCCAGAGGTAGGTTTAATCACCACGATGATCTGTCTTCCTCCGGTAGCATCTGCTACTTTCTTTTTATTATCTAATATTGACTTTCTGATATCACCAAAACCTTCTACTTCAGGTTTTGATTTACCAGCCTCGCCCATATACCAGGCCACTTTATTGTTTTTACCCAATAGGATAGTCATCGTCTCAGAGGCACGCAATTCGTTTCTTTCAACAGAGTTGTCGTCCTTATCAGGCTTTGCAATATCCATTGCAATTGGTTTCGACAGAGAGGTGGTTAGCATAAAGAATGTGATTAACAAGAAGGCCAAATCCACCATCGCAGTTAAATCTACTTTGGTACTTTGTTTCTTACTCCTTACTTTTTTGCCTTTTTTGCCCCCCCCGCCGGAGGTATCTAATTCTGCCATAATATATTATTATTTAGCATCGCCTTCGGCGGATGTAATTAAACTGAATTTGTTAATTTTTTGCTTCTGAAGAATGTCAACGATTTTCTTAACCACAGGATATTCTTCTTCTGCATCTCCTTTTATACTCACACGCATTTGCGTAGAATGTAATTCGGCAACAGACTTACGAGACTCCAAAATCCATTCGGCCAACTGATTGTTAGTTGAATCGGCAGGAATACCACCGGCTGTTTTTTGAAACGCTGTTCTTTTCTCTCCATCCATATCAATGAATTGTTTCAAACTTTGGATTGGAACTCCGAAAGCGCCAATAACACCAAAACGTTCTCTCTCTTGCGGAGTAAACTTAATGTTATATTTCTCGCCCATCTTATCCAGCGTAGACATTTTAATGTCTTTTCCTATGATCTCATAGAACACCTGGCCTTTTCCTATCGATAATATCCCCATATCCAAATCAGGAACCTTAAGTTTATAGGTTGATGAAGGTATAGTAATATCCAAAGGATCAGGTTGACGTGCTGTTGCTGTTAATATAAAGAAAGTAAGCAATAGGAAAGATACATCGCACATGGCGGTCATATCTATCGCAGTACTCTTTCTTTGAACCTTTGCTCTTGGCATAATTTTTAAAAATTACTTATGTTTTAAACTAATGATGTTAATTCTCCCGGTTTTCCATAAAGCCGGTAAAAAAAATTCATTATTTTTTATTTATGCGTACTAGCATAAGTTTGGATGATGCTGAAACCTGCTTCATCAATTGCATAAGTTAGTTTATCAATTTTAGAAGTAAGGATGTTGTACATGATGATTGCAAGTGTAGAAGTACCGATACCTGTAGCTGTGTTAATCAAAGCCTCAGAGATACCAGTTGCCAATGCAGCTTGATCCGGAGCGCCAGAGTTAGCCAAACCACCGAAGGCCTTGATCATACCCGTTACTGTTCCTAATAGACCCATCAAAGTACCTACTGATACCAAAGTCGCGATTACAGTTAAGTTTTGCTCTAACATAGGCATTTCCAAAGTTGTAGCCTCTTCAATGTCTTTCTGGATAGCTAAACATTTCTGGTCAGTGTCCATATTTGCCTCAACTTCCATTTCACGGTATTTTTTCAATCCCGATTTGATAACGTTTGCAACAGAACCTTGTTGTCTGTCACACTCAGCCATAGCTGATTCAATATTGTTTGAATTCAAAAGTGATTGCACTTTTTTAACAAAACTATCTAAGCTGCCTTTACCTGTTGCTTTACCTATAACAATAAAACGCTCGATAGAGAAAACGATTACCATTAAAAACATCCCCATTAAGATTGGTACGATAACACCGCCTTTGTAAGCCATACCTGCGTAGTTTCCAACTTTAGGTAAATTTTCGACATTATCATCAATAAAGTTTTTAGCATCTCCAAGAATGAATTTGTAAATGCAAATCCCGATAATCAGACAAATAGGAATTGTTAATGTAGCGAATAAATTTGAAGCTGATGAGCTCTCTTTTTTTACTGTTGTAGGTTTTGGTGCGTTTGCCATTTTTTTTTAGTTTTTTAGTTTTTTAGTACTTTGTTTTTTAAAATTAGATAAATATTCTGTAATACACACAACGACCATTATAAACAATTGTTGCAACAACAAATTTATAATTTTGATTTTAATTCCAAATTAAATAATCGTTAGCCTTATTCCCCGAGCATTTCCCTTCACGTAGTTAATATAATTAAAAAGATTGTCCCGGTGGAGAGACAATCTTTCGCAATTAAAACTAAAAAAAAATTGAAATGCAAATTTTTCGAGAAAAAAATGCTTTTAATGTGCGTTTTCGACAACTTTTGGGAAGGATGCAAGCATTTCTTCACTCGCATAGGCTTCAAACTGCTTAAAGTTATTTATAAATGCCAATGCCAATTCATTTGCTTTTTTATCATATTCCTTTGGATCTGCCCAGGTATTTCTTGGCTTCAATATTTCTGCCGGAACATTTGGACAGCCTACCGGAACACATAAACCAAACACAGAATCTGCCTCAAAAGCGATGTTTTCAAATTCGCCTTTCAAAGCAGCTGTAATCATAGCCCTTGTATAAGACAGTTTCATTCGTTTTCCGACGCCATAAGCTCCACCACTCCATCCGGTATTGATCAGCCAAACATTCACCTTATGCTTTTGCATCTTCTCACCCAACAAATTTGCATAACGTGTAGGATGCAATGGTAAAAATGCTTTACCAAAACAAGCTGAGAAGGTTAACTGAGGCTCAGTAACCCCAGCCTCTGTTCCGGCAACCTTAGCTGTGTAGCCTGATATAAAGTGAAACATCGCCTGTCCCGGATTTAATTTCGAAATCGGAGGTAAAACACCAAATGCATCCGCCGTCAAAAAGAAGATGTTTTTAGGCATTCCGGCTATTGACGGTATAATTGCATTATCTATGTAATCAATCGGGTAAGCGACTCTGGTATTTTCTGTCTTATCTATATTAGAAAAGTCTACCTTACGTGTTTGCGGAAAATAATTAATATTCTCCAGCAACGACCCGAATTTAATCGCATTATATATCTGAGGTTCCTTTTCAGCAGTCAGGTCCACGCACTTAGCATAACATCCCCCTTCAAAATTGAATACAGAATCCTCACTCCAACCATGCTCATCATCACCAATCAATCCTCTTTCAGGATCAGCTGAAAGTGTGGTTTTTCCAGTACCTGAAAGACCGAAAAAGATCGCTGTATCACCATCCTTGCCCACATTGGCAGAACAATGCATTGATAAAGTATTTCTTTGCTCCGGCAAAATGAAATTGAGCACAGAGAATATTCCCTTTTTGATCTCACCGGTATAACCTGATCCACCTACCAAAATCATCTTTTTAGTAAAGTTAAGGATTGAGAAATTTGGCTGTCTCGTACCATCAACAGCTGGATCAGCAAAAAAAGTAGGTGCTGCAATAATAGTCCACTCCGGCTTTTCAACTACCTCTTCCTCACCGAACCTCAAAAACAGGTTATTGGCGAAAAGGTTCTGATAGGCTGTTTCTGTAACCACCCGAATGGTCGTTTTATACTTTTCATCTGCGCAAGCATAAGCATCGCGTACATAAAAGTCCTTCTGATTAAGATGTGCAGTAATCCTATTAAAAAGGGAATCGAAATGTTGCGGATCAATCTTAATATTGATGTCACCCCACCAAACGGTATCCTGAGTAATTTCATCGCAAACAATAAATCTGTCTTTCGGAGAACGACCGGTAAATTTACCTGTGTCAATTGCCAATGCACCGCTATCGGCAAGCGTACCTTCTCCATTCTTCAAGGCCTCTTCAACCAGTTGTGCTACATTAAGCTGAAATAAAGCATTATCTGAATCCAGGTTCAAATAGTTCAAGTCAGGCTTAAGCATAAACGCTTTGCTCATAAATAAGTAAGTTAGTCCGACAAAGTTATGCAGATAAAAAGGGAATAAGCATAATTTTGCCCGAAAAAATTTACTTATTGTTGCCGATACACCAATATCAAATCGCTGAATATCAACAATTTAAAACGTTTGCAGAAAACGTTTTCATCCCCCTGATTTTTTCACTTTAAAACCTTCCTTTTGAAGTAATAATAAGACTTTATCTCTAAAGTCACCCTGAATTAAAATTTCGCCATCTTTACTAGCTCCGCCTACTCCGCACTTGGTTTTCAGCATTTTACTCAGCTTATCCAGGTCCTCAGCGCTACCAATAAAACCTGTGACTAATGTTACGGCCTTTCCACCACGATTCTTTTTATCCAGCATCACCCTCAAATTCTGCTGATTGTTGGCCAAAACCTCAGCAGGTTCCGCGCTTTCCTCCTCATAAATAAAAGATGGATCTGTTGAATACATAATTCCCCCCAAGTCGCTTAGCGTTTTCTTTTTAGGCTTCATCATCAGGTGTAATAATATTTAAAGACAAAGGGTTAACGGATACGGCGATTTCCTTTCCCATAAAAAAAGGCTCACCATCAATATGTATGGCATCTTCCTGTATCCGGCTGATGTGTATATTTTTTCCTTTAATAATTTCTACGAGATTCGATTTATCTGTTTTTAACCGCAGCATTTCGTAAGCCAATACCGGAAGTTTATACATTGGAAACTCCTTTACAATACAAACATCCAGCAAACCATCCGTAACGGACGCTTTTGGAGAAATATGTGCATTGTTGCCATATTGCGAAGAATTCGCTACGCTAATCACAAATGCCCTCCGAGAATATTCCTGTCCATCAACAATAATACGATACATTTGCGACTTATAGCTCAACACTTCCCGCAAGCCTAATTTCACGTATCCACTAAGTCCCCTACCCTTATTGCCTGCAAATACTGAGCTAATGTGAGCATCAAACCCCATACCTGCCATATTAAAGAAGCTCTTCTCATTAAATGTGGCCGTATCAATCACCGAAACCTTACAATTATTAATCACCTTTATGGCCTTCACAGTGTTCATTGGTATTTTTAAGAACCTTGCTAAACCATTTCCTGATCCAAAAGGCAAAACACCAAGTATTTTATGCTGTTGCATCACTTTGGACGCAATTTCATTGATTGTTCCATCACCACCTACAGCAACAATCACATCAAAGTTCTTGTTTGCAGCTTCTTCCGCAATTTCAGCGGCATGGCCAACATATTTAGTAAATGCAAAGTTAGCATTAAACCTGGATCGATCCAGATGAGCATCTACCAGGGCAGGGATCTTTAACTTATTCTTTCCTCCCGATATCGGATTTATGATAAATAAAATATTTAATTTTGACAAGGTCTTCTCGCTTTATTAGAGTACAAAATAATCGATATTTTTTGACTATTTAAATATATAGTGTAATTTTGCAACATTAAAGTGGACTGATTTGCGATGCTATCTAAAAATAGCGGGATTGCAACCACGTAAAAAAAAGTGCTAACCTGTCATACACTTCATTTTACAGCCTGTTCTTACAGGATCATTTTCCATTTTACATAATTGTTTACTTATTTAAATTAATTATTTAAAATGTCGTATTTATTCACATCAGAGTCTGTTTCTGAAGGCCACCCAGATAAAATAGCAGATCAAATTTCAGATGCGTTAATTGATAACTTCCTGGCTTTTGATGCAGATTCAAAAGTAGCCTGCGAAACCTTGGTGACCACAGGTCAGGTGATATTAGCCGGAGAAGTAAAATCTACCACCTACCTGGATGTACAACAAATTGCCCGCGATGTAATCCGTAAAATCGGTTACACCAAAAGCGAATATATGTTTGAAGCCAACTCTTGCGGTATCCTTTCAGCGATCCATGAGCAGTCGCAAGACATTAACCAAGGCGTTGATAGAAGCAGCAAAGAAGAGCAAGGAGCCGGAGATCAGGGGATGATGTTTGGCTACGCTACCAACGAAACAGCAAACTACATGCCTTTGGCATTAGACCTGTCACATACATTACTACAGGAACTAGCCATCTTAAGACGCGAAAATAAAGAAATCACTTATTTACGTCCAGATGCCAAATCCCAGGTAACACTAGAATATTCAGACGATAACAAACCGGTACGCATTGATGCGATTGTAATTTCAACACAGCACGATGATTTTGATGAAGAAGCTAAAATGCTCGCTAAAATCAAAAAAGACCTGGTTGACATCCTTATTCCAAGAATCATTGCCAAATACCCTCAGTACGCACACCTATTTAACGATAAAATTGAATACCATATCAACCCAACCGGTAAATTTGTAATTGGTGGTCCACATGGTGATACCGGTTTAACAGGCCGTAAAATCATCGTAGATACTTACGGTGGAAAAGGTGCACATGGTGGAGGAGCATTCTCCGGAAAAGATCCAAGTAAAGTAGATAGAAGTGCAGCTTATGCAACCCGTCACATTGCTAAAAACCTTGTTGCAGCAGGTGTTGCCGATGAGATTTTGGTACAGGTAAGTTATGCCATAGGCGTAGCTCAACCAATGGGTATTTATATCAATACCTATGGAACAGGCAAAGTCAACAAAACTGATGGCGAGATTGCTAAAATCGTAGAAGGCTTATTTGATATGCGCCCTTACTTCATCGAGCAACGTTTGAAATTAAGAAATCCTATTTACAGTGAAACCGCAGCTTACGGACACATGGGCCGTACTCCGGAAACTGTAACCAAAACTTTCAGAACACCAAACGGTGAAGAGAAAACGGTTACTGTTGAGCTGTTTACCTGGGAGAAATTGGATTTTGTAGATAAAGTAAAAGCTGCTTTTTCTTTGTAAGCATAATTTTATAGTATATTAAAAGGGGATGTAACAACTGTTACATCCCCTTTTTTATAAATATAGCCCATACTGAAATAGGTTGATTTCGGTTACCGCAAACCATTTTAGGCAAGCATTGTTCTTATAAAAAACATCAAGGTTATGGAGCATCCCATAGAAATGAATACCCTTAGTGAGATTTTAGAGAAATTAAGACTTAAGGGTATTGACCACGAAATAAAAATGACAGAGCACGGCAAAATGCAAAGTGATTTGAACAAGGTTTATAGTCCTGAGGACTTAACCATTATAAAAACATATCGTTTTGAGGGGGATTCTGATCCTGGAGACAACGCTATCCTTTATTTACTAGAGGATAAAGATCACCAAATCGGGTATATTTTAGATGCATATGGCATGTATAGTTCTCACGAAGGTGTAGAGTTTTCAGATTTCCTGAAAAAGATACCTACTGCTGATAGGGATTTGCAAGAGCTGTTTAGTTAAACAACTCCTGCTTTGCATGTTATTATTAATAATCTACATGGTAATCTTTAGCAAAAGCCTCACCTCCCCATGCGCGTTTACTCGTCCAGGCCATCGGTGGCGCAGTCCAGAATTCATGATTAGCCGATAATCCCAATGGTAGAAAAGATAATGTTGCCATATATAAACTCCCCGTAGAGGTATAATAATCTGCAATTTGAGGCTGATGTCCACAGAACCCCAATTGCAACCAACCATTTTTATCAAATGTGCCTGGTGTCTCGTACATGTTCTGTTTCACTTTAGTTAATGCACAGCGCACCTGAGCTGGTTTAATGGATTCCGGTAGTTTGCCCATTAAAGCAACCTGACTAAGCACCTGAAAAGCACCTGTACGGTAGGTGATTGAGCGGCCAATTGGTGGATACGTTCCCTCTGGAGAGATCATCCGCTCCTGTCCTATGGCATAACGTTGCATACGTTTCAAAGCCAGATCGTATACTTTTTGTTCAACAAGCTTTTTATCTGCCATTACTGCCAATACATCCACCATCATGGGATGGATCACAAAAGAATTATAGTAATCAAAAGCCAGATTGGGGCCATCTCCATACCAGCCATCACCTTTATACCACTCATTTATTTTTTTAGGACCTTCATTTAAACGGTCGGCATCATAATCCTCTCCAATGGAAAGCAAGAAAGCTTCTGTAATCGAACCGAATAACAACCAGTTACTTTTAAAAGGCTTCCTGTTTCTTAAAGATTTAAAGGCTGTAATGATCCTTTCTTTGGTGGTCGCTTCTAGCGGCTCCCACAAAGCCTTTGGTGCCCTTAAAAAGGATTGCGCCATATAAGCCGCATCTACTATAGGCTGGTAATCTTTAGAGAAATTCAGGGCATCAGGGCTATTTGGTGTAAAACACTTATTTAAGCCTTCCACAGCAGCTGATCTCAATTTTTTCCTCGCAATTCCCTCTGTGGTCTGGTCATCCGGCAAAGCTAACCATGGTGCAATACCAGCATAAGTACGGCCAACAGCTTCCAAATAGGTTACCTGTGGAGAACGGGAATCAAAGGTTGGAGATTTTTCAACCGGCATATTTTTAACCAATGTGCCGTTTGCCAGGTTAACCACCACAGGGCTGGCAATTTTATTCAACATCTTCCACCAATATTCACGATCATTTCCGGCATATCCTGTTGTTTTTTTTGTTTTGTCAGTAGCAGCTAAAATATTTTTCGGGCTCATGGCTCCAATAATTCCGGCCAAAGACAAAGCACCTATAAATTTTCTTCTTTCCATATCATTGTTTTATAAATACCAGTTTTTGTAGCGCATTAATGCTTCTAAATAATAATAATCAGCATAAGTTAAGGGTACATCAATTTCAGATCTAAGAGGCAGGGCTCCGGTACTGTGCATCAGCAAAAAGCCTCCATTTTGACCGGGCTTGGAACGATAAGCATCAGAAGACAATGATGTGATCATTTTCTCTGCAGCATTCACATAAACCTTAGTTTCTTTCCTGTCGGCATATTGTCCAAGTTCAAGCAATGCAGAAGCTATAAGCGATGCCGCAGAAGCATCTCTATATGTATTTGGGATATTTGCTGCATCAAAATCCCAGTATGGAATCATATCAGCAGGCATATTTGGATGGTTTAATATAAAACCGGCAATATGTTTAGCTTGCTGCAGGTAGCATTTATTCTTTGTAAAACGATACATCATGGTATAGCCATATAATGCCCAGCCTTGCCCCCGGCTCCACGCCGAGGAATCAGAAGCCCCTTGTGAAGTTCCTCGTTTAAGTACTGCACCCGTATTCATGTCATAATCTACCACATGATAAGAGCTGTAATCGGGTCTAAAATGGTTTTTTAGTGAGGTATTGGCATGGTTAATGGCTATCTCTTTATATTTAGCGTCGCCCCCATGATCACTTACCCAGGCCAGCAATTCAAGGTTCATCAGGTTATCAATAATAACAGGCCCTTTCCATTGTTTACTGGAATTCCAGGATTGAATCACTTTTGCCTTGGGCCGGTAACGTGTAATCAATGAAGCCGCAGCCGTGTCAATTGTTGGTTTATATATCGGATTTTTAGTAATCCGGTAGGCATTGCCAAAACTGCAAAACATCATAAAACCAAGGTCATGATTTCCTGTATAATGTTTTTCCTTCTCCAATATAGCGAGGCGATTTTCAGCCTCTTTTAGTATGGCCGTATCTTTGGTATACTCATAAATATATAACAGAGAACCGGGATAAAAGCCGCTACACCACCATTTGGTGTCACTGGTTTCGACTTTATTGGTTTTAGGGTTATACGTTTTGGGCATCACCTTAGCCGGGACATTTTTGGCGAGCTCCTTGTATTGCTGTTCAGCGAATCTAAATTGCTCATCAATTAGCTCTTTCATCTGCACTTTGTTCCCGTTTGCCTGCTGCGCACTGGCTAAACCTGCGGTAGCCAGAAAGCAGACAGTAAACAATAGTTTTCTCATAGTTTCTGTATGTGTGTTGTTGTATTCCTTTGTGTGTATACTGTAATCCTGGCTTATGTTTTTGCTTTATCGTAAACATTTCCGCTATTGCCCGTAGTGTTTGTTGTCTCTAAAACAATAACAAAAGGCTGGTCTAAGGCTTGGTTTTTAAGCTGAATAAAATACTCGTTGGTATGGATTTCCTCTGTTGTTAAACTTTGTGCAGGTTTAGCCAGGGGGTAGGCTTTAGCAATGCCCATTTTTGCAGGTAGCTTTACACGGTAAGCACCCGAAACAGGGATATTGAATACAATCATGTACAATTTATTACTTCCTGTTTTTTGAGTGAAATAACCCCAATCCTGTTTTTCCAATCCAGCATACTGACAATTATAAATGGCTTCGCTATTTGTTTTCATCCAATTGCCGATTTGCATTGCCAATTGCTTTTCTTCTTTTCTGATGGCTCCATCACCCTGCGGACCAAAGTTGAGTACGAAGTTTCCCCCAAGGGAAACAGACTTTGCAGTCATTTCTATCAACTCATTGGCTGTTTTGATGTGTCCCTTCCAGGCCTTATTATATCCCCATTGGTTTTCTGGCACAGTCATTACACAATCCCAATCGTTGCCATGTACATCTTCTATTTTGCTAGGCAATTTACGTTCCCAACCTTGCTCGTAATCACCCATTAACACATTATTAGAATCGAAATGACGTTTACCGTTTTCATCAGCACGGAAGCGACTACCTATAATCAGTCCCGGTCTGAGTTTACGCATTTCTGTTTCCAGTTGATCTGCGAATTCGGCTTGTTTTACCCATGACTTATCCCAGGTTCCATCAAACCATAAACCTTTAGCTGTTGGATACATGGTCAGCAACTCTATCAGTTGGTTGCGGGTAAATTGTTTAAAACCTTCAAAGGCGATGCTGTCTTCCTTCGTTTTGATGTCGTAACGCCATCCCGGATGGTTCCAGTCCATGATAGAGAAATAAAGGATCACATCTATACCTGCTTTATCATAGGCATCTACCAAAGGTTTCATGATGTCTTTTTTCCATGGGGAATTGGCAATAGTGTATGAAGTAGATTTACTTGGCCATAAGCAGAAGCCATCATGGTGTTTGGTAGTTATGGTTACGTATTTAGCCCCCATTTGTTTGGCTGTTGCCGCCCACTCGTTCGCATTGAAATTTACAGGATTGAATCTGTAAATCAGTGAGTCGTAGGTAGATTTTGAGATACCATTCCAGGAGCGTATCCATTCGGCAGCACCATTGTATTGCTTCCCATTCCACTCTCCGCCGGGAATTGCGTACAAGCCCCAGTGGATAAATTGGCCTAAGCCATAGCCACGCCACTTCTGCATCACCTCGTCGGTGCGCTTACCTATCCGATGACTACCGTGTCTTAATTCGATTTTAGTAGCAACAGGTGTAGTTTGTTGCGCTTTTATGGAAGCCGGACTAAACCAGAGCCCTGTGCATATGCATGCAAGTAAGATCCTTTTCATTATTGATTTCCGATTTTATACCATTGATAAGATTCCATTTTTTAAGTTTTAAGCAGGCATGTATGAACATGCCTGCAGTTTGTAATTCAGATCAGTTTTTATGAATTGTATTTTAATTATTTAATATCTGATGATTTCATTGTTCTTACCACATTGTTACCGGTAGAGATGTCGCCATCTGCGATGTAAAATGTTCCGGTATACGGATCATAGGCAACCCCCAAAGCACCACCAAATTTGGCCGAAGCGGCAGGACCATCTACATACCCTTTGGTTATTGTTCCGGAACCAGTTAGAAGGTTAAAAGTTGAGCCATTCCCAGCGTTTTCTGTCACCATTGTAGAGATATAGTAACCACTCATACTTGCAATAATCACCTTGTTACCTGGACTAACATAAATGCCTCTGGGTGTCCCAAATCCTGTTTTCACTAGCGAAAGTACTGTTACATTATTGTCAGATAATCTAATTTTACTTAAACCATTACCCTGTCCACTAGTAACATATAAAGAAGTGCCATCAGCACTTAATTTTATACCCCAAGGGAAATTGAATGTTGCTGAAGCACCTACACCAGCAGCTACGCCAGCGGATCCGCTACCGGCAACTAAGCTTACTGTATTGGTAGTCAAATCAATTTTCCGTACCCGATGACCACTCCATTCAGCCACATATAAACAATTCCGTGCTTCATCATAACAAAGACCAGATGGTCGATTAAAGCTGGCAGCCGTACCGACTCCATCGGTACCACCGGAACTTGCACCACCTGCAACTGTACTTACATTTGCCTTATAGTTTGCGTCGAGAGTAATTTTACGAACACGATGCGAAGTTGCTCCGGAAGCAGTATTGTCTGTAGCATACAAATTACCATCCTTATCTATCACCAGGCTCCATGGACCATTAAATTTAGCTGTTGCACCATCTCCATCCTGAAAACCTGAAACACCAGTACCAGCAAGAACAGTGGTATTTCCAAAGCGATCAACGCGAAGCACTCTATTTCCCGCTCCTTCAGATATGTAACGGTTACCTAATTTATCAATTACGATATCCTGAGGTCCGGTCACACTTAAGGAATTATTCAAAGCCAGAGTACCGACCTGCAGATTGGTTAATATCGGTTCTGGATATTTAGCTGGGCCTACTTCTAGTGCAAAATCTATAGCTTTCAATGTACCACCGACATTGATATAGGTAATAGCTTTATCCGTAAAAATCTGATCTCCAGCTACCACAAATTTAAACTCCTCCCCATATGGAATACTCATTGTCAACTTACCATTAGCGGCTATACTACTGGTTATAAAATCAGTAAATGTAGTTTGTCCCTTTTTCCTATAACTTACTTTTACAGGCACGCCAAAAGCAGCTCTTTTATTATTTATGCCATATACTGCACTGAATACACTCAGCTCTACCGGAACTACAGGATTTTGAAGTTTAGATAGTAAGGTTATTTTCCTGTTTTTCTCATAAGCCAGACGAGTGATATAACTATCTGCCAGGTAATACAAATCATCATTTGTTTTCACCAACACCTCCCCGGAGTATGGAGCATTCAGTGTTACTTTACCTTTAACATCTGTTGTACCAAGCAGTCCAATGTCTTTGAAATCAGCTTCACCAGTCAGCTTTTGCAATACAGCAATCTCTAAATTAGCCAATGGACTCTGATTATCTTTATCCAGCACAGTAACTTCAAGTGGTACAGTTAATGGCTTTAATTCAGTTTTTAAACTCACAGTTTCTCCCCTTACATTTTTAAGGTTGGTTACTACTGTATCTGGAAAATACTTAATGGTATCGGCTACAGCTACCCTAACCTCGTTTGGATAAGGCAGCGAAACCATCAACTTACCCGTAACATCTGCATTTTCGGGGCCGGTAGAAAGCCATTGTGTCTGTTCCGGCGCACGGCTACTAACAGAAAGCGCTAAACCCGGAATCGGAGCCGCAGTTGTGCTATTGGTTACTGCAATGCTTAAAGGCGCCATCCCATATTTTGGCGTGGTGTGCAGCATTACACTACCACCATTTTCAGTTGTAAACTCAAGGGTCTGCTCTCCTTTATGGTAATAAGTCGTATCTACTTCTATTTTTAAAAAGTTCGGATAAGGAAGTATGTAACCATTGATCTGCCCTTTTTGATCGGTACGTACAGTATCAACCCTTATGTAATCATCTTTTGGAGAGGTTTTACGGCTAATGATCACCTTTACACCAACAACAGGGAGTTGGTCATCATCGTTAACCACAGTGATGTTAAGTGGTGCGGTCAAAATCGGATGTTCCTGAAAAGCATCCGTGGTTAACTTTTTACAGGCCATAAATACGACCAGCAAAATGACAACCTGAACAGCATAGTAAAAATATCTTTTCATACTGGTTTGTTTTTTGGTTTATAATGGGTGCAAACACTTTGCATTTGCACCCAATGGTTTATGGTACTATTTTATAAATTCAGATTCGAAGCGTTCCAGGAATACCTTTCCTTCAACACCCCAATTATCCGGGATGTTAACGCCGTACCAGTAATAGATCTGAGGTGCAATATCTATATTCTGTACCACCAAGTTTGTTCGATCTGCTGGAGGAGGTGTACAGCTCCAACGGCTCATGGTACTCCAGGCTGTTGTATTTGTGATCACCATATTTTTCCCTACTGCAAGTGGGCTTTTATTCACGAAAAATGTACCGGTCCCTTCTGAACATGGCCAGTATCCGATTAAATTCGGGTAATATGGATCAGCGTTTGTCAACTCATTTTGGCAAGCAAAATCGGCTATAGCAGCATCAGAAAGTGCTGTGTTGTATATGGCTACATTACTTACAACTTCAGAACATACACCAAGAGAGCTGGCGATGGGACCTGCAACAAGGTCACCAGTGGCATTCCCAAAGGTTCTTCCTGTTATATCTGTTGGAGCCGCAGCCGGAATACCATTAACAAAAAATTGACCGTAACGTTTTCCTTCCTTGGTAAATATTTTAAAGGCTAAAGTATACCACACATTTAATTCCGATGATGAGGGCCCGTAAAAAAAAGTTAGGGTTCCATCTCCTAGTATAAGCCTAAATTTCTGGCTAGATGCGTCAACCATAAATTCCCAGCCATTAGAACTGCTATAAGCGTGACTTATTTTTGATAACAATACAGAATGTGATGTTGTACCAGATTGTTTAGTTTTTAGGAACACTTTAAACTGTACAGTAAAGTCGGCTGTTTTTCCCGGATTATAAATTGAGGCATCTACAGCAGGCAATGTTGCCACTGTTGTTTTATTAGTTAGCGTAATTGCATCAGTAACAGGAAGCGATACGATCTCTTCACCTTTAAAACCTTCACAATAATAAAGTGTAAAAATGTTTCTTTCCCTTTTGTTACCCGAAGTAAATCCTTTATTCAATCCACCATGTGTAGAAGTAACTACCACCAACCACTCTTCACTTTTGTAAGTTTTTCTGGCTTTAATGGTTTCTAAAAGCTCTCCAATGTAGCCATCTGTCGCTAAAACGGCCGCTTTATATTCTGGCACATCAGCAGAGTAACCATAACTGAGTCCCGCTTTGTTCACTTCATTAAAGTTAACGATCACCAGGTCGTCTGTTATAGATTTCAGTTTGACCACGGCCGTATCTTTAGCGGCGAGATCACTGCCAACTTGAATAGGTTCATCACCATAAATAAATAGCTTATTATTTAATGCGGCCCATGAAGTGATCCCCACAGATTTCCTGATCTTTCCTGAAGCCTGAAGCCTTTCAATCAAAGAAGGGTAAGTGGGATTGCCGGCGTCATGTTCATGTCCATCACCAAGGTCAGGCACATCAAATGACTCGTCAATGATTTCGTGTTTACTTGTACCCACACCTGTCATGATATTTTTCCAGTTTCCAGCATCAGTTGGTATAATATCAGAAAGGCCATCCCAACTGTATTTACTATTGGCCAGCATGGCGGTAATTTTTGGGGGTGCTATTCTTTTTACATCAATACCGACAGCTCCATCTATGACAACCAGCAAGACCTTCCTTCTTTTCTTGGCAACATTTTGCGGTTCTTCATTTATATAAGGAGGGTCGTAGTATCTTTTACAACCTTGCAGGCAAATCAAGGTCAGAACGACCACAACAAGCGCCGTAGCGAAAGTTCTATAGCTAAGTGACTTAAATATTCTTCTCATTCCTGTAATGATTATTTGTTATAAAACTTTTATGATCTTATTTACTTGGATCGAACAACCAAACCTGTTCGGTTAACAATGGAAACTGTGCTGCAATCTTATTTTTGGAAACGGAACTAACATACAGCCCCCATTGTTTCATGAAGGGCTCCATGTCTTTTTTAGTCCACTCAGAAAGCCGCTCGTAAAAGAAATCCTTTTTATCCTGATCATTTCCCGCACCAAACCTTGCCATACGTGCTGATGTACACAGGTAAGTCATAAAATCGTATCCATATCTTTCAAAGATCTGGATGAACATCCCCATCCGGGCATCGCCTGAAGCATCAGTAAATTTCTTGGCATTGGTCGGATTAGCTGTAGAAGCAAAAGCTATTGTTGCCGGCATAGCACGAAAAATGTTACTGTGTTTATAACCATGCCTGTTGGTGACCTTTAAAGAGAATAGGTTATTAGACACCTCACCCAGATCAGGCCAACTCCATGTTGAGCCCATTTGCATGTTGTGGCCAAGTTCATGATAGGTACCCCAGTTAGAGCCAACAACAAGGCTTAGGGTAACTGCCTGCTTAAAATAATTGTCATTTGCCATGGCAACCACCGGATATCCGGAATGCTGAGCACCTACACTTGGTTGAATATCGTGTACAATACGCCATGGTAGTGTAGGATTTCTATTCCTCACATCGCTGGTGGTTTCCGACAAACCATACCATTCCCAATAGCTTTTCAAGATCTCATCATCCCAGGCGGTCATTAATGCTGTTGGGCTTTCAATTGGAAATTTAGCCAGTTTATTGGTTGGCAGGGTAAAAATGATCCGCTTACTGCGCAGCTCAAACCATGGCACCGTAGTTTTAGCAATCATGGCCTTCCATTCCGCATCAGTAGTTTCACCAAGTACAAAATCCGGCGATTTAACCGCTCCACTAAATACCAGATCTACCTTGCGACCAAGCGATCTGCTGGGAATAATAAAGATACTTCCTCCATATGGGTTACGAACATAATTTATGCCCGGAAACAACTGTACGCGGGTAAAAATAAGAGGCGCACGCTGTAAGGGAGACTGACCGGTCAGATTATCATCATGTGCACCAATCTGAACAGCTAAGCCATAAGTATCATTAGGAACTTTAATCGTAATCAATTCTCCCGGAGGCGCATAAGTACCCGTGCTAAACCAACCCTGAGGGGCCACACTGATCCTAAGATCACTGGATTTAACCTGAATATAATCCAAATCCATTGTTACCTTATAATCCTTAAGCCTTGGTTCTTCAATACCTACCATCCCCGGAAAAACCCTTGCGGCATTGAACTGAGACTTGTCGACTTTAAACATCGAGGTATCTAATACCAGCTCTACCGTATCTTTCGGGTGATTGTTATCAGTTGTTCCTTCAGGATACTGAATACCATAGTTTTTGGTACAGCTCATCATTGCACCCAAAAGGAGTAACATCCCAATGCTTTTAAAAAGTGTTGTCTGTTTCATCATTTTTCCAGGGTTAAGGTTTAACATCATTATAAATAGGTATCCAGGTTTTGCCATCCAGTCCCATGTTTAGGATTTTAATATTCATCCATCCATAGATTACCCTAGGGATGTCAATCCCATTTGGAATCTGGGTATAAATATCATCAGGTAGGTCCACACATAATTTTGGTGAATAATCACTGAATGCCATCCAGTCATATTTATTTTTTAAAATAAAATCATTTTTAAAAGGGCTTTTATCCTGTAAAGTGCCACTCGATCCATCCGTTGCTGGCCAGTAGCCTATTAAGTTATTATAGTAAGGATGAGTAGGACTGATTGCCCCTTTACAAGCATAAGCAAGAATCACATTGTCCGGTATGGCTACATTAAAGATTTTGATCTCGGTAATAAGTTGTTTTGCCGAGTTCCCATAACCAGATCTATATCCGGCTACCAATTCTTCATTGTTGTTTACATTCCTATTGGTAATGTCTACGGGATTTGCATAAGCTTTTACTCCATCCTGATAAATCATCACCCATCTTTTTCCACTTTCGGTATAAATTTTAAATCCTAAAGTATACCATTCACCAACGTTAAGGGTCGGTTGATTGGCCACCATCACTGATGCAGGTAAACCACCTAACCTCCAGTTCCCGTTAACACCGGAATGAATAACCCACCACCCAGTAGTAGAGTTTGCCGGACTACTTGTTTTAAATAGGATTGGGGCATTACTTGTCCCGGTAGCCAACCTTAGTACTTTAATTTTAAATTCAACTGTAAAGTCACCTGTTGTCCCAAAATTGTATTTAGCAGCTTTATCAGCAGGAATATTTGCGGTAGAATCATTTGCCAATGGCACAGCCTTTCCTTCGTAAGGTAGTTCTGTTGTATTTGGCTTAGCATAATATTGGTATGAAAAACGAGGGTTATACAGGATAACAAAGCTATTTAACAAAGGATTGCTAAATAAAGTCCCATCATTCTGTCCAGGAGGCACGTTTAAGTTACCGCCACGATTTGAAGCCACAATAACCAACCAGTTTTCTTTCTCATAATTCGGACGTTGTCTTAAGGTATTCATCGCCTCACCAATGTAGGAATCAACGGTCAACACCGCAGTGCTGTATTGTGGGATGCTCGCTGCATATCCGTATTGCAACCCGGCACGCTCCACCCCATTAAACTCGGCCAATACTACGCTGGCCTGTTCATTTTTTAATTCGGCAACGAGTGCTGTTTTTACCGCAAAATCATCATTATTGAAGTTTTGGTTTACATCCGCATTGCTAACCAGATTTTGGCTAAATGCAGGTGTAGCAGAAAATGCAGCTGTACGAAGATTTGCATTATTCTGTTTGATCTGTTTAAAGAACATAGGATAATTTACCAGGTTATTCCCTTTAAAATCAGCCTGTGTTACTTTATGTTTAGCTTTGTTTACCCCGGTGAGCATATCGGCCCAGCTTGTTGAAGCGAGCCCATTAGCATCACTTACGCCACTAAAGGTTTGCATCGCATTTTCACTGATCTCGGTTAATGTAGGTGCCTGAATGGTATTAATTGCCGCACCACGTGCACCATCAACAATGATGTACAATACTTTTGGTATCCTGTTACCTTGCTGCTCCTGCCCTTTCTCAGAAAGATCCAGCTTATGATCAAAGTCTTTATTACAGGATACTATGGTAAAGAGAACCAAAGCGATCAGCGACAGGTCCAATCCCCATGAATGTTTTTGATATAGTCGATTTGTTGTCATTTCTTTAAGTGTTAAATGGTTATGGGCGTAAAACGAGCCTTACTATATTGCCTGCTGCTTTATTGTCGAACTTGGAAATGTACCCAACGATCACTACAGCCGGGAAACCCAGTGGTGAAGTGGTTTCATAAATATCGCTTACAACTCCCTGGAACATGCCTGTATTGTTATAACCTTCTGCCAGAGTACCATTGGCATTCAGGATCATGAACCCTTGCCTGATCACGTTGTTATATTTATTGAAAGAGCCACTAACCAGAATCTTTCCGTCCGATAACTGTGCTGCAAAACCAATGCTTCCACCTTCCAGCTTACCCAGACTAAAGGATTCATCAACCGTACCATTACTATTCATCATCACTACCCCATTAGCCGGTTTTCCGTTGAAGGTTTTAAATGAACCGCAAAGCAGGTACTTGCCCGTAGTTGCATTGTAACGAATGGAGCTAATTAAGCCATCTGCACCAGCCCCAACCTGAAAGCCAGGATCGATTATACCGTTATTATCCACCCTTGCAATATAATTTGCAGCCTTTCCCTGAAATTTTGTAAAACTCCCCACAACAATAACTTTACCATCACTCTGCATAATAGCATCATAGAAAAAACCATTTGGTCGCTCATAACTGGATTTGGTTGCTTTATTATAATTATAGGTTGAATCCAGCCCCCCACTTGCCTCCATACGCAATAAGCTTTCCATTCGTATAAATCCTAACACTTTGGTATCGCGGGTTGAACGCTCATAAAAATGCTCGTAATAACTATTGAAACCGCCTACCACAATCACCTTATTATTATAGCTAAATACCTTACTCACCTGCCCCATTAAGGCTCCATTAAATGCCGCAACAGTATCAAAGCTATTTTTAGGCTGTAATGGAGTTAAGTTAACAACCTCTACAATTGTCGAGTCTAATGAACCATTGGCGTTTAACCGGGTAATGTTTCCAATACTTTTCCGTTTATTGAAAGTACTGAATGCACCACCTACCATATACTGCCCATTGGTTAACTTAACCATAGAGGTTAAACTCCCGCCGGCCCCTGCGCCAAAAGCCGCAGTAGGGATATACTGCCCATCAGGAGAGGTAAGCACAATGCCACTAATAGGGACCTTTTTGGATGTGCTTTTTTCATAATCCGTAAATGAGCCAATCAGCATCATATTGCCATTATTAAGTGGCATAATTTGATTGATAATCCCGTTTGTGCCAATCACAGTTTTGAAAGTAGGATCAATCCCGGCTTTGCCTGTAACAGTAAATTCGGGACCAAAGAAAATCTGCCCGTCAATAACAATGGTAACCCCACCGGAACTAGCCCCCTCAGGAACCTTCAGCTTAATGGTTTTATCCGTAATCTCGGTTACCGTTGCTTCTGTTTCATTCAGGTAGCACTTAATTTTATCTTTATAAGGCAGTAAGCCGGTGATCTGATACACCACATCAGCACCGCTGATACCCGAAGCTGGCTTAGGCAGGGCATTGGAAAAACGAATGCCTAATGGCTCCTTTCCTCCTGCATAAGGATCAACTTTCAGATCGCTGCTTTTCTTGCAGGACGAAAGTCCGGCAAACAGTATAATGCACAAGAAACACCACTTTTTAGTATTCATCATTTGAGTTTTATTATTGATTTTATACCACATATTTTTATCTCCTATACAGTTTAATTTCCGATACCATTTTCAGTCGCTAACGTTATGAATTTGTAGGAACTGAACCCGAAATAATGATTGGTGAATTTGAGCGCATGAACAATTCCATTTGTTGGGTTGATGTCTGAAGAAGACACCAGGGCATTTACCCAAAAACTTTTAGGTTTCGAAAGATCGGGGATATAGGAAATCATGAGCTGACGGTAGCCAGCATACTTGATGGTAACCTGGTTTTCTTTGGGGCCATTTACCGCATCGTGATACAGTACACCAATGTTCATCGGCTTATTGTTATAGGCAAGATAACCCTGACCCGAATAGGTATCCAGTGCTGCAGTATCCACTTGTCTGAAATCCTTTAAGCGACTGGTTCCTTTAAAGACATACATGGATAATAGCTCTTTCCATACCTTCGGTTTAATGTCAGAAAGTGTTTTTACCGTATCCTTACCTGTATAATAAAGATAGAAGTTAAGCTGCTTAATGCTAGCGCCAATCGTAGGGTCAGGAGGTGCAAAAAAAGTAATATTTTCGTTTTTAAACACATCTTCCATTCCAGCTAGTTTAATCACCTGAGCAAGCGTATCAAAGTGCAATGGCTTTGATTCTAAATACTGCATCATATTGCCATCAAACTTTGCATTGGTTATTCCGGTGTCTAAATAATGTGCATCCTTTTTACAACCAATTGCAAAGCATAGTACGGCTACTATTAGTACTATCAGTCCGGTAATGCGATTTATATTTTTATACATATCTGTTTATTTAATGATTAAACCTATTGCCAGTAGTTGTTAAGTACCATATACGGATTGTTGATTAGCGCCTTACTGGCTATTGGCCAAGTCCAGGCACCTGCAATAAATGCAGAGTAAGACATTGGACGGTAGGAGAATTTTGGATCCATTATTTTCTTAGTACGCACGAGATCATAATAATAATGTCCTTCACCCATGAGTTCCTTACAGCGTTCCCAATAGATGGCATCCTTAAGTTTACCTTCGCCCGGGTTTGCAGGGAATGGATCGGCACCAGCCCTTCTACGGATGATATTTAACAAATCCTGTGCGCGTCCATCTTCTCCTCCCAGCTCTGCCAATGCTTCTGCATGGAGCAGGATTACATCAGCCAAACGGAAGATAATTGGATTATCATCATCCCCTTGTGTAGGTGCTGCACGGTTGAAAAACTTATAGATAATGGCCTTTCCGCTTTCGTCGTAAATGTCAGCCAGATCAAACCAAATGTCTTTACGCCTATCAGTTCCTCCTTCCGGGTATATCATTTTCATATAGCTGCTGCGATATGCCAGCTCACTAAGCGATCTATCTGTAGAAGTTAAGAAAGGTAAATGTGCTACACTATTGGAAAACTTATGTCTACGATCTACACTTACTTCACCATAGTTACTGCTCAGTTGAATTTCGAATAAGCCCTCCTGGGAACGTCCGAACATCACCAGATAAGTTTGTTCGATAGGCAATAATGCATAAGCCCCTTGCTCGGCCATGCCTATGTTTTCAATATCAAGACCCAGTGCATCTACAGCTTTATAATAGGACATTGCATTGTTTGGATCAAAGCCGGCACACCACATGTTCATGTGCATCATCAAAGCATCAGCACTACCACGCATTGCTCTTACGGCACGGTTTGCTGGATCTTTATAGGTCCACGGCAGATCCTCTCTTACCTTTTTTAAATCTTCTATACAGTTTTTAAATACCGTAACCAGAGGTGTACGCCCCAAAGGAACCTGGTTATAGGCATTGGTGTAATAAGGCACATCACCATATAACCGAACCAAAAAGAAATAAGCCATGCAACGCATAAATACAGCTTCGGCGCGGTACTGCTTTTTCATCTTATCACTAAAAGAAGGGTCGTCAATGCGGTCCAACTCCTTGTAAAGAATATTGGCAGATTGCACCACTTTATAAAATGGGGTCCAATCTGGAATCATATCGTAACGTGCACGTTGCTGATACCATTCCAATTCGGCATTATAACCGGGTCTGGTACGTGAGGCATCTGCAGCCAGCGTTTTCTTGATATCATTAATTGCCATATAATCGAAGTCATACCGTTTAGGGAAGGTTCCACCGGCCTTAGTCGGACCATTGCGAAAATCGCCTGTAGCCAGCAGGATGTTAGACATCGTTGCTGCACGGAACAACCTGTACACATCTTTGGTAAAATCTTCGGCATCTTTTGCCGTTTTCCAGTAATTGTTACCTGAAAGACTGGTTACCGGTTCGACATTTAAAAACTTTTTACAGCCTGGGTTTGCAATCAGCAGCACCAGTAAGGGAATAATATATAAGATCCTTTTCATCATCAATTTCATTTTAGAACTGTACATTTAAACCAAGTGAGTAGCTGCGTCTGCTTGGATAACCTTTGGAGTTATCGCGCCCCAGATCAGTCACGTTTTCAGGATCAGGCCCCGAGTAATTTGTGAAAGTATACAGGTTGTTCCCTGTACAATAGATCCTCATAGAGGTAATACCTAAGCGCTCTGAGAATTTCCTGTCAAAAGTATAGGCTAGTGTCAGCGTATTGATCTTCAGATAAGACCCATCTTCCTGAAACAAAGTCTGGTCGAAACGAAATGGTTTATAGATGTCATAGCGGGTATAATCATAAGGATTTGGATACATGGCGTTGCTTCCTGTAGTCCTCCAATAATCATATTTATCTAAAGGAACCAGGTTGTTTTGCTTAACCGGGTCAGCAAAATTCTGGAATCGTTCCGCTAAGGCGTTGTTTAAGATGTCTCTTTTAAAAGTATAAGACATATTTAGGTTCATAGAATAGTTCTTATAGGAGAAGAATGAGCTGATCCCTCCGGTAACTTGTGGAAAAGAATTACCTGCAATAACCAGGTCTCGTTCGTCAAGAATATAATCTCCATTAATATCCGCCCAGTGGGGATCTCCTCCCTGGAAAAAAGTAGTATTCTTTCCGTCGGTAGTGCGGTAGCGCATCCCGGTAACCGGATCGACAGCTACATCATCTGTGGTCGCATACACGCCTTTAGTATTATAAAGTACGTTCGACAAGCTGTTTCTACCCAAACGATAAAGAATATTTTGCTTGGTGTTGTCATCCGTAATCATAATAGAGCGCACGCCATCAGGTAGCCTGGTTAATACATCCTTGTTGATCGCTCCATTGAATGAAACCGTCCAGTTCACCTTACTTTCCTTAGCCAGGGGGCGAATGGTTAATGACAACTCATAACCATAATTAACCAAACTAACTTCATTGGTCTTAATGCTCTCAAAAGCATTGTGATCTGCCAATGCTTTAGTTCTTAGCTGGTTATCAACCATTTTATAATAGGTGTCAAAAGTCAGTTGGTACTTTCCATCCAACAAGCCCAATTCTACCCCTGTATTAAACTGAGTGGTAACTGTTGGGGTTAACAACGTATTCGGCAATTGTTTAAAACCGAGGCCAATAGCTTGAGATCCATTATAAGATCCGCTATAATTATAGGCACCAAAAGCATCAAATACGGTACCCGCCGGGACAATATTTTTACCCCAGCTGGTACGTATTGCACCATAATCAACCCATTTTATTTTCTCAAACCATTTTTCCTTGTTGAAGTTCCACTTTACAGCTACAGACGGGTTTTTAGACCACGGTACATCAGGGCCACTGCTCGATAAACCATCCAGACGATAAGAAAGATCTATTACATATTTTTTATCAAAATTGTAAGAGAATGAAGCTGCTATTGCTGCTGATCTTGAATCTGCATAACTGTTTAAAATACCACCCTTAGAATCCGAAGCGTTGAAACCTCCTGGCCCCTGATACTGATCATTTGGTGTACGCATTTGATTAATCACCTGCGCCTGATAACTTCGGATATACATCTCGTTGAAAACAAAGAAGTTTACGTTATGGAAATTATTAAATGTTTCCGTGTAGTTGATCATGTTCCTATTGTACAGCGTACTTCTGCGATCGTTATAAGTATAAAGGCTCGATTTGTTATTATTTAAAATCGCCGGTTTAAAAGTGTCTTCCGTACCTGTGTTGTAATCATAATTTACCGTACTGGTCAACGCCAAAGACTTAATAAACTGATACCTGGCCTCAAGATTGGTTTTTATGTTCCCGGACTTGTTGTTGTTGTCTACAATCATTACTCCGGTTGCATCTCCCGCCCCACTAAATAAGGAAGGTGGTGGTAAGAGTGATGATGCCGAACTTCCACTGGCCACACCACTTTGCTGCACACCATTACCACTCCCCTTTTTACTGATACCCAATGCTGTGGATACGTTCGTAAATAAGCGAAACTTCTCGTTTGGCTGATACAATACGTTCATCCCCAATGAGTATCTGGTTAAGCCTGTATTTTCGACAATACCATTTTCATTGTAATAACCCACATTCACTTTATAGTTGAATTTCTGATCACCTCCTGATGCATTGATATTGTGCGTCTGGTTAAAGGTAGTTCTGTAGAAAATGCTTTGCCAGTCGGTTGAGTTGTTGTAGAACGCATTTAAGCTATCCGCTAAAAAGGGCGTGTTATCGATCAGTTGTCTGCCATCATATAACCCCTTTCCATAATTGTAGATCTGCCACAAACGCATATCACGTTCCGTTTTTCCCCCAATTACCTCTTTCAGTTTTGGTGGAGTATTGACAAAGAAATTGGTGGTATACTGGATGATCGGGGTTTTAGACTTCCCTCTTTTGGTCGTAATTAAAATTACTCCATAAGCGCCCTGAGATCCATATAAGGAAGTTGCCTGTGCATCTTTTAACACCGAAACTTCTTCAATGTCCTCTGGTGGAATCAATGAAAGAGGGCTGATCCCGGGACCACCTTGTGAAAAACCATATTCGTAATTGGAGTTGGCATCTAAAGGCACCCCATCAATTACAAACAAGGGAGAAGTTGGTGTTAAGAAGGCATCACTACCAGACCCTTGTATATCTATACTGGATAAACCACGTACAAAGATCGATCCGCGGGCACCAGGGCTACCGGTATTGTTCTGGATATTTAAACCGGCTACTTTACCTTGCAACAATTCCACCACGTTGGCTACAGGAACATCCTGAAGTGCCTTGCCACTAATGGTAGTGATTGCTCCGGTAGAGACCTCTTTGGTTTTTGCAGAATATCCTACAATTACAACTTTATCTTCGAGGGTGTTGGTTGACTCCTGAAGCACGATACGCATGGTTTGTTTATCGTTTGCTTTTAGTTTTTGTACCTTAAATCCGATATAGCTAAAGGTAAGCTCTGTGTTTTCGGGTACAGTAACCAAAAACGATCCGTTACCAGCGGTAGAGCCTACCGATTTAAGGGGCGTACCCATAGCGATATTTACTCCTGGTAATCCCAGATTAGTTGATTTCTCAAATACAATACCTTTTACGGTTACCATCTTTTGTGCATACACCCTGGTTCCGGAAGTAACCACCAGCGTAAGGAGCAGTAAAAATTTAGAAAGGTACTTCATAGTCCTGTTTTGTTTTAGCGTGTTCAGCTTAAATCTATTTTGATCTGTGTACATCATTCATTTTCGAATCTTGGGTTGTCCCGGTTAAACCAAAAAATGATTTCCCAATCGCCCTGTTGGTAGATGTTGAAGTTGAAAGTAAATCCCCCGATTTCCTTAATACCCCCAAAGCCAAGGCGTTCATAAGCAAAGCCAACACTCGCCTGCCTGCCATCAAGAGAAGTATATTGTGTAGGAATGGATACCAATGGAATTGGATAGGCTACCTTATACCTTACATAGGTATTTGTTTTCTCCATATCGAACCCATGTACCAGTGTATTCCATTTGGTTAGGTTAAACTTATTTGGATTAATTGCGTTGAATACTGAGTCCTGAAAGCGAAAGGTCAGGGAGTTTCCTTCACCGACTTTTCGCATATAAACATTCATATCACCCGGGGATAAGAGGATATTTGTGCGCTCTCCAACCATATTGACCACTGAAGTGGGTGTGATCTGCCTGTTTAAATCAACTCCTGTTATGGGATCTTTAGAGTTTGGTTCAAACGCCCTTTCTTTATAGGGCTGCAGCTTCATATTGTTAAAATACCTGCGACCGCCATTGTTGGTTACCTCCACATCAAAAGTATAACCTGAATCGGGAAGGGATTTTAAAATGCGGTCATTTGCCGCTGCCCACATAATGAATTCCCCCGAATGTTCCCTGATCTCGAACAGTGGATGCTTTTCAATCGTTCTTTTCGCTTCAATCTCTGCCAAAGTTTTCTCTGTCCCTGTATAAGCCTTTTTCCAAACCAATACATCGAAAGGCTTGATCAGCTCGGCCGCAATTAATCCATCGTTATTTCTTGGATTAACAATTCTGAAGGTTAGCGGTAAGGTAGAGCTTTGTGCATCAAAATTATTGGACATTAAGGTTGTGCGTCCCAATACCGGCGTGTATACCGTTTGGGTGAACCGTGCCTCCACGTTAAAGGTATCCCGGTCCGTAGGCAAGAATTTTTTACAGCCCCCCAGTAATCCGATCAGGAAAATTATAGGGATTATGGCCAGTGTATATTTTTTATTTATCATGATCTTGGTAACTGAATTCATAATTGTTATTTATTGAGCCTAAGGGTAAATTCACTAAAACCAAACTCATGTGATGGCGTAAGTACATGAACCACAGCATTGCGGGTAAAGATGTTTACCGCCTGAGTGGTTGTTCTTTGCCACTCTACGATATACTGAGAGCCTTTAACGTCGCTGTATTTGATGGTTTTAGGACCGCCATGTACAAAACCATAAGCATTTGAATTCACCTCCATGGCATGCATCTCGTAATGGTATTTAATGGTATTCATGGATGCACCATCTGTAAGCAATAAGCTGTCTGTAGTGAACTTTCCGCTGATGAAGTACCTGTTCAATAGGATATCCAGCTGAGCCAGATTAGCATTACTTAAGTTTATCAGCGGCTTTTTCTGTGAAACCCGGATGTTATTGAGATTTAACAATGCCAAAGAAAAGCTTCGGTTGGTTGGTGCAAAAACCGTAAAGTTAGACGGCGAACTTAAAGTATCTTTTAGCCAGGTAATGCGATCCACTACTTTTAACAGTGAATCGTATACCCCCGGCTGCGCCTTCAGATACTCGTAAACATTTCCATCAAATTCGTTAACCTGGTTATCGAAATCATAAGCTCCCTTATCCTTTTTGCAGGCGACAACAAATAGCACTGCAGTAAACAGGATTAGCAAACCTTTTATTAACTGTATATTCCTTTTCATATGATTACCTCCAATATTCGTTTTGAACCAATAATGAATTGTTGCGAAGTACATCCTGACCGATTGGCCAGAAAATGCCGTTGGTACTGATTAATTTATTGAACTGCGCATCGTTCTTTTTAATCCGATTATAGCGGACCTGGTCGTACCACCTCCAGCCTTCACCCATGAGTTCTCTTCTACGTTCTTTAAAAATTGCATCAATTACACCTGAAACCGGACCAGTATACCGAGGTAATCCCCTTGAAAGACGTACATCATCTAATGCATCTACTGCTACCCCCATATTGTCCAAAACAGCCATTGATTCGGCATATAACAAGGTAATCTCTTCCAAACGGGTAAAAATGATGGCAGAGCTGAATAGTCCCAGCGAGCCATCTGTTGAAGCGTTGCGAATACACTTAATTTTACTGAAAATGGTATTTGAACTTCCAAATCCGGTAAAATAATCAGTTACTGCCCTACCATTGGCCGGGTTTATAGAGAAACGCTCGTCTTTATCTTCATCAAAAATGGACAGGATGGTCTGGTCAGTCATGTATATTTGAGGAACAGGTCGTACCACAAGCGGTGCCGCCAACGTAAGATCTTCTATGTGTCCGTCGAGACTAGCCTCCCTATCGCTCCAGGCAAAAGGCAATCCAAAGATCTGATTGGTATTTTTATCGTAAAAAAAGCCATCAACCCTGGTCAAAAATGCCGTGTTCATATAACTTGAACCAGCCTTCCCCGCGTTGTCAAGCACAAAACGTGCATAACCCGACGCATCTATATAGCGCTCGTTCCAGGCAGCAATGTGTGCTAAAATAGCATAGGCCGAAACTTTGGTCAACAGTACGCCATTCCAGCCTGCAATTCCCTGTCCGTAATACAAGCCCGGAAAAACCGGATCATATATATCCCCATATTTGTAAGGCAAATCTTTTACTGCTTTTAACAGTTCACTTTCTGCATAAGCCAGTACTTCTTCTTTTGGTGTGCGCTTAGCTCGCTCGAAAGAGCCATCGTTAACAGATTTAATCAATGGCACATCACCCCAAATGCGGGTCATATAGAAATAGGCAAAAGCGCGTAATGCATGCATTTGGGCAATATCGACCTGATAATTTTTTTCAGTATACTGCTTATCCAAAGCCATCACTTCATGTGCACGATCGATAAAAATGCTGGCACTATTGATCACAGCGTAAAACCTGCGCCAGCTGCTTAATGACTGTACGACCGGATATGGCGCATTTAGATTACTGCCTATAATTGCTTTTAAATCCAATCTCGATGTGGCCTGAAAATCACCATTCCGCAATTCACCATAAAGCCAGTGTGCATTGTTATCAGCCATGGCTGCTCTTAGCAAACCATAGGTTCCAAGCAATGCAGAGCGAGTATCAGTAATTGATTTCCAGTTGTTTTTTTCGTTTACCAGGTGTGTTGAATCTATATCCAACTTTTTATTACATCCAGACATCAGCACCGCCAGGATTAATGTTCCTGAAAAAATGCGGAAGAAACTTATTGTTGTATTGAACCTCATATTTTTCATATCTATAAATCAACCTTAATACCTAATATGTATGTCTTTGGCATGGATAATCCGTGACCGGTATCGATGCCGGTATAGCCCACAACTTCCGGATCGCCTCCTGTATATGGGGTAATGGTGAATAAGTTGGTAGCAGTCATGTAAACCAAAAATTTGTTTTGTGCTCTTTTTCTTGGATTTAAGAAACTAAGTCTGGCTAAATCATAGCTCAAGGATACAGAACGAAGCTTTAGATATGAACCGTTTTCAATGAATATATCCTGATCAGGACGGTAGGACTGCACAGCACTCCACGGATTGTATACCGGATATTTTGAGGCATCGAAATCGGTTTGCCAAAAAGTAATCTCATCTACAGCTGCAATGTCGTTCTTCCCTTTTCTGTTGATGAAGTCGAAGCGGTTGGCAACAGCCTGATTTAGGATATTGCGTCCAAGGGCAAAGTAAAGATTGAAGTTCAATCCAAAACTGCCATAATTAAACTGGTTGGAGAAGTTCCCCGTAAACTTTGGAATGTAATTGCCTAACGGTACTTTATCCGCTTCATTAATGGTATAATCACCATTCAAGTCTTTCCATCTTGGGTCTCCACCATGGAATGGCAATCCTTTGTAGTTAAAAATCTGAAAGGTTTTAGGATCTACAGGTACTTCTATATCCGAATTAAATACACCATCGGTTTGCAGTACCCAGAATTTATCTATGGCCTGCCCTACTACCAGCTTTTGTGTTCCGATAAGGATCTCTGAGATTCCTCCTGGCAGGGCTTTCAATTTGTTTTTATTATAAGCAGCATTGAAACTACTCGTCCAGCTCAATTGACCTTTTCTTCCTTTCAATACTTCGGCTTGCAAAATTAGTTCGGCGCCACTGTTGTTGACATCCATTCCACTTTGGTAAGCCGCTGCATAACCCGACTCGGCATTTACCGGCATAGGCAACAACATACGGTTGTTATTTTTAGAATAGAGCTCGAACCGCGTTTGTAAACGGTCGTTAAAGAAGCCTGCATCTATACCCACATTTGTTTCCTGCACATAAGACCATGGGATATCATAGCCAATCCATCCTGTGGTATATGGTCTGGATAAAGTCCCGAACCCTCCATAAGAATAGAATGCAGGATTTCCAGACCAGCCCAGATCTACATTGTACTGTGGCCCTGCGGCAAAATGATCATTTGAAATCAGATTCCCTATACGACTCCAGGACGCAGAAAGCAATAATTTAGAAAAAGTAGAATTGTCTTTTAACAAGGCATTTTTCAGGTTATAATCTGCGCTGATGGCTGGCGAAAAGAACCAGCGCGCACTCGGCTGCATATTAGAAGAACCATCAGTACGAGCTACGACCGTAAAGCTTAAATCATCCTTAAAATTGTATGTGGCTCTCGCATACAATGAGCTCAGGTTAGATTTCTGACGATCGGTAAATCTCGACACAATAAAATCCTTAGGAAGTAGGTACTGATCGCTTTTAGGATCTCCATTTACCACGTTAATCTTGATGTAATCACTTGATCCTTTATAGCCAAATGCATAATTGTATTTGTTCACATCAGCCTGGAAGGAATGCCCTGCTTCTAAGTTTAAACTGTGTTGCTCGTTAAAGTGATATTTGTACCTCAATACATTATCAATCACCACACGTTGGTTGTAGCCAAAATAATTAGACACAAAATTGTTCCCATCAAACATGGTTGAAGGATAAAACACATCGCGCAATCCTTCATTGTAATCGAACCCAATACGGGAAATAAAATCAATATCTTTTATTTTGGCATTTAGAGAAAAGTAGCCCTGAACTGAGTTGATTTTGTTCTTATCTATCGCCCTGTTTTTATACTCGTCCAGCAAACTGCCGTAAATAAGTTTATTCGGTGAGATTGGACTAGATAAGTCAGGAACATATTGCATTTCAGCAAAACGATCTCTGAATGACTTATTCCTGTTGCGATCAAGTCTTGTGGCATTGATCATACTGGAAACTGTAAGCCACTTTAATGGCAGCATATTGATAAAGAAGGAGGCTACATATTTATCGAGCTTCGTATCATCCGCATTCCCTGCACTTTGCGTATTTCCTGCGAAAAAGCGGAAATTAGAGCGGTTTGTTCCTCCTGTGATACTTCCGTTGATGTTATGTACAGGGCTATTTTTGTAATAAAGATCTGTCCAGTTTGAAGGGCCGTAATAGTTTTCGTTGGTGGCATCTCTCAGATACGCCGGATAATTATCCATATCCGTTGGACTGGCGAACTTCCTATAAAACGGCATCCTAAAATCATTTTCGTTTTTAGCATTGGCAGGTATAACCTGATCTTTCTGTACCATTCCATAATAGCTGTTGAAGCTGATTTGATTTAATCCTTCCTGTGCATTTTTGGTGGTGATAAAGATCGCCCCATTGGCTGCCCTTGGCCCATAAACGGCTGCGGCTGCCCCACCCTTAATGACATTGATGGATTCTACATTATCCAGATCAATCGTGGAAAGCAGGTCAGTTGCGGGACCAATAGGTAGGTAATCAAACCGCTGTACATCAAACATCAGTGGATTGTCCTGAATCAGCGGAATGCCATTCAGATATACGGTAGGCTGAACCTGATAGATGTCTTTTCTTGATAAGAGCGGCATTGGCAAACCCCTGATCATCATACTTTGTTCTGAGGTACCAGGTTCGCCACTGGTTTCCTGTACGTATACGCCAGCGACATTACCTTTAAGCATCTGCTGAAGGGAGCTAAAGGGAAACAGGCCAAGTTGTTTTAATGGCAATGAATCAACGTTCTTTACTGATACAAAGCGCCTTAATTTTACGCTTCCGGAATCCGCTGCCACCGTATCCTTATCGGAACGGCTTGTAGTATCCTGAAAAAATACAAAGCTACTTCGGTTTAAGGTATTAAAGCCGAAGCTACTTAGCGGAAACCCAAGACCAACAAGAAAAAAAGACACAAGGATACATTGACAAGGGATTAGTCGATGTTTATTCATACATGTTTGGTTTAGGTATTAATTTAGTTTTGTTTGTCACAACAGTTATATACTTATTAAAGCTGGTTAATGCTTTCCAGTCTGTTTTGCACTAAATATGATTTAGTATACAGCCTTTAGAATATTACATTGTTGAGACACTCAAAACTGTAATTATATTTGTTCAAAAAAGATGAATATTCTAAAAAAAAGGGTAGAAAAATCATTAAGAAACCGAGATATTTCTATCTTTAGCGCTGATAAATAGACAATAACAAGAAATTCCTATGAAAATTATTAAATGGAGATTGATTAATTTATGCATTTCCATTCTTGTACTTTTTCATTCCACTCAAGCACAAAATCCCGTTACTTTTAGCAACTATACCATTGAAAATGGGCTATCCCAAAATTCAGTGATATCAATTACCCAGGATAAATCTGACTTTATGTGGTTCGGCACCCGACAGGGATTAAACCGATATGATGGCTATCAGTTTAAAAGCTATATAAATCATCCGGCAGACAGGAATAGTCTTTCTAATAATGAAGTCCAGGCTATGCTTACGGATTCGGAAGGCACCTTATGGGTAGGAACGGCGAACGGACTGAATAGATATGATTCCAAGACAGATACCTTTATACAAATCCATACCCGTTCCAAAAAAGGCGTAAACAGTGGAGGGATTGAGTGCCTTTATGAAGACCCTGACAAAAATTTATGGGTAGGGACTTTACGTGGACTCAATTTATTAACAGACAAAAGCAAAAACACTTTTAAAGCTTTCCAGTTTAAGGGAATAAAAGATGATGGCATCTACACTGTATACGCCATTTTTAAAGATTCCCGTGGCAATTTATGGATTGGAACCGACAGCGGATTATTATGCATGTCCCTAAAAAATGGCCGCTATCAATATGAACGTTTTAAATATGGTGCTGAAAATAAATCGGGGATCAGTTCAAATTACATCACCTGCATCAATGCTGATGCTCAGCAAAATTTATGGATAGGGACGAGTAATGGCGTATGCTTGTTTAATTATGCTACCAAATCTTTTACCGTCTATGGACATGACAATAAAAACCCCAACTCTATTGTTCACAATGACATTAGGACAATCACCCGAGATCAACAGGGTATGCTCTGGATTGGCACTCAGGAAGGTTTAAGTATTTTAGATCCGGTAAGTAAAAAGTTTACCAATTACCAACATGATCCTGAGTTGAAAAATAGCATCAGCCACAATTCTGTCCATAGTATTTATCAGGACGTTAATAAAACCATGTGGGTGGGCACTTACTTTGGGGGCGTTAATTATAGCCACCTGATTTCTACAAGGTTTAAAACTTATCAGAATAGCAAGTTAAAGTCCAGCATCAGTAGCAACATCGTCAGCTCTATTGTAGAGGATGAGCACAACAACTTGTGGATTGGGACTGAAGGTGGTGGCTTAGATTATCTGGATAGCAAGACAAATAATTATACGATCTACAAAACAAATCCTAAGGATCCAACAAGCATCACTTCTAACCTTGTAAAAATCATGTGCAAGGAGAATTCTGGCAAGGGTGAGCTTATTATTGGTACACATTATGGTGGGTTAAATATTTTTAATCCCAAAACAGGGCAGTTTAAGCATATTCTTAATGTAAAAGATGCCAAAAACACGATTGGTACTGCCGAAATTCTGGCTTTGAGACAGGATAGTTATGGGACAATATGGATTGGGTCAAGAAATGGATTAACCATTTTAAGAAGGCAGAATGGAACCTTTCCTGATCACACCACAAAAAGTGTTTTAGACAAATATTTCAAAAGTAAAAAAGGTGTACAGGTTCTTTTTGAAGACGGCAACAAAAAACTTTGGCTGGGAACATCTGCGGGTTTATACCGATATAATTTTAGCTCCCGAATTTTAACACCGTTTACCAAAAAGGAGAATGACAGTACCAGATTGCAATCTGATTATATCAACTGTGTGGTTCAAACAACTAAAGGTTTAATCTGTGTAGGTACTTATTTTGGCGGTATCAGTGTTTATAATGAGCAGACAAACCATTTTAAAACCTATATGGAAGTAGATGGTCTGGCCAATAACAATGTGCTTGGAATTGTTGAGGATGGCTCAGGCAATTTATGGATCAGTACGGCTAATGGCTTATCAGAATTAAATTTAAACACCGGGAAGTTTAGAAATTATACCAGGAGTGATGGCCTGGCAGGAAATGAGTTTAATGCCCGTTCTTACTTTAAAGACAGTAAAGGGGAGATCTTTTTAGGGGGATTAAATGGTTTAACCTCTTTTCATCCCAAAGAAATTGAAACGAACAAATATAAAGCACCGGTTGTTTTTACGGGTTTAAAATTATTTAATCAGCCGATAGAGGTTGGCGGGCCTGATCAGCTTTTAAAGCAGCAAATTCTGAGCACTAAAGAAATTACCTTTAAACATGATCAAAACCATTTTACATTAGGCTTCGCCTTATTAAATTATATCAAACCCGACAAAAATAAATATGCTTACAAATTAGAGGGCTATGATGAACAATGGAACTATACAAATAATCCCAGTGCTATCTATACCAATTTACCTTCGGGCAGCTACCATTTTATAGTTAAGGGGCTCAATAATGATGGAATACCGGGGAGCAATCAGGCCGGCATCAATATAAAAATCCTCCCCCCTATATGGGCCAGCTGGTGGGCTTATGTATTTTATGCGCTGCTGTTTTCTGTGATTTTGTTCCTTACAGTAAGGTATCTTTTTATCCGGGCATTGTTAAAAAGGTCGGAGGATGTACAAAAGATGAAATTGAACTTCTTCACTTACATATCACATGAAATACGTACTCCTCTAACCTTAATTCTTGGTCCGCTTGAGCATCTGTTAAAAACTACGAAGGATAATCCTGAAATTAACAAGCAGGTACTTCCTATTAAAAACAACGCAGACCGACTAATGAGGCTCATCACAGAGCTAATGGACTTTAGGAAGGTAGAGACCGGCAACTTAAAATTACATGTGAGCAGCGGCAATATTATTGAGTTTACACAGGAAATTTTCCATGCTTTCCAGCATCTGGCTGATACCCGGGCTATTCATTATATATTTGACCATAAACAGGAATATATAGAACTGCATTTTGATAAGGTTCAACTTGAAAAAGTACTATTTAACCTGCTTTCCAATGCTTTTAAATTTACAGGTGGCCATGGTAGCATCCAGGTTTCTATAGAAGAAACGGTTCAGGAAGTGGTCCTAAAAGTTAGAGATAATGGAAAAGGTATCCCTCTGGAGAGTCAGCAAAAGCTATTTAGCGACTTCTTTCAGGTTGATGAGCGGGGATCAGGACACATCGGTTCCGGTATAGGTCTGGCGCTATCTAAAAGTATTGTAGAATCTCATCACGGAAGTATAGGGATTGAGAGTAATCCGGCAACAGCCACTCAGCCTGGTGATACCTGCTTTACCTTAACGCTTAAAAAGGGAAAAAGCCACTTTAAAAACAATGAGTTTACAGATGATCAATATCACCATTCGGGAAATACAATATATACTGTACCTGTAGCGATCTCTAATCTTGAAGCGGAAACGAAAATTACCCATGGAGAAACGATTTTAATTGTTGAAGACAATCCCGAGATCAGACAAATGCTAATGGGTTTGTTAGGGACCGACTATCGGCTTAATGAAACTGCAGATGGATTGGATGGTTGGGAAACGGCTGTTGAGTTGCTCCCGGATTTGATTATTTGTGATGTGATGATGCCAGTAATGGATGGGCTGGAACTGTGTAAAAAACTAAAAACTGATGAACGGACCAGCCATATTCCTGTCATTCTGCTCACTGCAAAATCCTCTCAGATTCATCAGGTAGATGGATTGGAGACTGGGGCCGATTGCTATATCACCAAACCCTTCAACATTGACTTGCTGAAACTGAACATCAGAAATCTCTTACAATCGAGAGCAACGATGCGACAGAAATTTAGTAAAGAGGTAAACCTCCAACCTCAAAACATTACGGTTAGCACTGTAGAACATGCTTTTATGATTAAAATAGTGCAATATATAGAGGATCACATGTCTGAACAAGATTTTAATGTTCCGGAGTTGGCCGCGAATATCGGCATGAGCCAACCTGTATTGTATAAAAAAATCAGGGCGATTACGGATCTCTCTGTAAATGATTTTATAAAAACGATCCGATTAAAAAAGGCTGCCCAACTGTTTGCTCAAAAAACATACAATGTATCAGAAGTTTCGTACCTGGTTGGTTTTAACGACCCTAAATACTTTAGCCGGGAATTTAAAAAACAGTTTGGACATACACCAAAAGCTTATGTAAATTCTTTAACAGAACAGGAATCATAACAAGCTCTAATAAAATCCGATATATCCAGTAAGAATAGATATCATGCGCAGCTAAGGTTAACAAAGAGTTACCGGGTCCCATCATAAAGGATATGCAGTCAAATTTGGTATATAAAGCTGTGCAGCCAGAAACCAGCAGACAAAGCGATAATTGAAAGCACACACAATAGATGGCTTTAGAAGCCCTTTAAATTAATTTTGGGGAGATATAGCAAAAACAGGAACTTAATTGATTTAAAGACCGGAAAAGCCTTCTGGCCTAACATTCTCAAACTAATACCTGAATCATATACCTGGGGTTATGTTAAAGCCATAAACTCTTTATGTCTTAAAAAAAGTTTATGAAAATGTTATAAAACAAGAAAAGCCTTTCAGTTTCCTGAAAGGCTTTCTTTTAAGATTTGGCACCGACCTACTCTCCCACGTGTTACCGCAGTACCATCGGCTCTGGTGGGCTTAACTTCTCTGTTCGGAATGGGAAGAGGTGGACACCACCGATATAGGCACCTAAATATTTTTAAATATCTAGTTATATATCTTTCGATTAATTAAACTAAACAAATGACATATTATTGAAAGAAGTTAAGTTTTGAAGAACAAACAACAGTGTTCTGCTCTTGAAAGCTTCGGATGATTAGTATTACTCGACTTTGATCTCACAACCTTTACATCTGTAACCTATCAACGTAGTAGTCTGCTACGGTCCTATATGGAATTCTCATCTCGTGGCTAGTTTCGCACTTAGATGCTTTCAGCGCTTATCTATTCCCAGCGTAGCTACTCTGCAATGCCCCTGGCGGAACAACAGATTCACTAGAGGCTAGTCCAACCCGGTCCTCTCGTACTAAGGTCAGCCCCACTCAAAATTCCTACGCCCACAACAGATAGGGACCGAACTGTCTCGCGACGTTCTGAACCCAGCTCGCGTGCCACTTTAATCGGCGAACAGCCGAACCCTTGGGACCTTCTCCAGCCCCAGGATGTGACGAGCCGACATCGAGGTGCCAAACCTCCCCGTCGATATGAGCTCTTGGGGGAGATCAGCCTGTTATCCCCAGCGTACCTTTTATCCTTTGAGCGATGGCCCTTCCATGCAGAACCACCGGATCACTATATCCGTCTTTCGACCCTGCTCGGCTTGTTTGCCTCACAGTCAAGCAAGCTTATGCTATTGCACTCCTCATACGGTTACCAAGCGTATTGAGCTTACCTTTGAAAGCCTCCGTTACCTTTTTGGAGGCGACCACCCCAGTCAAACTACCCATCAAACAATGTCCTTAGCTGTGCCAAGTTAGACACCGAATACAGAAAGGGTGGTATTTCAACGTTGACTCCACAACACCTGGCGATGCCGCTTCATAGTCTCCCACCTATCCTACACATCCTGTATCCAATGTCAATGTTAAATTGTAGTGAAGGTGCATGGGGTCTTTCCGTCCCGTTGCGGGTACCCGGCGTCTTCACCGGGACCACAATTTCACCGAGCTCATGGCTGAGACAGCGCCCAGATCGTTACACCATTCGTGCAGGTCGGAACTTACCCGACAAGGAATTTCGCTACCTTAGGACCGTTATAGTTACGGCCGCCGTTTACTGGGGCTTCGATTCAATGCTTCTCATTGCTGATGACATCCCCTCTTAACCTTCCAGCACCGGGCAGGTGTCAGGCCTTATACTTCATCTTTCGATTTTGCAAAGCCATGTGTTTTTGTTAAACAGTCGCCTGGGCCTTTTCACTGCGGCTGATATTGCTACCAGCGCCCCTTCTCCCGAAGTTACAGGGCCATTTTGCCGAGTTCCTTAGCCATGATTCACTCGAGCGCCTTAGAATTCTCTTCCCGGATACCTGTGTCGGTTTGCGGTACGGGTTTTTATAACCTGAAGCTTAGCGGTTTTTCTTGGAAGTCTGATTACCTGCACTATCCACGCCCCCGAAGGTTTGCGGTACTATCAGCGTTCAGCTAGACCGGCGGATTTGCCTACCAGTCCATTACCTACAGCCTTCAACGATCTATTCCGTCAGATCGCGGCAGTGTCACTACTCCGTCCCCACATCGCAGTTATAAAAAGTACGGAAATATTAATCCGTTGTCCATCGAATATCCCCTTCGGGTTCTCCTTAGGCCCCGACTAACCCTGATCCGATTAGCGTTGATCAGGAAACCTTATCCTTTCGGCGGGCAGGTTTCTCGCCTGCCTTATCGTTACTTATGCCTACATTTGCTTTTCCAGAAGCTCCAGCACAACTTACGTCATACCTTCGCTGCCGCTGGAATGCTCCCCTACCGTAATATTAATATTACCCATAGCTTCGGTGTACAATTTTATGCCCGTTTATTATCCATGCCCGATCGCTCGACTAGTGAGCTGTTACGCACTCTTTAAATGAATGGCTGCTTCCAAGCCAACATCCTAGCTGTCTATGCAATCGGACCTCGTTAGTTCAACTTAACTGTAACTTGGGGACCTTAGCTGATGGTCTGGGTTCTTTCCCTCTCGGCGCGTGACCTTAGCACCCCGCGCCTCACTGCCGTGTATATTAAATAGCATTCGGAGTTTGTCTGGATTTGGTAGGATTTGACTCCCCCGCACCCAATCAGTAGCTCTACCTCTATTTAACTTCACCACGACGCTGTTCCTAAAAACATTTCGGGGAGTACGAGCTATTTCCCAGTTTGATTAGCCTTTCACCCCTACCCACAGATCATCCGGAAACTTTTCAACGTTTATCGGTTCGGTCCTCCAGTACGTGTTACCGCACCTTCAACCTGTCCATGGGTAGATCACAAGGTTTCGCGTCTACCTCCCCTGACTATACGCCCTATTCAGACTCGCTTTCGCTTCGGATCCGTGTCTGAAACACTTAACCTTGCCAGAGAAGAGTAACTCGTAGGCTCATTATGCAAAAGGCACGCCGTCACGCCACCTGGACGCTCCGACCGCTTGTAAGCACACAGTTTCAGGTTCTATTTCACTCCCCTGTTCGGGGTTCTTTTCACCTTTCCCTCACGGTACTGGTTCACTATCGGTCTCTCAGGAGTATTTAGCCTTACCGGATGGTGCCGGCTGATTCCCACAAGGCGTCTCCGACCTCGCGGTACTCAGGATGCTACTAGACTAATGGTACTTACGTGTACGAGGCTATCACTCTATATTGCCAGGCTTCCCATCCTGTTCCACTTCATTGCATTATAATCATATCGTAGTCCTACAACCCCAGTCATGCCGTAACATTACTGGTTTGGGCTCTTTCCCTTTCGCTCGCCACTACTCAGGAAATCATTATTATTTTCTCTTCCTCTGCTTACTTAGATGTTTCAGTTCGGCAGGTTTGCGTACATTGTACAACTAGTCTTCAACTAGCTAGGTTTCCCCATTCAGAAATCTCCGGATCAATTCATATTTGCTAATCCCCGAAGCTTATCGCAGCTTATCACGTCTTTCATCGCCTCTGAGAGCCAAGGCATCCCCTGTGTGCTCTTAATTACTTTCTTCTCTCCATACCCTTTTGCGCATATGGAAATGCTTTTTTGATTGTTGTTAAACCTTCAGTTTACTGAATGCAATTGCTTGCGCTCAGTATTCTTCCAATCAAACAACGTCTCTATTGTTGTTTGCTCTTCTTTTTTAACTTCTTCCAATATGTCAAAGAACTTTTCTATCCCGGGTCACTTTCCTTTTGGGTTGGTTTCCTATTTATGTGCCTTTTGTATTAGGCACCGGTGATGGTGGAGAATAACGGAGTCGAACCGTTGACCTCCTGCGTGCAAGGCAGGCGCTCTAGCCAGCTGAGCTAATCCCCCTTAAGATTAATCTTAATGTAGTCCCGAGCAGATTTGAACTGCTGACCCCTACATTATCAGTGTAGTGCTCTAACCAAACTGAGCTACGGGACTAGATATTCGTAAGTAAGGTTTATGAGTACTGATTTCTCATTTCACAAATCTTCTTGCCTACTCATGTCCCCTTTCTTCAGTATGGAGCACTAAACGATGCTTCATCCTATGGGTTTTTCTTTTTTGAGATCTTATCGTCATTTATATCATTTAGCATAGCGAGTAGTCAAAACTACTCCAGAAAGGAGGTATTCCAGCCGCACCTTCCGGTACGGCTACCTTGTTACGACTTAGCCCCAGTTATCGGTTTTACCCTAGGACGCTCCTTGCGGTTACATACTTTAGGTACCCCCAACTTCCATGGCTTGACGGGCGGTGTGTACAAGGCCCGGGAACGTATTCACCGCGTCATTGCTGATACGCGATTACTAGCGAATCCAACTTCAAGAGGTCGAGTTGCAGACCTCTATCCGAACTGTGAATGGCTTTTTGAGATTCGCTTGCTGTTGCCAGCTTGCTGCCCTCTGTACCATCCATTGTAGCACGTGTGTAGCCCCGGACGTAAGGGCCATGATGACTTGACGTCGTCCCCTCCTTCCTCTCTGTTTGCACAGGCAGTCTGTTTAGAGTCCCCACCTTAACGTGCTGGCAACTAAACATAGGGGTTGCGCTCGTTGCGGGACTTAACCCAACACCTCACGGCACGAGCTGACGACAGCCATGCAGCACCTAGTTTCGTGTGATTGCTCACTCATCTATCTCTAAATGATTCACTAACTTTCAAGCCCGGGTAAGGTTCCTCGCGTATCATCGAATTAAACCACATGCTCCTCCGCTTGTGCGGGCCCCCGTCAATTCCTTTGAGTTTCACCCTTGCGGGCGTACTCCCCAGGTGGAATACTTAACGCTTTCGCTTAGCCGCTAACTGTATATCGCTAACAGCGAGTATTCATCGTTTAGGGCGTGGACTACCAGGGTATCTAATCCTGTTTGATCCCCACGCTTTCGTGCCTCAGCGTCAATCACACCATAGTAAGCTGCCTTCGCAATCGGTGTTCTGTGACATATCTATGCATTTCACCGCTACTTGTCACATTCCGCCTACCTCTAGTGTATTCAAGCTCATCAGTATCAAGGGCACTGCGATGGTTGAGCCACCGTCTTTCACCCCTGACTTAATAAGCCGCCTACGCACCCTTTAAACCCAATAAATCCGGATAACGCTTGGATCCTCCGTATTACCGCGGCTGCTGGCACGGAGTTAGCCGATCCTTATTCCTTCGGTACATTCAGCTTATTACACGTAATAAGGTTTATTCCCGAATAAAAGCAGTTTACGACCCAGAGGGCTGTCTTCCTGCACGCGGCATGGCTGGTTCAGAGTTCCCTCCATTGACCAATATTCCTTACTGCTGCCTCCCGTAGGAGTCTGGTCCGTGTCTCAGTACCAGTGTGGGGGGCCATCCTCTCAGATCCCCTAGTCATCGTCGCCTTGGTGGGCCGTTACCCCGCCAACTAGCTAATGACACGCATGCCCATCTTAATCCTATAAATATTTGATCATTACACAATGCTGTGCTGTGATTTTATGCGGTGTTAATCCGAATTTCTTCGGGCTATCCCCCTGATTAAGGTAGGTTGCATACGCGTTACGCACCCGTGCGCCACTTTCATAAGGAGCAAGCTCCTTAATCTCGTTCGACTTGCATGTATTAGGCCTGCCGCTAGCGTTCATCCTGAGCCAGGATCAAACTCTCCATTGTAAAATGTTTTGTTTGAACGCTGACCATTCTTAACTTGTATTAATAATAGTCTTATTCTAATTATATATTGTCTAGTTAGATTCTGACTTGAAAAAATAGCTTCGGTCTCATGTACTTTGAAATCGTACTATCTTACCTCGCTACGCTTTATAAATGACATCTCTTTAATGAACTTCTCGAATCGCCTCGCGGGTCATCTCTATATTTCTTCGTTTCCTATTCTCTGTTTCGTCCTGGTCTTAATGTTCCTGGTTTCAGTTTCGAATCTTCAACGTTTCAATCTTTTTTATTTCGTTAGCAAACTCCGTTTGGTAACTCCCGTTCTGTTTGGGATTGCAAAGGTAGAAATCTTTTTAGCATTGTCAAACTTTTTGTTAAAGTTTTTTCTTTTATTTTCCGAGCTCTTTAAACACTCTAAAAGAAATACCAATCTCTACTTTCAGCTCCTCAAATCAACCTTCTTCCTTATCCTTCTCACTGTTTCCCTTCCTCCGAAGCGGGTTGCAAAAGTAGGAAAATTA